>CAZUCC010000037.1:0-41642 GCA_964619065.1 uncultured Acidobacteriaceae bacterium | reverse complement strand
AGCCGAACTACATGGGTACTTAGCTTTTGATTGTATCCCGCCCACCCCAAATTCCCCTTCCCCATAACTCTGGAACGAACGCCGAACCCCGGGGAGTTGGAGAGGCGGCGGACCCGGCAGCGGCCTCTACCGCTCGAACGACGCCGGGGAAACCTGGAAGCACCTGGAAGAACACGGTCTGCCGAAAGGCCCATATGGACGCATCGGCGTGGCGGTAGCAGCGAATTCCGAGCGTGTCTATGCCCTGATTGAAGCGGAGGCAGGCGGGCTCTATCGCTCCGACGATGGTGGCGAAAGCTGGGATCGCGTGAATCCGAATCGCGCCATCCAGCAGCGTGCGTGGTACTACATGCACGTCACCGCCGACCCGCAGGATCCCAACACGGTTTACTTCATGAACGTGGATTTCTACAAGTCGACCGACGGCGGCCGTACCATGAACAAGATCAAGGTGCCGCACGGCGATAATCACGGCCTGTGGATTGATCCACTGAATACGCAGCGCATGATCGAATCCAGCGATGGCGGCGCTACCGTGTCGCTGGACGGCGGCAAATCGTGGAGCCGGGAAGATAATCAAGCCACCGCGCAGTTCTATCACGTGATCACCGACACCCGCACGCCTTACTACGTTTATGGGGCGCAACAGGACAACACCACGATTGCCATTGCCAGCCGCAGCGATGAAGGTTCGATTGATCGCGCCAGTTGGTACGCTGTTGGAGGAGGAGAGGCTGGATACATCGCCCCATTTCCGCCGGATCCCGAAATCGTTTACGCCGGCGACTATCAGGGAACGCTCTCCCGCTTTGACAAACATACCGGACAGGTGAAGAGCGTTACGGCTTCTCCTGAACTTTCCGACGGCCGCGGAGCTGCGGTTCTCGATCATCGCTTTCAGTGGACCGCACCCCTTATGATCTCTCCGCATGATCCCAACACTCTCTATCATGCCGGCGAGCGCTTATTTAAAACCACGGACGGCGGCATGCACTGGGAAGCGATCAGCGGTGACCTGACCCGCAACGACAAGAGCAAGCAGCAGATATCGGGTGGCCCCATCAATAAAGACGACACGGGTACGGAATATTACGACACCATCTTTGCGCTCGCCGAGTCCCCTGTGGCCAAGGATGAAATATGGGCAGGCACCGACGACGGATGGGTTCATATCACTCGCGACGGCGGCAAGAAGTGGACCAACGTTACACCCAAAGAACTTCCCGAGTGGAGCCGCATCAGTTTGATTGAAGCGTCGCCGCGCGACGCAGGAACGGCTTACGTTGCCGTCGACCGTCACCAGAACGACGACTACCATCCCTACATCTTCAAGACGACTGATTTTGGCGCGACTTGGACAAAACTGGTCCACGGTATTCCGGATGGCACTTTTGTTCGCGCCGTTCGCGAGGATCCGAAGAAGCCCGGCCTGCTCTTTGCCGGTACGGAGATGGGTGTATTTGTTTCCTTCAACGATGGCGCCGAGTGGCGGCCTCTGAAGCTCAATCTTCCGACCGTACCCATCCATGACCTCGTGGTCAAAGACGACGATCTGGTCCTGGCCACGCATGGCCGCGCGTTTTGGATCTTGGATGACATTGCGCCTCTGCGGGAATTTACAGACGCGATAGCGCAGTCGGAGATGCATCTGTTCACCCCGGCCTTGGCCATTCGCTACCATGGCGGGGGCGGAGGGGGCGACGATAAACCGGTCTATGAGGCGAAAAATCCTCCTACGGGAGCTGTCATCGACTATTTTCTGAAAGCTGAACCGAAGGGCGAAACCAGGATCGAAATTCTCGACAGCAGTGGGCAGGTTATTCGCAAGTTTTCCAGCGCTCGCACCAATGACTTGGAGGAGCCGCTCGATCCCGACAGCAAGAAACCGGAAAAACAGATTGAGCCAAAAGCCGGTCTCAACCGCTTTGTCTGGAACATGCTTTACGAAGGAGCTCGTAAAGTCCCCGGCTATTATTTCTTTGAGTACGAAGCAGGCGCGCGCGGCCCGATGGCGCTCCCAGGTAAGTACCAGGTTCGGCTGACTTCCGACGGCAAGAGTGAAATTGTCCCCCTGGAGTTGCGAGTAGATCCTCGTGTCAAGGTGACGCTCGAAGATCTGCAGAAGCAATTTGATCTGCGCCTGCAATTGCGGGAACAACTCAGCCGGATCGCGGACGCGGCTACGCAAATGGAAGATGTGCGCGCGCAAGCAAATGCTTTGGCGCAAAGGTTGCCAGCTGGGCCAGAGAACGAATCGATCCGCCAGGCCGCGGCTGATCTCGATCAAAAGTTACTTGCGGTCCGCGATGAAATCATCCAAAAGAAGATTATGGCCAATGAAGATTCTCTGGCCTACCCGGCACGCCTCGACCTGCGCCTGGCGGCTCTGGCGGTAAGCGTAAGCAATGAGACCGATTCCGCGCCCACCGAACCCGCCTATCGTCAATTTGAGAAGCTCAAGAGATTGCTGGACGAGCAACTTGAGCACTGGTCGGATCTACAGCGGACAGACGTAGCGGCCTTTCAGAAAATGACTGCGGACCACGGGATTCCACCGGTTGTGGTGGCTCCCGCCGACCGCGTGCGAGAAATCCAGAAAAGGGAACAGGAGTAGTGTTGCGAGGTCCGGGAATGTGGCTTCCTATGTTCCCGGACACCGTTCATACCGAGAGCGCGTAACATTACCGTAATGCCACGACTGTAACGCCACGTTCGTGCTACTCCCTAACACCTTCGGTTAGTTGCCGCACCGTACTCCCCTTGCTACCTTTCTATTAACGAACTGCCTAACCCCCGACGGTAGTCGTGACTTGGGGGTACTTTATGAAGGCTCTCAATCTGGTGTACGTAGCAGTAGGGTTTGCCGTCGCTCGCTGGATTTTTCAGCGGCAGCCAAAACCTGTACTTGCTGCTGACCCAGTCCAAAAATTTCGAACCTCTGGCCTGCTGTAAATGTGATAAAGCCGGGCGTGCGTGAGCCCCGTTGCTCGCTGCTTCGCTACGTACGCCCCGCTCACATCTCCCGTGTCCTCCTAGCCTAAATTCTTAATTCCCACACTTCGTCCACTTGCGTTAAAATCCCCTATTTTTTAGGATGTGCCGCGCCCCCGCATCGTCTTGCGAAGAATGCGGTTAGACTGCGGATGCTGGTTACTTTGGTGAGTTACCCAGCGCCGCATTTCCGCCATAGGCTTGAGGTCTGGCGCAAAATAGAAGACACATCCGTGAAGCTACATCACATCCAGTTCGCCCTGGCCGTTATACTCGTCACATGCGCGGGGTCCGCTTGGCCACAATCCGGCGGAGACCTTCCTCTGGGAGATGTGGCCCGCAATATTCGCAAGGCCAAAGTGGCAACGAAGCCGGCGGAAGTTCATGTCGATAACGATAACTTTTCCAAGGTAATGGAAGACGCAGAGTCGCGTCGCATGGCGTCTTCCCCTCTTCAGCTTTCGTTGGGTCTCGGACCTGATTCTCCGGCTTCGTTTGCTTCACCCGATGCCACCTGTAGTCTGTCGTTCACCGCACATGGCCTCCGGCTCACCGACATTCTGGGAGCTCCACCACAAAAAGACAAAGAGAAGGACAAGAACAAGGAAAAAGAGAGCGCCGCCGATGGCGCGGGAATCGATCACTCTGCGAAAGATGTACCCACCAGCGAGTTGGCCAAGCTCGAAGGTCCGGCCGCAATTATCGGGGATTCCTTCCAGCTTTCGGTCTATAACGGTACGGGTTGGGAGATTCAGGAAATCACAGTGGGCCTTACCATCTTGCGTCACCCATCCCACGCTGCGGCGACCTATGACAGCGGTCACATCGTGCCGGTAAGCTCCGTGCAGATTGTGGCGAAACGTTCGGACACCACGCTCGTCTACCACTTCAAGGGAATTGCCGCCCCCAACACCAGGGGGACCTTTTCGCAACCTCTCGGCATAACGCTCAACTCCGACCAGGAATGGCATTGGGCCATCCTCGACGCCAAAGGCATTCCACCGAAAACAAACTAACTAGCTCGCAACATCGATCTGCGCAACGTCCTCTGTCCGCCCACTCTTCACGCTACGGTAGGCCGCATCAAGAATTTCCTGGTTACGCCAGCCTTCCACGCCGGGAGCGGGGAACGCACTTTCGCCGCGCACCGCAACCGCAAAGGCATCGACTTGCCGCGCATACGCTTCGGAATTCGTGACGGTCTTCGTAGCAGTTTTTTCGTCCTGCCGCAGCCGCAGTTCGATCGGATGCTCGACGGTAAATGCATCATCGGCTTGCAGTACCCCGCGTTCCCCAATAACTTCGAGTGGCGTGCGATAGCCGGCGCGGGTGGAAACGATGATCGTGCCTAATGTTCCCCGGGAAAACTCAAGCGTCATCGTCCCAGACGCTTCGACGGCTCCCGAGCGTTCATCGGACACCGCGCGTGCCGTGACGCGGAGAACTTCGTCTTGTAGCACGAAACGGAGCGTATCCAGACAATGGATTCCAACATCGGCCATGGGACCGCCAGCCGCGAGCGTCGGATCGGTAATCCAGACGCGACCATGCGTCTGCGAGGAATAGCAAAACTCGGATCTTGCATACACGGACCGTCCGATTGCGCCCGCGGCAATCTGTTCGCGGAACCAGCGCGTGCTTTCCTCAAAGCGGAAGATGTGGGCCACACCAAGAAGGATTTTCGCCGATCGGGCGGTTTCCACCATTTGGCGGCACTCCCCGGCATTCATGGCCATCGGCTTCTCACACAGCACAGGCTTGCCGTGAGAAATCGCGGTCAGCGTGTCGGGAAGATGCAATGCGTCGGGCGATGTGACCAACACCGCATCCACTTCAGGGGAAGCGCTCAGTTCGGCGACCGAGTCAAAGGCCAGAGGAATTCCGTACTCCGCGGCCGAAGCACGAGCCTTATCAATATCCCGGCGCTGCAGCGCCGTTACCCGGCATTGCTTCGCGAGCGCAAAACCCGGCATCAACCGACGCACTCCGTGCAGACCAAAACCAACGATACCAAAACGAATCATGAGCGATGAGTCCCTTAACAAGAGTATGAAAAGGCAGAGTAAGAGTATTGGAATTAATGTTCACGTGCGAGCGAAATCTGATCCGTTGCATCGCGAGCGGCTTCGCCAAGAACGGAAGTCCGTTATGACAGTTTACAATCGCAGTCATGAAGCCATTGCAGGGAAGAACGGTTTTGGTTACCGGAGGAGCTCGTCGGCTCGGCCATGCCATGGCTCTCGCCACGGCAAATGCTGGAGCCGATGTGGCAATCACCTACCGTACATCGCGGCGTGAGGCCGGGCAGACCGTAGTGGCTCTCCAGGCTGCTGGCGTGAATGCAATTGCCTTGCAGTGTGACGTAACTGACGAAAAGAGCGTTCGCGGCATAATTCGCGAAGTCCTGCGGAAACTTGGCCGCCTCGATATTCTTATCAACAGCGCTGCGACCTATCAGACGGCTCCGTTCGACGAGATCACCCTGACACAATGGGATGCTATTTTTGCTTCCAACGTGCGCGGCCCTTTCCTGGTCTCGCGCGAAGCGCTGCCCGCCCTGCGCAAGAGTAAAGGTAAGATCATCAATCTTGGCTCCCTGGGAGGTCTCCGGCCCTGGGCGGATCACGCGCACTATTGCTCCTCGAAGGCGGGCTTGCATATGCTCACGCGCGTCATGGCAAAAGCGCTGGCCCCCCAGATCGCCGTAAACTGCGTGGCTCCGGGCATGATCGATCTTGGCGAAAAGGCCGCTGCCAGTTTTATGCGCAAGATGGCCAAGAAGACTCCGATGCGAAGCAATGGCACCGCCGAAGACATTGCGCAGGCCGTTCTTTTCTTCGCGCAAGCTCCGCACTTCATCACGGGGCAGGTTCTGGCGGTGGACGGTGGGCTTGAGTGGGCTTGATCAGCCGACGAGGTCATCCAGAAAATCTCTTTTTCAACAGCTTGGTGGAAAAGTTTGTGGAAAAAGTAGCAAGTTCGGTACTAAAGTTTTTGTTAAAGCAATGTTACACAGTTTGCACTGTGGAGAGTGCGACGGCTGCGGCTGCATATCCCCTGTACCGGAGGGTGGGTGAAGGTTCGTCTCGACAAACTGCTTGTAAGCCGTGGGTTAGCCCCATCGCGTGAGCGGGCGCAAGCGCTCATTCTCGCGGGTAAAGTTCTGGTCGACGAACAGAAGATCGAGAAGGCGGGTGCATCTGTCGCCGAAAACGCTGCACTGCGATTGCTCGGCGAAGATCTCCGTTATGTAAGTCGCGGGGGACTCAAACTTGAAAAAGCTATCTCGCATTGGAGCCTGGACGTCCACCAGAGGAGATGCCTCGATGTGGGCGCGTCCACCGGTGGCTTCACGGACTGTCTTTTGCAGCATGGCGCAGCTCATGTGACGGCCATTGATACCGGTTACGGGCAAATCGCTATGAAGCTCCGCCAAGATCCGCGCATTCGACTGATCGAGAAGTGCAACGCGCGCCTTCTAACGCGGGAGGTCCTCGGTGAAATTGTGGATTTGGCCGTCATGGATGTGTCATTTATCTCCGCCACTCTCGTATTGCCCGTTGTAGTCGCATCGGCCTTCCCCCCAGACGGCGCCGCTCGCCACGGAAAATTCATCGTCGTCCTGGTTAAACCGCAATTTGAGGTGGGCCGTGAACTCGTTGGCAAGGGCGGCATCGTCCGCGATGAAACCGCACAACTCGCCGCCGTCGAAAAAGTTCGACAATCTGTACGCAATCTTAGCTGCCGGGAGACGGATGTGATTGAATCTCCGATTCTTGGCGCTGAAGGGAATCGCGAATTTCTTCTGTATGCCAAATTTTAGATCCTAGGCGGGCCGTTCCCACACACCGCGCGTCTCCGTTTCTGTACAATAACGCAGCACGTAGAACTCAATGCAGACACCCACCACGTACACCAAACTCGTCGCGCTGATGTCGAAACCGACAAAGCCTGAACTAGCGCGCATCGTTCCGGAGGTGGTCGAGTGGCTGAAAGCCCGCGGCTACCAGATTATCGTTGACCGCGAAACCTCCAACTACTGCAAGGGGTTGGAGTCCATTGCTCGCGATCAGATCGCGTCGTATCCCGTGCGCTTTGTTGTGCTGCTCGGTGGCGATGGCACTTTGCTCTCGGCGGCGCGTATGCTGGCCCGCTCGGACATCCCAGTGCTTGGTGTAAATCTTGGCTCACTCGGATTTCTTACCGAGGTCACAGTGAAGGAGCTTTACATCGCTCTCGATGCCGCCGACCAAGGCAGAGCCAGCATTGAGGAGCGCTCCATGCTGGACTGCCAGGTGGAACGCGAAGGAACAGTGTTGGCCTCCTACGACGCGCTCAATGAGATCGTGGTCGGCAAGAATACACTTTCCCGATTGAATAGTTTTGAAGTCTCGATCGACGGCATCTTTGTATCCAGCTATAAAGCCGATGGCCTCATCATTTCGACTCCCACCGGATCCACGGCGTATTCGCTGGCAGCAGGTGGTCCCATTCTCACTCCATCCGTCGGTGCCTTTGTTATCACTCCAGTGGCCCCACACTCCCTTACGCACAGGCCTTTGGTGGTGCGCGACAACGTGGAGATGGTCGTGGTGGCGAAGGTCGCCAAGGAAGGAGCGTTCGTCAGCTTCGATGGGCAACTGGGAACAGGAATCCTCGAAGGCGACACAATCCGCTGCCGTAAGCTGGCGCATAAATTCAAACTACTGCGGTTCCAAAGTACATTCTGGGATGGCTTGCACAGCAAATTGAAGTGGGGGCAACGCTAGTGCCAGCACAGGACAGTCTGCGCTGATGTTTGTGCCCGGCGATGGTGAGTCACATCCCAGCCTGCGCGATCAATTCCTAGACACGGGCGAACTTACGCTCCACTATGCCGAAGGTCCACGCAACGGTCCGCCGCTGATTTTTCTGCACGGAATCGGACAACGTTGGCAAGCGATGTTGGGCTTGATTCCGGATTCCCTCCCAAACAGTTGGATTCTGGCTCCGGATTTTCGCGGGCACGGACTGTCCGGGAAGGTAACACACGGCTACTCCATCCTAGGTTATGCGCGAGATATCGTTGTTCTTCTCCGTGAACAAGTCAGCGAGCCAGCGCTGCTCCATGGCCATTCGCTCGGCGGAATGGCTGCGATGTGGATCGCCGCCAACTATCCTGAATTGGTACGGGCGCTCATCCTCAGCGACAACGTCATGTCTGAGGCTGCATTCTCGAAGAGTATCTATCCTCGTATGTTTGAAGATCTGCGGGAAGTCGCAGCGCTCGGAGGGTCTGTGGAGGATATTGCCCACCGTCTGGCGAAGGTTCAGATTCGCGTGCCGATGCTGGACGAGTCGAGTGCCCTGGGGGACATTCCCGGCAACGACCGCACTTTTCTGTTGTGGTGGGCGCGAAGCCTGCAGCAGCTCGATCCCGAGATCTATACCATGACCCTGAACGGTTTGAGTACGGAAGGGTGGGAACCAGATGCGCTGCTAGGGCGCATCGAGTGTCCCACATTGCTGTTGCAAGCCAGCCCTGAACTGGGAGGCCTTATGTCGGACGACGATGTCATTCGCGCGCAAAGATTGCTGAAGCATTCTTCCGTGGTGCGTTGTCCGACGTTGGGGCACGCAATGCACATGCAGCAACCGGGGACAGTGCTGAACGCAGTGCAGAGTTTTCTAGCGGGGTTTCCGGGGTAAGGAAAGCCACTCTTAAACTTCTTCCGAGCGCACCATGTCTTCGAACGACTCCCGTCGCCGAATCACGCGCACTCTCCGGTTCTCGGCCAAAATTTCCGCAGGGCGCGGCCGTGTGTTGTAGTTCGAACCTTGCACGGTGCCGTAAGCTCCCGCATCCAGCACGGCCAACAATTCACCCGCCTGAACTTCGGGAAGCTTTCGATCCCGCGCCAGAAAGTCACCGGACTCGCAGACCGGACCGACAACATCGACCTTGCGGAGTTTCCGCGATTTGTCCTGCACCACCGGAACGATTTCGTGATGTGCCGCATACAGAGCCGGACGCAGCAGGTCGTTCATGGCGGCATCTACAATGACAAACTGCTTGCCGCGATTGCTCTTGGTGTAAATCACAGAAGTCAGCAACACTCCAGCAGGACCGACCAATACGCGGCCGGGTTCCAGGAGAAGATGCACATCCAGCTTACGCAGGGGCTTCATCACGGCCTGCGCATAACGCCGCACGTACTTAGCGAAATCGGGCGTTTTGCCCTGATAGGGAATTCCCAGCCCGCCCCCCGCATCGATAAACCGAATATCGTGGCCGATGGACTTCAGTTGAGTGGCCAAGGCAGCAACTCGCGCCATGGCCTCACCAAACGGTTCAACGGAAGTAATTTGCGATCCGATATGGACGCTCACTCCCGCAGCCTCCACGTATTTGTGACGCGCCAGGCGAGCGTATAGTTGCGACGCTTCTTCCATGGGGATGCCAAACTTATGCTGACGCAATCCAGTGGTGATATAGGGGTGGGTTTTTGCATCTACATTCGGATTTACGCGCACGGACATGTGCGCCTTCTTCCCCAGGCGCGAGGAACATTCCAGTAAAACTTCAAGTTCCGCCTCGCTCTCCACGTTGAATAGAAGAATGTCCGAGCGCAAAGCCAAGGAGATTTCTTCGCGGGTCTTGCCCACGCCCGAAAACACAATCCGGCCAGCAGCGCTGCGGTCGGCCCGCAGTACGCGTTCAAGTTCGCCGCCGGAAACCACATCGAATCCGCATCCTAGCCGCGACAACAAACGCAGCAATGTCAGGTTTGAATTTGCCTTAACGGCATAGCAAAGCGTGTGAGGAATCCCCGCGAAAGCCGCATCGAGCGTGCGAGTTCGCTCATGCAACATTCCCGCAGAATACAAATAGATTGGGGTACCATAAGTCTTTGCGAGGGCGCGGATATCTTTGCCTTCGCAATGGAGAACAGCAGCGGAGTTTTTTTCGGCGGTGTTCTTATACGCAAATCCAGGCGGTCGTAGGTCGTGCGTCGGATCATCGTGGGATGGGGGAAGTTTCATTTCTTTTTAGCGCCGCCATCCTTCACCTTGATTGCCACCACAGTCTGGTCGTCAAACGCATCGGCTACGGAAGCATAGTCGGCAACCGCTTTGCAGATGGTATCTACCGCGTAGGCTGCGGATTTCTGGGCGCACTCCGCCACGATCTTTTCTACCCTGTGCCGCCCGAAGAGTTCCCCTTTCTTGTTGGCAGCGTCGAGGATACCATCGCTAAAAAATACGAAGAGGTCGCCGGGCTTGGCTTGAAAGGTAAACTCCTCGTATTCTGCTTCTTCAAAGAGGCCGAGCGGCAGGCCCGTGGCTTCGATCACATGAACCTTGCCATTGCGGCAGAACACGGGGCGGGGAAGCCCGGAGTTAGCTACCAGCAGGGTTCGTTGCTGGTCGTCCCACACAGCGCAAATGATGGAAACGAACTGCGCCTCGATGCGGCGCTCGCCGAGTGAAAGATTAACGGCGGCTAGCATCTCCGCGGCGCCGGGTTCCATGGGTGCATGGGAGCGCAGAATACCGCTGACCAGGGCCGCGTAGATCGCAGCCGGCGCGCCCTTGCCACTCACATCGCCAATCACAAACGCAGTGCGTCCCACCGAGTAATTCAGAAAGTCGTAGAAATCGCCGCCGATCTGGCGCGCGGAGATCGAGCGCGCCGCCACTTCCAAGTGCTGCAGCTTCGGCGACGACTGGGGTAGCAGGCGAAACTGCAATTCCCGGGCCAGCGCGAGGTCCCGCTCCAGCCGCTTCTCCTGCCGCGCAATATGCTCGTAGAGCCGTGCATTTTCGATGGCAATCGCGATCTGGGCTGCCAGCGTGGTGATAGTGCGCTTGTGTTCCTCATTAAAGAAGTTCCGCTTCACGTGCTCGATATCGAGCACGCCGATTACCCGCTCTTTGTACACTAGCGGCACCACCAGTTCCGAGCGCGTCTCCGGATTCAGCAGAATGTAGCGAGAATCTTTCTTCACATCGGGAACCAGCACCGCTTCCCGCGTCTGCGCCGCATAGCCCACCAATCCCTGCCCAATCGGAACATCGTGTTTTAGTTGCACATTCTCCTGGAAGCGCAGAGAGAATCGGTGCTGCAGCTTTTCTCCGGTCGAGTCCAGCAACAGAATACTGAACATCTGGTAATCCAGAATGCGGTTCAGCAGTTCGCCCACGCGCTTGAGGACTTCATCCAGATTGAGGATCGACGTCAGCTCACGTGCGATTTCATTGAGCAGCAGCAGAGTTTTCGCCTGGCGGTTGGCGCGCGTGTACAGCCGGGCATTCTCGATCCCCACAGCCACGCGCGAGGCAATCAGCGTCAGCACTTGTTTGTGCTCTTCGGTGAAATGGCCCGGCTGTGGCGCCTCAATATCGATCACGCCGATCACGCGGTTCTTCACGATCAGGGGAATTGCCAGCTCCGAACGGACATTGGGAATGACGTCAATGTAGTGCTCGTCCGTCGTAACGTCGTTCACCAGAATGGCTTCGCGGCGCTCGACCGCGCGCCCAGTAACACCTTCGCCAACACGAACTCGAGCGCGCTCCGCTACATCCGGAAGATATCCAATGGAAAACTTGATGTAGAGCTCTTGCGTCTTTTCGTTGAGCAGAAGGATGGCAAAGATTTCAAAATCAATAATCTTGCGGATCAATTCCCCCACTCGCCGCAGCGTTGTGTCGAGGTCCAGAGTGGTGTTCACCACGTCGGCTACTTCCAGCAACAGCCGATCCACTTGCGTGGCGGTTCCAGATTGAATTATCGAAGAGGTCACTGTGTTTTATGATAGCAGCCGTTGGCTAGACCAAGCTGCTATGAGCGCTCGCTGCCAAGCTTCCTCATTGACTATTTCAGCGTGCAGATATCCGGCAAATTCCGGTAGCGTTCGCCATGGTCCAAGCCATATCCGACAACAAATGCATCCGGAATTGTGAATCCGATGTAGTCCCCCTCGATCGGCATCTTCCGACGGGAGGGCTTGTCGAGCAGCGCGGCAATTCGTAGCGTCTTCGGCAGGCGTGCGAGAAACAGCTGTCTCAAATAAGTCAGCGTCAGGCCTGTGTCAAGAATGTCCTCGACCAGAATCACGTTCTTGTCGGCCAGGGACTGTTCAACATCCTTCGTCAGCCGCACTTCACCGGTCGAGTCCCAGGCTCCATGCAATTCCTGCGCTGGAGTCGGTCGCGTGCCGTAACTGGAGACGCCGATGAAATCAAAAGTGGCATCCAGTTGAATCTGCCGCGCCAGGTCACTCAGAAAAATCGTGGCTCCCTTCAGTACACCCACGAGAATGACGGCTTCTCCGGAGAAGTCGCAGGTGATCTGCGCACCGAGTTCAGCTACGCGCTTGGCGATTTCTTCGCGCGGGAGAAGAACCTTAAGGTCAGCCATCGGCCATCATCTTAATCCTAACCGATGAGCGGGGGCGCGCACGCGTATCGAGTTATGCACTTGGGCAACGATCTTGCTGTTTGAGCTTCACGATGTCCTTCCGTGATCTTGCAACGGAGGTATCACGCATGTTGATTGGAAATGTAGAACCAATGTGCGCGATAACCACTCGGATCGGAGCCCAACGAGGAAACATGGCGGAAGACCAAGAATCAGCCCTGGCAGAAGAATCCAGCGACGCTTACTGGCGCAAGAGCGGCATAACTACGCCCCACGTGGATGATTATCTTTACTCACTGCTACCCGTGCGTGATGAGGTTCTCACGGAAATGGAAGCCGAAGCTACCCGACATGACATCCCCATCGTAGGTCCGGCAGTGGGACGGCTTTTCCATCAACTAGCCAAGATGATCAACGCAAAGACGGTCTTCGAAATGGGATCGGCCATCGGCTATTCCACCATCTGGTGGGCGCGGGCTGTCGGTGAAAGCGGTCGCGTGGTGTACACGGACGGCGATCGCAGGAACGCCGACAAAGCACGCAGGTATTTCGACCGCGCCGGCGTTACATCCCGTATCTCTGTTCAGACTGGAGACGCCCTTGAGATGCTCTCCGAGCATAAGGAGCATTTCGACGTCATCTTCAATGACGTCGATAAACACGACTACCCCCGTGTTCTGCGCCTCATAGCGCCCAGGCTGCGGCAGGGAGGTCTTTTCATCACCGACAACACGCTTTGGAGCGGCAAAGTAGCTGCAACCGCGGCGCCAGGCGACGATACCACACGATGTGTCCAGGAGTTCAATCGTCTGCTTTATGCTTCCCCAGACTTCTACACAGTGGTCTTGCCGCTTCGAGATGGGGTGACGGTAGCGATACGAGTCTAGGTGCTTTTGAGGTAGTGGGGGGATCGGCTTCACGCCTAGTTCATGCCGAAGCCCTGCCCGGGCAATGAATGGAGAAGAACACCGAGCGCGCTCAGAACGGCGATGAAGTAGATAATCGTCTTGCGGCTGGGGTGAGCGGGGAGGTTTCCGGCGAAGAAGACTTGGTAAGCTGCGCCGAGGGCTACCAGGAAGAACATGCCTTCTCCGAGCAAGAGCCACAGAGCGAGGCATGCTGTCAGCAGTGCAATGCGTTCGGTTTTGCTGAGTGCGTGGGCGGCTTGGCCTCCGTCGAGTGCCCAGACGGGAATTAGGTTCAGAAGATTCAGGGCCGCGCCGGTGCGGGCTAGAGCGGCCCAAAGCGGATTGCCCGTTTGCCAAAAGAGGATCGCGCTGCCCAACGCGGCTAGGAATCCGGCAAGCGGTCCGGCCAGGCTGACGGCGGCTATCGTCTCCGGCGAGACGCCGAGGGCATGCCAGCGCACATAGGCTCCGAAGCCGGGCAAGAATACCGGCATGTCAGCGGGCAGGCCTCGGCGCTTGATGTCGACGTAGTGGCCCATTTCGTGGATCAAGATCATTACGGCAAACCCTAGTCCGAATTTCGGACCCCACAGGGCCCAGTAAACGCCGAAAAATGCGACAAAACTAAATAGGAACTTGAGCTTGAAGAGGGCGCTGAATAGGAATTTGCCCTTGGCTAGCAGGATAGCGATGGGGCCGAGCGGGCCCAGGCGCTTCGCCCATTGATTGTCTGCCGATTTCGGAGCCGATGGCGGGAGCTGGCTCGCGGTTTGTTCCGCCCTCTGGGCAAGAGTTCGGGCGTGCTGGATGATCCAGTCTGCCTGACGTGAGTTGGGCGGAAGAAAGCGCAAACCCATGAGCCATTGTTCACGGGCCTGACGGAATTGGCCTTTCGCTTCCAGCACCTTGGCGCCGTCCGCTAAGCGGTCGAGTTCTTCGGAGTGAACCAGGGCGTGGCAGTTCTCGCAGACTAAGGCTCCGAGGTTGAGGTCGCGGCCGCAGCGGCGGCAGTTTCGAATGAGTTCCGGAGTGACGGTGGACACACTTGTATTTTAGCGGGCCGGCTGCGCGGTGTCGTCGAAGGGTCCGTAGACTTGGATACGCACGCCGGCGGTGAGCCGCCAGGCAATCCTGATTCCGATGAAAAGAATGAAGATCCCAATGGCCCAGCTAAGGGTAGGGCCGGAGTCCCAGACTTCTACAATGGGCGAGGCAATGCCGAGTAGAGCGAGATGGCCCAAGGCCCCCAAAAGACTGGAGCGTGGGGCTTGGAGTTCTGGAGTTGGAGGGGCAGAGTTCGGATCCTGCTTACCGGATTCACTTTCAAGCTGCCGTTGCTCGGCGGCGAGTTCAGATTTTGTTTGCTCCTGCTGAATTTGCGCCTGCCGATGTTCGCGGGCAAAGTGGATCCAGACGGGAACGGCCGCCATGGAAACAGCGGCGTAGGTCAGCAAAGCGGCGGTGATTTGGTAGCGCCGTCCGCCCACCCCGCCCGAGCCTTTCTTCATGGCCGTCCCCACCATCCAGCCGACGGCTAAGGAAACATAGCCAATGACCAGCCCGGTGGTAATTTCAAAAGTCGCATAAAGGATCATTCCCACGATGGCAGCACCAATTCCGAACACGAGCGAGCGCATGTAAGCGGCGTGGGTGTCCTTGGCCAATTCGGTACGCACTTTTTCCGTACAGGCGGGACACGCCATGGCATTATGGACACGGTAATATTTGCCTGCAATGGGCTGGTGGCAAAACTGGCAATGATTGTTCCCAGGCTTTCCGACATATTCCGCTGTGCCGAACTGGGGACTGGGATTGAAAGTGGCGTCACTCACGCTCGAAACGATAGCACAAGGGCTCGCGTGGAGGAATCGGAATTTGGAATGCAGAATTTGTGTCGAGAAACTGCAGATCCCTCGCTTTGCTCGGGATGACAATTTTGTACAGGGTTCGGGACAATCTCCTAAATTGACTTCACCGGCACCATGAGCAGGTCCTCAACCAACCCCACTTCCTTCTGCACAAAGGGTTCACCAAACTCCACGCCTGCGAGCATTCCGTAGAAGCGTGCCATCGCTTCCACGCGCTTACGAATTTCGGCATGAGCGGGGAAGTCGCCACTGCCTGCGGCCTGATCTTCATATTGCGATTTGTAAGCGAATAGCGACTGCATGCGCGTCTCGAATTGCTCGGTGATATCCACCACAAAGCTGGGGCGAACGTCGTGGTAGAGCGAGGCATACACAATCTTGAATGGACGATGCGGTGCGCCCTCGATCTCGAGCTTTTTCAGCCCCGAGAGAAAGCAAGCCTCGTAGCCTAGGGTGGACGCCGTCGCGTGGTCAGGATGCCGCGCCTGCCAGTAGGGAAGGATCACTATGCGCGGTTGCGTTTCACGGAGCACTCGCGCCACTTTCAACCGGTTCTCCCAGGTGTTTTCCACCCGGCCATCGGGGATGTCAAGCGCCTTGCGCCATCCAGCTTGCAGAATGCGGGCAGCCTCTCCGGCTTCGCGCGCTCGATCGTCGGCTGTACCGCGCGTCCCCATTTCACCTTGCGTTAGATCGAGGATACCGGTGCGGTATCCTCGTTGTGCCATTTTCAGCAGCGTGCCCCCGCAGGTCTGCTCCACATCATCGCGATGTGCGGCGATTGCCAGTATGTCAAGAACTGGTTTGTCTTGTGATTGTGTGCTCATGCTTGGTTGGATCAGGCCTCGTGAATCCAGAATGGAGAGTGACCTGGATAGCCATGCCCGGATTCTACAGCAGCCGATCTTATAGGAGACGAGCGAGCGCCATACCCACCAGCACCGCCCCCAGCGACAGCAGATTGTTGGAAACGATGTTGGCGCCCATCAGCAACCATTGTCCTTGTTCCATCAGCGCCATGCTCTCGTACGCGTAATTGGAGAAGGTGGTAAATCCGCCACAAAACCCAACCGCAATCAAAAGCCGCCAGCGCGAATCCACCATCACGCGCTCCATCGTCCAAACCATGAAAAATCCGAGGATAAGACTGCCCAGCACATTGACGGCAAGCGTTCCATAGGGAAACACTGGGCCGAACAGTCGTACCGCCGATCTGCTCATCCAGTAACGGGCGTTCGCGCCCGCGATGGCGCCTAGAGAAATTGCCAGAAAATCAAGCACGATGGAATGATCCCCGAAATAAGAATGGTAGGAGTCATCAGCCGCTTTTAACTCGCGGCAGTTCTGGCGAACCCCATCGCCTCCCTTAAGGTTTTACCACATCTTTAATCACGAATTAGGGTTGTCATTCCGAGTGGAACGAGGAATCTGATCTTTGCTGCTCTGTATTGGCCAAGAGCGCGCGGACAAGAGTGTCCGCGCCACACGATCAAACCCCGCTATTTTTTCCGCTCCACCAAATACCGCGCCAGCGCCTTCAAAGTCTCCGCTCGCTCACCAAATAGCTCCAGCGCGGCGAATGCTTCGCGTACCAGCGTGTCAGCACGGAGCAAAGATTCTTCAACGCCATACAGCGACGGGTAGGTCACCTTCTCCGCAGCCGTGTCCTTTCCCGCTGTCTTGCCCAATTGTTCGGAAGACTGCGTAACATCCAGCACATCGTCCACGATCTGAAATGCTAATCCGACGGACTGCCCTACGATCCGCAACCGCGCAATTTCATCTTCGCTTCCGCCCGCATAGAGCCCGCCGCTTGCCAGGCTCGCGGTGATCAGCGCTGCGGTTTTCGCGCGATGAATATATTCCAGCGTCGCCGCGTCTGGCCGGGTGTGTTCGGCTTCGAGATCCATCACCTGTCCACCGATCATGCCATCGACCGTTCCGGTACCTCGGGCAATCTCCGCGATGATCCGTGTTCGTGCTTCCGCCGGACACCGCAACTCCGCCAGCACACCATAGGCCTGTGTTTGCAAAGCGTCACCCGCGAGAATCGCGGTCGCTTCTCCAAACACCTTGTGACAGGTGGGCCGCCCACGGCGCAGATCGTCATTGTCCAGCGCAGGAAGATCGTCATGGATGAGCGAATAGGTGTGCAACATCTCCAGCGCCGCACCCAGATCCTCAATTCCCACGGGCAGGGAACCGACGACCATGCGCCCCGCCTCCATACAGAGGATGGGTCGCAGCCTTTTTCCTCCGGCGAACACGCTATGCCGCATCGCCTGATGAATCGACGCGGGACGCTGGTCCGCAGCCGGAATCAGACGCTCCAGTGCCGCATCCGTCAGCACACTGCCGCGCGCCAGGGTTTCCTGTAGTTGATCTTCCTGCAATTGCTTCTCCTGCAACATGAAGCGAGAGTATAACAAGGCGGGCAGCGGGAGCGCCGATTCTGATCCTTACATCGCCGGGTGACTTTGGGAGATCGTGTGGTAAGCTTCCCCGGGCTCGGGAATGGCAATGACCGGAAGGGCTCGCTTAGGAGCGCCCTAATCAGTTCAGGACATGATCGTAACCCATGTTCTAACAATACGTTACGAGGTCAGCCTTAAGTTCGATACGAATCCTTTGACGTTTCGAGTCTTTGCCCCCAGGATTGCCGTGAAAGATTTCAGGTTGGCACGACGTTCGTGAACGAGATCTCGCAAGCGTATTGATGAATTGGCGGCGATGAAGTGAAAAACATTGTGGAATCGAATGGTACCAGCCCGGCGATACCCATCACGTCCCTTACTGACGTTGGTAGCCGGACGCGGCGGCACGTGGCCTGGCGGCTGCTCCCGTTTGTTTTTCTCCTGTATATCGTCAATTACATTGATCGCGTGAACGTTTCCTTCGCCAACTTGAGGATGAGCGCGGACTTGGGCTTCAGTGACGGCGTGTACGGCATGGGCGTGGGGGCGTTTTATATCGGCTATGTGCTGTTTGAAATTCCTGGTGCGGTGATCGTCGAGCGGTGGAGTGCGAGAAAGTGGATCGCGCGAATCATGGTCTCGTGGGGACTGGTCTCAATTCTGACCGGGTTTGTGCACACGGCTGATCAGTTCTATGTGATTCGCTTCTTGCTGGGAGTAGCGGAGGCGAGTTTTTTCCCGGGCATGATCGTGTACCTGACACACTGGTTTTGCGTGCGCGATCGCAGCCGCGCGATTGCGTGCCTGTACTCAGCAGTTCCAGCGGCGTCGCTGGTAAGCTCTCCGCTCGCAGGGTGGTTGCTCGGTGTCCATTGGCGTGGCCTGGCGGGTTGGCGCTGGCTATTTATTCTGGAGGGAGTGCCAGCGATCGTCATCGGTGTCATCACGCTTCTGTATTTGACCGACTGGCCGTCGCAAGCGCGGTGGCTGCCGCAGGTTGAGCGGGAATGGCTGGCCGGGGAATTGGCGGCGGAGACTCAGGCGAAGAAGAAAGTTCGTGATCACACCATCTGGCAAGCGTTCCGCGACCCTCGCGTCTTGTTGCTCACAACCGCGTGGTTCGTGGCGCTTTCGGGTTCGCTCGGCAGCATCTATTGGATTCCAACGTTCGTGAAGAGGATTTCGGGAGCGTCCGACCAGACCGTCACGACATTGTTAATTTTGCCAGCCCTCATCGGCGTGGCGGGCATGCTCTGGAACGGCTGGCACTCGGATAAGACCGGGGAACGCCGCTGGCATGCGGCAATCCCCTTGCTGGCCGCTGGGCTGATGTTTGGATTGTCGGTTCTGACCCGGCAGAATGCCCCGCTGGCGATCTTGTGCGTTCTCCTGGGCAGCGGTTTCTACTTCGGCTTCCAGCCGGTGTGTTGGTCAATGCCGACGTTGATTCTCGGGGAGTCGGCGGCCGCAGCGACGTTTGGACTGATTAACTCGATAGGACAGTTAGGCGGATTCTTTGGGCCGAAGTTAATTGGATTTCTCAATATGCGGACGCACGGCGTAACGGCGAGTTTGGGATTCATCGCATTGGCCTATGGCGTAGCGGGGATTTTGATGGTGAGCTTGAAGATTCGGGATCCCCTGGGCGCCACGCAAGGAGCACAATGAAACGGCCTTCGTGGGGTGCAATATTACTTGGCCTGATCCCTTTCGCCGGGACATGCTTTTCGGTTTCGTTCTGGGATCGTATCTATCCGACGGTTTTGGGTCTGCCTTTTAGTTTCTTCTGGCTAATCTCCTGGCTTTTTCTGACTCCGCTCTGCATGTGGGGCGCTTATCGGCTGGAGGTCCGCCGCCCAAATGTGCCATCACAACCCCGCTCTGAAGAGGGTGCTCAATGAACGGCAGCTCAGTGGCGCTAGGCATCATTTTTGCGACCGTCGCCGTTGGTTCGTTGATTGGGCTTTATGCCGGCGCGCGGTACAAGATGGATTTGGAACAGTGGACCGTAGCCGGACGTGGTTTCGGCGTGGTGCTGGTCTGGCTGTTGATGGCAGGCGAAATCTATACGGCATTTACGTTTTTGGGTGCGAGCGGGTGGGCCTATTCCAGGGGCGGTCCGGCGTTGTACATCATGGGCTACCAGCCTCTGGCATTTCTGGTGTCGTTCTACATTCTCCCGCCTGTTTGGGAGGCTGGGCGCAAGCACAGCATGCAGACGCAGGCCGATTTCTTCCGCGTCCGTTATGGCAGCAAGTATCTGGCGGCCTTGGTGGCGCTTCTGGGTGTGATCTGTATTGTTCCGTATTTGCAGCTGCAACTGACGGGACTGGGCATCATTGTGGAAGTGGCAAGTTACGGAGCGATTGGCCGCACTCCAGCCATGCTCTGCGCGTTTACGCTGGTGGCAGCATTTGTGTTTGTCAGCGGCGTGCGCGGTGTGGCCTGGGTAAGCGTGCTCAAGGACATGCTGCTGCTGTTTGCCGCGGTGTTCGTGGGGATTGCGGTGCCGTACATTTATTTCGGCGGAATTGGGCCGATGTTTACTGCAGTCATTCAAGCCCATCCGAGCCATCTGACGATGCCGGGAGCGACGAAAAACTTTGGGCATGCCTGGTATATCTCGTCGGTCTTCATGACTGCCGTGGGCTTCTTCATGTGGCCGCAGAATTTTGGCGCGAGCTATTCGGCCAAAAGCGCGGATACGCTACGGCGCAATGCCGTGGTGATGCCGTTATACAGCATTACAATGCCGCTGATGCTGTTTGTGGGATTGTCGGCATTGCTCGTGATTCCGGGGTTGAGCAATGGAGATCTTTCCTTGTTAACGCTGGTGCGGAAGACGTTTCCGCCGTGGTTCCTGGGACTAATCGGCGGCGCCGGAGCCCTAACAGCAATGGTGCCTTCGGCGATTCTGATTTTGACCGCTGCGACGCTGTTTGCCAAGAACATCTGCCGGGCTGTGTTTGCACCGAACATGACGGACCGGGGAGTAGCGCTGTTGGCGAGAGTGATGGTGCTGGTCGTGACAGCGGCAGCTCTGTTCTCCGCTATTCATAGCTCGATGAGCTTGGTATCGCTGTTGCTCGTGGGATATGCCGGTGTGGCGCAGTTCTTTCCTGGAATCGCGCTCGGATTGTTTTCCGAACGAGTGACGCTGCCGGGGGTATTTGTGGGATTGGTTACGGGGATAGTTGTCCTTGCATCTCTGATGTTGAGCGGGAGAGATCCGTTTCACGGATTGAATGCTGGTTTTATAGCGTTCTGCATCAATTTTACAGTCACGGGAATTGTGAGTTATTGCACGCCTGCGGAGCCTTATCGATTGGATGAGGCGGGGGCTAATGCGCTGTAGGGCGTTTCGCGAGCTGTTGTGTATGTGATCCTTATGGACACTGATATCAAGAAATCTGAAGAGGTTCTCCCCAAGCTCAAGGGCTCACTATCGATAGTGCTCGGGCTGATGGTGTTTTCCGTCTTCATCAACTACGTGGACCGCGGCAATCTGTCGATCGCCGTGCCCATGATCAAAGATGAATTGCACTTGTCCGCTTCTCAGCTCGGAATTCTGCTCTCCGGATTTTTCTGGGCGTACGGCCCTTCCCAGATTCTCGCTGGCTGGCTTGTGGACCGCTTCGATGTTAACTGGGTGTTGGCCGCTGGCTTTTTCGTCTGGTCCGCCGCCACGGGTGTGACAGGGATACTGCACGGATTCGTGGCGCTGTTTGTGGTACGCCTCGTTTTGGGAATCGGGGAGTCCGTCGCTTATCCCGCCTACTCAAGGATTTTGGCCCAGCACTTCCCCTTCTCTCACCGCGGCTTCGCCAACTCTCTGATATCTGCGGGGCTGGCCAGCGGACCAGCCTTCGGCATGCTCGCAGGCGGCATTTTGATGTCGCGGTTTGGATGGCGCTCGTTTTTTATTGTCCTAGGCTTGGTCAGCTTGCTCTGGCTGCTGCCCTGGTTCCACTGGATGCCGCGCGGCTCGGGCCTCGCACCCGCTCAGTACGCCGAACCGGCGCCGGGAACTCTCGACATCCTCAAACAACGCTCAGCCTGGGGCACGTTTGCGGCTTTGTTCTGCGCCAATTACAAGCTCTATTTCCTGATTGCCTGGTTGCCGTATTATCTTGTTCGCGAACGGCACTTCTCCATGGGCTCCATGGCGAAAATTGGTGGTTCCATCTATCTGGCGCAAGCTCTGTCCGCGGCTCTTTGTGGCCGCATCTCCGATCGTTGGATTGCCTCCGGCAGCACCCAGAACCGCGTCCGCAAAGGCTTCCTAATTATCGGCACTCTGGGCGCCGGCGCTTTTCTCCTATCGAGCGTTATCGCCAGCCCCACGTTTTGCGTGGTTTTTCTGATCCTTGTCGGCGTGTCGTTCGGGTTGAGCACTTCCAACGTGTGGGCAGTTACACAGACCCTCGCTGGGCCGCGCGCTTCAGGCCGCTGGACGGGACTACAATGCGCTCTTGCAAATCTGTCCGGCATCGTGGCGTCGGCGCTGACAGGTTACACCGTGGACCGCACCGGACATTTCTTCTGGGCCTCCTCCATCGCCGCCGGATTCTGCGGCGCCAGTGCGCTCTGCTGGGCTTTCTTCGTGGGCAGGGTAGAACCGGTAGTTTGGGGACGGAAGGATTCGGATGTCGTTTCAGGAGCAGTGGCTGAGGCGGCATGAACCGGAGTCGATAAACAGTTATGAGTTTTTGTTTTCTGGAAGTCAGAAAAATTTACTTGAGGTGACATTCATGTTCGACCGTTCCAAGCTGCTGCCTACAAATGTGCCCGGCGTTTTCGCCTTTCCACCGATGCCCAGGGATTTAGACCCGAATAGCGCTCCCACTGCCACAATGATTAAGCATGGCCTGCTTTGGCGTCGGCCGACTGAGCAGGACCACCCAGCGATGCGCTCTGCATGGTATCGAGCTTTTGCCGAAGGTCTTCCCGCGAAAGAACATGCCGTTCCCCATATCACGCACTTGCCCAAGCGAATCCATAAGCCTTCACATTTTGACAAACCTTTGGATGGCTTATGCTTGCCCTCGCCTGTCTGGAGTGGAGCTGTTGTAAGAAATCCATGGCCCGACTGGACTGGAGTGAGGACTGTCGTAGGAACGTGGGTTGTTCCAACGGTGTCGAAACCTACATGGCCGGCCGGGATCGATGGCGGTTGGATCTCCTCCTCATGGATTGGACTGGGTGGTTACACGGAACCAAAGAGCGCCTCGCCCTTACTGCAGGCAGGGGTCACACACGATGTCGATCCGTCTGGAATCCCCAACTATTACGCGTGGTTCGCCTTTGATTTTGCTGAGAATAAAATTGACGATTTCGCAATTCATGCTGGAGACGAAGTTAATTTTTCGGTTCAATACCTCCCGAGCGGTCAAACAGCCAACCTCACGTTTTTGAACGTCAACACAGGCGCCTATCGGGCCATGATGTTCGGCCTGGACAATTTCCATGTACCAGGCCTGTCTGTCGAATGGATTGTGGAGGTTCCCGGTGGCGGTTATGACATCGGTCACGTAATACCGCAAATGACGCCAGTTACGTTCAACTCTGCCATAGCGTGCAATGGCGAGGTCATATTCGCAAATAGCGACAGGTGCCTTCAACTCTCGGACAGAGCAAGACAAGTCAATCGAGTTGATTTCGGCAGCACAGGTGACTCCCTGACGGTCTCGCTGGTTTAGCCAGCTGTGGGCTGGCACTATCGTGAAAGAGCGGCGCTTCAGCGCCGTGCGAGTGCTTGAAAATACGTTTGGGCTTTTAGCCCGTGAGGTTCTCCGATGCTAATAAAGATTGCTAAAAGAACCGACTCGCTCATAAGCCCTCAGGGGCTGAAGCCAGTGTTTTATGGATCTCGGCACGGCTAAACTCATGCCCTTTCCAAAACAATTTGTGAGAGACCGGTACTAGAAGGGAAGCATGACAAATCCACATCTTGGAACGGAATTATTGTATCTCTCGCAGGGGGACGTCGAGCTCGTAGGCCCGACCATTACGGAAATCATTACTGCTCTCGAGTCCGCATTTCGTGAGAAAGGCGAGGGGCGCGTCGAGATGCCGTCCAAAATTGGGATCCACACGCAGTCGGATGCTTTCATGCACGCCATGCCTGCCTCTATTCCCGCGCAAAGAGCTGCTGGGATGAAATGGATATCCGGATATCCCCAAAATAGGCAACGCGGCTTGCCTTATGTGACCGGGCTTCTGATTCTGAATGATTACGAAACTGGCGTGCCGCTCGCGGTGATGGATGGCGTATGGATCACAGCCAAACGTACTGGAGCAGCAACTGCACTCTCGGCAAAGTATCTGGCGCGTCCGGAATCGGAAACGCTGGGCATTCTCGGCTGCGGCGTGCAAGGTCAGAGCAATCTGGAAGCGCTCAAGGCGGTTTTCCCGCTTCAAAGAGTCTTTGCCTACGATACATACTCAGGTCGTAGCGCGGCTTTCGCGGAGCAGATGAGTTCTCAACTTGGATTGCAAATCATACCAGTCACGGACCCGAAACATGCAGTTTCCGGGTGTGACATCGTCGTCACCGCCGGACCTATCTTACGAAAGCCGCACGCCACCATTCAGCGCGGATGGTTGCCGGCAGGCGCATTCGCCACGCTGGTCGATTTCGATTCCTACTGGCACCCCGATGCCCTGCACGAAGCCGATAAGTTTTGCACGGACGACACACCGCAGCTCGACCACTACTGCGATATCGGCTACTTCCAGAACATTCCGCCTGTGCATGCGGACCTGGCCGAGCTCGTGACCGGGCGCAAGCCGGGACGGGAGAATTCTCAGGAACGCACCTTTGCCTGCAATCTTGGCCTGGCGCTTGACGACATTGCTACCGCGTCGTTGATTTATGCCCGTGCGCTGGAGCAGGGGATCGGGAAATGGCTGCCACTGTAGCATGGTGCCGCACATGGTCAACAAAATAGATATCGGCGTGGAGTCCATCGATGCCAGAACCGTACGCAAACTGCGACTAAGAATATTACCATTTATCTGTCTGCTCTATATCGTTGCCTTTCTCGACCGGATCAATATTGGATTCGCGGCGTTAACCATGAACCAGGAACTGTCCATTACCAGCCAGCAGTTTGGGCTCGTTTCTGGGGTTTTCTTTATCGGCTACTTCCTTTTTGAGGTTCCCAGCAATCTGCTGCTGCACAAGATCGGAGCCCGCATCTGGATTGCGCGCATTCTGATTACGTGGGGGGCTGTCGCGGTGCTCACTGGCTTTGTGTACACGGTACACCAGCTCTATGTTGTGCGTTTTCTACTCGGTTTGGCCGAGGCGGGGTATTTCCCAGGTGTTGCCTTATATCTGACTTACTGGTTTCCACAGAGAGAACAGGCGAAGGCGATCTCATTGGTACTCGTAGGGTTACCGATTACTAGCATTCTAGGGGCCCCGGTTTCCGGCTTTATTTTGGACCACGTGCACTGGCTGAGCGTGAGTAGTTGGCGGTGGTTATTGATTCTTGAGGGAATTCCAGCCGTAGTTGGCGGTGTCCTCACTTACCTTTTACTACCCGGTCGTCCCGCGGAAGCCAAGTTTCTAACCACGGAAGAGAAAGCCTGGGTTAGTGAGGAACTGGAGCGTGAGAATCGCCAGAAGCAAGGAATGCACAAAATCTCCGCGCTGCAGGCATTGGCGCACGGGCGGGTGTGGCATCTGGCCAGTATCGGCTTTACCTTGAATATCGGTACGTACATATTGAGCTTCTGGATGCCTCAGCTCTTGAAGTCGCTCTCAGGACACTATTCCAATAGCAAAGTCGGGCTTCTAGTTGTGATTCCCAACCTAGTCGCCTTGCTGGCGATGATTCTGATTTCGCATAACTCGGATCGCAAGATGGAGCGGAGATATCACGGGGCAATTCCCGCAATCATCGCAGCAATTGCTTTCCTGTCATTAGCTGCAACCCATTCGACTTTCTTTCCTATGGTCTTTCTATCTTGTGCAGCACTGGGCCTCTATAGCGTCTATGGTCCTCTCTATTCGCTACCGACGGAATTCCTGACGGGGTCGGCCGCGGCTGCGGGGATCGCCATGGTTTGTTCGGTTGCAAACCTGGGTGGGATTGCCGGACCGTACGCCATCGGATGGATTCGAGATAGGACTGGCGGTTTTCACGGCGGCTTGGCTTTTGCCGGCGTTTCCTTGTTCGTCTGTGCCACGCTTCTGTTGCTTCTTCCACGAAAAGTAAGAGCGAAAAACTAGGGCTTTCGAGACCACGCTCCAACAAAAGCGGGCAAGGCCACAACGGAGTCCGAAGCCATCGCCGCCGCTTGAAGTCTTTCCAAGAGCGTATCCATGTCTCCTACCGACTCCAGGGGCAGATTGAACTGCTGTATCTGGGGCCGCAATGTGCGGATAATGTCGAAGTACCATTGCGCGATATCGGGATTTTTTCCTAAATACATTTCCGAACGCATGGTTGGTCCGGGCAACCCCGCTTCCTCAAAGAGCCTGTAAAGAGCGGGTCCAAACTCTGGCATAGCTCCAGAGCGCACGAACGTCTCATGAATTAGAGAAGCGGTCGCAGTCCAAAGAGGCAAAGGTGCCAAAAGCGCCATCGCAGGCGCCCAAGAGGGTTCTTGGAAAGCGACAACTCCGCCGGGCCGAACCAAGCGGGAGAGAGAGCGTAGAACTCCGACCGGGTCGGGAAGAAACATGAGAATGAAACGGCCCACGGATGCATCAAAGGGTTTGCTGTCCGGGATTTGGCTTACATCAGTCTGGGTGAAGCTCACATTGAGCAACCCAGCTTCAGCTACCCGAGCGCGGGCCCGTGCAATCGATTTCGGGTCTCGCTCGATTCCCACAACTTCCCCCGCAGGACCTACAAGTTTGGCCGCTAGCATCGCCACATCCCCAACGCCAGAGCCGATATCCAAGACACGTTGCCCCGGCCCAATACCCGCCTCGCGAAACAATCTTTCGGTTGTGGGAGCTACGCGCGCAGCCTGCCAGATAAGCCGTTCGTGCTCCGCGTCGGTACTGCCCAGTGCGTAGTTAGAGGAAGGATGACTTGTCATTAGCGTGGGATATTACCATATCGCGATCTCCATCGATTTTGTTGATATACAGCGCTGGACCCAAATACGAGGGAGCCCTGGCCCGCGGTCAATTTAACCCCAGTGTGGAGTCTAAGTAACAGAACGGACAGTCTTTAGAAAGCGCGTAAAAATCACAAGATCGAAACACGTCTTTCCTGTAAATTGTATGTTAACTGTCGGCCAGTTTTTGGCCGAGTGAACACGGGAAGGCTCCCATTCTCCCCAATACCGCGACTATGGAGGCTTTTGTTTGACGAACAAGATCAGCGCGCTGGCTTTGAATTGTGCTCTGTTCCTCATCGTTTTCTCAGCATTCGCCCGGCTTATGCTGGCGATTGGCAGCCGGTCCTGCCGGAAGAGTTGAAGATGACCGGCGAACCAAAAGCGCCCGGAGCCCCGGCAATTTACCTATACCGACAAGTGGATCGTGATGATGAGAACGGCCATGAAGACAACTACGCGCGCATTAAGATTCTTACCGAGGAAGGACGAAGAAACGGCGACGTCGAAATCCCTTTTGTTAAGGAGCGCGGAAATATTCAGGGAATCAAAGCCAGGACCATTCGGCCGGATGGCAGCATCGCCGAATTTGACGGTAAGGTCTACGAAAAAACCATCATGAAAGCGAAAGGGACACGCGTACTTGCAAAGACGTTTACCTTGCCCGATGTACAGGTGGGCGGCATTATCGAATATCGATATATCTATAAGTGGGACCCATCTCTAATCTACGACTCCGCTTGGACTCTGAGTGAAGAGTTGTTTACCAAGCGTGCCAAATTCAGCCTGAAGGCGAGTCAGTCGTACGCCATGCGCTGGAGTTGGTCCAACTTGCCGCTGGGAACCAGCGCTCCGAAAGAGGAAAAGGGCGCAATACAACTTGATGTGCAGGATATTCCGGCTTTTCCGACTGAAGACTACATGCCTCCGGAAAATGAGTTGAAGGCGCGCGTGACCTTCGTTTATTCCCTATTCATGGAAAAAGAGTCGGACAAGTTCTGGAAGGGTTACGGGAAGATGAAGAACGGCTCCATCGAATCCTTTGCGTCAAAGCGCAAGACCATGGAGCAGGCTGTTTCTGGAATCGTAGCTGCGACTGATTCACCCGACGTCAAGTTGCAAAAAATCTACGCACGCGTGCAGCAAGTGCGAAATTTGGGCTTCGACGTGGAGAAGACAAGCCAAGAGCAGAAGCGTGAAAAGCTCAAAGATCTCAATAATGTTGAAGACATTTGGAAGCTCGGCTATAGCTACAGTACCGGGATAAATTGGCTCTTTTTGGCCCTCGTTCGAGCGGCCGGATTCGAGGCCTATCCGGTTGTGATCTCGGATCGCAGCGATCACTTCTTCCATCCGCAGCTCATGAACACCTTTGAGGTGAATAACAATGTGATCTTGGTGAAATCAAACGGCAAGGATCTGTATTGCGATCCAGGCACGAAATTCGCGCCCTTTGGAGTTCTGCCGTGGACAGAAACTGGAGTACCGGGTCTGAGGCTGGATAAGGATGGAGGCACCTGGGTCACGACGCCATTACCCCCAAGTTCGATGTCTCGCGTCGACAGGAAGGCAGATTTGAAATTGACCGAGGAGGGTGCCGTGGAAGGAAAGCTCACAATCACATACTCCGGTCTGACCGCACTTTGGCGCAGAATCGACGAACGGAATGAAGACGATGCACAGCGCAAGCAGTTTCTCGAGGATCAAGTGAAGGAGTACATTCCCGTTGGAGCTGAAGTCGAATTGACAAACAAGCCTGATTGGGCCGGCTCTTCTTCGACTCTGGTCGCGGAGTACAAGCTAAGTGTGCCGGGTTGGGCTTCGAGAGCGGGGCATCGCACGGTATTGGCGGCAGCTTTGTTCGGCAATGTGGAAAAGCACACCTTCGAACATGCGAATCGAATTCACCCCATATACTTTCACTATCCGTATGAGGAGACCGATGACGTGAGCATCGATTTACCTTTGGGTTGGCGGGTGCAGAGCATTCCTGCCGAAAAAACGAAAGATGAAAAGGTTATTTCCTATTCCTTGAAGACTGAAGACAAGAAAAGCGCTGTGCACATCAGCCGGGATCTTAGAGTGGATATTGTGCAGCTGGATCCTAAGTACTACGTCACGCTGAGAAGTTTCTACGAAATAGTGAGGACCGGGGATGACGAACAAATTGTTCTGCAGCCTATTTAAGGAATGGTTCGCGGTTCAACTGCGGCACGCCTTTCTTTGTGCCGGTTTTCTCGCTGTGCTGATGGCTGCCCCTGCCATTGCACACGCCGGGGACGCCCCATCCTGGATGCACGCGCTGGTTAGCGTCCCCGTGCCTGTGCACGACGAAAAGGCTGATGCTGTGGAGCTCTATTCCGAAGACATCCTGAATGTGGCTTCCAATGGAAAGATGAAAAATATTCAGCGGAGGGCATACAAGATTTTGCGTCCTGGAGGCAAGGGGTACGGCGTGGTTGTCTCCGACTTTGATTCCGAAACAAAGATTACCGGCATGCACGCCTGGTGTATCCCCGCACAAGGGAAAGACTATGAGGTCAAAGAGAAGGACGCAGTAGAAAGTGCTCTTCCCGGAATCGCCGACGGCGAGTTGATGAGCGATGTGCGAGCGAAGATCCTGCAGATCCCTGCAGCCGATCCTGGCAACATCGTGGGATACGAGATTGAACAAGAGGACCGGCCTTATGTGCTGCAAGACGAGTGGGTGTTCCAAAGCACAATTCCCTCGCGCGAGGCTCACTACACCCTGCAACTACCGCTAGATTGGGAATACAAGGTTTCCTGGCTGAACTACCCGGAGGTTAAGCCCGTCTCTATTGGCAACAACCAATGGCAATGGGCAATCAGCGACATAAAAGCAATCAAGACGGAAGACAGCATGCCTCCATGGCGTGCCGTCGCCGGACAAATGTATATTTCGCTCTTGCCGCCGGGTGGAACATCGCAACAGGGGGGTTTTGAGAATTGGACGGAAATGGGGATTTGGTATACAGGCCTGCTCAAAGGAAGGGAAGATGCTTCTCCAGAACTCAAGCAGAAGGTGGCGGCGCTCACCGCGACGCTTCCCACTCCTCTGGAGAAGATGCGCGCCCTGGCAAAATTTGTCCAGCACGATATCCGCTATGTTGCCATCGAGCTGGGAATCGGCGGATGGCAGCCACATCCAGCCAAGGAAGTTTTTACTCACAGGTACGGCGATTGCAAAGATAAAGCAACGCTGATGGGGTCCATGTTGAGGGAGATTGGAATCGACTCGTACCAGGTGGCCATCAACACCGATCGCGGCGCGATCACTCCAGCAATGCCAGCGCATAAGGGCGGTTTTAATCACGAGATCATCGCCATCAAGCTTCCTGATAGCATTGCGGACCCGTCCCTTTTGGCGGTCTTGCAACATCCCAAACTAGGGCGAATCTTGTTTTTCGATCCCACCAGTGAGTTGACGCCATTTGGACAACTGAGTGGATATCTGCAGGAAAACTACGGCCTGCTGATCGCTCCTGGTGGTGGAGAATTGGTTCAGCTGCCCAGGCTGCCCGCGGCGATGACCGGTATCCAGCGCGAAGCAAGGCTAACTCTGGATGCCACGGGTACGCTCAAAGGCGAAGTGAAGGAACTGCGTGTGGGCGACCAGGCGCGATGGCAGAGGCAGATGCTCCAAGGTGCTGCCCAGAAGACGGATTGGATCAAACCGATTGAGACACTCCTTGCCCATTCCTTTACAACCTTTCATGTAACTAAGGCGACTGTCTCGAATATCGAACAGACGGACCGTCCCTTCGGCTACAACTACGAGATTGTGGCGGAGAACTATGGCAAGCCGGCCGGGAACTTACTCTTGGTTCGTCCGCGAGTTCTCGGAAGTAAGTCGAATGATCTGCTGGAAACCAAAGAGCCACGCTTATATGCCGTCGAGTTCGATGGCCCCTGGCGCGATACTGACACGTTTGAGATCACACTGCCGGCGGGATATGAGGTCGACGATTTGCCGCCTGCCGCCAATGCCGACTTTGCATTTGCCAGCTACCACAGCAAGACGGAAGTGAATGGAAACATCTTGCGCTACACGCGGACGGTGGAAGTGAAGCAGCTCACCGTGCCACTCGATAAGGTGGAAGAGCTAAAGCGTCTGTATCGGACTATTACCAGCGACGAACGCAACACAGCAGTCCTGAAGCCTTCTACACCAAAGTGATCACCTACCTGTCGCGGTAGGTTCTGTGGATTTCTTAAGTTTTTAATTGTTGCGAAAGAGATTGACGCGGGAAAAATAAGAGGCGGGATTGCTCCCGCCCCATTCCACAAATTGATTTCGCGAGAAAATCGACTCCTCGATAAGGGTTGCCTATGCCGCTGCGCCGCGGTTAACGCTGGCATTACGAATTGCCGCCAGCAAGATTCCCTCGGTATCCGAGGCCTGACAATAATCGCTGGCGCCTACATCGAGAGCCGCCGCCCACATCTCCTCGTCCGCAACGCGATGCGTACATACGATGCACACGGAGGAGAAGTCGCGATGCAGCCGTTCCACGGTTTCCAGGTGCGCGCCTTCCATGTCAAGAACCAGAACTTCGGCGCGGTGCTTCACAAGCATGGAGCGCACGTCTTCATGAGAATCCGCCACATGCACGGAGTGAAAGTGATGGCACAGACTGGCCGCTAAATCCCGTGCGACCCTGGGGTCTTCCTGCCATAACACAACGCTTAAGGGCGTCATAGACTCACCCCTTTCAGACGTTCCCGCAGTTTCAGCGGGCCAACTGCGACGGGCGCCGCAGGCCGTTCAATCTGATGAGCAACTGCAAACGATACGGCTCACTTCTTTGCCTTCTCGTTGAGAGGCTCAAACGCTTCCGCTTGGAGTTTCCCATTTTGCTTCAATAGAATCTCTACTTTTCCCTCAGCCTGCTCGAGCTCCTTGCGGCACTGGCCGGAAAGCTGCATGCCTTCCTCAAACAAAGTGAGGGACTTCTCAAGAGAAACTTCACCTTTTTCTAAATCCGCAACAATCTTTTCCAGACGCTGGAGCGATTCCTCGAATTTCAGCAATGGGGCCAACTCCCATACGTAATTCTAAGCCTATTTGCGGCAGGAAGGGGTAGTGATTTTTCGAGAACGTCATCGGTAGTATAAGGGACACGAGGTTAGCGTTTAACCCGTCAAGCGACGGTCGGCCGTCCCTCACCCAGGGCTTCCAGTACGTCCACGGCAAGGGAGTACCGCCCGAGCGGAGCGCTGATCTGAGCCCCCTGCAACACATCGCGCACCGCCAGCAGCATCTCGCGTGCGATTGCCACTCCTTCGGCTCGCGCCTCTTCCGGTGAGGCAGCCCGCGCCATCCGCTCCATGATGGAATTCGGTACTGAGACTTTCAACTCATCCCGCATAAATTCCGCGTTACGCAGGGAAACTAAAGGCCAAATTCCGGCAATGACGGGGATTCGGCACGACTCGATACGCCGCAGAAAGGCTTCCAACAACGTCAAGTCGAAAACTGGCTGTGTCACGGCATACTGAGCCCCGGCCTCGACTTTATATTCAAAACGCCGTATTTCTTCGTCCAGATTCGCCACACCCGGGTTGGCCCCGACGCCAATCACGAATTGCGTGGGGGTGCCAATCGGATTGCCTCCAATATCCAATCCGCGGTTCAGGTTATGGACGATGTTCACCAGCCCAATGGCATCGACGTCGAATACCGCTGTCGCATCCGGATAGCTGCCCATCTTCGGCGGGTCGCCCGTGATACAGATTAGATTCTTGATCCCCATCGCCGCCGCGCCCAGCAGGTCGGACTGAATCCCCAGAACGTTCCGGTCCCGGCACGTATAGTGGAGGATGGCTTCAATGTCCACCTGTTGCTGTATCAGCAGGGAAAGCGCCTGATTGCTCATGCGAGCTGAAGCCCGCGGGCTATCCGGGATATTGATGGCATCCACGCCCACGGACTTCAGGTATTTGCCGCCTTCAATCTCTTTGCGGCTGTCCATCCCCTTGGGCGGGACAATCTCCACCATGGTGATGAACTCGCCGCTCACCAGTTTCGCGCCCAGATCTGAGCGCTTCTCGAGCGGAACCTCCTGCGCCACCGTCGCAGCCGCATGTGGCTTGGCAATCTGCACACTCGGCGCTTTGGTTCTCGCCTCACTGGAGCGCAGCATCGACTTCATCACACGAATGTGATCCGGTGTCGTGCCGCAGCATCCTCCGATAAGCTGCACCCCGGCATTGATGTACTTGCGCGTGTAACTCGCCATGTACTCCGGCGAGCACAAATAAATGTTACGTCCCTCTACGGAGCGGGGGATTCCCGCATTCGGCTGCGCTGCTAGGGGCAGGTTGGTAAAGCGCCGCATCTGCTCAATGGCATCCAGCATTGCCACCGGACCCACGCTGCAGTTGCATCCGACAACGTCGGCGCCCCACTCCTCCATCCTGCCGGTAAAGATCTCGGGACTCGATCCATCCAGGCAGTTGCCTTCCTCGTCGATCGTGACCTGCGCCACCACCGGAATTTGCGGATTTACCTCACGCGCCGCCAGGATCGCCTGGTGAAGCTCCTCAAGATAGCCAAAGGTTTCCAGGATCAGCAGATCCACACCGCCTTCGAGGAGCGCTGTGATTTGCTCGCGAAACGCTGCTCGCGCTTCTTCCCGCGAGGTCTTGCCCAACGGCTCAATGCGGATTCCCAGTGGACCCACCGACCCAGCGACGTACACATCAAAACTCTTTGCTGCTTCACGCGCCAGCCGGGCTCCCGCCACATTAATAGCGTATGCCTTTGCTGCTAAACCATGAGGAATCAATCGAAAAGAGGTACCACCAAAAGTATTAGTTTCGATAATGTCGGCGCCCGCCTGCAAGTACTCGAGGTGAATGCTGCGGATCAGGTCGGGCTGAGATAGATTCAGTTCGTCGTAACAACGATTGATGAACACACCCTTCGCATACAACACCGAACCCATGGCTCCGTCACAGAGCAAAGGCGTGTCCTTCAAACGAGCTAGGAAATTCGTGGCCATTCTTAGCAGAATACTAGAGAGGATGGGCGGGTGCCAGTTGGCGATGGTATCCGAATAGAGACCGCCCAGTTCTAACCGCGGGCTTGCCAGAGAAACCCTGTCCGGAACTTTTATCGCGCACAGGTTGCTATAATCCTTCTTTTGGCATCTAACGCCTTTATTCCACAAGCTGTTCCGGAGCTCCCAGTTTGAAGCAAACGGTCCTTATTGCATTGCTGTTGTGTGGGTTGGCCAGTTTTATAGCCTGTGGTAGCAGTACCTCCAATCCGGCTCCTCCGCCTCCTACCCATCGAGCTCTAATCTCTAATTTGACGAATTCCCGGATCGACATCGCCGATACCAGCCGCGACGTGCTTGTCACCGCTGTTTCGGCCGATACACCGGGACTGCTCGTCCTTTCCAACGACAAGAAGTTCACCGTAGTGCTTAGCCCTATCGACAACTCGGTGGGTTTCTTCAACAACACACAGCAGGCAGTGGCGGGTTCGGCCACGCTGGCCGCCCCCAGCCAAAGTTTGACCCTGGCGATCGATAACGGCACGATTCTTGCGGCTGTCCCGGCGGAAGCTGTCTTTGGCCAGGCTCCGGGCGCGGTCGACGTGATTACGGTCATCACGAGCGGCACGAGCACAGCCCTAGCGCGGCAGGCTTCAATCCCTCTTGTGGGGGTACGCTATCTTGCCGCCAGCCCGAACGGCAACCGCGTTGTGGCCATGAGCGACTCGGTCAGCAACCCCGCGAACCCGGGTGGAACTCTAGGCCGGGTGTGGATTATTCAGACGAGTCTCGTGGGCAGCAATACGCAGCCGTATCAGGAAGTCGTGAGTCCGGTCTGGGATCATCCCGCTTTCGCTGTGGGCACGTCGGACAATAGCTTTGCCTATGTCCTGAACTGTGGCGCGGAATGTGGGGGAACCCAGGCGAGCATCGTGAAGATTGATCTCACAACCAATCTGATCGTCGGAAGCCCTCTCGCAATTCCATCCGGTGCGACAGTAGCGCTCCTGAGCGGCAGCAAGCTTTATGTGGCAGGAACGGCTGCGGGAATCGGCACTCTCACGACGGTCGATCTGAGCGGCTTTACCGTCGTCAGCTCGATCGCCATCGCCGACGGCTTCCATGACCGCATCACGCTTGGCGCCAACAATTTACTCTTCGTGGGCGCACGCGGTTGTACGATTACTCGCGATCCCGACCCGTTACTAGGATCTGGCTGCCTTTCGTTATTGGATACAGCGAATCAAACTGTGACCTTAGCTCCACCGACACCCTTCACACCGCCCGCGCCCAATCCTGGGGACGACGTGACCGGCATGACACCAATCGCCAATCGCAGCGAAGTCTACGTTGCTCAGGGTGGAGAACTCCTCATCTACGACACGACCACCGGCAAAAGAAAAATTCAAACCAACCCGCCTATCATCGTGGGCAAGGCTGTGGACGTGGTGGCTGTCGACTTCTAGCTGCTGGCATTGAGCTAAGGAGTGTTCCCGGCGGCCACACTGGGCGCCGGCGAGAATGCGTCCACCAGCGAAATCATCTTTATTTTCGTTCGCAGTTGATCGAGGGTCGCGCTTGTTTCGATCCGGATATCTTGTGGTTCACCGGGGATCAGGTTGACGTAATTCTCCGAGAGTTTAGCGTCAATATCTCCCAGTGATACATACACGCTGCGGGCCAGGACTTTGGAAGAAATTCGCAAGCGATACCCACCGGCTTCGCTCGCGAGGTCAGAAGTAATCTGTGCTTCCGGTAGATGAACTTGTTTCGTCGGCACAAAATATAGGATATTGCTCGACACCGCCTTTCCATCCACCAGCAGATCCGCAACGGCAAAGATATTGGCCGCGTCCGCGCCATTCGCATTCACGAACTCGGAAAGAGGCCGCTGTACATAAGCTTTGCTGGACAGCGCGGGAATCTGGATACTCAGTGTCGATTCGTTGATCGACTTGCCATCCAACGTCATAAGGCGCACACGAAGTTGTGCATTGGTCGGCGTGGTTTTGTCGGACACAACATAGACAGCAAAATCTCCGTTCTCCAAGTGGGGGGAGACAAGCAGCGGACTGTAAAACCGCTTGGCGTAATACTGCAGCGCTTTCCATCGCCCGTAGTAGTCAAGACTCGACCAGGAGGCCACCGGCCAGCAATCGTTGAGTTGCCAGTAAATCGATCCCATGGAGCGAGGACGATTACGCCGCAAATGCTCTGCGCCGACTTTGATGCCTTCCGCTTGCAACACCTGGCTTGCATAGAGAAGCGAGGGAAAGTCTTTCGGTTCGTTGTAATCTTTGAGCATGTAGTCGTGAATCAAAGAGTTCCCCTCACCATTTTTTTGATGGGCCAACATGATGGGCGTGAAAACGCTGGCGCGGTCTTTGGGAACCGTGAAAGCTTCGATGGTCGCCATCTCGGGGAAGGACTGGAATCCGTATTCCGTCATAAAGCGCGGAAAGTGTTTCTCATACTCGGTGAAGGGAACTCGGCCATGCCAGACGCTCCAATCATGCATGTCGCCGGACTGGTATTCTGGCGAGGTTTCCTCGTAATCGGAACTTGGGGAGCTGGGCCAATAGGGTACCTCGGGGGTGAGCCGATTGACGGTGCGATCCAGGATGCCACTGAAAACGGTTAGATAGTCTTGCCACATTTGCAGTCGGGCTTCCGGGCTGAGCGAATCGCGGCCACGCCAGTGGAATGCCGACTCCGTCTCGTTATTGCCGCTCCAGATCACAATACTGGGGTGATCGCGCAAGCGGCGGACCTGGTATTCAGCTTCCTTCTCCGCGTTCTGTTTGAACGCGTAGGTGCCCGGCTGCCAGTCATTGCCAAACATAAAATCCTGCCAGATCATGATCCCGAGCTCGTCGCACAGGTTGTAAAACTCGTCGGTTTCGTAATATCCGCCGCCCCAATGCCGAATCATGTTCATGTTCGCGTCGCGGGCAGATTCCAGAATACGGCGGTACTGCTCGGTGGTGACACGGTTCGGAAAACTGTCAAACGGGATAACGTCCGCGCCCTTGCCAAAAACAGGGATTCCATTCAGTACAAATTCGAAAGATCGTCCCCATTGATCGACTTCCCGGCGAAGGACAATTGAGCGTAGTCCGGTGCGCTTCATCATTTCGTCCGACATCCGATTCCCGATTTTCAGTTGTGCATTGAATTGATAGATCCGCTGAGCACCATATCCCGCCGGATACCAGAGTTCGGGACGCTGGATCTCCAAAGGAATATCCACATGATTTACGCCGGGATGAAGTTCAACGTTTTGCGAGACTTCCATTTTCTTGCCTGCGATCCCCTTTTCGGCAAGTGCATAATTCAGGGTAATTTTCCCTGACGTTTGATCAGCCGCGGTCACTTCTATCTGGGCATTTATATGAGCAACAGTTGGCGATACGTCACGTTGCGCGATGTGCATACTTGAGATTCTTGCCGCATCCCAGGCTTCGAGCTGGACCGGGCGCCAAATCCCACTGGTCACAAAACGCGGGCCCCAATCCCATCCATACTCATAGGCCGCTTTGCGGACATAGGTTTTTTCTTCGGTCCGGGTTTGAACGCGCCATTTGTCGCTTACGGCAATTTTGGATGCTGCCTTGAGTGGCGAGGGAAATACCACACGAACCTGGTTCGCGCCGGCCTTAAGATGGGGTTTCACGTCGACGCGCCACTCCCGGAACATATTGTCCGCTGTCAGCACGAGTTTTTCGTTCACATAGACTTCGGCATAGGCATCCAGCCCTTCCAACACAAGTTCAATGTTTTTATGGCTCAGAAGATCAGGAGGGGCCTGCATCGTAGCGCGATATTCCCAATCGGCGTTCTCGATCCATTGCAGTTTCGCTTCATTGTCACGGTAGAAGGGGTCGGGGATGAGCTTGTTTCGGAGTAAATCCAGATGCACGTCCCCGGGAACCTGTGCGGGCCTCCAGACAGGAACACCAGCCCCAGCGGCTTCGGCGATCTGACGAAATTCCCAGCCGGAGTTTAGCGGTATGACCTGTTTTAGGGGAGATTGCGCGAAGGAGACCAGGGAGAAGAAAATGGCGGATATCAGAACCGCAAGAAGATACAGTTGCCTATACATGGATTAGCTCCGTGAATGCGTTCAGTAAACGACAGTCCCAGATTGTAGAGGATAAGATCGCAAAGATAAACGTTAAACTAGCTTGGTTTTTCGCTTGTCGGCACATCGGAATTGGTCGTACCGCTCACGGTCTCGAAATTCTTGCTGACGCAGCGTCCGCTCCCGTTGTTCAATACAAATGTTGGAGGATCTCAGGGATGCAAGCCCGACGATTTATTTCTGGCGTTATGGTTCCGTTCTTGTTTGGTCTGGCCTGTGCCGCCAAGACTCTACCTGCGCCGCAGACCGTAAATTTGACTGCACCCGATGGGGTCATCCTCAAGGCGACGTATTTCGCGTCGGCCAAGCCGGGGCCGGGAGTTCTGTTGCTCCATCAATGCGACGAGCAGCGCAAAGCATGGGACGGGCTTGCTAAGGTTCTCGCGGCGGCGGGAATCAATGTCCTCACGTTCGATTTACGAGGCTACGGGGAGAGCGGTGGCACACCGCATGACAAGGTCCCGCCGCAAGAACAGCAGAAGATCATCACCGATATATGGCCGCGTGATATCGATATGGCCTATTCCTATCTCGTGTGGCAGCCGGGCGTCGAACGCGACAAGATTGGCGCGGGCGGAGCCAGTTGCGGGGTCAACAACGCCATCCGATTGGCTCGGAAGCATCCGGACGTGAAGGCCCTCATGTTGCTCTCCGGTCCAACGGATCGAGATGGACGGCTCTTTCTGCAATCTTCGAAGAGGGTGCCGGTTTTTACGGCAGCGGCGGAGGATGATAAGTACGGCAAGCTGGTGGAGACCATGCAATGGTTGTTCAGCGTGTCACCCAATCCTGCGAGCAGGTTCGTGCACTATCCCGATGGAGGGCATGGCGCGGACATGTTTACGGTGCACAAAGAGTTGCCGGGCGTAATCGCTGACTGGTTCAACGCGGTGCTCTGGAAGAATCCTGCAAAGGCGCCGAAGACCAACGGTTCTCCATTAGATCTCCAAGCGCTCCGGATTTTGGATCAAATCGACCAGTCTGGAGGTGCCAGCGAGGTTGCGAAAACGCTGGCACAAGCTCGTGAACACGATCCTAAAGCCCAATTGTTCTCGGAAGCCTTCGTCAACCTGCTCGGCTACGAGCATCTTCAAATTGGCGACACCAAGGGTGCGGTGGAGATTCTGAAGCTGAATACCACAGCCTATCCCGACTCGCCCAACGCCTATGACAGCTTGTCTGACGCCTATCTCGCGAACGGCGAGAAAGATTTGGCCCTGCAAGGCGCCAAGAAAGCTCTGGAACTTCTCGCGAAGGATACTACGGACACCGAGCACCGCCGGAAAGACATTGGCGACAGCGCGGAGCAGAAAGTGAAACTACTCGAGAAGCCGGGCTCGTAGATCCGCAAGGCTTAATTCCAGTTACAGCCCAAGCTGCGCGCGGATTTCAGCCACAATCTTACCGACAGACTGATCGACATTGACCGTGATCGCATCCGATGGTTCCTCCAAGGATTCCATTTGGCTGGCGAGAAGCTGCTCGGTCACAAAGTGGCCCTTACGTTCTGCGAGGCGCTGGCGAATGACTTCGATCGTGCCCTTGAGATACACAAATTTGACATCAAGGCCGCCGCTCAGCCGATCACGGTAGCTGCGCTTCAGTGCCGAGCAAGCCAGAACCATATTGTTGGATTCGGAAATCGAGCGCTCAATTTCCTGGCGAATTGCGTGAAGCCACGGGCCGCGGTCGGCATCGCTGAGTGCGACGCCAGCTTGCATTCTCGCTACATTTACGGGGGAGTGAAACGAGTCAGCGTCGACGAATTTCCAATTGAGTTCAAGGGCAAGCTGGCTGGCGATGGTGGTCTTGCCAGCCCCCGCTACACCCATTACGATCACGACCACGCAAAGGCTCCGGGATATCCCACCACTGCGGCGAGCCAGCTATTGCTTTGTCATGGCCAGCACCAGCGCTTGCGCGACGAGTTCTTTTGTGCGCGCATCCATCACCGGCTGGCCATTTTTGCCCGCAGTTGGGTGATAGTTCTTGATTCCAACATAGACCGAATTGGATGCGACATCTTCAAGATTTTCCACACTGTGCCGGAAGGGAGGAAACCATCGGGCCTCGCCGGGCAGCGACCGCACCTCCCGGGAGACGCCATGCTCATCGGTAAATCTCATATGGCCTCCCGTAATATTCACGACTACGCCCCCGGGGTGAGAGTGCATTTTGGTTTTCTCGTGCGGGCCGTAGTGAACATTCACGACCTGCACGTACTCGTTCTCGAATGCCAATTTATAGTGGTTGGGCTCGGCCTTGGTTGCGTCCTGCGCGAGTGCCAGGTTGAGAGCCAGAAAAACAAACGACGTGATCCCAGATAGCCTGCGAAGCATGCATCTTCTCCTAACGGAGTCTGTTGAGTACGACTGGCGCCAAGCTACTACCTTGTGAAGGACCGGTCAAGTTCGGAAATGAGAAATCGGACCAAACTGGTTAGGAGGAACCTGCTTGAGGGTTGCTGCGCCAAGAAGGCAGAAACCCGGTGTGTTCCGAGCCTGGGGCCGAAAGTTGGTGGGACTGGAATGATTTTGGAACTGTTACTGTATTGCTCTAGCCAATGCTTGCGCCACCAACAGCTTCGTCTGCGCATTCATCGCAAACTGGCCACTCTTTCCCGTGGCGCTGGTCTGCGGATTCGCCTTAACTGCAATGTAGATGCCGTCGTAGGCGGTACCCCCCAGGTTCTCCACTCTATGTCTGAGGGCCGGAAACCATCGGGCCTCGCCATGGAGGGCGTTCACCTCTCGCACAGTTCCTTGCTCATCGGTAAATTTCAGATGTGCTCCCGTCAGGTTAACGACGACGCCGGCGGGATGTGTGTGCCAACCCGATTTCTCGTGCGCACCGTAATGGATATTCACGACCTGCACAAATTCATTTTCGAAGGCTAATTTGTAGTGGTTGGGCTCAGCCTTAATAGGGTCTTGTGCGAGGGCTGCGTTGAGGCTGAGAAAAGCAAACAACACGATCCAAGATGGTTTTCGTGACACTTGTTTCCTCCTGACGCGATCTTGTGAATCAGTAAGCCTGGCGTCAAGCTACTCCCTCGTTCAAGGGCCGGTCAAGCTTGGGAAATCGGGGGTTAGACCAACGGGTTAGGGGCAATTCCCAAAATGGGCTCTACTGGAGCGGATGGTGAAGACGATCTCGATTTCATCTTTCACTTTCACTGCTCCACCGCCGATGCTGATGGGTTGGATGCCGAAGGTGGTCTGCTTCAGTTTGGCACTGCCTTCGTACTTGCCGATTCCTGCCTGCTTCACGTTGACCTGGACGGGATGAGTCTGTCCGTGGAGGGTCAGGTTCCCGGAAACCGTATAAGCGTCGCTACCCGCAGGTTGAACGCCAGTGCTCTCAAAAGCAATCTCGGGATATTGTTGTACATCCAAAACTTGAGCCGAGAGCATATTGTTTTGGACCTCAGTGCGGGTGCTAGCGGAGGCATCTGGGTCGAGTACCTTCATGCCGCGGGCATTAACGCGGAATTTGACGGAAGCGTTGTCACCATCGCGAACCGTGCCCGCCGTGATCGGAGCCGAGATCTCATGATTGTGGGCGAAGGCGGAAAACAGGCCGGTCTTCAAGACTTTCACGGTGAGTGTGCTGGCGGCAGGATCAATGGAACGCTCGGCAGCAAAGGCGGGGATAGCGAGTATTAGCGCGAAGAAAGTAATGCTGGTCTTTCTGGAATTCATAGCAGCAGGCCCCGTGAAATTCTGGCGGAGAGGGTGGGATTTGAACCCACGATACCCGTTAAGGTATGTCCGCTTTCGAGGCGGATCGTTTCAACCACTCACGCACCTCTCCGCGC
>CAZUCC010000036.1:0-41904 GCA_964619065.1 uncultured Acidobacteriaceae bacterium | reverse complement strand
ATCCTGCATCCCGAAAAAACAGAAATCCGCTTCAACAATGAGTGGTTTGCGAAGTTCAAGGCGGACGATTTCGTACGGTTGATGGCGAAGTACACTGTTTCGCAAATGCTGGAGCGCGAAGATTTTCACAAACGCTTCCACGACGAAAAACCGATCGCGTTGCATGAACTGATTTATCCGCTGGCGCAGGGGTACGACTCGGTAGCACTGGAAGCCGACGTGGAGCTGGGCGGCACCGACCAGAAATTCAATCTGCTGGTCGGACGCGAGTTGCAGCGAGCGTATGGCCAGCCCTCTCAGATTGTGCTCACCACGCCGATTCTCGAAGGACTCGACGGCGTGCAGAAAATGTCGAAGTCACTCGGGAACGCTATCGGCATCCATGAGCCTCCGGTGGAGATGTTCGGCAAGGTCATGTCGATCTCGGATGCCATGATGTGGCGGTATTACGAGCTGCTTACGGATGTCCAAATAGCCGACATCAATCAAATGCAGCGAGTCTGCGCAACGGGCGAAGTCAATCCGAAGAATATGAAGAAGGATTTAGCGCGCCGAATCGTCTCCGATTTTCATGGAGAGATTGACGCTCAATCGGCACGCGGCAACTGGGAGAAACAACACGAGCGGGGAGAAGTTCCGGACAACGTGGAGAATATAGAAATTCCACTTTCGGAACTTCGCGATCTTGTGACATCTCCGATTACGGCGGGAATTCCCTTGGAAGTTCAAGTGGACAAGATAATTTTTCGTGCTGGCCTGACCCCGTCGCGCACAGAGGCGGCACGGAAGATAAAAGAAAAATCAGTCAAAATCAACAATGTTGTCCAATTTCTTCCGATGATGGAAGTGGTCTGCAACACTCCGTTTGCGCTACAAGTCGGCCGAAAAATCAAACGGGTCAATATCACGTTCTTCTAAGAACTCTGATTCGCCAAGATTCTGTCCTCCTGAGCGAAGCGAAGGACCCCTGCAGGGATTCTTCGCTATGCTCAGAATGACAGACTTAATTAGAGTATCTAGCAGCAAACGACGCTGTCTTTCTGTTACCCTTCCGCGACATGCGCGCTGCCGCCATTCTTGGGATCGGGACTTCGCCGGAAGACTTAGAGCTTTTCCGCTCGGACAAAGCCAGCTTCGCGCTTGGCATGCCTGCGGATGCCAACGGCCTCGATGCGATCCTGATCTTCGGCGGGGACGGGACCATTCACCGGCATCTCAGTGATTTCGTGCGGCTGGAGTTGCCAGTGCTCACCGTTCCGCGGGGTAGTGGTAATGATTTCGCACGATCGCTTGGTCTGCGCAACCTGACGCAAGCGGCCGCAGCCTGGAAATATTTTATGGCTGGTGGAAACAATGTCCGTGCCGTAGACCTTGGCGCCATCACAAAACCAGACCAGCCTCAACCCCATTATTTTTCTTGTGTCACCGGCGTCGGCTTGGACGGAGCAGTAGCACGCATCGCCAATCAACTCCCGCGCTGGCTCCGAGGACACGGTGGCTACGCGCTCAGTCTCCCCGCCGCGCTGGCCCGCTTCACGCCGCCGCATGTCGACTTGCTCGTACATAACACCACCGGCACCGGTGAGTTCACACCGCACAGTTCCGTCCCGCGCGTACTCGTGGCATTCGCCAACACACCTTGGTACGGAGGCGGAATGCGTATCGCTCCACGAGCTGACATGGCGGACGGCCTGCTCGATGCCTGCGTCATTGGGGCCATGTCAAAAGCCAAACTTTTGCGTCTGTTTCCGTCCGTCTACGGCGGCAATCATCTCGCATTTCCTGAAGTGGAATATTTCCAGGGCTCGCGCTTCCAGTTAATCACGCAGCAACCAGTCGATGTCTACGCTGACGGAGAATTTGTCTGCCAGACGCCCATTGAGGTGAGCGTCGCCTCGCGCGCCTTGCGTGTCATTGTTCCTCAAATTGCAGAAGTTTAAAGTCAGATTGCAGAAGTGAGAACGAGCATACTTCTGCAATCTGAATCTGCAATCTACAATGTTCTACTTCACCCGTTCCGCAAACGTAATCTCCCAGCCTTCCGGGTCTTCCATGCCAAACTCGCGCATCCCGTAAAACTGGTCTTTCATGGGCATCGTGATTTTCGCACCGTGCTGCTGCACGGTCTTGAACAGCTCGTCGATACCTTGCACTTCGATGTACAGCGTAAGAGCTCCTCCGACCGGACGATTGCCGAGCGCGGGATGGTCTGCCGCCACCACTTTTTGGTCATTGAAGAAGATTTCCACCGCTCCATGGGTGACGATTCCGAAAATATAAGGCGCTTGTTCAGGCACGGTCTGGCCGCGCTGAAAGCCGAGCACGCGGCAGTAAAAGTCCATGCTCGCTTCCACGTTGCGGACAACAAGATTGGGCGTAAGTTTTTGCAGCTTCATAATTCCTGCGTTCATTGGTCCCCTCCAAGTGGGTAGTTGAATTTTGTTTGTGGATTCCGGGCGCGTGCGGATGAAGAGAGCGCACACCTCGGGTGTGCTCGCATCTCCTCCATCCACGCTCCCGCGAGGAGGAACGTAGGTAGGGACCCTCATTGTTAGTGGCTCTGCCAGGCGGCAAAGCGCGGGACCCGCGAGGTACGGGGGGAGAATAGCATGCCGGAAGTACAGCGTAAAGACTCTATTCCGGCTCGTTCTCGGGCTTGTTATGATGCTGGCACTATGCAACAGCCCTCGATCAAAGAGTCGATTGCACTCGTTTTCGCGGTTTTGCTTCTGTGTGTCGCTGCCCTCGCCGAGAAAAACAAACCTCTCTCATCCTCCGAATTGGCGCAGATCACAGCTCGAGGCCGTTTGCTCGCCCAATATGACGAAGCGGCATGGCACGCCACGGATGCCGTGTTGGCGCAAAAACCGGAAAATGGGACCATACAGCGCTACGTCGCCAAGCACACAGAAGGCGGATGGAGCGTTGCATTCGGTCATTTCAACGAGAGGAAAGACAAATTCCTTGTCGCTTACGAGGCCGTTCAAGGCGCGACTCCGGAACAATTTTCCGTCAAGAAGTTCGATCCACCCATGGAAGATAGTGGGGCTTATTTCTTAGGCGCTAAAGCAATTGAAACGGCGCTGCGAGACTTTGAACGGCAAGAGCGTCCTTATAACACGATGGTGTTGCCAATGGAATCCAACCAAATGTACATATACATTGTTCCCGCGCAGACCGCCGACGGAGTGTACCCGCTAGGTGGAGATGCGCGCTTCCTTATCTCAGCCGACGGGAACATCATCGTGGAAAAGCGGCAGCTTCATAAAACGATTCTCGAGGTTAAGAATTCGTCGGCCGATGGGCGGAAGCAGGTAGCTGGTTTGCACACGCACGTAATCACTGACGCACCCGAAGACACTGATGTCTTCCATGTTCTCCGTCAGAAGCCTCCGCTACCAGAATATATAGGCATAACGAAAAACCTCACATACGTGGTCGAAGTAGATGGGACTATACATGTGGCGAAATAGCGCCGAACCTTCACTTCGCGTTCCTACTTCTTCGACTCCATGATCAGGTCCAGCGCGGTGTTCACAATCGCGTTCTCCGCGCAGCCCGGTTTCAGGTGCGAGTCGAGCACCTGGAAAGTATTGCGTCCGTAGGCTTCATCGGTGGGAATGTAACCGGTGTTTGCGAAGCCATCGGCAAGCGTGACCACCACAGTATTCGCGAAGGGAGATTCTTTCTTCAGGCGCTGGGCTATCGAGGTATAGATCTCAGCGTTGACCGTGGCGAACGCAGTCGTTCCAATTGTAAGCAGTCCAACGTGGAAGTTGACGGGGTCTCCGTCCACATATGTACCGGGAGCGCCCTCGCGGCCGGTGTTGGTGCGGGTTCGTCCGGGACAAGTCAGCGTCTTGCCACCGCCCCAAATCCGCACGTCGTTGGAAGTTTTCTTTGTGGTGTCCATCACGCGAAGAACCTCTTCGCCCATCACTCGACCCATGCTATCCACCCAATTGTTCAAATTGCCGACAGCCTTGTCGAGAGACTGTCGAGCAACCTCCGTACTTCCAGTGTCCTTGTCGAGCGCGTCCTTCGCTTTCCGGGCACCGGAGTGCAGCCGTAAGTAGAGCGGGTTCTGGTCCCCAGCGGCGCCGCTCGACCAGATCGCGACCACTTTGTCGTCATACGCTTGCTCCACGTATCTTGAAGTCACGCCGGGAAAATCTGCGGTCAGAATTCCCATTAAGTAGTAGTTGATAGCGTGCATGGCATAGTTCACATAGACGGCAATTGGTTCGCCGCTGAGTGTTTCAAATTTCAGAACAGCCACCGTTTTGTCGGACGGTCCGTCGAGGTTCGGGCCCTGGTACCAAAGACGTGTCTCCGGATGGACCGCATCCCGGTTCACACTCAAATACGTGGCTCCTGTCCCAAAACCCACACGGACAGGTTGCAGTTTGGCTTTGGCTTCGCGTACGGCGGCAAGGACTCCTTCTTTCAATTTCGCGCGGAAGGCGTCGTTATTGGGATTGGGCGGCGCTTTCGAATTGGGTGGGTCTGGATAGGGGGAGGAATGCGCGTGCGTCGCCGACATCACAATGTTATCGATGGGACACTGCAGCTCCTGCGCAATCTGCTTGGAGGTTTCCTGCCAAAGGTCTTCGTCAATCACGATCAAATCCACACCAACCAAGACAGCGCGGGTCACGTGGTTGTCCAGCACAATGGCGCGCACATACAGGTGGTCGCGGACAGACGTGTAAGGAGCCGGTAGCGCATTCGCCGCAGGTGTAATATCGACACGCGCAGCCCCTGCACGCAGTGCGCCTGCCTCAGCTCCATACGCAGCTGTAGCCGAGGCAATGATCAACAGGAGCGTCGATGTCCGAAACATGGACCACCCAGATGTCATCAATGTAGAGTCGAATTGTGCGACTCTTAAAGATAGAAACTTTGGCCTTGCTTAAAGTCCGCTGCCGCGCACCGCTTTAAGGCTGCAACCGCTCCGCGATCATAGCCGCGACCTTCTTCCCCCCCTCCGCGTTTAGCCCAGCGGTGCGTAGATCGATGTTCACCATCACATCGCCTTTGCGCATCATGATGGACGAGCCAGCGGGCCCGATGTAAGCCTCATCGCCCAGCCCTGGCACCTCAGTAAATGTATCCACGCCGCCCCCGATATGCGCCAGTGCGCCGTGAGTCAGCTTCATGATGCTGGTGCCGCCTTGCCACGTAAATTGAACCATCATGTGCCGGCTGCCTTCGGTGCCTATCTGATAATCGCAGCTATAGGTACTGTGCGCTTCGGCTGCCTGCACGGCAACACCCAAGGCTTCGGCGGCTTCAGGAACGCTCACAAAGGAGCACGGCGCTTTCTTGCCGGTGTAGGGCTTGCTGGTGCCAGCATATTCATGGGCCGCTTTCTTCACCCGATACGCGAAATAGAAGCAACTTCCCAGCAACAAGCAGCCGAGCAATGCAAGAATGCCGAGTACGATCAGAATGATCTTCAAAGCACCGCCGCCACCCGACGCCGTTGGGGGCAGCGAAGCTGAAGTCGCAGGCGAGCCTGCCGTCACAGAACTCGGTGTTGCCCCTGAGGGTTTGCCACAAGCCGGGCAGAACTTAACTCCGTCGGCCATGGATGCACCGCAACTACCACAAAATCCAGCCATGAGGTCCTCCTGGAAAGGCGCAGCCATCTTATGGAGAGCGCAGGCGAGCGTCAAGGAATTCCGGACGGGAAAGATTTGCTGAAAGGGACAGCAGCGTTAGACCGTCCTCGGTGCTACACTCTACGCATTATGGCGGAACGTCGTTCGCGGATTTGGCTCTGGATTCTTATTGGCGGCGGGGCGTTTTTCCTCTTCGTGCTCGCCGTCTTCTCGCTGGTCTACGTTACCCTGCACAATGGCGACGACAAGGCCTCGCTCACCAGCTTTGGCGACAAGATCGCGGTGGTGGATCTCGAAGGCGTGATTGTGTCGCCGAAAATCGTCGTGCAGCAGTTGAAGAAATTTGCCGACGACGACTCGGTTAAGGCCATCGTGATCCACGTGGATTCGCCGGGCGGCGGTGTGGCTGCCTCGGAAGAAATCTACCGCGAAGTCAAGCGCATCCGCGACGAAAAGAAGAAGCACATCGTGGCCGCAATTGAATCTGTGGGCGCCAGCGGCGCTTACTACGTTTCCGCCGCAACGAACAAGATTTACGCCGACCAGGGCAGTATCGTTGGCTCGATTGGCGTCATCTCGGAGTCCATGAACTATGGTGAGCTCTTAAAGTGGGCCAAATTGAAGGATGTGACCATGAAGGCCGGCGAATTTAAGGACACCGGCAACCCCACCCGCGACATGACTCCCGCAGAGCAGGTATATCTTCAAACCCTAATCGACGATATGCACGGACAATTCATCAGCGCTGTGGCCGAGGGCCGCAAGATGAAAGTAGAAGACGTTCGTGCCATTGCCGATGGAAAAGTCTGGACTGGCAAGCAGGCGCTCCCATTGAAACTTGTGGACCAGATCACCGATTTTGAAGGCGCGATCAAAGATACCGCCAAGGCTGTAGGCATCACCGGCGAACCTCGACTGGTGCGTCCCGAGCGCGAACGGAAGACCCTCAGCGACTTGATGTTTGGCGACATTTCCGACTGGCTCCCGACCAAGGAAAAGCTGCTGGAAAGCCACGTCGGCTTCTACTACCTCTGGAAATAGGGCAAGGGAACGCAGTCCCGAGAAAGAAAACAGATTCGTTAATCAGTTAAAACGAATGGAGGCAACGGGCGTCCCCGCCTCCATGTGTCCTGGCTGATACCGGTAATGGGGTTGCCAAAGTTGTATAACCTCCCTCTTGCGCGAAGTCCTGAAATTTGAGAAGGTTATGGAGGTTCCCGCAGCAAAAAACGGAGCGAATAACCCATGACCAAAGCCGATCTGATCGAAGAAGTCTCCCGCCTGGCCGAAGTGACGCGCAAAGATGGCGAAGTAATCGTGGAGACCATTTTCGACAGCATCGTGCGCTCGCTGCGCGTCGGAGATAAGATCGAAATCCGCGGTTTCGGCAGCTTCCGAACACGCCAGCGTAAGCCCCGTATCGGCCGCAACCCGAAGACCGGCGATAAGGTAGAAGTTCCTGCGAAAAAGATTCCTTTCTTCAAGCCCAGCAAGGAATTGAAGGACCTGGTGAATAGCGGACATCCGGAAACTGGCATACCGGCAGCGCCCATCGCGTCCGCTCCGCAAGCTTAATACTTAGGCGAAACTTCCCGCACGACAAATCCTAACTGGCTCCAGGCCAAGCGCTCTCATGAAGGAAACATCTCGCATCGCCGATCAGCTGGAACGTGCCTACTCCGGCAAGGCGTGGCACGGACCGTCTTTGCGTTCCCTGCTGCGAGGAATCTCTGCCGGGCAGGCGGCGCAGCGTCCGATTCCCGGCGCACACACCATCTGGGAGCTAGTTCTGCATGCGACAGCCTGGGACCGTGTGGTTTGTGAACGCATTGTCGGCGGCAAGACAACCTCGTTGCCCCCGGAAGAGAATTTCCCCGTCGTCACTGATATCAGCGAGGTTGCTTGGAAGAAGGCATTGAAAGAACTAGAGCAACAACATCGGACGCTGGCCGCAGCTATTCGAAAATTTCCCGACGCGAAACTCGACGGCAAACTGGGTGGCGGCGATTATTCCTTCTACATCACCATGCACGGCGCAGTTCAGCATGATCTCTACCATGCGGGACAGATTGCGATTTTGAAGAAGCTGGTGAAATAGCGCAAGGATGAGACATTGGATATCCTTTCCTCGCCTGTTTTCGTTGGTAATTCGTAAGAATCTGGAGGATTCATGGTGCAGCAAAAAAGTGTCCAGCGGAAAAGAATGACGTTGGCGGTTTCTGTTATTTCATTTTTGATTTTTGCCGCGCCAGCTCTCTCTTGGGCAAAGTCCAAGGTGGGACCGCTTGGACTCTTCGAAGGCCATGCGGACATCGGCACAGTCTTGCACCCCGGTTCGGCGATATACGACAAGTCCAAGAAGACTTACACCATCACCGGCAGCGGCGAGAACATGTGGTTTGCAGCAGATGCGTTTCATTTTGTCTGGAAAAAGGTATCGGGGGATGTCACGCTGACCGCCAACATTGCATTTGCGAACACCGGCGGGAACGCGCACAAGAAAGCGGTGCTGGTGGTGCGTCAGAATCTTGACCCGGATTCCGCCTATGCCGACCTGGCTCTCCACGGCAACGGGTTGACGGCCTTGCAATATCGCGACGAAAAAGGCGCTACCACGCGCGAGATTCAATCGAACGTATCTGCACCCAAGACGCTGCGCATCGTCAAACGTGGCGATTACGTCTACATGTCCCTTGCTGCGGATGCCGGCAGCGAGCCTACAGTTGCGGGTGGATGGCTGCGAGTACCGATTCAGGGCACCTTCTATATTGGAATTGGTGTCTGCTCTCACGACAAGGACGTTGAAGAGACAGCCACATTTTCGAATGTCGATTTAACGGAGTCGTCAACCACCTCAGCTACCAAGGCAACCCTTTACAGCACACTGGAAACTGTTGCCGTCGAATCCACGGACCGGCAAGTGGTTTACATCGCGCCCGAACACTTTGAAGCTCCGAACTGGGCTCGCGATGGCGCGAGCTTCATTTTCAACAGCAACGGCCACATCCAACGCATTCCTGTAGCTGGCGGCAAACCGGAGGTCATTGCCACGGGTTTTGCAGATCATTGCAACAATGACCACGGCATTTCCCCGGATGGCACGCAACTCGCCATTAGTGACCAGTCACAAGAGGAACATCACTCCCTCGTGTACATTGTGCCGATGGGCGGTGGCGCTCCCCAGCGCGTCACGAAAAACTCGCCTTCTTACTGGCACGGTTGGTCGCCGGATGGGAAGACACTGGCCTTTGTCGGACAACGGAAGGTCGAGCAGAGCAGCGGCGATGGGCAGAAGATCGATGATTTCGATATCTACAGCATCCCCGCGGAAGGAGGCGAAGAGACACGCCTCACCACCGCCCAAGGGCTCGACGACGGCCCGGAATATTCGCCCGACGGAAAGTACATTTACTTCAACTCCGAACGCACAGGCCAGATGCAAATCTGGCGGATGCGGAGCGATGGAAGTCAGCAGGAGCAAATAACTTCGGATGATTTCAACAATTGGTTTCCGCACATCTCGCCAGATGGGAAGCGGATGGTGTTTCTCTCCTACGACAAGAATGTTACCGGACATCCAGAAAACAAAGACGTGATGCTTCGGATGATTCCCTTGAGCGATGAATCGGGGAATGACAAAATCAACGGAGCAAAGATCACAGTGTTGGCCAAACTTTTCGGCGGGCAAGGAACAATCAACGTCCCTTCCTGGTCGCCCGATAGCAAGCAGGTGGCATTTGTGAGCTATCAGTTGATACCTGGGGAAAGTGCCGCCAAGAAATAGCCGGCAGCGCAGCAATGAATTGGATGAATTTCTAGCTAGGAAAGTGGAAATACACATCCTGCTTGGAGACACTGGCCACACCGTCCGTAGTGGCAGGCCGAAAGCGCCAGGTATGCAGGGTCGCGACCACTTTGTCGTCGACCTCCGGCCCTAGCGATTTCAGAACGCGGGTTTCGGCAACGTTTCCCTGTGCGTCGATTGTGACTTCCACGATTACGTCACCCTCGATCCCGGGAGGCAGCGAGGAGCGCGGCACGTCTGGGCCGACGATAGGCAAGGCGACCTGAATTACCAGACCAACGGATGGGCCATCTCTTAAAGACCCATAGGGAGAACCAGCTCGCATAGGGTCATTGGCAGCGCTGCGGGGACGGTCGTCCGCAGTTTTCGGAGGCAGCGTCAGCTGTTTTGCATTGAATGCGGGAACCGTGGGCGGGGTTCGTTTTCGAGTGGAATTCGGATGAGCACTCACGCGATCTTGCAGCCCCTGCCGCGACAAGTACAGAAGTTCGGTGGATGTCCCCCGGCTCCCTAAGACGAGGTCCGACGGCCTCACGATCCTCGCAGTGACCGGCAACCGATAGATCAGCAGGAATAGGAACAGACAGTGAACGAGGGTCGAGAGCAGCGTGGATCGCATCCAACTTCTGTTAGTGCTCTGCGACTCTTGAAACATGGAATCCCCGGTTCAGACGCTGAACTTATAGACGTGACAGCTCACCAATGGTGAGCCTTCACCTAGCTCCCGATTATGTCAGGAAACTATTCAGACCGAAAGGTGACCAAAAAGGGGGTAGTGGTGCAGTTTGGATATTTCTACAAAGTTGTCATTCCGAAGCGCGGCAGTAGCGCGCGAGGAATCTGCTCTTTTACTGCCAGGAGCAGATTCCTCGCCGATAGACCGGGCTCGGAATGACAAAGCCAGAAGAGTGTATTTACGAAACTGCACCACGACCAAAAAGGGCGCGGTAATGTCCTCTTAATGCCGAATGCCCACGGCACCCATCATTCTTCCGGTCACGCCTTTTTCTTTCCGATAAGAGAACAACAGATCGGTTCGGCAAGCCGTGCATAGGTCCAACGCATGAATATTCTTGGCGGCGACACCGGCATCCACAAGTTGCCGTCGATTCGCTTCCACAAGATCAAGAAATAGCTGGACAGGCAGCTCGCTGTGTCCGGGAGCGCGCGCCGTCAGGAAGAGCATGGGATATTTTTCACGAACGGGGTCCAACTCCTTGATTTCGCGGAAGAGTTCGCGGGCGTAGGCGAACTGCGCTTCAAACTGCACGCGCACTTCCGGACCCACTTCGAAGCAACACTTCCGGATTCCCGGTCCGATAGCGGCCTGAAGATTTCGTGGCTCGCTGCCAAAGTTGCGGCGCATCTCCCCCACGCCTTTTTCTACCATGCGTCGCAGCGTTCCACGCCATCCGGCATGGAACACGCCCACGGCCTTACGTTTCGGATCGACGAGGATCACAGACAAGCAATCAGCAGTTTGCACTGCGAGAATTAGCCCTGGGATATTCGTGATCATGCCGTCGCCGACCTCAGGTTCTTTGGGAACGTCCGCGATAGTGTGGATCAGATCGGAATGAACTTGTCGCAGAGTAACCAGTTTGTAATTTTTACCGGCTCCAAGCGTTTGAAGAAAAACCCTGCGGTTGCGTTCGACTGTTTCCCTGCGGTCTTCCTTCGTGAATCCCAGATTCAAGCTGGGCGCACCATAGCATTGCGTGAGCCCGCCGGAGCGCGTGCTGAATCCGTGGACCAGCCACGGGAATTTGCTCCACAGCTCGATGGTGAGTACCTGAGGTAGCGCGGGTTTGGATTTCGTTTTTACTTTAGGTCGGGCTCTGGGCTTGCGTGCAGTTTTCGTAATCACAGCTCCATCTTATCGCGTCGCACTCCGCCGTTTGCCCGTCTCCGGCCCCGACCGCTATACTTCTCTCTACCATGTTTGACGACTTTCACGCTCAAGACCGCTGGTCGAAGAAGGACGTTCATTGCCTGTATCAGGCCGTGATCGTGGCCATTGCCACGCGCCACGCCGATGCCGTTGACATCAAGTTCCTGGTCGACGGAAAACCGGTGTGGATGGCACTTCCGCATCGCGCCTGGGAGGAATACCAGCGCCGCACGGGCAAGGTCATCACCGACTCGCTCGCAATTCAGATTGCCGGCCACTACCTGAAGACTGCGATTGAAACCGGCGAACACACAGGGCAAGAAATGTATTCCCTCACCGTCGCAGAAACTCTACAACATCTTGACGGCGCACTGGCCGAGTTGCTCGCTCCGGCCAAAGCTTGAGGGCCGAATTCGACTGCTCTTGGCGCCGCTTACTTCCCGTTCTCTGTACTCAGGATGTCGTAGTTGTAATTTAGCAGGACGCGTTTTGGCTGTTCGGAAATGCCCATGATGGGTACGGACACCGGAACGGTCGAAGATGTGTTGGCGATCCCGCAGGAAGGACTTTTTTGGGCGTTCATTCAAGGGAAAAAGGTCGACCCGTATTCTGGAATTGGCGTTTCAACTCGCGCAATTGTATCTTGCATCTCTGAATCCCCCTACACTAACCGACCGGTCGTTTTGTGATTCTGGTCACTCTTGTGTGTGTTTCCTCGCTTCTACTTGGTTTTCCCTGCCCCGCGAGGGACAATAGTAGACGGCATTCATACGAAGGAGCTTCCTAATGGCAACGGCAAGTCATACGCCCACCGTGGACGAACTACTGGATCGAGGAGATGTTCATTTTAACTTGGCGTCCGCCCCACTGGTAGAACATGCAATCCGCCGCGGAGAGGGGCAGATCGCCTCGAACGGCGCCATCGTTGCTACCACAGGCAAGAAAACAGGCCGCTCTCCGAAAGACAAGTTTGTCGTCAAGGACGCCCTTACCGCCGACAAAGTAGCCTGGGGAGCCGTCAATCAGCCCTTTGATCCGGGGAAGTTTGCGGCCTTGCATGCCCGCGTGCTGGAATATCTGGATGAGCGCGAACTCTTCGTGCAAGATCTTTTCTGCGGTGCCGATACCAACTACCGCCTTCCCGTCCGCTTCGTCAATGAATTTGCCTGGCACAACCTGTTCGTGCGGCAGCTTTTTATCCGTCCCAGCACGGCAGAGTTGCAAGCCCACAAGGCAGAATTTACGGTCATTGCCGCTCCCGACTTCAAAGCCGACCCGCGGCGTGACGGTACGAATTCCGAAGCCTTTGTAATTCTGAACTTCACCGAGCGGGTTGTTCTGATCGGCGGTGGCGCGTATGCGGGCGAGATCAAGAAGTCGATTTTCAGCATTATGAACTTCCTGATGCCGCCGCGGAATGTTTTCCCCATGCATTGTTCGTCCAACGTAGGGCGTAACGGCGTAACGGCATTGTTCTTCGGGTTGTCAGGTACGGGTAAAACGACGCTCTCCGCCGATCCCACGCGCAACCTGATTGGCGACGACGAGCACGGTTGGAGCGCCAATGGCATTTTCAATTTCGAGGGCGGATGCTACGCCAAATGCATCAAGCTTTCGCAGAAGAATGAGCCGCAAATCTGGAACGCATTGCGTTTTGGGTCGGTGCTGGAAAACGTCGCATTAGATCGGGAAACGCGCGTCCCGAACTACGCGGATGACAGCCTTACGGAGAATACCCGCGCGGCCTACCCCGTCGATTTCATCGAAAACTGCGTGATCCCGGGCGTAGGCGGTCATCCCAAGAATGTCGTCTTCTTGACTGCGGATGCCTTCGGCGTTCTGCCTCCGGTGGCAAAACTCTCTCCGGAACAGGCCATGTTCCACTTCATGTCCGGCTACACGGCGAAAGTGGCGGGCACGGAAGCCGGCGTCAAGGAACCGCAAGCCACCTTCTCGACGTGCTTTGGCGCGCCTTTCCTGCCGCTCGCTCCGAAAGTCTATGCGGAAATGCTGGGGCGCCGCTTGCGCGAACACAACGCGCAATGCTGGTTGGTGAACACGGGCTGGCAGGGTGGACCGTACGGCGTGGGCAAGCGCATGGATATTCCCTACACACGCGCCATGGTAGACGGCGCCGTAGAGGGCACGCTCGCCCAGGTGGAGTTCGAAGTCGAACCCACGTTCGGATTCTCGATTCCGAAAACATGTCCCGGTGTGCCGTCCAACCTGCTCAACCCGCGCAACGCCTGGGCCGACAAAGCTGCCTACGACCGCGCGGCGGCGGACCTATGTGCGCGTTTTGCTAAGAATTTCGAGGAATTCGATGCTCCGGATGAGGTCCGCGCCGCCGGACCGAAAGCGCAGAAATAACGGTTCTTGCTCAGAGAGAGCGTGAAACCAGAACTGTTTTTCCAAATTGGGTACGGCTTCACATCTTGCGAAAATAATGAGCCACATCTCACCTTTAGGCGATTGTACCGGCCCTTCGGCACGTTTGGTTTCGGTATGATTAAATTCGGTATCGCATGTTTGCCCGCAAACTTCAGGTCGATTATGAAAGCAACGGCCAGCGGCAGCCCTGTCCCTTGAAGTGGCTGGATAATTTTTCTATGCGCAGTTTCACCAACGCCTCCGTCTTCGACGACACCCTACCTGTCGCCGACGGACACATGGAAGTAGGTACGGCCGTGCCCATCGACCTGCTTCGGGACGCCATGGAGGACTGGTTCCGGCGCAAAAACTACCTGGCAAAAGATGCATATCTAGTGATCTCAGAATTATCCTCGTCCAGACCCCTCCTGGAACAACCAACCTCCTGAGCCCATTTTGAACAAATTCCTTCCATGTTGGGAGTTCTTACGTAGCATTCGGGTCCTGTTTTCCACACCTGCGCCGCGAAACCACTGACTTGACAAGAATTAACACAATTGAAACACTGGCAATCTTCGTGCATCAAATCTTTCACGCAAGAAACAGGAAATCGGGCCCCTGTGGAGGAATTTGTGGGTGAATCTGTGAATGGAATCAAGGAATTGGGTGGATATCGAGTGAACTGGACCGCTATCCTCGGACTCGGTGCGACACTCTTTGTCAGCGTCGGCTTTTGGGCTGTGGTGATCAATACCACCGCTTTACTTGTCAAAAAATAAACTTCGTGGGGGCCCGCGTGCTTACCACCTACTTATCGTAGTTCAGCAGCGAAAACACATCGTGGCCTTTCAGTTTGTCGCGGCCCTTCAGAAAGTCCAGTTCCACCACAAACGCTAATCCAGCAATCTCAGCCCCCAGCTCTTGCGCCAGCTTCACCGTAGCTTCAGCCGTGCCGCCGGTCGCCAGCAAATCGTCCACAATAATCACACGCTGACCCTTCTGAATCGCGTCCTGGTGGACCTGCAGCGTGTTGCTGCCGTATTCCAGATCGTAGCTTACGCTGGTCACGGCGGCAGGAAGTTTGCCCGGCTTGCGCACGGGAACGAAGCCGGCGCCAAGGCGGTACGCGACGGCAGGGCCGAAGATGAAGCCACGCGCTTCCATGCCCAGCACCACGTCGATGTCTTGCCCGATGTAGTGCTCCGAAAGCAGATCAACCAGCGTGGCAAAACCTAGCTGGTCTTTGAGGAGAGTTGTGATGTCATAAAACAAGATTCCCTTCTTCGGGAAATCAGGAACTTCGCGGATCAGCTTTTTCAGTTGGTCAGGAGTCATTTGTAATTTGGCAATTTGTAAATTTGTAATTTCTACAGCGTGCCCTCAATGCGAAAGGTCGTGTAGCCGGAGACTGCCTCGGCTTCGCGTTCGTCCACCGCATCTACGCGCGCGGCCCGTGGACCTTGCCAGAGCTTGGCTTGCAACCCGTCGAGTTGCTGCCGAGTCCCCATAGCGAGCAGTTCAACGGCTCCATCGGAAGCGTTGCGAACCCAGCCGGAGACTCCCAGCTTGTGCGCTTCCGCCTCGACAAACCAGCGGAACCCGACACCCTGCACGCGTCCCCGCACAGTGTAGCGACGAGCTTCGTTTTGCTGCGTCATGCCAACGAGTCTTACCCTAGACGCTACCGGATATCACGTGGGGACAGCCCGCCTCGGCTGTCCAGCGGGGAACGCTCCGCAGCATTCTTTTATGCGCGGGAGAGATACGCGCCCTCAGAAGTATCCACGCGAATCTTATCGCCTTCGTTGATAAACGCCGGAACCTGAACCACCAGGCCCGTCTCCAGCTTCGCAGGCTTGGTGACCGCACTGGCAGTCGCACTGCGCATGCCCGGCTCGGTTTCCACCACGCTCAACTCCACCGTCTGCGGCAGTTCAATGCCCACCGGCTTGCCATCGAAGAACTCAATGGTGATCTGCAAATTTGGGGTCAGGTATTCGACCGCGTCGCCCAAGATATCCCGCCCCAGCTGCATTTGCTCGTAGTTTTCGGTGTTCATGAAGCAATAGAAATCGCCGTCGTTGTAGAGGTATTCCATCTTTTCCTCGTCCACCATGACGCGCTCAATGGGGTCGGGGGAGCGGAAGCGGTGCTCGAAAATGGCGCCAGTACGCAGGTTACGCAGCTTGGCCTGAATGAAAGCGCGCAGGTTGCCGGGAGTACGGTGCTCGACGCTGAAGACGGAGCACAAGTTGTTTTCGTGCTTAATCACCATGCCCGGGCGCATTTGGGTCGCGGGAATTGCCATAACTGCGAAAGTCTCCTTCCAGATTTTCCTGGTTGCTCATCGGAGGGCGCGACAGACGGCCATCATCGCCACACACATGGGGTAAAGCTTGATTGTACACGAGCCGGAAATTCGCAAGGAACTCAGCCGCTGCCCGCCTTAGATGAGTTGTGTATCCAGCGGTGCGATGAATTGAATGCCAGGGACGAATTTGCCCAGCAGTCGTTTGTCGTTGGTCAGGAATAGATCCGTCCCGGCCTGCGCGGCCGATGCCAAGTGGATCGCATCCGCCGGAGGCAGGCCCAAGGCCCCTCGAATCCGGGCATAATGGTCGGCGGTCTCGATGGTGAAACGAGTGGAAAAGGCAAGTCGAGCCGCACCGATTCGAAAGGCTATAATAGCGCGACCGATGGCCCTGACTTCTGGCACGAAACTTGGTCCCTACGAAATCCAATCGCCACTCGGCGCTGGCGGCATGGGGGAAGTGTATAGGGCGCGGGATACCCGTCTCGACCGCACGGTCGCCATCAAAATCCTGCCCCGACATCTGGCCGACGATCCTCAAGCCAAGCAGCGCTTTGAGCGCGAAGCCAAGACCATCTCTAGTTTGAATCATCCGCACATCTGCACACTGCACGACGTGGGCGCGCAGGATGGAATTTTCTATCTGGTGATGGAGCACGTACAAGGAGAAAGCCTCGACACGCGCCTCAAGAAAGGGCCGCTGCCTTTGAAGCAGGCCCTGGAATGCGGCTTCCAGATTTGCGACGCCCTGGAGAAAGCGCACCGCGCCGGGATCGTGCATCGCGATCTGAAGCCGGGAAACATCATGCTTACGGCTGCAGGCGCGAAGCTGCTGGATTTCGGATTAGCAAAACCAGCGGCAGCAATGTTCGCCTCTCAGGCTTTGGGCAATGCTGGTCCGTTAACGCCGTCAACCCCGACGATGAATCTTTCGGTGATGGGCGGACCGGCGGGATCGCTGACGCAGCAGGGATCGATTGTTGGGACGTTTCAGTACATGGCTCCGGAGACGTTGCAGGGGAAAGAAGCGGATGCGCGCAGCGACATCTTTAGTTTTGGGTGCGTGCTGTACGAGATGGTGACGGGGCGGCACGCGTTTGAGGGAAAGAGTCAGATTTCTGTGATGTCGGCAATTTTGGAACATGAGCCGGAGCCGATTTCAAAACTCCAACGAATGGCCCCGGCGTCGCTGGATCACGTGGCCGCAGAATGTCTTGCCAAAGACCCGGAAGCGCGTTGGCAGAATGCCGCGGATGTTGGTCGCGAGTTGCGTTGGGTTGCGAGTGGAGGTTCGGGCGTCAGCGCTGCGCCGGCACTAAGGGCGCGGGGACGCTTGCTAGAGCGGTTGCTGTGGAGCATAGTGACGGCATTGTTACTCGGCGTGCTGTTATGGCCGAACTTCAAGTCGATGGCTCCTCCGCCGACTTTACGATCCTATCTGCCCCCGCCAATGGAAACGGGCTTCGATTTTACCGGCGATTTTTCCGGGCCACCGGTGATTGCGCCCGATGGATCGGCCGTTGCGTTCTCTGCCCGAAGACAAAAGGAAGGAACATTCCTGTGGGTTCAAGCTCTCAACGGGCTGGTAGCCAGGAAACTGGAAGGCAGCGATGGGGCTGCGTTTCCTTTCTGGTCGGCGGATGGCAAGTTCCTCGCATTCTTCGCCGACGGCCATCTGAAGAAGGTTGCGGCATCGGGCGGGCCCGTCATCGTTCTTGCGGATGCGCCCAATGCCAGGGGTGGGACTTGGAACCAGGACAACGTCATCATTTTCGAACCAGACTACCGGGAATCTTTATGGCGCATGAACGCTGCGGGCGGCACCCCTGTGCGCCTGACCTCGATGGAAACGCACAAGCATACGACACACCGCTGGCCCAGATTTCTCCCGGACGGCAAACACTTTTTATTCTTTGCAACGAATCACTCCGGTGGCTCCGAGCAGGGGATTTACATGGGATCTCTGGAAGATGGATCCTACAAGCACGTGATCGACGCGGATTCCGACGCGCAGTATGCTTCTGGTTATTTGCTCTACCACGTTCAGTCGCAATTACTGGCGCAGAAGTTCGATCCTTCGACCGGGGAGGTCTCCGGCGATCCCGCAACGGTGGCAAACTTGGTCGAATATGATTCGTCGACCTGGCACACGACGTTTGCGGCCAGCCAGAGCGGACTCCTGATCTACGAACCCGGCTCGAAGTCCCAGGGTAGCGATCTGGTATGGCTGGACGGCAGTGGAAAACTGCTGAGCAGGCTGGGGGATAGGGCATATTACAAGGGCAGTGGGCGTCTTTCTCCGGATGGCAAGAGGCTCGCCGTCGCGGTGGGGGACCCTCAGGGAGATATTTGGGTATTCGACCTGGTACACGGCTCGCGGGTTCGACTGACATTTGGCGGAGCGACTTACTCGTTTCCTTCGTGGTCGGCGGACGGGCAGCGAATTACGTACTCTCGGCTCAGCGGCGCGACTTTAATTACAGGAAGCTCACTGCGCGCGCGACTGGCCAACGGGAGCGGGCAGGAAGAGGTCTTGCTGGATCAGACCACGCCTAGCCAGCCTGTCACTTTGACTTGGCCGCAGTGGTCGGCGGACGGGCGCTACCTGGCGTACATGGGGCAGTCCGGCCCCAGCGCAGCCATCTGGGTGATGTCCACTACCGGGGAGAAGAAGCCGTTTGCGATTGTGCAGCCGCCGTCGGCACAAACGAGGATTTTCCAATTCCGCCTTTCTCCGGACGGGCGCTGGCTGGCCTACACTTCGACCGAGTCGGGGCGAGAGGAGACCTACGTGACCCACTTCCCCAGCGGGTCGGGCAAGTGGCAAGTTTCACAGAACGGAGGCATGTTCCCCTTGTGGCGGGGGGACGGCAAGGAACTCTATTTCCTGGGATTCGGCAGCAATGCCACTGTGGTTGTCAACGCCGTCAGCGTGAACACGAACAGCGAAGCCTTTGAATCGGGCCAGGTCCGGCCTCTCTTCCCCTTGACCTTTACCGCGCCGCTGGCCTACCCGTATGACGTTACGCCAGATGGGCAACGATTTATTCAGGCTACTTCGCCGGAGAGCGTATCCACGCCTCTGGTTTTGGTGACGAACTGGATGGGCGAGCTGAAAAAGTAACGTTGGCGGGCCGAGAGCTGATCGCCGACAGGTCAGTACAAGTGGAATTCCACTTCGACGTTGATCGACACAGCGACGGGGGTGCCGTTTTTTTCGCCAGGCTTGAATGTCCAAGCCTTAACGGCCTCAATTGCTTTCTCGTCCAAACCCAGTCCTAACGAACGCGCTACATGGATATCGTGTGCGCGTCCATCCGTGCCAACCGTGAGCGCTAGAACGACTACACCTTGATACTTCGCTTTTCGGGCTTCTTCGGAAAACTCCGGATCAGGAGTACTAATGGCGATAGGAGCGCTCACTCCATTACCGGGCCTGTAGGCTCCGTTGCCGTTGCCGATGCCACCACCAGATCCCGATCCTATCCCACCACCAGACCCGGGCCCATTGGACGGCGGCCCACCAATTTTTCCTAAGGGATCGCCGAGTTGTGCCAGAACTGGAAGCGTCGTAGGCCCCTTGACCGTTGGAGGTACCTGAAGCGCGGCATCTGGAGGCGGGACAACCATGGGCGGGGCCAAGGGAATCTTGGGTGAGGATTTTGGCGGCACTCCCTTACTGGCCGGCTTCGGATCGTGCGCTCCACCGCCAGCATCGTGGCCTGGCTGCACCACGGCCGGCAGGACAATTTCAACGGCGGGTCCAAGCTCAGCAGTTTTAGTAAGAGGAGGCACAATCGAGGCAAGCAAAATGAAACCAATCAGCAACGCTGTGACCAGCGAATAGGAATAGAGGAAAGAGCTGGGTCTGGTCTGATAGGTGCCGTAGCCCTCGTGGAACAGTGTCGGCAGGATCGAGGGCTCAGCCTTCCGCTTCATTTCAGGTTGCGGAGGCGCGGGCGGCGGCGCACTAATCTCCGGCATCGTCACTGGGGCTTCCGGCATGGAGTACCTGCTCGTATCAGTCTCTTCTCAGTATAGACGCAAACACAAGTCTTCTCATTGTGTAAGGCGTTACATTTGTACTTGGGTAGGATGCCATCCGGCCCGGTCAGGTGGCTTATTTTCCCACTTTATTTGAAAATCGACCGGAAAAAATTCTTCACTCTCCCCAGGAACGTGCGCGGCTGGGGCGGATTGGCCGCAGTTTGAGCAGGAGGTTTGGACTGTGGCGCAACCGCTGATTTGGCGGGCTCGGGCTGCTTCTCCTTCTTGCTTTGCACTCCCCTGCTTTGCGCCGGAGTTCTCTCTTTCTTCGCTTTTCTCACTTTGACGGGGGGCGCGGCCAGTGGCAACGGAATGGGATTGGCGCTCCGAGCTGTTGGCAAGGTTGCGGTCGAGTTGCTGATATCAGGTGGCAAATCCGAAGCCCTGAATACGAACGGCGCATCGACAACCACTTGAGCTGGAGGCTGTTTCGCTGGCGGTGGGTTGGCTGAAGGGTTGGCGGGTAAAGGATCCGTCGCCAAAACCTGTGCCATCAGCGGCGCATTGGGCCGCTCTGAGGTATCTAGCGCAGGCGGGGGCGGTACCGGTTTATCGGTCGGGGCAAGTACAGCACGCATGGCTCCCGGCTCTACGGGGACGGCCGCCAACAGCTGAGGCTGGCGCGGTGGCGGGCAGCCGCATTCCAGCGGCACGTTGGTATCGGTTTGGTTCAACCGCCCGGAGTGAAACACAACCTGCTCCACCGGTTTTACCTGGTAGGTCCCGTCTCCCATCAGCTCAGAAACTACAGCAGAGGCAGTGTTGCCCTGGAGCGAACGGACGCAGGTGTTGCCTTTCGTGTCCGCGCTAATGGCATAGTGAAACTCACCAGGACCGGGTAACAGAATGCGAAAGTCGGGTGTCAGTACCGTATCCGCTGAAGATGCCAGCGAGTAATGAAGCTCTACCGCACCGTCGCTCATCCCGAGCATGACGGCGCGCCCGTTGGAAGAGGGCGTAACGGAAACAGTGGTTCCAGGACAGACTCGCACCTCGCCTCCACGTTCCAGCCGGACAATGGCGGTGTCGGCACCGGCGGTGATGGCGGATCCAGCAGTGTGGTTTCCAGCCATCACAACCGCACCATTCCCCGGCAAGCCCAGTCCGACGGTACCCTCCGAAGCGATTGCTGGCGGGGACTCAGGTTCCGGCTTAGCATGTGCCGGCGGCTGACCGCTACGTAAGTGAACAACGAACGACGTTCCGTCCGGCTCGTACGAAAACTCGCGGTCTCCCATCAAATCGAGAACAATGCGCGTGACCGGCGGACTCTTGCGGAACTGATTGATGCGCATGGAGTGCACGTCTGGACCGTTGATCTCAACGCTCGGCGGATGCGTACCCACGAGCGTGTCCGGAAGGTCAATAACCAGCCGCTCGGGATTCTGCAACCGCGTAAATTCGGGAGCCACGGGTTTCGTGCAAGTCACAGTGAGGTCCATTCCCGTGGGCACGACCGACGTTCCGATCTTGCCGATAACAGCATAGTTGCCCACCCTGGCCGGAGGTGGGTTGGACGTCTGACCTAAGCACACGGGGGCACCCAGCATTAGAAGCAATAGCAGCGGGCTGGCACGAAGAGGTCGCGACAAGATTCGGGACTCTACAGTGATTCGAATGCTCCAACGATAGCATCGGGAGCAAGGGCAGCGAAATAGGCGGCCAGGATCGCCGAATGATGCAGCTCGGGGTATCTGAAAAATTGCTCCCCACGGAACAATTTTTTTACGGCCAACTATTTGGGTAGGAACACTATCAATTGCGGGTGAGCTCTCCCTCTTTCTTGCCGGCTATGGTGACGAACCGAATTACGCCTTCGTTGTCCTCGAAAACCAGGCCAGTTCCTTCAGAGTTCACGACCGCCGTTACAAGATGCCCGTACGACTTGGGGATGCCCCCTTGGGTCGGGGTTTGGTCATAGCGTGTTAACTCTCCCTCTTTCATGCCTGTGATACTGACAAACCGGATCACGCCTTCGCTGTCCTCGAAAACCAGGCCGGTTCCGATCGAGTCCGGGATTGCCGCAACCAGACGCCCATACGATTTTGGAACACTGCCTTGGGCTGGAGGTCCGGCGTAGGCAACCGTCGCAGTCCTGCTTCCGGTCAAGTATCCCGCGATGAGCAAAAATGCGGCACCTGAAATCAGCAAAATTCTCGTTCGCATTTGCCTACCCTCCATCTTTCCGGAACCGATGGTCCTTACGGCTTGACCAGAATCTTATGCATCATGCCGAGATCTTCATGGAGCAGGACATGGCAGTGAAACAGAAAAGTTCCCGCAATCGTAGGGTCACGGAAATCCATACGCAGTTTCACTTTGTGGAAGGGATGACCCGGACCGTCCCAAAATGGAATCTCGATCGTGTCGCGAAGGTCCTGATGCTGCGCCGGTTTTCCGTCGACTTCCATGACCAGGAAGTGAATTTGGTGTATGTGGAACGCATGCGTTTCCAGGGCACGATTTTCTATGGTCCAGTCTTCCACGGCTCCAACTTGAGTGGTAATCACGGGCTTCTCGTTAGGATCGAAAACCTTCTGCTGCTGTCCGTTGACCGTGATGTAGAACTGGATGGGACCGTTCGTCCCGCCAAATTGCTCCGAGAAGTAGAGCTTCCGATTCGCAGTCACAGCCTGGGTGCTCAACCCTGAGAATTTAATACCAGCCATCGGCATCTGGGACTTGGATTGAACGGACTTTGGCGCAGGCGTTTCCGCCCCGCCACCGCCGCTGACATCGATCGTAGCCAGCCGCTGTTGAAGATCAGGATTGCCGGTCGGCCCGGTCGAATAAGGATTGGTGATAAAAATCGCCGACGTCGCCGTAGAGGGAGGAGCCTGCACGATAAATTCCGCGCGTCCTGCCGGAGGCACAAGAATGGTGGTTTGAAATCTAGGTTTAGTGACAGGATATCCGTCGATAGCGATCACTTCCAGTTGCTGAGGTACGCCATCAAACTGCACCTGCAACGGCATGAAATCCTGGATGGTGGCATTGGCAACCCGCCAGAACTGCTTTTCGTTCGGTCTCATTTGGATGATGGGGGAAGCGCCACTGGGGAAACGGGCAACCTGGTAGTTCAGTGTCAATTGGTAGGGTCCAGGCACCCAGGGAACCAGGTACTGCTGACGCACGACAAACACGCGTTCGGTAAGTCCCGCCACCTCGGGGCGAATCTTGTCCATGCCCTCGACAATCAGCGCTCCTGCTGCACCGCCATTGACCTGAAACTCAGTGAATCCGTGCACATGGGGGTGGTACCAGTACAGCCCCGGCGGCTCGTTCTTGGGAATCTGAATGTTAAATTGAAACGCTGGTTTACCGGGCTGAAGCAATGTGGTGATCACATCATCCTGATGGCATGTCGGTGGAATGTTCAAGCCGTGGAAATGGACATTCGTGGAATCGATCGTCATCTGTCCACCGTCGCCGCAAACTGGACCCGTCGACGCGGACATGTGCTCCATAGTGGGCATGGCCTTCAAGTCGCCGCCGGAAACGATGCGGTCCTGGACGCTCAGAAGGAGAGTGTCGCCTTGATTGAGGCGCAGCGTCGGAGACTCTACGTCCCCGGCGCTGGTCGCGTAGTTGTAACAATAGTGGGTATAGCCGTTCGAATCGACCGAGTGCTGCATGGTTAGTCCGGCATTCAGAACACCATTCACGCTGCTGAGACTCAGGGCATCTTGGACCACGGTACCGACGTTGGGGCGTAAGGGACATTGCGCCTCTGCCCGCAAAAAGGAAACACCACACACCAGGATTGCCAGTAAATATCTGCACACTGAGGGCATATTCAACTCCTCTATTTCTCTAAAAATTAACGCACCTTATGTCTTTGTTAGAACGACCGCACTAGAACGGCCGAGGTGGAAAAGTCCCAATCGACAACAACCCTGGACTGTTAGGGTCCGAGATGGGCGAACTGGGCGATTCCTTCAACGTGCACTTCCCGCCCGCCGATTTCACCTGAACCATTCCGATCGAGGACGGTCCGCCAAACTCGGCAACATAGACTGCGCTGCCAGTTCCCGTTGTATCTTGCAGGCTCAATCCTCCAAGATAGGACCAGTTCGTCACGTAACCCCTAAGTCTGCCCGAAACACAGCCCTTGGAAAGTGTGCCCGTGGTTTTGTCAAAAAAAGCAGCTGTGATTTTGTCCCCTTGCGTATTGCTGATGTAAAGCAGCGTCTCATCCGGGCTCAACATAACGTTACTCGAGCTAGCGATGTTTCCCAGACGATAGACCAATGTTGGAGTCAACTTACCGGAAGAAATATCGGAGACTTCGACCACGGTCGATGTGGAGGTATCGCCGAAGATGGCGTAATGTCCATCCTTCGTGATGTCGATGCCATTCGGAAAGGTTGCCCCCCCGGCAGAACCGGTGGAGTTCTGTTCATCGCCATTCGATACCGGCTTGCCCGCCGATATGTTAAAGGACTCGATGGAGCCATCCCCATAGGTGACAACCATCATGTTCCCATGTACAGCCATTGCGTCGATCACGCCGCCATGCAGCCCGCTCACAGAGACATCCCCCATAAAGCTGAGTTTGCACCCCGACTTCAACCGAAACGTTCCGATTGTGTTCGAGTCGGTGTAGCTCGCATACAGGTATTTCGTATTCATTGCCAAGCCGACGCCGTTGGAGCTGCCGGTATCGTTGATGGAACCATTCGCGCGGCCACCAATGGTTAAAGTTTTTATGGAAATTCCGTCAATCTCGCCGAGCAGTGCCTCGGAAATGTAGACACATTCTGCACTCCCATTGTTCAACACCCTCACCCGGTTCGCGCCAAAATAGCCGCCTCCGATGCCAGTCTGCCCGGTAAACACTCTTGCTTGCAGGGTAAGTTGACCATTGGTTGCCACCGTATAGAAGCTGGCACCTGAGACAAAGACGGGCTCGTCGTCATTGGTTATAACGTAATGGGGAGCGCCCGCGGCCGCCGCAAATGTACTTGCGACACAAACTCCAACGAGTACCGCGGTCACACGCGATATCCAAGATGCAACGGAGATCCACATGATTTTTCCTTAACGTGCCAAGAATGGCGCATACCACGGTACTTGCAAGGGCGTTGCAGTTCAACGGGAATTTTCCTAACAGAATCGGATAAGAATTTAGCGATGAAAATATTTGCGGAATAACTGCAAGTTCACGGTTGGTCTAACTACGCTTCCGGCAAAAACTCATACTCGTAGATTACGGCTGCGACTTCCATCTTGCCGCGGGGATTTGTCTTGTCAACGCGTACAACTCTGCCTTTGCAATGGACGTGAATGCTGTCGGTCGCGGTAATCTCAGGAGGTAGGATCAGGGTGAACTCGATGTCGGTACCGGTGGCCGGAGCGGTGTCGAAGTAGAAGCAAATACCGCGGGCGCTGACGTCCCGGCTTTGCGCCTCGGTCTCGTCTTTTGCCCCGGCGGGCTTGGCGCCCTCGGGATAAGTAACCGTCAGGGGCAAGCGCAGGGCAAATCGTCGGCTTGAGCGGCGCTCCGGCTGTGGCTCGGCCATCCACGACCCTCCGTTAAAGCTGTGTAAATATCGCTTGATGACGCACGGCTGTCAAGTCAGCCGGGCAGACGCCTCTGCTGGGCCAGCTTGTGCACCCTCTTCCGGTCCTGCGCATCTGTCATCCCCTGTACGAATTCCTCGTAGTTGGGCCGTGCCTTTTCGCCGGTACCTGGGGCCTAGCTGACTTGCTCGATTGAACCACTCTTACCTGGTTTTAAAGGAGTCTCTTCTATGATTCTCGCAACCGGATCCACCGGAAATGGCAGATTTAAAGAGGCGATGCTCGGAGCTGACGCTCTGCCGGGCAGGCGAGAGCACCGGCTCCTGCGCGATCAAGGGCACGTGATCCATGCGGCTTCTTACAGTTCCAGAAAATTCCGGATGAGCCTCTTGCCTTCGCTGGTAAGTACGCTCTCCGGATGGAATTGCACGCCCTCGATGGGAAACTTGCGGTGGCGCACGCCCATGAGGACGCGCATCTGTTTGGCCCCGGGGGATTCGGTAAAGGCGCTAACTTCCAGTTCCGCCGGCAAACCTTCTTCGGCAACAATCAGAGAGTGGTAGCGGGTGGCGGTCATCGGAGACTTCAGCCCCTTAAAAATCGTGCGCCCGTCGTGCTCGACTTCGCTCGTTTTGCCGTGCATCAACGTGCGGGCACGCACTACGTTTCCCCCGAACGCCGCGCCGATTGCCTGGTGCCCCAGGCATACGCCTAAAATCGGCGCACGGCCTGCCATGCGGCGGATCAGTCCGATGCTAATGCCTGCCTCTTGCGGTGTGCACGGACCCGGCGAAATCAGAATTCTCTCCGGCTGCATGGCTTCTACCTCCGCCACTGTCACTTGATCGTTGCGCCGCACCTCCACCCGCGCGCCCAGTTCACCCAGATACTGCACCAGGTTGTAGGTGAACGAATCGTAGTTGTCGAGGACGAATACCATCGGAGAACCAAAGCAACCACTTAAGAATACCAGCGAGGCCTGCTGGCAGCGCCAGCATAAGGCAGCAACAAAACATCGCGGTTCGCATTGTTCTCCCTAAGACTACCTTTTGTTCTGTATGTAGTCGCGGTAGGCTGTGACGAATACACGCTCCCACCCCTGGCTGTAGCTGTCGCGGGATTTCTGCGCGTCCGTGCCCAATCTCTCCCAGCCACTGTGGGTCAGAACGACTTTTGCACCTTCCTGTGCAGGGGAAAAGGTGACTTCCACAGTTTGCGCATCCTTGTCGTCGCGACCAGGATGGAAGCTGAACACAACGCGCGCAGGCGGCTCCCATGCCAGGATGCTTCCCCAGATGCACTCTTCGCCGGAACGCGCGCGTTCGAAGATGCGGCCGCCCACATGGGGCTCAAAGACGGCGGTTGCGGGCTTGTCCTTAAACTCACTCGCGAAAGCGATGACGGAATGCGTGGCGACAGGCCACCAAAGGGCGAAATCGGCAGTGAAGTAGCGGAAAGCTTCTTCTGGCGTGCACATCACAGTCACTGTTTTCACTACTGGTTCCATAGAGATGGACTTAGTTGTCATTGCGTTTATCGCTCCTTAATTTTGTCGGCCGAGGATTTCGCCGCGGCCCTTTTCTGTTCGGACACGTAAGCGGCGAAGGCGTTAAGCGCGTCCTGCCACATCGAATCCGCATACTCCCGCAGGCCGCCGAAGCCGGCAGGATTGAGGCCGAAATAGTGTCGCGTGCCCTGGCGGTGTTCGCGGACCAGTTGCGCCTCCTTCAGAACCTTGAGGTGTTGCGACACTGCCGGGCGGCTCACGGGCATCTGGCGCGCCAGCTCGCCTACCGCCAAGGGTTTACGGCGCAATAGGTCGAGCAGCGAACGACGGGTCGGGTCTGCCAGAACGGCCAGCACCGAAATGTCGCTGGAAACTTGCGCCTTTTGGTAAGTCATAACTAACCGTAAGCAATTACTTACCGTTTGTCAAGCATTTTGGATAACTCTTCAGAGGGAGAGAATTGAGCAGGGATTGGGCGTGATGTAGAGAGGGGATGTTGACCGAACCCGCGCGGAAAACGTTAGTAGTTACCGCGGGCCTTCTCAACGGCCCGCAGTAGCGCCTGCGACTTATTCACCGACTCTTCGTATTCCTTGACGGGATCAGAATCCGCCACGATGCCCGCGCCCGCCTGCAGATACGCGCGCTTGTTTTTCAGCAGCATGGTACGAATAGCGATGCAGGAGTCCAGATTGCCGGCAAAATCGGCATAGAGAATCGACCCGCCATAGGTTCCGCGCCGGACCGGCTCCAATTCCTCGATGATTTGCATGGCGCGCACCTTGGGCACTCCACTGAGTGTTCCAGCAGGGAAACAAGCTGCAAAAGCATCGAGCGCGTCGAGCCCCTCGCGGAGCTTTCCTTCAATGTTCGAGACCAAGTGCATGACGTGCGAGTAGCGCTCCACGTGCATCAGGTCAGTCACGCGCACCGAGCCGTACTCGCTAACCCGGCCAACATCGTTGCGTCCGAGGTCGACCAGCATCACATGCTCGGCGCGTTCCTTCTCGTCTGCGCTCATGGCATGCGCCAAACGCTGGTCTTCGGTCTCATCGCGTCCGCGCGGATGGGTTCCGGCAATCGGGCGGTATTCCAGCTTGCGCCCGGTCACGCGCACCAGCATTTCCGGCGACGAACCTAAGATGTGCAGGTCGCCCGTCTTCAGAAAATACATATACGGCGATGGGTTCACGGTGCGCAAAGCGCGGTAAAGATCGAAGGGCGGAACTCCTGGCTCGAAATCCACGCGGCGAGAGAGCACAACCTGAAAAATATCTCCGGCGGCGATGTACTCTTTTGCCTTTTCGACGGCCCGCTGGAAATTCGCCGGACTCGTAGCGGCGTGAATTTTCATTTTCGCCGTCTTGCCGCGCGCTCTCGGCACCCAGGTGATACCACGCGGCCCAGCCGCCAGTTTGCGCTCAATTTTCGTAATGTCAGCAATTGCGCGGTCGTAAGCCTTGCCTGGACTCTCCGCCCGCACATCCGCAGCGGCAAGAATGTGGATCTGGTGACGTACGTGATCGAAGGCCAGCAGGCGGTCGAAAAACATCAGTACGCAATCGGGAATGTCGAGGTCGTCTTTGGCTCGCTCGCCAATCTTCTCCAGCTGCCGCACGGCGTCATAGGAAAAAAAGCCGACGGCTCCCGAGGTAAACGGCGGCAACCCCGGCACGGGAGCGGCGCGGTGCTCCCGTAGCAGATTTTTCACGGTTTCGAAAACACTACCCGTGTGAATCTCGGTGCGCTTACCCGTCTGGACGCGAATCTCGGAACCTTGCTCGGTCCCCCGCGCGGTGAGTTTCTTGTGCGGACGCACTCCCAGAAACGTATAGCGCCCGATCTTCTCCCCGCCTTCCACCGACTCCAGCAGGAACGCCTCGGGTTCGTGGTCGGCAATGGCCAGGAAAGCCGAGACTGGCGTCAGCATATCGGCCTGTACTACCTTCGACACAGGCACAAGCGTGTAATCGCGTGCCAGGCGGGAGAATTCTTTGAAATCGGGTGTGACCATAGATTCAGATCGCGGAGGTGATTTTTCATTATAGAAGCCTCTGCGTGGCGGACGAGGCCAATGGCGAATTGCAAAGAAAATTATTCCGCGGGATCTGTGACTCGTTGCCCGAAAAACATCCGCCCCAACAGCCTGTCTCTTTTAACGAATTGGTGGTAAAGCGCAGCCACCACATGCAAAAGGATCAGGCCGGTAAGGAGCGCAGCAAGGTATCCGTGTGCCACTCTGGTCGGATAAATCATCAACCTGGGCGGCAACGGCGCACCTGAGCCACCAAACCCAATCTTGTTGAGACCGGCAAGAATTGTCGTCGCAAAGCCGGTTCCCACCAACAACAGGACCAGGATGTAAAAACCGTAATGAGAATTGCGAAGAACCGCCAGGTTGTTCCTTAACGTTGGCGGATGTCCTCGTTGAGAATCGCTTTGACATCGATGATTGGCGTCCCATCCAACGCTTCGAGATTGCTGACCCGAAAACGTCGACCGTCAATGGCTGTAATCTTCACCCGGTGTAGGCCGATAGGATTCGGGCGATGAGGCGAGCGTGTACTGAAAACTCCCACTTGCGACCTGGAGGTGTCTCCTCGCGGGTGCACACTCAAAACGTCGCGACGAGCACGATCAAGCCACGTGATGAGGATTACCTCATCACCGCACCGGACGTTTTGGAGCCCCTCCAGCATCTCCGGTTCGAAAACCAGCCACGCCTCGGGGGCGCCTTCGTCGGCTTGCCGAGGACCCGATTCAAGATCGGTCAGAGGGGACGTAACCCGCCCGATGACCTCCAATGTGAAATCCTTCACGTTCTGCTCTCAGTAAACGCCGTTCAAAACTGACGAAACGGGACGCGTGCACGTGGACGGCAAACTGCATTGTCAGTTCAGGCCTGCCGTCACCCGTTCCAGACCAGCAATAAATCGCTGCCAGCCGTAGTTCGCGCCCTGGTAGTTGGCTTCTTCTTCCGGCCGGAAGCCCGACTGCTCCATGCGCACGAGTACGCCATTCTTCGTCTTCGTCAGTGTCCAGGTGACGACGGTCTTCAGTCCCCCTGCCGCCTCTTCTCCCGAAGCATTCCAGCTATATGAGAGCTTTTCATTGGGCTCGACGACCAGTACCTGGCAGTCGGTCACACCGTTCCACTGCGGCATGGGCGTGGCGCGGAAATTGAACCGATGGCCGACTACCGGCTGAAAGTCGTTCTTCATCAGCCACTCCTCAATCAGCGGGGCTTGCGTAAGGGCACGCCAAACCTTTTCCGGCGGGTGTGGCAGCTCTCGTTCGATGACGAGGGAACGCGTGGTTGCGGGGTCTTTGGTCATTGGTCCATCCTTTTCAATAGGGTTTCGAGCCGATCAAACCGTTCGCGCCAGAAGCTGCCATAGAGGCTCATCCAGTCAATCAGAGGCGCAAGACCTTGCGGCTGGGCGCTGTAATGGGTCTGGCGTCCCTCGCGCCGGTCACGCACCAGGCCAGCGTGCTTTAGAACGCCCAGGTGTTTGGAGACTGCTGGCTGCGAGACTCCAGAGCGGTCTGTCAGGGCTTGCACGTTCTGTTCGCCGTCTCGGCTCAGTCGCTCGAAGATCGCCCGGCGCGTTGGATCAGCCAGGGTCCTGAAAAGCTCGTTGGGTGCGGACGCCATGGTCAACATATAACTCGCCAGTTATGAATCTGTCAAGCCCCTTTTCAAGTGCACTGAAAAGTCATGAAGAGCGCATAAGAAGTCCGCAGAACGACGGGCAGGACACGAAAATCAGTTCGGGTCCGCATTCGTTACCAATGCGCGCCCTCATTACCAAAGAAACGTGCCCGATGATTGACGTTCCCCACGCACCGTAAGAAGATGAAACGATTACTGGCCCGGGGGCCTCATGCTGGTTCGATTCTGGGGTGTGCGCGGGTCAACGCCCACGCCACAGGCAGAAAATCTCCGATATGGAGGAAATACCTCCTGCGTCGAAGTGCGTGTCGGTGAAGGCCGCTACATCTTCGATTGCGGCACCGGCTTTCGTCCGCTCGGACAACAACTCAGCCAGGAATCCGCCGGACAACCGCTCCTGGCCCACGTCTTTGTTTCTCACTTTCACTGGGACCACATTCAGGGAATCCCGTTTTTTCGCCCGCTCTTCGATGAACCTGACCATCACTTTGCCTTCCACGCCGCCGCACGCAACCACACTCTGGAACGCGTGATGGAGCAGCAGATGACGGCTCCCTACTTTCCCGTGAACGTGAACGAGATGAAAGCGCGGCGCGAATTTTTCGATATTGACGAAGGCCGCGTTCAGATTGACGACAACATTGTGGTGGAGACGAAATGGCTCAACCATCCGCAAGGGTGCCTCGGGTTTCGTATCGAGAGTTCCGAGGGCGTGGTCGTCTACGCCACCGACAACGAACCCGGCGATCCCGCCTTTGACAAGAATGTCCGCCAACTCGCAGCCGGGGCCGACATCCTGATCTACGACGCACAATACCTGCCGGAAGAATACGAAGCGAAGAAGCGCGGCTGGGGCCACAGTCACTGGCGCGAGGCGGTGAACGTCGTGATGGAAAGCGGCGCCAAGGAACTCGTCCTCTTCCACCACGATCCCGACCACTCCGATGTTTGTATCGATAACGTGGTTAAGGAAGCCCGCAACTATTATCCCCGCGTACGGGCTGCAGCGGAGGGGATGGAGATGTCGCTGTCGTCGAAGTTGGTTCGGAAGGCTGGGCGTTAGACTGGTCCCTCTTTGCTGCCTTTCCATGCAGCGGCGGTCAATCACTTCTCATCATCCGCGTGTCGAAACCGCGCGATGCTCGCGGTATAATCGCCGCCACGCATGGCTCTTACTTCTGGCACGAAGCTTGGTCCCTACGAAATCCAGGCCCCCCTGGGCGCGGGTGGCATGGGCGAGGTCTATCGGGCTCACGATGTGCGCTTGGACCGCAGCGTCGCGATCAAGGTGCTCCCGGAGTCTTTTGCCAAGGATACCGGCTTCCTGCAGCGTTTCGAACAGGAAGCGCGTGTCCTGAGTGCGCTGAGCCATCCCAATCTGCTGGCCATTTACGACGTCGGGGCCGAGCGCGGAATCAACTATCTCGTCTCCGAGTTTCTGGAAGGGCAAACACTGCGCGAGCGGATGACCGCCGGCGACCTGCCGCAACGGAAAATTCCCGAATACGCATTGCAGATCGCCAATGGACTGGCGGCCGCGCACGAAAAGGGAATTGTTCATCGTGATTTGAAGCCGGAGAATATTTTCATTACACGGGATGAGCGTGTGAAGATTCTCGATTTCGGTTTGGCAAAGCAGGTGCAAACCGCCGCGAGCATAACGGGAGAAAGCGCAACGCTGGGCGGTCCCTCGCCTACCTCACCGGGGACAGTGTTGGGAACCGCTGGCTATATGTCTCCCGAGCAGGTGCGCGGACAAACCGTGGATCACCGCTCCGACATCTTCAGTTTTGGGACGATTCTTTATGAGATGGCCACCGGGAGGAGAGCGTTCCAGGGTGAGTCTGCTGTCGAGACCATGAACGCGATTCTGAAGGACGATCCCCCGGAAATCGACATCACGCAAATGAAGGTCTCGCCCGGGCTGGAACGTGTGACCCGGCATTGCCTGGAAAAAAATCCGGCGGACCGCTTCCAATCCGCGCGTGATTTGGCATTCGCAATCGGCGCGTTATCCGGCACAGAGACGTCTTTGTCGCTGCGCTCAGTCCCCCAATCCAAAAAACATTCGTGGCTGGCATGGGCGGCCGCGGTACTAGCCCTGGTGGCGGTCGCACTCGCATTCCTGTACAGGCCACAAGCACCGGCCGCTGAAAGGCTTGAGTTTGCCATTCCGGTTCCGGAAGAACTAAGTCATGGCGACTTGGCTCTCTCGCCCGATGGCAGCCTGCTGGCTTTTGTGTCCCCGGACGAAACATTGAAAGCGAACATGTTGACCGTGCAGCGCATTGGCTCAGCTACAACCACTGTCCTGCCGGGGACAGAAGGAGCGAAGTACCCGTTCTGGTCGCCGGACAATGCTTACGTGGCATTCTTCGCCGATGGCAAGCTCAAGAAGGCCGCCGCATCCGGGGGAGCGACGCAAATCCTTGCCATTGCACCCAACCCACGTGGTGGTACCTGGGGGCGTCGCGGCATCATCATCTACCAGGGGGAAGCCTCGGGTCCGCTCTGGCGAGTGAACGCTGACGGCGGCAACGCTGCTCGACTGACCACCAAGTCTTACGCACCGGGAGAAGAGTCTCATCGCTGGCCGCTCTTTCTGCCCGACGGCGACCATTTCTTGTTCTGGGCTGGGAATTTTTCGAACTCGAGTGACGACCGTGCCAGCGGCATCTATCTCAGTTCCTTGGCCGCGGCGGACAACAAGACTCTGCTGGTTTTGACTCGTTCCAACCCGGGTTATGCATCTGGATATTTGTATTACTTGGACGGGAGGAAGTCCCTGGTCGCAACTTCCGTCGACATCTCGAAAGGGAAAGTTTCCGGCGAGACGCGCATCGTTGCGGAAGGGGTTGGCTTCCAAGCGTCGACTTACTGGGGCGCTTTCACGGTGGCGGAGAACGGAACCATCGTCTACAGCGCGGGAGAGCAGTCGGCGTTGTCCGTTCTGACTTGGTTTGACCGGACCGGCAAGGAACTCGGCCACGTGGGTGACGCGGGTGTGCTGGCCAACCCCAGCATCTCTCCCGACGGCAATTCTGTCGCCGTGGATATCACCGACATAAAAGCGCATAACGTCGATGTCTGGATCGATGACCTGAAGCGCGGCGTCGCGTCCCGCTTTACTTTCGATCCCGCTGAGGAAACTACGGGGATATGGTCGCATAGCGGAAACGTGATTGCTTTTCGTTCCACCCCAAAAGGAGCAGGAATATTTCTGAAAAAGGCCCAAGGATTGGAACCGCAGATGCTTATCGCGAATATGCATGGCGACGATCCTATCCCCAACGCATGGTCGTCGGACGATCAGCAGATACTGTGTACGCTACAGCCGAGTAGCGGCGGATCTAATTTGGTACTGGTCGCCATGTCGGATGGAAAGATAACGCCGTTTCTCCCTTCCCAGGCGAGCCAGTCCAACGGACAGTTTTCCCCAGACGGCAAATGGGTGGCCTACGCCTCGAACGAGTCGGGGGATTGGGAAATCTACGTGACAACCTATCCCGGCGCCGCCGGCAAGTGGCAGGTATCTCGCGGCGGCGGGATCGAACCGCGCTGGCGCGGTGACGGCAAAGAGATTTTTTACATTGGACCCAAGAGCACATTGACAGCTGTGCCGGTCAACCGTGAAGGGACATTTTCCTCTGGCACGCCCATGCCCCTGTTCCAATTCCACGGGCGTACCCCAGTTTCATCGACTGACCTGTTTACGTATGACGTAGCCAAAGACGGCAAACGGTTCCTGGTGAACCGCTACGCCCGGCCGGAGCATATCGCGCCTCTCAACGTCGTGCTCAACGATAGCGCCGAGATGCGGAAGTAGGTCGTGTATGCCGAGTTCCGCCAGCGGCGCGCGATTCCAACCCGCGAGCGATCGCTCTCTGTTGGTTTCTTTCGGTGAGCAGATCACCCTCGAGAGCCATCTGCATGTTACAAGACTGCTCCGGTGGCTGGAATTGGAACCGATTGCGGGTATTCGCAATCTTCATCCTGCATATTGTTCGCTGCTGGTCACGTTCGATGCGCTGAAGCTGACGCACGACGAACTGGAAGCGGTTCTATGCGGATATCTCGACCGCTTGGAGGACTTGCCTCTCCCGGACCCGCGGCAAGTGGAAATCCCTGTGTGCTATGGCGGCGAGCTTGGTCCTGACTTGAACGAAGTGGCCAATCTGCACGGAATCACGCCAGCCCAGGTTATCGAGCTTCACTCTTCGACTACATATGTCGTGTACTTTCTGGGATTCGTGCCCGGCTTCGCCTATCTCGGCGAATTGCCGGAAATGCTCGCCACGCCGCGTCTGCCAGCACCTCGCCGCAGCGTACCACCCGGAAGCGTTGGGATCGCGGGGAACCAGACCGGCGTCTATCCATTTGCCACGCCGGGTGGCTGGAGATTGATCGGGCGTACTCCCGTGTCGATGTTCAAACCGAACCGGAGCGAGATGAGTCTCCTCGCTATCGGAGATCGCGTGCGCTTCACACCCATCTCCAACGAGCAATTTGCGGCACCGGAAAAGATACGGGAGACTGCATGAGCGCCCTACACGTGCAAACGCCGGGTTTGCTTACCACCGTGCAGGATCTGGGGCGAGAAGGCTTTGGTCCCATGGGAGTTTCCCCCTCCGGCGCTGCCGATGCGATTTCTCTGCGACTCGGAAACCGCTTAGTCGGAAACGCGGAGGGCGCGGCCGGCCTGGAGATGACATTACTCGGCGGAAATTTTCTGTTTACAGAACGAACGATCTTTGCCCTGACCGGCTCCGACTTTGGCTCGACCTTGGACGGCGCCTCTGTCGAGCTATGGACCTCAATCGAGGCACAGCCGGGTCAAACGCTCCGTATGGGACCGACCCGTTCCGGAGCACGCTGTTATCTTTGCGTGCAAGGCGGAATCGCTGTGAAGACTTTTCTAGAAAGTTCCTCGACCCACCTCTTAAGCGGGCTTGGAGGCTTCGAAGGCCGAGCCTTGCGGAAAGGCGATGTGTTGAACTGCGGACCTGCGAAAGCGTCTTTCCTAAAAAGAAGGCTGTCTGCAAAATCCTTGCAAGACTTTTCGCCCCGCAAGGTTTTGCGCGTTACCGCAGGCCCGCAAAACGATTGGGTTCCCGAGTCATCGCAGAAGCTGTTTTACGCAAGTGTGTATCAGGTTACGGAAGAATCGAATCGCATGGGCCTTCGACTTGAAGGCCCTCGCCTTCCAACACGTTCCGGAGGTCAGATGATTACCGAGGGCGTTGCGCTCGGCGCCATTCAGGTACCTGAGTCCGGTCAACCCATCATCCTTTTTGTGGAGCAACAGACTACCGGCGGCTATCCCAAGATTGCAAATGTGATTTCCGCCGATCTATCTTCCGTGGGCCAGCTCCGTCCGCGGGACGAGATACGCTTTGAGCGCGTCGGGATGGATGTGGCCCGTTCCTTGCTCATCGAACAAGAGAAACTAATGACCTCAGAAAATCTGATCCTGGAATGAAATACATCGACCTGAATTGCGACATGGGTGAGCTGTCAGAAGCGATTGCCGATGGCACGCAGGAATCCCTGATGCCCTTCCTCACTTCGATCAACGTCGCGTGTGGCGGCCATGCGGGCGATGAACGAATCATGACGGCGACGATTGAGCAAGCGCTCCGGTGGAAGGTCGCGGTAGGAGCGCATCCCGGGTATCCCGATCGCGCCAATTTCGGTCGCCTCGAATTGAACATGCCGATGGAAGCAGTCGCCGATTTCGTGTTTCGGCAAGTGCGAACCCTCGCCGAAGTGGCCGCCGGACGCGGGGTCCGGCTGATGCATGTGAAGCCGCATGGCGCGCTCTACAATCAGGCCGTGCGCAATCGTACGCTGGCAGCCGCAATTGCCAATGGGGTCGCGCGTTGGAGCCGGGATGTCGTGCTTGTGGGTTTGGCTGGGTCGCCGATGCTGAATGTCTTTCAAGAAGCCGGCTTCCCCGTCGCCGCCGAAGCCTTCGCGGATCGGCGCTACGGCCCTGATGGAACTCTGCGCTCGCGCCAACTCGATGACGCGCTCATCCGCGATCCCGCGGAAGCCAGCCGGCAAGCCTTGCGCATCGCTGAACAAGGGACAGCGCTTGCCAGCGACGGCTCAGAAGTCTCCGCAAATGCGCAGACCCTCTGCATTCACAGCGACACCCCAGGATCCCCTGCGATTGCCGCAGCGGTGGCCCAAGCACTGCGGCAGGCGGGAATTACACTCCGCGCGCTCTCGCGGTAATAAGGACAGCGCAGGGTGCTAGAATCCGAGACGGTCTGAAGCACACCCAGCGGGCCTATTCTGAGCGCAGACAGTGAACCCACCAATCTCAGGTCGAGACGGAATGAAGGATGATCGATCCTCTGCGCTATCAAAGTTTGCATGCCCTTCCTGCGCCACTGAAACTACCGGGTATTTTTGTAGCAACTGTGGCGAGAAACAAGTCACGGATCAGGACTATTCCCTACGACACTACGGGCAGGAAATCATCGCTGCTGTCACTCTCCTGGAATCCAAGGTCTTTCGAAGTGTATGGTTTGTCTTAAGTCGGCCCGGATATTTAAGCAGTGAATATTTCCGGGGACGCAGAGTTCGCTACATGAAGCCGCTTCAGTTATTCGTCTTCCTGAACGTTCTCTACTATTTTTCTATCACGCTGTTTTACGCCACCACCTTTACCACACCGCTGGCCACCCAGCTTCACATGAATAATTATTACCCCGCGTATGCAAGCGTGCGGGTCGAGCAGAAACTGCAAAAAGAGCACATCAGCTATGCGGCGCTCGAAATCAAATACAACGAGAGAACAGGCGTCCTCTCAAAAACGCTGATCTTCCTGCTCATCCCAATCTTTGCATTCCTGTTTTGGGTGTTATTTTTCAAGAAAAGAAAATATTTGATAGAGCATGTTGTTGCTGCCACGCATTTCTGGGCCTTCAATCTCTTATTGCTTGGCGTAATTCTTCCTCTTGCTACGCTCGTGCTCTTGCGGTTGTTCAGGGCGCTGCACATCCCAGCTGTTTATATACTCGACGACAGCATCACTTCGACTTTTCTTCAAGTTTGCATCGCAGTTTATCTCTTCATGATGCTGCGGAGCTTTTATGGCGTTGGGAAATGGTATGGTGCGCTCACTGCCTTACTGATCTCCTGGTCCTTCTTTCACATTGTATGGTTGTATCGTCTTTTCCTTTTTGAGATCACGCTCAGTTTTGTTTGATACGTCGAACTTTCGTGCAACCCACATGGCACAGGGTCGGCAGGCCGGAGTTGGACCATTCCTGACAAGCGCTACAGGGTTAGGAGATAGAGGCGCTCAAAGTGCGCTCCGCGACAGGCCGATGCGCGCTTTGAAGCATCGCTTCGCTAGCGAGAGCGGTATGGGGAAGGCTAGCTTGCCACCCTTCTCCCCCGTCCATATACTGCTGGAGGCCTTTCAGCTTTGGGCTTTTTCAGCCAAGAGTGCGGGTTCCGCAATCATTTTTTAGATTTTGGAGATCGATTTGATGACTATGACCGGCATTGAGAAGGAAACAAACCCGTATGAGGCCATGGCTGCGCGGTTCGATACGGCCGCCAAAAAGCTGAACCTCGACGAGGGACTATGGAAGGTGTTGCGCACCCCCAATCGCGAGGTGATCGTCCACTTCCCGGTCGGCATGGATGACGGCCACCTGGAGGTCTTCACGGGCTTCCGCGTACAGCACTCGATTGCGCGCGGTCCCGGCAAAGGCGGTATTCGGTATGCGCCCGATGTTTCCCTCGATGAAGTACGCGCGCTGGCGAGCTGGATGACCTGGAAATGCGCCGTGGTGGATATTCCTTTCGGTGGCGCCAAGGGCGGAGTCATCTGCAATCCGCACAAGATGTCCATGGGAGAGCTGGAGCGCATGACGCGCCGCTACACCTCCGAAATCATCGAATTCATCGGCCCGGAAAAGGACGTTCCCGCCCCTGACATCAACACCAATGAGCAGACCATGGCCTGGATCATGGATACCTACTCCATGCATATGCGCCAGACCGTGACGGCTGTGGTGACTGGCAAGCCCATCAACATTGGCGGATCCCGGGGACGCCGTGAAGCGACCGGACGGGGCGTCATGTTGGTCTGCCGCGAAGCCGTGAAAAAGCTCGGTATGAGTCCTGAGACTACGCGCGTGATCGTGCAGGGATTCGGCAATGTGGGCTCATACGCCGCCCAGCTCATGCATCAGTCGGGTTACAAAATCACAGGCATCATCGAATTTGACGGCGGTCTCTATAACAAGAATGGGATCGATATTGAAGACTTGCTCGTTTTCCGGAAAAAGAACGGGACTATTCATGGCTTCCCTGGCGCGGACAAGGCGGCCTCGGCGGAGTTGCTGACGACGGAATGCGACATCCTGATTCCGGCGGCAACGGAAAATCAGATCACCAGCCTCAATGCCGACAAGATCAAATGCAAGATCCTGGCCGAGGGCGCCAACGGCCCCACAACGGCTGCCGCCGACGAAGTTCTTGCCGACAAAAAGATTTTCGTAATTCCTGATATTCTCGCCAACGCTGGCGGCGTCACCACGTCGTATTTCGAATGGGTACAGGATCGCCAAGGCTATTTCTGGAAGGAGTCCGTGGTCAATGATCACCTGGAGGACATCATGGTCACATCCTTCCACGACGTAGTTCGCTACGCGGATATGCATAACGTCAACAACCGGACCGCCGCTTATATGCTTGCGATTGATCGCGTGGCCTACACCATCAAGCAGCGCGGCATTTACGCATAGCTTACGGTCTCCAGTTGACTGCAACCTTTGGATTTGGCATGATTTACGGCCTCGGAAACAATGACGCCAATGGTCGGAAAAGCTCCAGCGCGGAGCTCGTTGGCACGGAATAACATGCCCCAACGCTCTGCTCAGGGCAATTGCGAGACATCGTATTGAGAATTGGGAGAGGACTCCAAATGAAGATACTAAAGATCAGATTTTTTGTGTGGGCCACCCTGCTCGGCTTGGCACTGAGTCTGGCGGCGACTCCAGCGCTGGCCAAGAAGAAAAAGAAAGCGGATGCAACAGCCGATACAGCCCAAACCGACACCAAGGACACGAAGGCCAAAAAACACAAGAGCAAGAAAGCCAAGGATGCAGCAGCCGCTACCGATGACAAGGCATCTGCGCCTGCAGCGGAGGCAAAGACCACAAAGAAGTCCACTCGTAAGAGCAAGAAGGCAGCAGAAGAAGCAGCCAGCGCTTCGCCTTCCACGCCTGCAGCGGACGACAAGACCACGAAGAAATCCAGCCACAAGAGAAAGAAGGCTGCAGAAGAATCAGCCGCTACACCGGCAGCTGGCGCTTCAGCCTCCACGGCGGCGGACAACACGACCACCAAGAAGTCCACCCGCAAGAGCAAGAAGGCCAAGGCCGCGGAAGAGGCCGCAGCAACGCCAGCAGCCGCGTCGGCAGCCAGCGCTCCGGCTTCGGCGCCTGCGGCGAGCGCGCCCACAAAGAGCAGCGCCAAGGAAGCGACTCCCAAGGCGTCCTCTTCCGAAGTCGCCTCTGCCAAAACGAACGGACAGGTGTGGGTCAATACAGATAGCGGCGTCTACCACAAGGGTGGCCGCTGGTACGGCAAGACCAAACAAGGTAAGTTTATGTCCGAGGACGATGCCAAGAAAGCTGGCTATCGCGCCGCCGAGAAAGACTAAGCGAGAGTACTTTAAGGAGACTCATGAACCGCAAACCTCTCATCGCACGTGTATTGACCGCGCTATTGACCCTGTCGCTTTTGAGCGGCGCGGTCTGGGCACAGGATGCTGCAGCTAAGCCAGCTAAGGCGGCGAAAGCTGCCAAAGCGAAGACCGTGAAAGCAGCGGCCCCCGCCGCCGATCTCGTCGATCTGAATAGTGCCACTAAGGATCAGCTCGTGGCTCTGCCTGGCGTGGGCGATGCTTACGCTGACAAAATCATCGCGGGTCGTCCGTACAAGGCCAAGACCGACCTGACCCGCAAGAAGATTGTCCCGGCCGCGCAATACAAGAAGTTCAGCAAACTGGTCATCGCCAAGCAGTAGTTGCGTGGCTTTTGATTTTGGCGCTGGCGGCGTCATCCAGGAGGCTGTCAGCGTAGTTCTATTTACCCGGGTTTGGTTTTTTTAGGAGGACAGTAATGGGGCTACTTGAAGATTTGGCGGGAAACGCACTTTCGGGGATGCTGGGATCGAGTACGAATCCGCTCGTGCACAGCATATTTTCAATGGTTCAGAGCCAACCAGGCGGGCTGGCTGGCTTAGTTCAAAATTTCGAACAAAAAGGCTTGGGCGATGTCGTCTCGTCCTGGGTCTCCAACGGGCAAAACCTGCCCATTTCGGCGGATCAGATCACGCACGTCCTTGGCAGCGACGTTGTCAAGGACATGGCAGCCAAAGCGGGCATCTCACCCGACCAGGCTGGCTCACAACTGGCTTCGCTGTTGCCCAGCCTGATAGACAAACTCACGCCGAATGGCCACACAGGCGATGCCGGCGGCCTGCTTTCCGCCCTCAACGCGCTGAAACCGACAGGATAGTTTCACCCGTGCGGATCACAACGGCACGATCCCTAGGATCGTGCCGTTTGCCTGTGTGCTCCGCCCTGCAACCCGCTTCCGCAGTTGTCAACTCGAAACTGACGAAACTCCCTTGCGGTTGGGTAGTGTCCGAATTCAAGTTAGGACATTACCCTTAGAGCAAACCTGCTTGCACGTAGTCTGCCGCTGTGATACCTTTAAAAATTGTCCCGGGCATCCGGAAGCTCAAAGGACGTGGTGCGTTTATTCCGCGCCAGGCGATCTCGCAGGCTGGCGTAGCTCAGCTGGTAGAGCATCTGATTTGTAATCAGAGGGTCGGGGGTTCAAATCCCTTCGCCAGCTCCAAACAACCGGTAGAGGCACTCAGGGTAACGCACACACGCACTGCATCTGGGACAATCCCAATTGGCGGTCAAGATTGTTAAGTGGCAAATGCGTAGGGTTGGTGCGTACCTGAGGTTTTTCTGTTTTGCGAAGGGCTGCCGTGGCCGTCTGTAGCGCCTGTCAGTTGGATGTCTTGGATGCGCGTGAAATATGCGGCGGATTTTCGCACAGGTGGCCGAGTGGTTAATGGCAGCAGACTGTAAATCTGCCGCTCCTTGCGAG
>CAZUCC010000035.1:0-42024 GCA_964619065.1 uncultured Acidobacteriaceae bacterium | reverse complement strand
CATCGACCTCTTCCGTGTCAAGGAAGCGCTCTAACCAGACTGAGCTACGGGCCTACATGCGGATGGCTGCGGTTTCAATTCTACCGGGCGTCGGGTGATCAGGGCAATGTTTCGTGCTCGGCCCAACTACGTGGAATCACGGGCTGGAGAATTTTCGGCGTTCTCTCTATCCGAATGGAAACAATGTGCCCCGAGTGGATTCGGATTCCTGGTTTCTACCGTGTCAAGGAAACGCTCTAACCAATTGAGCTATGCGCGTGGCCTAATAGAGGCGGCTATCGCCTCGACACTCTGGTGCAGAACTTGAGTGCCCGAGGTGCTTGTCTGGTAACTAAGGTCACGTTGGAGATTCCCAAAACGGACCTTAAACTTGCTACATGGCAATACCTCGGGACAAAACCCTGCTTCAGATATCCCTTGGCAAGCGTTTTCAGCGCTACTTTGCCATGGCGGTGATGATCGTTTTGGTGGCTGGATGGGGTTCGCAGGCTGCCGCGCAGACGGATACCCAGGAATCGAATACTTCGGCGTTACGGCTGAGCCTGGTCCGCGACTGGAGCAATCGTCATATTCTCTTCACCAATGGTGGAACTCCGGAGACCGTGGCAGCGTCGCAGCGCGACCCCCGTCTTTTACACAACTGGCTCTATCGCAATGCCGGACGGCTGGGTCTAAGCCGGATCCCGCAGGCGCGGGAGATGGAGACACGAACTGGCCGTGTGCCTCGGAGTTCTCCAAGCGCAGGTTTTTTAGCGGGGAGAACCAAAAACAAACGATCCAAGATCGATTGGTCAGTTTCGCTCGGTCCTACGGGGGGTATGCCGCTGGCGGAGGCTCCCGCTAAGTTTAGCTTTGACATCAACAAGCCTCCGGACTGCACCAACGATTTTGTGGTGTATACGATCGCCGCAACGACAGCGGCCGCGGGCACGCAGGCCAACATCGTGGCATTCAACAATCTGTACTCTGGCACCGGTACATCCCTTTGCAACAGGACGACCCCGACCTTCATGTGGTCCTATGCGGTGGGAACGGGAGGCAGCGTTCTTTCCCCGACGCTTTCGCTCGACGGCAAGAAAGTGGCGTTCATCGAAGCGGGGACTCGGGCTATTTTTCATGTGGTGACGTGGGCCACAGGAGCTGGGCAGGGCACGAATGCCACAACAGGCGCAGTGGTTCCCAATGGCGCATCTTCCGCCACCAGTTTGGACTACACCAACATCACCACTGCGGGCTGTACTGCGAATGGCGCCGGCGATTCCAATGCCTCGGCCTACGTCGACTACAACACCGATGCCGTGTATCTGGCGGCGGATAACGGTGTGCTGTATCACGTCAAAGGGACCTTCAAGGGAACACCGACGCTGGATTATTGCGTGACCGTCACGGCGGGGGCCGCACTCACATCTCCGGTGTATGACTCGGTCTCGAACAAAGTGTTTGTTTCTGATGGCCGATCCGTGTTCGCGTACACGCCGGGAGCCGCTTCTTTTACCGCAGCTGGCTCCATCCAGATTTCTTCCAGCGCGACGGGGATCATTCTGTCGCCCATGGTGGATTCCACCAACGGCTTCGTCTATGTGTTTTCCAACAACAACAACGCCAACGCGAATGCCATTGTGGCGCAGATGCCAACATCGCTGGCCTCGCACACCGATACCCTGATCGGACCGAAGACTACGGGTCTGATTTTAGTGGGCGATTTCGATGACAAGTACTTTTCGAATGGCCCCAGTGGCGGTTCACTCTACGCTTGCGGGACACAAACGGCAGCGGCTGGAAAGCCGGCGCTCTATACGATCTCGTTCACAGCGGCGGGGACGATGAATACGACTCCTGCTATGTCAAACGATATTCTGATCAATGGCGCCGGGAATACAGCCGGGATCTGCTCGCCTCTGACCTCGTTTTCCGATGGAACGAACGACCGGTTATTTGCTGGAGTTGGTGCGACGGGAAAGACTACCGGGGCAAACCTGATGACGATGTGGAATATCAATAATCGGATCACGTCGAATGTCACTGCGCCAACTGCCACGGCCATCAACGAACTCGGGGGCACGAGCGCGATCACCATCGACAATGTCAGTGCCAGCCCGCAGGCGGCGAGTATTTATTTCGGTACCATGGCCGCTGGCGCGGCATCCCCTTGTGGCGCCAATCTGTTTTGCGCGGTCAAGCTAACCCAGTCTGCCCTACAGTAAGAATGGTTCATGAGGCGCGGGGGCCTCGCCCGCGTCGGTCGTCAAGTCCTTGAGTGTCATGAAACTTCTGCTTTGCCCCGGTATCTCACATTTGAGTAGCTCGCTCTACGGCCCCTGGCCTCGTATGTTTGGGGCGGCTGTAGTTCGAGCCAACGCCGAGGGGAAAGTGGAACTTAACTGCCAAGACGTGATTCGGGGGATTTCGGAATACCTCGATCACGAAATCGGCGCTGACTTGCGTCAGCAGATGGAGCAGCATTTTAGTGGATGCCAGCATTGCACAGCGATTCTTGACGGGACCCGGAATGTGATTGCGCTGGTAGGAGACGGCCGTAGTTTTCTTCTGCCCGCAGGCTTTAGTGAGCGCCTGCGCGAGCGGCTTACAGCCGCACGCTAGGGGGCTAGCATCCACGCCCCGGCGCACCCTTTTTTCCTTCCAAAAGCGCATACTGCATCTGTTACCTTCCGGCGGGTCCCGCATCCCATGCGTAGAACCGGGGACGATTGGCGCAAGCAGGAGAGAAATCCATGACACAAGAAGAGCGGCGGCTGGCAGCATCGACCGAACGCAAGAAGCATTGGAAACGCTGGGGGCCCTATCTGAGTGAGCGCGCCTGGGGCACGGTGCGAGAGGACTATAGCGCCTACGGCACGGCATGGGAATACTTTCCGCACGATCATGCACGGTCGCGCGCTTACCGCTGGAATGAGGATGGCCTTGCGGGCATTTCCGACCGGCGCCAGCAGATTTGCTTTTCGATAGCGCTGTGGAATGGAAGAGATCCAATCCTCAAAGAACGCCTCTTCGGATTGACAGGAAATGAGGGCAATCACGGGGAGGATGTCAAGGAATACTACTTCTACCTCGACAGTACGCCGACGCATTCCTACATGAAGTATCTCTATAAGTATCCACAGGCGGAATTTCCTTATGCGCGGCTGGTGGAGGAGAACCATCGCCGCGGTAAGGATCAGCCGGAATTCGAATTGCTGGATACGGGCATTTTCGACGGTGACCGCTACTTCGACGTGCAAGTAGAGTACGGGAAAGCGGACGTCGAGGATATTTTGATCCGGATTACGGTGACGAACCGCGGTCCAGAAGCGGCGGTCTTGCGGCTGTTGCCGACTGTGTGGTTCCGGAACACGTGGTCCTGGGGGAGTGGCCCTCGGCCTGAATTGCATCAAGTGAAGGGAACCACAAGCATTGAACTCAATCATGCCGAGATGAGTCCTCGTTGGCTGCACTGCGAGGGATCGCCTGACCTTCTCTTTACCGAAAATGACACCAACACCCAACGGCTATTTAATTCTCCCAACGCTACACCGTATGTAAAAGATGGCATCGACAACTACGTGGTGCAGGGAGCGAAGGACGCCGTGAACCCGGCGCACCATGGGACAAAGGCTGCAGCGGATTACCAGTTGATGCTACAAGCGGGGGAAACGACCGTTGTCCGTTTGAGGTTAAGCGACACCAAAGCTCCGATGGATTCCGTTCCCGCCGGTCCCCCCGCCGCATTCGTAGGGTTCGACGCCGCTTTCGCGGCGCGGCAGAAAGAAGCGGATGAATTCTACGAAACCGTGATTCCGCACGATCTCTCCGCGGACGCGAAGAACGTCATGCGCCAGGGCTTTGCCGGAATGCTTTGGTCGAAGCAGTTCTATCACTATGTGGTGAAACAGTGGTTGGAAGGTGACCCGGGGAATCCTTCACCGCCGGCTGAGCGCAAGAACGGCCGCAATCACGAGTGGGGTCACCTGTTCAACGCCGACGTGATTTCCATGCCCGATAAGTGGGAGTATCCGTGGTACGCGGCGTGGGATTTGGCGTTTCACTGCGTTTCGCTGGCGCTGGTGGACTCCGATTTCGCCAAAGATCAACTCGTCTTGTTGTTACGGGAATGGTACATGCATCCTAACGGGCAGCTCCCGGCCTATGAGTGGGCGCTTGGCGATGTGAATCCTCCCGTGCACGCCTGGGCGGCATGGCGGGTCTACAAAATCGACAAGAAGCGCCACGGCAAAGGCGACCGCAAGTTCCTGGTACGCATTTTCCATAAGCTGCTGCTGAACTTTACCTGGTGGGTCAATCGCAAGGATGCGTCGGGCATGAATATTTTTCAGGGAGGCTTTCTTGGTCTTGACAACATCGGCGTGTTTGATCGCAGCGCTCCGCTACCCACGGGCGGCTATATCGAACAATCCGACGGAACCAGTTGGATGGCGATGTATACGCTGAACCTGCTCGCCATTGCGTTGGAACTTGCAAATGAAGACTCGGCGTATGAAGACGTTGCCAGCAAATTTTGGGAGCACTTTGTTTATATCGCGCGTGCCATGGATAATCGCGGGCAGGATGGCGTGGGCTTGTGGGATGAGCGAGACGGGTTCTTCTACGATGTGCTGCGGCTGCCCGATGGGACGCAGTATCCCATGAAGATCCGCTCGATGGTGGGATTGATTCCATTATTTGCCGTGGAAACACTGGAACCCGAATTGCTCGTGCGGCTGCCCGGCTTCAAGAGGCGCCTGGAATGGTTCGTGGAGAATCGTCCCGACTTGACCGAAAATATGGCGTGCATGCGCACGATTGGCATGTGCGAGCGGAGACTGCTTTCCATTGCCAACCCGCAACAACTGCGCAGTCTTCTCGAGTTCATGCTGGATGAAGGCGAGTTTCTCTCGCCCTACGGAATCCGCGCTCTTTCCCGCGTGCACCATGCGCATCCGTATTGCCTGGAGGTCGATGGCATGAAACATTGCATCGACTATGAGCCGGCGGAATCGACGACCGGGCTGTTTGGCGGCAACTCCAATTGGCGTGGTCCCATCTGGTTCCCCGTGAACTTTCTGCTGATTGAGTCGTTGCAGAAGTTCCATCATTACCTCGGGGACGATTTCAAGGTGGAATTTCCTCGCGGATCGGGAACGATGATTACACTTTGGGAAGTGAGCCAGGAGCTTTCACGGCGGCTGACGCGGATATTTCTGCGCGATGAGGATGGCCGCCGCCCGGTCTATCGCGGCATCGAGAAATTTCAGAACGATCCGCACTGGCGCGACTTGATTATGTTCCACGAATATTTTCATGGGGATAACGGGGCGGGGCTCGGCGCGAGCCACCAAACCGGTTGGACCGGGCTGGTAACCAAGCTGCTGCAACAGAGTGGCGAGAGCGGTAAGCGGCGACTGAAACAAAAGCCTGAGCTATCAGGGGTCGCGGCGGAGGATTAAACACGAAATGTATGTAACTTTTCCTGGAGAGCGTTGTCCTATGGGGTAGCTGTTTGGGCGACTGCCCACAAGGAATTGAACCGTGAAAAAGATTTTGGCTTTTCCGCTTTTTGTAGTGTTTCTGATCGCAGCTTCAACGAACTTTGCTCTCGCTGCCAATAAATCGCTCCTCAACCTCGACAAGCAGGGTGTTGCGATTCAAGGCTACGATCCGGTTGCCTTCTTCACACAGAATCATCCCGTAAAGGGCAAGGTGGAATTTGCGAGCACATACAACGGCGCACGCTATCTATTTGCTTCCGCTGAAGATAAGGCTGAGTTTGATAAGAATCCGTCGAAGTATGAACCGCAATTTGGCGGCTACTGTGCTTATGGCGCTTCCCGCGGGAAAACGGCCCCGGTCAAGATCGAAGCGTTCCAGATTGTCGACGGACGTTTGTTGATGCAATACGACCTCGATATCAAGAATGAATTTAACAAAGACACAGCAGGCAACTTAAAACTGGCAGACGAGAAGTGGCCCGGCTTGGTCGACAAGCTCGGCAAATAGCAACTATCCATCTCCAAAACAAAAGTATGCAATGGCTAGCTGGGTGCCAGGAATGACCGTAAGCTTGAGGAGGGTGCGCAGCTATTCTTTTTCGATATACGGCGCGAGGCGCTGCCGCAAGCGCTCGCTGAAGCCTGCGGGGAGTTCCAAAACCCTCCCATCCGCCAGCAACCGCAGAGTGTTTGAAGTGCCATCGAGAATTGCTGCGCAATGCCTGCAACCTCTGGTGTGCGCTTCCAGGCGAGCGCGCAACTCCGGGCTGATCTCCCCTTCAATGTAGTTGGAGATCTGCAATATTACGTGTTCGCAGTCAATCTCGATAATATGCTCGTCGCTCAACGCAGTGCTTCTCCTTTTAGAACGAGCGTACCTTCTTGTACGTTGGGGAGCCGAGACTCCAACTGCCGTCAATCCCGGGCGCCAGGGCGTCGCGCATCATCAGCCGAGCCCGCAGCAGTCTTGTTTTTACCGTAGCTTCTGTAATGTCCAGCGCCGCAGCCGTCTCGGTAATACTCAAGTGCTCAATGTCGCGCAGTACCAACACTTCACGGTAAATGGGTTTCAACCCCTCCAGTGCCCGCTGTAAAGCGGCTCTCAGTTCTTTGCGCTGCAACGTTTCCGACGGAATTTCCCGCCAATCGGCGTAATCAATGGGAAAGTAGTCTCCATCCTCACTTTGTGCGCCTTCGTCAATGGAGGAATACAGGCCCTTGCGATCTTTCCGTACGCGCAGGCGCGCTTCGTTGAGCGCAATCTGGATCAGCCACGTGCTGAATTTCGCTTCCGCACGGAACTGGCCGATGTGGGTCAGCGCTTTTAGGAAGGCTTCCTGCGCGGCATCCTCGGCGTCGGTTGCGTTGCCGAGCACGGAATATGCCGATGCATAGACCGCGCGCTGATAGGGCTGAATCAGTTCGTAAAAGAGCGCTCGCTCGCCTGCCTTGATGCGGGCGATCAAATCGGCTTCGCGCTGATTCGGAGTGGTAACGGTAGAGCTCATGCAATCCTGCTCAAAGACCTTCTTAAATATAGCAGCGGAAGACACAGACTGTAGCCCAAGGCTTGACTTAAGGCAGCCTCGGACGCCTTGGACCAATTACTATGGCGGGGGGGCTGCTTTCCGACCGCTCGTGATCCGAACTTTTGATGTCATCATTCTAGGTGGCGGCGCCGCTGGTCTCATGTGTGCCCTCGAAGCCGGGCGACGCGGGCGGCGTGTGATTGTGCTTGAGCACGCTGACTGCATCGGCAAAAAGATTCTCATTTCCAGTGGTGGGCGCTGTAACTTCACCAACCTTCACTGCCAGCCGGAAAATTTCCTCTCGGCGAATCCGCATTTCTGCAAGTCCGCGTTGGCCCGGTACACGCCGGCGGATTTCCTCACGCTGGTCGAGAAACATCGCATTTTCTACCACGAGAAGACGCTTGGACAACTTTTCTGTGACGGTTCGGCGCGCGAAATCGTGCGTATGCTGGAGCAGGAGTGCAAGGACGCAGGCGTTCAGATTTTAGTGAATGCTGGAGTCGGTGAAGTGCATCGCAGCGATGGATTCAGTGTCCAAGCGGCTGGCAATGAATTCCAGTCGCCGTCGCTGGTTGTCGCCACCGGGGGCCTTTCCATCCCAAAGATGGGCGCCACAGCGTTTGGTTACGAGCTGGCCCGGCTGTTCGGGTTGGCAATTGTAGAGTGCCGACCCGCTTTGGTCCCGTTCGTGCTGTCCCCCGGCGACCGCGAGCGCTACTGTAACCTTGCCGGAGTTTCCGCTGAAGCCGTCGTTTCCGTTACACAGGGCGCCGCGCCGCCATTTCGCGAGAAAATGTTAATCACGCATCGCGGCCTCAGTGGGCCTGCGATTCTGCAAATTTCTTCGTACTGGAAGGAGTCCACGCCGATCGCTATTGATCTTGCTCCCGGGCAGAATCTCACCGCTCCGTTGCGCGAACTCAACGCACGGCGGGACCTAGCCGCCACCAAGAGCGCATTTCGACGTGTGCTCCCGAATCGCTTGGCGGATCGCTGGGTTGATCTGCATCCTCCTCAAGACTGGACGAATCATGGCCTTGCAGAAATGGAACGTCTAGCTCACCGCTGGGAGATCACCCCGGAAAGTACGGAGGGTTATGACAAGGCCGAAGTCACTGCGGGCGGTGTCGATACTCGCGAGCTCTCTGCAAAAACCATGGAGAGCCGTAAGGTGCCCGGTTTGTTTTTCATTGGCGAAGTGGTTGACGTTACCGGACACTTAGGCGGATTCAATTTTCAGTGGGCATGGGCGTCGGGATTTTGCGCGGGGCAGGTTGTGTAATCACAACTTCCCCGATTTTGGCTGCGCACCCGGATGATCCGCGCGTAAGGCCCGGTAGGGCACCGGTGACGAAAGCACGGTCGAAGTCGACGTCATTCCGAAGGGCGTCAAACGGTCAATGAGAGATTCGAGGTGCGCAACGGAGAGTAGACCAGCGCGCAGGATGAACGAATCCGTTCCCGTGACGCGATGGCATTCGAGAATTTCCGGGATGCGCTTCAGCGCAACCGTTGCGCGACTGACCATATTTTCTCCACCGGAAATGGCAAGGCGCATGTAAACCACAATCGGAAACCCCGCCTTGGAGGGATCGACGGAAGCGTGATAGCCGGTGATGATGCCCGCTTCCTCCATACGGCGGACCCGTTCGGTGATAGCGGGTGTGGTAAGGCCAACTCGGCGCCCCAGTTCTGCAAACGACAAGCGAGCGTTCTGCTGTAAAAGTTCGAGAATGCTCCAGCCGAGATCGTCGAGCAGTTTATGAGGGTTGGCGAAGGACATTGAGTTTACCTCGTTACTTAACAATCGTAAAGTCATTAATTGAAATTGTCTACATATGCATAAGTCAATTCATGTTGGACCAGTCCTTTTAGCCTGTCCCAGCGGGGCTGATCGTCCTAGACTTTGCAATGAGAAACAGTCGTCCTGCAGGTGGGAAATCGGTCGAGCATTTAGGCGAGCACCAGTCGTAATCTTCCCCCGATTTTTCGCCGGTGTGACACTGAACTGTCCGGTGGAAGCGGCCTAGAGTTTCTATGGCGAGTGCAACTCTCAAAATCGCTGAGCCATTTTTGATCGAGCAGGACTACTCGAAGTACACGCCCGAGCATCAGTCCGTCTGGGCGGAGTTGGTGGGCAGACGCTTGCCACAGCTTGAAGAGTGGGCGTGCCACGAGTATCTCGAGGGCTACGAAATCATCGGTCTGCGTTCCGACCAAATTCCTAACTTGCGGGAAATTACGAAGCGGCTTGAACCGCGCACACGCTGGCAGACCACGCCAGTGAGCGGCTTCATGCCTCCCGACGCATTTTTTGAAATGCTGGCGGCGCGCCGCTTTCCGACCACCACCTGGTTGCGAGATCGCACCTCGATCGACTACACGCCCGAACCGGACATTTTTCACGACGTTTTTGGCCACGTTCCCATGCATGCGCATAAAGTCTTCGGAGACTTCCTGCAGCACTACGGAGCCGTATGCGCGCGGGCGCAAGACAAAGACATTCTGGAGAAAATTGGCCGCCTCTTCTGGTACACGGTCGAGTTCGGTTTGATTCGCCAGGATGGCAAGGTGAAGGTTTATGGCAGTGGCGTGATCAGCTCGCATGGCGAGTGCCTAAACGTGATCAGCGGTGAGTGTGAAGTGCGGGACTTCAGCCTCGATGAGGTGCTGCAGACTCCCGTGAAGGTCGACGAAATCCACAAGCTGCTGTTCGCGATTGAAAGCTTCGATCAGATTTATGAAGCAATGCAGCAGGCGGAGAAACGTCTTTTACCGGACGTGTAGCCTATAGCGTCGTGCCGGAAGCCGCGCCCCGCGCCAGACCCTGTCCCCCAGCGAGTTCATTCAAAGCCTGCAAGGGAATAGAATCCACGAGCGCCCGTGTGTAGGGGTGCGAAGGATCGCGGAAGACCTGCGTAGTTTCAGCGCATTCCACAATCTGGCCCGCCGATAAAACCGCAACGCGATGGCTGATGGCTGCAACGGACAGCAGATCGTGGGAAATATATAAGATGCTCATATTGAAACGCCGGCTGAGATCGGCGAAAAGCTTCAAGATCTCGGATTGGGTAACCGGATCAAGTGCGCTGGTGGGTTCATCCGCCAGCAACAGCGCGGGACGATGCAGGACCGCCATCCCAATCAGCACGCGCTGTGCCTGTCCCACGCTGAGTTGCGCAGGATAGCGGCGCAGAAATTCGTCGTCCGATGGCAGACTCACTGTTGCGAGCATTTGCCGGATCGCCTGCTGGCATTCCTCCCGCGAACCATGAACGTGGGCGCGCCAAGCTTCTGCGAGCTGCGAGCCTATACGCAAGGCTGGATTCAGTGAAGCCAGCGGGCTTTGTAGAACCAGTCCAATTTCTTTCCCGCGCAGCGCGCGCATTTCGTGCTCCCGCAGCTGCATCAGGTCGCGACCCTGAAACTCAATGGAGCCCCGCGCTTCGCCCCGCTTCAAATGCAGCAGCCGCAAAATAGCGAGCGATAAAGTGCTCTTGCCGCAGCCGCTCGGGCCGACGAGTCCGAGAATTTCCCCTCGGCCCATCGTGAACGAAACGTCGCGCAGCACGTCGGGCTTATTGTCGTAGTGGGCCGAGAGCGAAATGTTTAGCAATGTTTCCACAGTCTCACTTGCTCGCCGCTTCCGCGTTCATTGCGATGTGGTCGATGTTCCAATAAACATAGGGCTGCAGTACCGCAGGCTGCACATTGTGCAGCTTGGGCGAAACCGTCGAGAGAGCGTGACGGTTCACCAGGTAAATAAATGGCGCTTGTTCCCACGCGATCTGCTGCACTCGGTCGAAGGCGTCTTTGCGTTTTTTGGGGTCGAGATTCGATGCCTGTGTACGCATGAGGCGGTCGATCTCCGCTTCCCACGCCGTTTCCGGCTGCTTTTGGCCGGGGTTCCACTGATGATTTTCCGCCGAGCTCAGCCAGACGTTCATCTGCGCGTCGGGCCCCAGGCTCATGTTGGTCAGTCCCAGCAGGCATGCCTCATAGTTGAAGGTGCGGGTGATGCGTTCAATCAAAGACGGGAAATCGAGCGTCACTACGTTCAACTTAATCCCAATTTTGCTCAGATCTTCCTGCATCATGGTGGCCATGCGTTCGCGCGTCTTATTGCCGGCACCCGTCACTACTGAGAACTCGACAGCATGGCCCTCGCGGTCGAGGAGCTGCCCGTTCTGTAAATGGAATCCGTCTTGCGCGAGCAATTTTAGTGCGGCTGGAGGATCGTAAGGGCGCGTGCTCAACTTGGTGTTGAACCAAAATTTGTCTGCCGGAGAGAGCATTCCCACCGCCGCTTGGGCTCGTCCGCGATATACCAGACGCGCCATATCGTCGCGATTGACCGCTTCCCAAACCGCCACACGAAAATTTGTCGACCGAAACCACGCCCGTTTGTATGCGGGAATCGGAGAATTCGCTGTCTGGTTGAACCAGAGCTGTTCGGGATCAAGAGAAACGCCGGCATCATGAGCGCTGCCAGCTTGCTCGGACTGCGCACGGTTGAAGTATTCCGCATCCACAGTATCAATCAGGTCAATTTCACCGCGCAGGAAGCGCAACATTTCAGTGTCCCGGTTTTGTTGGATATCGAGCCGGATGGAGTCGAGATAGGGCAGCTGTCGGCCGTGCTCGTCATGCTTCCAGTAGTTCGGATTGCGATTCAGCTGCAAGTACGCGCCCGCTTTGTAATCGGCGACGTAGAACGGTCCCAGGACCGCCATCTCTTTTTTCGGGGACTTCGCGGACAAGACAGCAACTTGATCGAACTTGCCGTCGAGGCTGGCCACCGGCGCTGGGAAGGTCACGGTAATCCTATTCGGTGCGATCACCTGGGTTTGGAGTTTTCCTTCACCCGAGCGAAACGCATCGCCCGTCGGCGAATGCAGGCTAGGGTCCATCAGCCGCTGCATGGTGAAGGCAACGTCGTCGGCGGAGAAGGGTGTGCCGTCCGAAAAACGCAATCCGTCGCGGAGCTGAAACGAAATCGTGCGGCCATCCTTGGAAACCCTCCACGAGGTTGCAAGTTCCGGTTCCAACTGCTGCGTCAAACGGTTGAGGCGCAGGAGAAAGCCGCCCGTCATATAGCGGACGCGCTCGGAAGCGTCGTCCTCGACCAATACCGGATCGAACGTCTTGGGATCGCTGTGCAGGCAGAAACGCAATTGGCCGCCCCCTTGCCCCAGCGCCATGGCGGACAAAAGCAGCGCGGTCAACAAAGACACCGCTCGTGAACGAAATGTCATGATGGCATCTCCTGATCCATAAGAAGAACCTGAAATGAGGTGACTGACACGACGAGCAAGAGGAGCGGCACGAAGACCCAAGGCTTGCCGGAGATGGCCGTGAGCCCCTCGAGTTCCCGCAGTAGGCTTCCCCACGAGGGCAAAGGCTCCGACACGCCAAGGCCGAGAATACCGAGATTGGCTTCTGCCAGAATGAACACCGGAACCGAAATCCAAAATTGTGCAAGCAGGATGGGCCGCAGATTGGGCGCCACGTGCCGCAGCAGAAGCCTGGTCTCGCTACACCCGAGCGCCTGTGCCTGCAACGCGAAATCGGAGTTGCGCAGCGACCGCGCACCCGCGCACACCACGCGCGCTCCCGCCGCCCAGCCGAGGCATCCGAGAATCAGAAATGTGATCATCACAGAATGTATCGGCGCCACATTCAAAGGCAGTAGTGCCCGCACGGCGAGGAGCAGGAAGAGCCAGGGCAGGGAAAGTACCAGATCGGCCGCCGCCATCAGTCCCCGTTCGGTCCATCCACCGCGATAGCCCGCCACGCCGCCGATGAGTCCGGCGAGCGCCGCAGCCAGAAAAGCCGCCGCTGGAGCTAGGAACAAGGAGATTCGCGTTCCGTACAATACGCGCGAAAAGCGGTCGCGCCCCAAATCGTCCGTACCCAGCCAATGCTGCCGGGAAGGAGCAGCGTCGGGCTCATCGCGAAACTGCGTTGCGTAGGACGCAGGCGCAAGAGTTCCGGCGAACAGGCTCGCGAGGAATACGGCTGCCAGGATTCCGATGGCGACGTTCCGAAGCCAGATCATGAAAGCGGCCTCAGTGTCTCCCCTAGCAGCTCTGAGACGGATTTTGCCAGCACGGTGACCAGCGTCACCATGCCAGTCAGGCAAACAAGCAAGTAGAGGTCCCGAGCCAGTGCTGCTTTCCACGCCAGTTGGCCGATTCCAGGAAGATCGCAAACTACTTCCACCGGCACGGCAACGCTTAGCGCAAGGCTGATCGAAACGGCCAGCAAGGCGAGCCACTGCGATGCGGCTGGTGGCAGATAATGCCAGAACAGAACTCGAACGCTGCTCAAACCTTTTGCACGCGCCGTCAAAACGTGAGGTAATGTAGCACTCTGCTGCAATAGTGTGCGAGCGTAGCGAAACACTTTCGGGAAGACGAGAAGTCCCAGAGCCAGCGCTGCCGGTGCGCGGAGCAATACAAATAACAACGCCAGCACGGCAGCCGGAATGCACAAGCAGAGCGCTGCCAACGCGCTCGCGCTCAAGTCGTAAACACGGCCGTGAAGAAATGCCAGAGGCATAGCCAGTCCGAGCCCCAACGCCCAGCCTGTCAACAGACCCCATCCCAAGAGTCGACCAGTCACGGGCAGGCGCTCGGAAAGCAGTTCCGCCACGGGGCGATTCAATGCTTGCGACATGCCCAGATTTCCATGCGCCAATCCACGTAGCCAGCCCCAATAGAAACGGAAAATATTGCGCTCGGCATCGTGAGATTGCCGGATGGCGGCCCGGCTCTCATCGCTCAGGCGCGTGTCGAATTCCCGTTCATCCACTCCCGGCGCAAGGCGGGCCAGAGCTAAAGCTAGAAAGCCTCCGGCGAGCGTGATCAATAGCATCCGCGCAGCGTGTTTCGCGATCAAGACCGAGATGTGTCGCATACGCTGCTTCTCGTCCGAATGGTTATGCAGAAGGCGAGCCCGCCGCCTGAGCGAGTCCCGTCTCCCGATGATGATGTTGTTTCACGACGTACATACGGCGGTCCGCTTCCGCCAGCAACTGCTCGGCGTCGAGGCCGTCGCCCGGATAGGAGCTTTGCCCTACGCTCAGGGAAAGAATCTCCTCGCCCGTGACTTCCCGGCCGACGGCTTTCGCCAATTCCATCAACTGCCCTGTGCGAGTGAGGGCGGCATCGGCAGAGAGTCCGGGAAGAACCAGCACAAATTCATCCCCGCTCATGCGTGCCACGTAGTCATATTCGCGGCATACATCCTTCAAGTTTTGTGCGAAGAGCCGCAACACGCGGTTGCCCTCGAGGTGTCCAAAACGGTCGTTGATCTGCTTGAAGCCATCCAGGTCGGTGACCATGACCGTAACTGTGCTTTGACTGCGTTTGCAGCGTGCCAATTCGTGATCCAAATGCAGAAATAAAGAGCGAGCATTCGGTAGCCCGGTCATGTAATCGGTGGTCGCTGAGCTTTCGGCCTGCTGATACTTCAACGCGTTTTCCAGCGACAGCGCGGTTTTCGAGCTGATGGCCAGCAAAATTCTCAAGTTGTCTGTGTCGAATGCGTCGGGCTCGGCCCGGTAGAGGGTAAGCGCGCCAATCACACCCGCTAAGCCTTCCAATGGCACGGAGAGTGCTGAGCGTAGCGTGCTGAATTTGCTCGGGTCATCCAAGTATCCGGGTTCGACTGAGGGGTTGCCATTGATGATCGGCTTACCTTTTTGTGCCACCCAGCCGGAAACACCCTCGCCCAGCGGAATTCGCAGAGAAGAGAACAGGCGGAAGTTGTCGCCACTCACATACTGCGGGCGCAAATGCTCTTCCTCGCAGACATAGACGGCAATCGAATCGTAGGGAACCAGGCGGTTTAACTTGACCGCAAGGACGGAAAGAGTCTCGTCCAGGCTCAGCGAAGCCCCCAGTTCGTGGCTGAGTTCGAAAAGCGTTTGCGCTTCGTGACGTGCCGCCGCAATCGAGGACAGGAACCCCGTCTCATTACGTGCCTGTGTTTCTTTGATCGCGGTCAATTCAAAGCCCGCCGCCGGCGTCAGCCCCTTTTCCACCTTCACGTTGACCGAGAGTCCGTGGTATTCCGCTACAGGAGCCTGCGCAAGCACGCGCTCTTCAAGTTCCGCGCAGCTGGAGCAGAGCACATCCACAATTTGTGGATCGAACGATTTACCAGACTCCTCGTGGATGCGGACGATTACATCCTGCATCGACAATGCCTTCCGGTATTGCCGGTCGGAAGCTAGCGCGTCCAGGAAGTCTACCGCCGAAAGAATGCGCGCGCCGATGGGAATCTCCTGGCCTTTCAATCCGAGTGGATAGCCGCTGCCATCCCATTTTTCGTGGTGGGCGCGAACGATGGGAACCACGGGATAAGGAAAATTCACCCGCTCCAGAATCTCTGCTCCCACCAGGGGATGAATTTTGACTTTTTCAAACTCCTCCGGACTCAATTTTCCAGGTTTGGAAATGATATGTTCGGGAACGGCCAATTTACCGATATCATGCAAAAGAGCCGCTGCCTGGATCGCCTCGATCTCTCCTTGCGGCAAGTTCAATTTCTTCGCTAATTCCACTGCGTAAATGCGCACGCGCTGCAGGTGGTCATGAGTGGTGTGGTCTTTGGCCTCAATCGCCAGCGCGAGGGCTTCAATCGTTCGCATGTGCAGACCGGCGACTTCTTCAACGTGCCGCTTTTCATCTTCAAGTTTCGAAAGATAGAGACGGTAAGAACGGTAGACTACGTAAACCGCTGGCAGCACCAGGAGCGACGTTTCCCAGGGCACCATGCGGTTCAACCAGCCCACGAGGGTGGCGATTCCGGCGTCCACTAAATAGTAGGGAAATGTCCAGAAGTAGAAATCCGACCAAATACTGCGGATGGATTTCGCCTCAGTCAGCGAAATGACCATGGCAACAGGAAGTGTGTTGGCAAAAAAGAACACGGAAGCGGCTGCCAGCAGTGGAACGGAGATTCCCGTCTGCGGCAGCCCTTGCAACGTCCAGTGAAAAGTGCTGAATGCCAATGCGGTGGCGATCGTAACCCCGCAAATATTGAAGGCCACCTGGAACGCACGCGGACGATCCGCGAATAGACACTGAGCCAGAGTGGCGGCGCACGCGATCGCCAGCGTCTCGGCCAAACTCAGTTCCACGACGCCCAATAGAATGAAGAGAAAGTTTACGGACATGGTCCCAGCAATGCCCGGAAGCTTCACTTTCAAGCGTGATGCAATGACAGCAATTGCCAGATACGAAACGAATTGCGCGGGGTCATGGCTCGACCAGTGGAGAGACCCGTAGCTCAGCAGGAGAATTCCTCCTGCCAAGACGGAGACAATATACATTCGGGCGCGCCAAGAAAGGGCGTGCCAGGGTTGCGCGCGTTGTGTCAACAAATCCTCCAGCTATGGGGTCCAGCTCTTGGCGTACAGGGGTTGACTTAAAGGTAGTACGGCGGTCACGGAAAGGGCAGAGTACCGAGGTAACGTAATTAGAAGTACTCGGCAACTGCGGCCAATTTGTCTGCCGAGGAGTCTTGCGTGCGTAAGGTACTGATTCCAATGCGAGTTACCACACGGCGATGCCCTCCAAAAGCGGGTTTTGCCCAGGACAACTTGGCACCCCGGTCGATGGCAGCGTGGAGGTGGCCGTTGAATCTAAAGGGTTTCCGGGCTCCGCGTCTGGCGTCTTGGATGCAACTCTAGGGAACGTCGTGAAGGAGCCCTGCGCATGAAGAAGAAGCATTCGAGCGTCGCGGTTTGGGGCAGCTAGACCCCAGATCGTAGAAATATTGCTTTTCTCCAAGGGGGGCGCTCCGTCCAGTGAGCCGCTCCCATCTGTTTTTCTTTCCTGCGAAGCCTTTTATTTCCAATAGCTAAACGAAAGTAACTTTGTTTCTTTGGTCCGGGATGGTAAGAAAGGCCGGGGGAAGAGTGTAGCTTTATGACAGGGGAAGGCCTGGGTGTAAGCCCGAAACGGGAGACACCGCAGCACCAGCCCGCGCACCAGGATAGAGTTCAGATCGGAGAACTCGTCGCCGTTGTGCGCAGCGACGCCATGCGCAAGCTGCTCGGGATGGTGGAGCGGGTGGCTCGCCACAACGCAGCCGTACTTATTGCGGGAGAAACCGGCGCTGGCAAGGAAATGATCGCCCGGGCCATTCACCAATATTCCCTCCGGTGCAATCGACCCTTTATTGATGTCAATTGCGCTGCTCTCCCCGATAACCTGGCGGAGACAGAACTTTTCGGTCACGAAAAAGGTGCCTTCAGCGGCGCCGACACTCAGAAGCCCGGCCTTTTCGAGATGGCCAATCACGGCACCCTGTTTCTCGATGAAATTGGCGAGCTCGATGCCAAAGTTCAGGTCAAGTTGCTGCGTGTCCTGGATGGTGTGCCCTACTATCGTCTCGGAGGGAGCCGCAAGGTAGTTGTCGATGTGCGTATTGTTGCCGCGACGAACTTGAATCTGGAAGAAGCCGTGCATGAAGGACGCTTCCGCAGTGATCTCTTTCATCGCCTCAATCAATTTCAATTGCGGGTACCTCCTCTGCGGGAACGTCCCGAAGACATAGCAGCCCTGGCGGAGTTTCTTTTGGAACAGAGTCTGCCCGGGACTCATTTTGCGCCGGAAGCTCTCGAACTTCTCATGCGCGAGCCTTGGAAGGGTAACGTTCGGGAATTGCGGAACGTGCTCCTGAAGGCCGCGATGCATCTGGAATCCGGCCGGACCGAAGTGCGGCCCTCCGATCTGCTCTCGTTGCTTGCGCCGCAGAAGAGTTCGAACCCCTCTCCGCAAGCGTTTGAGGGCAGCCTTGGTGATCTCGAACGCCAGGCAATTCTGGAAACGTTGGCCAAGAGCAACGGCGATCGCGATGAAACCGCCCGGCTCCTCGGAATCTCACGCCGCACCCTGACCCGTAAGCTTCAGCAATACGAAAAGAAAGAGGCGGGTGGCTCCTCTTTGCTCGGCCGCATCAATCCGGATCAGCAACGCTACTTTCGCGTAGCCGTGAACATTGCAGCCGACCTGCAGTTGGAATCAGGCCCGCGCATCTCGGCCGAAATCAGCAACGTGAGCATTGGCGGAGTGGCCCTGGCAAGTTCCGCGACCCTCAAAAAGGGAGCTTCGGTGCATCTGCGGTTTGGCCTCAATGGAGCTACCATGATCGAGACCAAGGCTCAAGTCGTATGGGTGGAGCGTAAACGAGCAGGCCTGTGCTTCCTCGGCCTGGGCGCAACCGCACGGCGGGATCTCGGGCAATGGCTTCTTCAGAAAGCGCAATCCGAGGGCTGGGACATCGGTATTGCCGCCACTGGGAACGCCACAATCTGAATTCTTCCAAAGAGTCCTGCCAACCGTCCTTGACGTAAATCATTCATTCCATAGGATAAATCCGGCTGGAGGGCGTCCGATTCGATTGGACAACTTGTCCGATTGGCGTCCGCTTTGGCTTAACCCCATCATTATGAGCCGTTTGGAAGCCTAGGCGCCCGGAATGCCAACGTTGACAGTTGGACAAGTTGTCTTTTCGGTTTTCCTCAACCTCCCGTAACTATCAGTAAATAAGACACTTAACATTTTATGAGAGTGGTAGAGGGGTTGCTTCTTTGAAGGCACGGACCGCCCTGATTGCGGCCGAAGAGAGAGGATTATGAAACCGACAACCACTTCGCCACCAAAAGGCCCCTCCACAAGCCACGCGCAGCGCGGCTCTGGCAGCGCTACTGCGTGGCTTTTGTTGTTGCTAGGCTCCCTCTGTGTTCCTACTTCCGCTACGGGTGCGGCTCAGAGGTCCGATATGGACCGAAGTGGGACGGACACAGGAAGAGGCAGGATGTCTGCTGAGTTCCGGTCAAACCGTTTCAACCAGAATTCGACCCAGCTTGTGAAGGTCATCATCCAGTACAAACAGCCGGTTCTGAATTCGCAGGACCCTGGCGAACGCGACATGCGGAATCACGGCGCTACTGTCCATGGACGGTTAGGCTCGATTCGGGCAGTTGTCATGAGCGTACCGGCCTGGATGATTCCTCAAATTGCCAAAAATCCCAATGTTGCCTACGTTACACCGGATCGCGCTGTGCAGATGACTGCCAGCGACGAAGATCCGGCCTCCGCGACCACGCGGGATGTGGCAGCTACCCTCTTCGGGAGCACAAACGGGGCTGGCATCGGTGTGGCAGTCATCGACAGCGGCGTATCGGACCACGCGGACTTGCACAATGCGGCTGGAGCTTCGCGCGTTGTGTACAACGAAAGCTTTGTGGCAGGAGATACGGCAACGAATGACAAGTACGGACACGGTACACACGTAGCCGGCATCGTCGCTGGAAACGGTGTGACGTCGCAGCTGGGTAGTGGGTACGCCATGCCTCATCCGGGAATGGCTGCGGGCGTGAACATCATCAATCTCCGAGTGCTGGACCAGAACGGCGTTGGTACCGACAGCCAAACGATTGCCGCGATTCAGCGCGCCATCGCTCTGAAAACGACCTACAACATTCGCGTCATTAACCTTTCCCTGGGTCGTGGTATCTGGGAAAGCTACCAGCTCGATCCTCTGTGCCAAGCAGTGGAAGCCGCATGGAACGCAGGGATTGTGGTGGTTGTGGCAGCTGGGAACAATGGCCGCGACAATTCCATGGGCACCGACGGCTATGCGACGATCGGGGCTCCTGGAAACGATCCCTACGTGCTGACGGTGGGAGCTACTCGCACTCTCGGCACGGCGCTCCGGACAGACGACGTGATCGCCAGCTACAGCTCTAAGGGTCCGTCGTTCGTCGATCACATTGTAAAACCTGACATCGTTGCACCGGGCAACCGCATCGGTTCGTTGCGCGTAAACGGCAGCACGCTGGATACGAACTATCCGCAATTCCGTGAAGGCTCTTCGCTGGGCGGGTGGCCTAAATACTTCCGCTTGAGCGGAACCAGCATGGCGACACCGGTAGTGAGCGGGACCGTCGCGTTGATGTTGCAGCAAAATCCCGCGCTCACACCCGACCAGGTCAAAGCACGGCTGATGAAGACGGCGTGGAAAGGTTTCGGGCTGTATTCGACGGCTATTGACGCCACCGGAAACGTTTATTCCGACCAATACGACATCTTCAGCTATGGCGCTGGCTACCTCGATGTGCAAGCGGCGTTGAACAATACGGATGTAGCTTCGGGCCTGGCGCTTTCGCCGACAGCGGTGTATGACGCCGCCACTGGCAACGTCTACTTGGCCAATACCACGACCAGCGTTTCCACCAATTCGGTGGTCTGGGGCAATTCGGTGGTTTGGGGCAACTCCGTAGTCTGGGGCAACAGCGTGGTCTGGGGCAACAGCGTCGTTTGGGGTAACAGCGTAGTCTGGGGCAACAGAACAGCGACAGGCTTCAGCGTAGTCTGGGGCAACAGCGTGGTTTGGGGCAATCTAGGCACGAAAGCCCTGAACAGCTCTGAAGATGGCGAGAACTAAGAGAACCGGGAGCTATAGAGAAACCATATGACACGCTCATTACCAAAATCGGCAATGTTCTTCGTCGGTGTGGTGGCGGCAGTCAGCCTGGTCCCGGTGATCTCCGGAGGCCTGCGGTGGCAAGCGCACAATTTGCTGCCCATGCTCAGTCTGCTCGCCGCGACGGTCCTGACTTCGAAGATGAAAGTGAAGCTTCCAGGACTTACCGGTACGATGTCTGTGAACCTGCCGTTCCTGCTGTTGGCTGTGGCGAAGCTGAATTTGCTGGAAGCTTCGATGGTGGCCATCGCAGCAGGATTGGCACAATGCCTGGGCGGCACGAGCCGTCCACAACCTGTTCAAGTAGTGTTCAACGTGTGCAACCTCGTCAACGCCGTTGCCGCCTCGTATATGGTGTTCCATTACTCGGGCGTCGAAGGCAAACTGACAACCGCAGCTTTATGGACGGCGGTTGCGGCTGCGATGTACTTCCTGGCGAACACAATTCCTGTTGCCACGGTCATCGCTCTCTCCGAAGGCCGGAAGGCAGCGCGGATTTGGTACGACTTCTTCTTGTGGACCTTTCCGTACTACGTGATGGGGACCGGAGTGGCAGTCATCGTTGCATCGGTGCAGACCGCGGCCTTCCTGGCGCTGTTGCCCACAGCGGCGGTGGCGTACGGTGTGTACCGGTCGTACACGATGTATACCTCGCACATGGAAGCACCGCAACGTTCCATGGCGGCGGCTGCCGGCCACTAAACCCACAAGGCAATCTACTCAAAAGCTCCGGCCTTGCGCCGGAGCTCTTGTTTTTGTGCCAGCCTGCTTTCGGCCGGAACGAGGCGTCTGGACCCACCGCCATCAAAAACCGCCAGAGGGGAACCTCTCCTTCCGGGCCGGTGTCTGTGTCCATTAAGCAGGTCAAGAGCACAAGTCCGAGTACTGACTAAAGCTTGCAAGTTTTCTCAGTGACGGCGTTCCAAAGTAGGGAGAAGCAAACCATGAAAACCTTCGTGATGGTCGCGATTGCTACGGCGCTCGTCTCTTTCGGTCTGATCAAAGCCACGGACGGGTCTGGCCACAGTGTCCCAGCGACGACTGACCGGACTTTAACTCAGAATAACCAGGTCCCGAACCGAACGATGAGCGCGTTCCATTCGGAGCAAGAGCTTGCCGGTTATTTCCGGAAATTGGCGGAAAAGCAGACGCAGGAACGTCAAAGGATGGCGTCCTATTCCGCATCCTCCCCCGCGCCGATGGCAAAGATGAGCGCTGGGTTCGCTGCCGATAAGAAATCTGCTGCGAACGAAGACTCGGTCACCAATGTGCAGCACGCTGGTGTTGACGAAGGCGGAATCGTCAAGATGCACGGCAACCACCTTGTAGTGTTACGCCGGGGTCGGCTGTTCACAGTTGCCATCGGTAATGGCGCGCTCGACCCGATCTCCAGCGTGGATGCGTTTGCGCCCGACATTGACCCGCGTTCTACCTGGTACGACGAGATGCTAGTCTCCGACGACACAATCGCTGTCATCGGTTACAGCTACGAACGGGGCGGTACCGAGGTTGGCCTGTTCCACATTGATCCAGCAGGCAAACTGAGCTACCGATCGACCTATCACCTCCGGTCCAACGATTATTATTCGTCGCGCAACTATGCCAGCCGTTTGATCGGAACCAAGCTTATCTTTTACTCACCACTCTACTTTTATCCCGGTGCTGGGGACCCATTCCAGAGTCTTCCCGCAGTGCGTAAATGGCACAAGGGCGCAACCAAAGACGAATTTCGGCGCATTGTTTCGGCGACCGATATTTATCGGCCGCAACATGAGTTCAATTCGATGTATGGCTCCGCACTGCACACCGTAACCGTATGTGATCTCGCTCGCGGCGGCTTCGACTGCCACGCAACGTCGGTTGTGGGACCTCCGGGACGGGTGTTTTACGTCTCCCCGGAATCCGTGTACGTGTGGGTAAACGATTGGGGGGGCAACGATTTGGTTAACAATGGCAAGCAGATGCGTATTCAGTCCATGGTCTACCGCTTGCCACTGGATGGATCTGCCCCAACCGCGGTGGGCGTTTCTGGCAGCCCAGTAGATCAGTTCTCCTTCCTGGAAAGCGAAGATGGTCACCTGAACGTGCTGGTTCGCTCTGATGCGGCAGGTGACGGAATGTGGGATGCTGAAGACGCGGCGGGTGATGTGGCTTTGTTGCGGGTACCGCTGGCAAGCTTCTCCGACGGGAGCGAGACAGTTCCTCGTTCCAGTTATCGCACACTGCCCAAAGCGCAAGGCTACACGTTTCAAAACCGGTTTGTCGGGGATTATCTTCTTTACGGCACGGGCAGCGGCTGGGGCTACCCGCAGAGGGTGAAGAACACGAGTCTCTATGCACTCCCCTGGGCTGGCGGGACCGTGCACAAGCTTTCGCTCACCCACGGAGTTGATCGCATCGAGGAAATGGGTTCAGACGCAGTAGTCGTGGGTACTGACGGAAAGGATTTGCATTTCTCTGCCGTGCGCCTCGGCGATGTGCCCGAGGTAGTCGACGAATACATACGCAAAGGGGCGTCGCAAGGCGAACTGCGCAGCCAAGGGTTTTTCTATAAACCGGATACGGGAGATTCGGGTACGCTCGGTTTGCCAATCAGCACGCCTGCCCGCCCTGGCTATCGCCATCTATTTGACAGCTCAGCCGCTGTGCTTTTCCTCAGGAACGACTCATTGCGTTTCCATGAGGTGGGAGAGCTCGCAGCACAACCAGAGCGGGCGACGGATGACGCGTGTCGCGCCTCCTGTGTGGACTGGTATGGCAATGCCCGTCCCTTGTTTGTACGGGGACGCGTCTTTGCCCTGCTGGGCTACGAACTGGTGGAAGGCACACTCGACGACGGACGCATGCGGGAATCCCGTCGTGTAAGTTATGCGCCCGGAAAACTGACTGCGTCGCGCGCAGAGCAAGGAGAAGTACTGTCTAAGCAATAAGCGCACAATGGGTTGCGTCCGCCAGAAAAAGGAGCGGCACTGAAGACCATCATTGCTATGAAGGATCCGAAGGTCATCGTCGAGCAGAGCAGGTACTCGCAACGATTTCACTAGAAGCCACCAGCTCCAGCAGGTAGTTTTTAGGTTCCCCTATTGCAACGATGGTAGATCCAGCAATTCCGGATCCGGCGGAGCGTCCATTCGGTGTTCGCGCTGCGAGCGTTGCTGTTCCAGCAATCCGCGATAGCGTTGGAATGCAGTCTGTGCCTGAGTGTGGCGGCCAAGCTTCTCCAAGATTTGGCCCTTGAGCGATTGCACCTGGCTGCTCTCAGGTGCAAGTTTCTCCGCGGCTTCCGCGGACAGCAGAGCGTCCGCATATTTGCCTTGCCGTTGCCGGGCGCGGGCCAGCCCGAGATGCGAACTGAGAAAATTAGGATCGCGCTGCAACGCCTGCTGGAAGCTGCGTTCGGCGTCTTCGTCGCTTCCCGCCTGAAAAAAGAGCGTGCCCAGCTGATCGTAGCTAAAAGGCAGATCGGGTTCGAGAGCGATATCGCGCAGAAACTCCGCCTTGGCGCGCTCATAATCCTGTTGCCGCAAATACGCCACGCCCAGATCGAAATGAACGAAGGGCAGCTTGGGATCGAGCTCCGCCGCGTGCGAGAGCTCCCCAATCGCTTCCACATTTTCTTCGCGGTTCAGATGCGCCTTGCCCATGAAGAGATGGAACTGCGGAGAGTTCTGGCCGATCTCCACCATATGGTTCAGGGCGCGTTTCTCCAAGTCGGGAATCTTTGCGTGCTGGGCCGCCACGCCGAGTACGTAGAGGTAGGCAAGGTTATTCGCTTGTTCTGGCCAAAGAAATTCCAGAGTGCGCGCCGCATTTGTGTACTGCCCGGTGAAAAAATAGCAGAGTCCGAGAAGATACCGTGCCTGACCCGAAGCCGGCTGGTCGCGCAAAACTGATTCAAAAGGCGGAATCGCCGCGTCGTAACGATTCTGCCGGTAGTACGCGAGGCCAATGTTCAGCCGGATGCCGGAGATCTTTGGCGCCAGCTTGGCTGCTTTGGAAAGCAAGCGGATCGCATCCTCCCAATGCTGGCGGCGCATCGCGACCACCCCCAGGTTTGCGTAAGCTCCAGCCGAAGCTGGGTCGGCCGCGAGCACACGGCGAAAGCTCTTTTCTGCCCGGTCAAGATCGCCGGTACGCAGCGCCTCTTCCCCTTCATGAAACGTAGCCGCAACGCTGGATGAAGCGGGCTTTTTCCCAGGTACAGCCGGGCGAGTGGCGGTTTGTGCCGATGCAACCGGCGTCCCCGCAAGGAAAGAAAAGGTACAAATCCAAGAGGCCCAAAGAAGAGAGAGAGCTGGGAAACGGCGGATCACGGTTTCCTAGTCTCAGGCAGTTCCAGTACGGAATGCAAGCCGGAACTCCACAAATACAGCAAATTCGCGCTATGATCGGAGGGCGTTGCGGCGGGCACTCAACCCAATGGCGCAAAACTCATGGTTACGATCCGGGACGTTGCCAAGGCGAGCGGGTTCTCCTCCAGCACGGTTTCCATCGTTTTGAACGATGCCCCGCTGGCGCGATACATTCCGCCTTCCACGAAGACGCGCATTCAACAGGCTGCAAAGAAACTTGGTTACCGGCCCAATCTGTTCGCGCGGTCGCTGCGCGGGAAACGTAATCGCGAAATTGGCGTGATGGTTTTCGACATTACTGACCCCTATTGCACGCCGATTCTGCGTGGCATTCAGAACGCGCTCTACGAGGGTTCGTACCTGCCCATCCTTACCGATGCGCAGAATGAGCGCAGCCGGTTCCTGCGCTATCTGGAAATGCTGCTGGACCGGCGCGTGGATGGCCTCATCGTTCTCGCGAACTGGCTGTTTGTGGACATCAATCTTCTGGCCGATCTTGAACGCAACGGCGTGCCGACCGCCATGATTAGCCGCGAGCTGCAATCCGACACGATTAACTCCGTGATCGTCGATAACGAGGCCGGCGGGCGCCTGGCCATGGAGCACCTGGTCTCGCTGGGACATAAGAAAATTGCAGTTTTGCGCGGCCCGAAGACGCTGGGGGACAGCGCGCCGCGTTGGCGCGGCATGAAGCGCGTAGCGCAGGCCGCCGGCATTACGCTGGATGAGAAGCTGATGGTCGATTTGCCCGACTCGCGCAACCCGCTTTCCAGTTTCGAGGCCGGCCTGCAACTCACGGAAGAACTGTTACGGCAGCGGCGGGCTTTTACGGCGCTGGTCGCTTTCGATGACTTAACCGCTTTCGGCGCCATTCGCGCGCTGGAAAAGCATGATCTGCGCGTGCCTATGAATTGTTCCGTTATTGGATTCGACGATATCGATCAATCCGCGCTCTACACGCCCGCCCTCACCACGATTCGCCAACCGATGCAAGGTATGGGGGCGGCGGCGGTCAGCGTTCTGCTGGAAGCGGTGAACCTGGCGCAGGATAACCGCCGCACCAACGCCGTTCATCAGAAGATGATGCCGGAGCTGATCGTGCGCGACTCCACACGCGCGGCGCGTTAACCTGCACGTTAACGTTAACCCTCCTCTTTTTTCACGCCTACCAAAAATCATATTTAGCGTGTTATGAATTCCCATAATGAAATGTTTTATTAAATTTATTAAATCCTTTCAATAAAGGACATCTTGCGATAGCATGACGGAGGTTTGGGTCTGCGCCAGCTTCAAACGGCGCGACTGACAATCTTCCCGTGAGGTGCCGTTTTCATGAGATGCCTGTTTGGATGGGTTCGAGTTTTCCTGCTGCTACTGCTGTGTCTGCCCACGGTGGTCTGGGCGCAAACTACCGGTTCCATCACCGGAACCGTTCGCGATAGCACAGGCGCCGTGGTCGCCAATGCGCAGGTCACGGTGAGCGATGATTCCAAGGGAGTGAGCCGCACCTCGCCCACCAACGAGCAGGGAGAGTATCTGGCAGCAGGACTTGGCCAGGGTAACTATGACATCACTGTAGTCGCCGAGGGCTTCAAGAAGTACGAAGCCAGGGGCGTGGTTCTCGACGTGGCACAGAAGTCGCGCGTCGACATTTCGCTGGAGGTTGGCGCGACTACGGCGGAGGTGACGGTAGAAGGCACCACGGTTGCCCAAGTCGAAACGCAGTCCTCCGATCTCACCGGTGTTGTTACGGGAAAAGAGATCAGTCAGCTCGAGCTCAACGGACGCAACTTTACCCAGCTCATCACCCTCGTCCCTGGCGTGAGCAATCAATCCGGCCAGGATGAAGCCGGCGTGGGCGTCGGTGGCAACGTGGCTTATAGCGTCAACGGCGGCCGCACCGAATACAACAACTGGGAAATCGATGGCGGCGACAACATGGATAACGGCAGCAACACCTCGCTCAACGTCTATCCCAGCCTCGATGCCATTTCCGAGGTCAAAGTGCTGACCTCCAACTACGGCGCGCAGTACGGACGCAGCGGTTCCGGCACGGTCGAAGTAGAGACAAAGTCAGGCACGAATAAATTCCACGGTAGCGCCTACGAATTTGTACGCAACGATAAGTTCAACGCGCGCAACTTTTTCAACAATGCGCCTGATCGCAAACCCGGTTACAAGAAGAACGATTTCGGATACACCATCGGAGGCCCCGTCTACATTCCAGGCCTCTACAACAAGAACAAAGACAAGACTTTCTTCTTCTGGTCGCAGGAGTGGCGCAAGGAACGCGAAGCCGCCTCTCCCGCCACCGTCGTCGTGCCGACCGCTGCCGAGCGCGGGGGCGATTTTAGTGGGGGTGCTGACGGCACAACCACATGCCCGGATGCGACCGGGGGGCTCGTAGTGCCGATCGATCGTTCGGCGTTTCCCGACTGCCCCGCTGGAAGCGTCGTTGGGGGAGTGCCCCAGACATTTGCTGGAAACCAGGTCCCTGTGGACGCGGCGAACGCGGGACCACTGCTCACCATGATTCCCCTGCCGACTCAAGCTAACAGCCGTAACTGGAGCTTTGCTCCCAGCCTTCCGCTCAGCTGGCACGAGGAGTTGTTCCGTATCGACCATGATGTGAATTCCAAGACGCGGCTCACCTTCCGCTACATTCACGATTCCTGGGACAAAACCGAGCCTGCGCCCTTGTGGACGAACGGCACAAGCTTTCCCACCATTCAGACCAATTTCCTGGGCCCCGGAATCAGTATGGTGGCCCGTATGACGGCAACCGTCACGCCGACGCTGCTCAATGAATTTGTGGTCAGCTACACCACGGACCACATCACGCTGACTCCCGTCGGCGCCTGGCATCGTCCCAACCCCGACACTCTGACCATCCCGGGGATCTACAACAATGGGTTTGGCGGCGGGAAGCTCCCCGGCATTCAGCTCAGTGGGGGCAGCTTGTTTAACTTCGCCGAGGACGTCGGCTACCTGCCTGGACCGTACAACTCGAACCCCACCTACACTTACCGTGACAATGTGAGCAAAATCCTTGGGCGTCACAATCTGCAATTTGGAGGTTATTTCGTAGCCGCGCAGAAAAATGAACTGGCGCAACCCGGGACGGCGCCCAATGGTTTCTTGACCTTCGATGCGACGAACGGAACGGTGTCCACTGGGAACCCGGTTGCCGATTTACTGATGGGCAACGTCGCCTCCTATGGGCAAGCTAGCGGGCAACCCAAGTTCTACAACCGGTACAAGATTTTTGAGCCTTATTTTCAGGACGATTGGCACATTTCACAGAGACTGACGCTCAACCTCGGTCTCCGGGTGAGCATGTTTGGAACCTACCGTGACCGCTACCACGGCGAATACAATTTCGATCCGTCCGCATACGTGGTTGGGGGCAGCGGCATCAACCCCGATGATACGGTTTCGGGAAATCCATTTAACGGAGTCGTGCAGTGTGGTGGTCCGGGGCTAACCTCAGTTCCCGGATTCGCCGGCGCCTCCATCGGTTCCAGCCGTTATCCCGGTTGCATGAAGGGCCATCTCTTCAATCCCGCTCCACGCCTCGGCTTTGCCTGGGATCCTTGGGGTGATGGCAAGACAGCAATTCGCGGCGGCTACGGTATTTTTTTCGAGCACACCAATGGCAACGAAGCCAACGTGGAGTCTCTGGAGCCTGCCACCAACCCAAACTTAACCACCACAACCGTGTCGAATGTGATTGGTTACAGCAATATTCTTCCGCCGCCTGTCGGGGCGACGTCGCCCTTTGCCGCCATTTCCGTTCCCAATAAAGCTGTCTGGCCTTACGTCCAGCAATGGCATTTTGACGTTCAGCGTGACATTTCCCGAAATACTGTGGCCACGATCTCATACGTAGGCAGCAAGGGAACGCACCTCACCCGGTTTGTCGACCTTAATCAGATTCGACGGGTTCCGCTGAGTCAGAATCCGTACTTGCCGGGCGAAGCGAGTAACCCCATCATTGCCGGTGTCCAACGCAACGACTGTGACCCCACCGGCATCGGGGCCGCCGCCTTCGACTCATGGGGTGTCCCGACCGGCGCGACAACGCCGAGCGGTGCCCCGATTGCGTACATTCCAGGCGTGGGTGGCGGTCCGCCGTCGGGCGCAGCTGTCAATCTGGCTCTGGCGACTGGATGCCCCGGTGCGGACAACCCCGCCATTTCCGACTTCTTCCGCCCGTTCGCTGGTATCGGAGCGATTTCCCGCCTCGAAGAAACATCCTCTTCCATCTATCACGGTCTGGAAACGTCGGTGCGGCGCAGTGTGGGAGGCTTGCAATTAACGTTGTCCTACACCTACAGCCATTCCATCGATGACTCCTCTTCTGCCAGGGACGCCCGAGTGCTGGACACCTATGACGTGCGCGCCGCTCGTGCCAGTTCCAACTTCGATCAGCGGCACCTGTTCAACATCGGATATGTATACGACCTGCCATTCTTCAAGAACCCGGGTCTTACCAAAACTTTGCTGGGAGGCTGGCAATTCTCCGGCATTACCACGATCGAGTCCGGGAGCCCATTTAGCGTCGCCAACGGCCTATTGTCAGACAATGCAGGAGTAGCCAACGCGGTTGCCGCCAACGGAGCACAGTCATTTCCAGATTTGGTAAGCAACGCCACAGCCAACATCCCCAATGCACCACTGGCTGGCTTCGGTCCCCTTTTGTTCAACCCGGGCGCGTTTGTCGCCCCGCGCGGTCTCACATTCGGAACGACGCCAAGAAACTATCTCCGCAACCCGCGCCGTACCAACTTCGATATGGCTCTGTTCAAGCACTTCGCGATCAACGAACGGGTCGGCTTTGAGTTTCGCGCCGAGGGATTCAACGTCTTTAACCACACGCAATGGCTCTGGCTCGGCGGCGATGCGGGTTCTGCAGCGGCGAACGCTGGGAGCGCGAACAGCACCATCGGTGTTTACGGCGAAGCTCCTTCTCAGGTCACCTATCTACGCCCCAATGGCGCCCACAATCCTCGCATCCTGCAACTGGGGGCGAAGTTCATCTTCTAGTGCCTCGTTAGCCTACTTGCAGTTCTGAAGTCTTTCCCGGCCCGTAAGGGCCGGGATTTTTGTTCGGGGACGCCCCGCGGCCCTTGAAGCTCTTCATGCTTAGGCGTGGCGCAGCCCGGTTCTTTGCCGATCCACTGCAAGAGTCTGCTCTTTGCCCGTTCCTTCCAGGGCAGCTCAGCCTGCAAGTTGTTCACGACAAAGGCTGGGTCTTGTGGAAACTCACGTGCCACGAGACAATGTCCACGACAGGAGTTTTGCATATGGCACGAGTCTTTAAGGCACGAATTCACGCATCAAGAAGCCGAAAGCAAAGGGGCTTCTCCCTGATTGAGTTGCTGATCGTGGTGGCCATCATCGTCATCCTAATGACCATGGCCCTTCCTGGGTTTCACAGTTTTCAGATGAAGGGGAACGAGACCTCGGCAATGAACTCGCTGAAGGCGATTCGAGAAGCGCAGATCCAGTATCAGTCGACCTATCCGACCAAGGGTTTTGCCGACAATCTGGCGGTATTGGGAACAGGTGCTCTCAGCAATGGCACGACTTGTGCGCCTTCTCCAGAGCACGCCTGCATTCTGGATTCAACGCTTTCCACGGGCGTCAAAAGTGGATACCGTTTCGTGGTGCAAGGTGGATCTCCGGTGAATGGAATCAACACGACCTTCGCCGCGGGCGCGGCTCCTTTGTCCTACAACAACACGGGGGCGCGCATGTTCTGCGTAACTTCGGAAGATTCGCAAATCCGGGCAGACGCAAATCTCGGCGCCAGCACGACCCCGCCTTCGGCAACCGTGTGCATCAGCGGACAGTTCTCTCCGATGGGATAGGAAGCGGAATTAGCCTCAACTTCACAGAGAAAGACAGAAATCCCGAACCCGGAGCCGCTTAAGCCTCCGGGTTTTTGCTGTTTGAAACCGGTGCGGAAGTGGATGTGGACGAGGGCGGGTCGGGGGGTGTATCCGTCAGCCCATCTTTAAAGCCCTTGATGCCTTGGGCCAGTCCCTTCCCCAGCTCGGGCAGCTTCTTCGGACCGAATAACACGAGCGCGACAACAGCAATGACCAGTAAGTGCATGGGTTGCAACAAACCTTCCCCCATTAGGAACCTCCAAAAATGACTTGCGAGTTAGCCTCCAGTTTACCGCGTTCGGACGAAGAAAACAGTTTCGTTTTCTGCTGGGATGGGGCGAAAGTCCTGCCAAAGCCATTGATCCCCAGGACATGAACCGTCGTGTCAGCACGAAAAGCGCTCCCTACGGCTAGAATACGGCTAAATGGGTGGTACGGCCCGTTGTTACCTCCCGGAGAGCCTTTTTTATGGAAATGCGCACGTCACCCGCGGGTGTCTCCGCTGCCCAAGCCGTCCTGGGTAAGGCCAATGGCCGGGGCGTGCCGAATGTTGCGAGTCCGCGACCTGAGACAGCAACGGATTTGCCCGCTCCACGGCGTTCAGCCTACGGACTGCCCTGTGCCAAGTGTGGCATGTACTACGAAGCGGATCTTCCGGCTTGCCCAATCTGCAAGTCGCCGGATCGTGTTTCCGCTCGCTCTGCAGATATGCCCGTGGCGCCGGCCGGGCAAATCTCGCCGACACAAAGCCTTTCCCAAGACTCCCTGGAAGGTACTCCCGATGCCGCAGTTCTGGAAGAAGAACGAGAACGCTTCTTGCGCGAGTTGAAGTCGCAGCTCTACCAGACTCCCATGAAGATTCACTCTGGGACTGCTACGTGCGCCCTGGAGTCCGGCCACATGGATGCGCCCGGGGAAGCCGAAATTTGCCGCGCTTGTTACGAACATCTGCAGCAGTGCGCCGACCACATGGAAGCGGCCCTGCATATGGACCTGAAGGAAGCCGCGAAAATTGTCTACGAAGCGGTCTGGGCGGACACCTCCGATCCCGACAAGACCTACCTCAATGCCGCGCATGCCCTCCTCAACGAACTGCGGAGCCGGGCAGGGATTTCCACGACGCCAGGCGCGCCGCCTAAATACAGCCATTAGTAAGCTGAGTCTCGATTCATTGATCGTGACGGCGGAGCTGTTGGCCAAAATGGCAGACCGCAGGGGCTGAAGCCCGCATCTTCAAGAACGTCCTTTCAACCGGTTGAAAACCCTTCCCCATACCTGTTCGGGTCGCCATTCAGAAGTCGTGGCCTTCAAAGATGGGGATCCCACCTGTGAAGGGCGGCAGGAATGCCCGCCGCACACGATCTCACCCCTCAAATTTGGCCGCAAGAACCGGATAGCGACGCTTGGGGGATACCGCTACGCTGGGTCTCGTGAGCAACAAACATGGAGGTCAACATGAGCACCAACCTGAGCAGCAATGCGATACTCAATCCGTCGGTCTCTTCTGAATCGTACAAGTCTGAGTCGTACAAGGAAGACACGGCGGAAGCGGATATGCCCAAGACCAGCGAAGAACAGAAGTGGCAAGCTGTTATGGAGCGCAACGCCGCCGTAGACGGTCAGTTCGTCTATGCCGTCTCCACCACAGGTGTGTATTGCCGCCCGTCGTGTGCTTCCAGACGTGCGCTCCGCGAGAACGTGGTTTTCTTTGACCGTTCCGCCGACGCCGAGAATGCGGGTTTTCGCGCCTGCTTGCGGTGCCGTCCCCAGGCCGCCACGGACGCGCGTAGCGCCAACGTTCGCGCTGTATGCCGTTACATTGAGCGGCATCACGACGAGCCGATTTCTTTGCGCGTTCTGGGAGATGCCTTCGGGATGAGCCCGTTTCATTTACAGCGCACGTTCAAGGCCGCGCTCGGCATTTCGCCCAAGCAATACGCCGACTCCTGCCGCATGAATCAGTTGAAGCAGAATCTGCAGTCCGGAAAGACCGTGACCCACGCGCTCTACGATGCTGGGTACAGTTCGAGCAGCCGATTGTACGAACGCGCTTCGCAGCACCTGGGCATGACGCCCGATAAATACCGGCGCGGGGCGATTGGGGTTCCGATCCGATACACCACAGGGGATTCGCCGCTCGGCCGTCTGCTGATTGCTGCGACCGATCGGGGAATCTGCGCCATTCGGTTTGGGGATTCCGATAGCGATCTCGAACTGGGCTTGCGCCGGGAATATCCCTTCGCGGCCCGCAAACGGCAGGATGACGATTTGAAGGGGTGGAACCGGCAGGTGCTGCAACATCTGCAGGGGCACAAGCTGAACTCCACGCTGCCTCTCGATATTCAAGCGACCGTGTTTCAACGCAAGGTTTGGTCGTACCTGCAAACGATTCCGCGTGGCAAAACCAAGTCCTACAGTGAAGTGGCCCGTGCCATTGGACGGCCCACCGCCACTCGCGCCGTGGCTCGCGCATGCGCTACCAATTCTGTAGCGCTGGAGATTCCATGCCATCGCGTGGTACGCGAGGATGGAGGGTTAGGCGGCTACCGCTGGGGCATTCAACGCAAAAAGAAATTGCTGGCGTTGGAGAAGGCAGCGGGAGCCACAGGGTAAATCAGCATTGCGCGGGGTTATAATTGCCCGCCATGACGGATAAATGGGGAAGACGGCTATTCAAGACGGGCGCGGCGATGTTAATCCTGCTCGGGTTGGTGCACTCATTCTCGTTGTTCCAGAAACCGATTCCTGCGAATGAAACCGAGAGGCAACTGCTGGACCTGATGGCCAACTACAGATTCGACCTCATTGGGTCGGTTCGCAGTATGAACGACTTGATGCGTGGGTTCAGCGTTTCGTTCATGGTGGCGGCGTTCGGCTTTGGGGTGTTCGATCTGCTGCTGTCGCGCGAGCGAGCGGGACTGTTAAAGCGAGTAGCGCTGATCAATACGATTTGGCTGGCGGTGATGACCGCAGTTTCCCTGCATTATTTCTTTGTTCTGCCCACGTCATTTCTCGCGGCTGCGCTACTGATTTTTATCCTGGCCTGGCTGAAGCTTCCGGCCCACAACACATAGTTGAGCCGCTGGGGAATCGTCTCGGACCGCGAGAAGGCTCCTCAGGCTGCGAGATGAACGCACACGTGGAGAACGCACTCCCAGATGCATCAAGATTTTCGAGAAAATCGAACCAGCACGCGATTTACGACGCGGTAGGCTGGTGTCACAATCAGTTTTTGAGTCATCTGCCGAAGCACCCGGCTTTTGGCGATGATTGCCGCTAGCGGCGGGGATACCTTCTCATAAAGCGCCACGAGCGCACGCCCTGGCGAATTCACCAAGAGACACTGGTCCCTGAACGCACGCAACGTCGACACCTCGACCGTGTCCGCCCCACAGGCCGCCGTCGCGATGAAACACTTTGACGGGGGCGGAGGAGGTGGCGGCGGTGGAGAGGAGAAGGAATACAGGGTACGGAAAAAGCACAATATGGTCTCTCCCGTCGAATAGGTAAGAGTTGTCGTGTGTTGCGGGTCAGCGATACTAAGGGACAACTTGACTGTGTTGTCGTCGGGATGATTCGGGTCATAGACGTGAATGTCCAGGTCCGTGCCATTGAGCTTATATCCATAGGCCAGGACTTGATGATTCATCCCCATTTGAGTTGGATCCAGGGACTTAACCTCGAGCAATCCAATCGGAGAGAGCACGCCGCTATCGATATCTGCCTGGATCTTCGGCCATTCCTCCATGATCATGACCCAGGCTCTGCCGCGGGGAGCCAACCCCGCATTGCTCGCCACCGTTTCGTGATCCGGTAGAGCTGGGTCCATCAGCCACATGTAAGTGGCAGGCCCAGGGCCAAAGGGGGGCGCGGGCGTAATGAAAGGAGGAGGTGGAGGCGGAGGAGGAAGAACGAGGTCAAAGCTGTCGAACAACCGCCTCACTATGTAGTCGAAGAGGGTGCCCGAGGAAGGGGGTGTCGTATCGGGCCACATGGCGATTCCGGATTCGAAAAAGTCTCGCACCGCGAACACCATTCCACCACACAACCCATTCGAAGCATCACCAATGGGAATGTTTTGTCCAAGCACATTGATGGTCAACAGAGGTACGGAAGGGAACGAGTTCGAAAAGTGGAAGCCGGACGTGCTTGGGGCGAAACCAGGAACAACCTTGATCGTAGCCATGGGATTTTTCCTCCACTGCTGAAGCAGCTCCAGGACGAATGTTGGCGTTGGCGATCAGTATAGGCTTTAGCCCCAGGTTTGGAAACGAAAACGATCCGTCCGGACCGCGGCGCTATTTCATTTGCGCTGCATAAACCGCGCGCCCGCGTGTAAGCAAGTCCAACACGCCATGCTCCTCCGCCTCCGTGTTCCAGTCCGGATGTGCTTTCGCGGCGTCCAGCAAACGATCGATCCAGGCGACGAAATAGGCTGCGTCTTCTCGCGACTGGACGGGCTCCTCCCCGACGCGCACATAGACGGGGCTTGTTGTGGCATAAGGATACGCATCCAGGATTGGGTGTTGAGGTTTTTCATTCCATGCCCGCAACAGGCACCAGCCGCTATGAGCGAGTGGCAGGGTGCCAGCAATATCCGCATGGGTGGATTTGTTTCCTGCCCCGCTGAGTTGCAAATCTCGCATCACCTGCCCATTGCACACGATCTGCAAATGATCCACAGGAACCAGCGAGCGCAGCCACGCTGAGAACTTTACTTCTCCCGCTTTCGGTATCCGCAATGTTTCTCCGAGAGCATGTACTCCCAACGTAAACCCAAGCAACGGACCATTGGTCGCGAACGTCTCTCCGCGCCGCAAGGACTCCAGCCAGGGATGAATCTCGAGCGGCCCAGCTTTTACCCGCGCATATACACGGTTCAACCCCACCGGTCCGCGCAGGGAAGCGTAGTTCGCCATGGCATCCGTGCCCGCCGCCGTGGGCAAGTGGAAGCCACAATTCAGCAGGCGGTACCAAACCGAGGCTGTAGACTTGTGATCGCTAAACCCCATCGCCTCGATGTAATCGACCTTGCCAAGCGCGACGTCTACCGGCAGTTCGTTCGTAAGTCTGGCATCGCTTTTTGGATTCGGAACATCATCGAAGGGGTGGACGTAACCCACCAGCCCGTGTTGGGCGTGCGTCAAGTCGGCGATGTCCGCGTTGGTGGGATAGAGACTCGCCGCTGCCGTGTTAGTGTACGCCGCGTAGTCCGGAAGTAGGTAGTGATCGGTCAAATTCAACAGGCCGAGGTGCCCCCAATAACTCGTATGAAATTCCTGTCCATGCAGAATCAATGCCTCCTGCGTTGAAGCCTTGTCCGGCGAGGCCGTGTCCTTCAGCGGAAAATAACTCATATCCGGAATTCGTTGCTCCTTATTCACTACCAGGTTCTCCACAATTGAAAGATCCTCCGCTTCTGCTTGCCGCACCAGATTCTCCGGGGTGTTGCGATAAGTCCCTGCATAGTTCATATGAACGTGAACATCAGCGCTTACCCAGCGGTCATCCTTCGCAACCGGAAGCGCCACTTTCTTCAACTGAAACACGATCTCCGACTTCTGATTCGCTCTCACCGCCAGGCTCTGCTTCTCCCAGCCGTATTCGAAGCCTTTCATTACCTCCACCTGTACCTGTCCCTCCGGCACCCGCAGCTCCACCGCACCCTTCATATGAAAATAATGCGCCTCTTCGCTTCGCGCCCCGCGATCAAAATTGTCATCCGCGTGCATCCAGGCGTAGTTCGGCGCATACGCTCGTCCATCTTCCCCCACCACCGAGACTCGCGCCGCCAGGTTGTTTCCTTTCGTATCTCTCACGACCACCTTCAGCAATCCCGAGGGACGAAGCAAGTGGCGCTCGCTGGCGAAGACCTCACGTTGGTCGCCGCTGGGCACGCGCTCCACCCACAGAGAGGTGTTCCCCCCGCGATTTGAAATGAAGGCAATCTGTTTTCCATCGGGCGACCAGCGCGGCGCCGTGTTGTCATACTCTCCGTAGGAAAGCGGAAAGGGATCTCCTCCCTGCGCGGGCATGACCCAAAGCTGATGCCACGCGCGCCCCGTATAGGAGGCATACACCAGACGCTTGCCGTCGGGAGAGAAATCCGGACGCGCTTTCCAGTTGGTTTCTTCGTAGTGAATCTCGCGCGCTTCGCTCCAGGATTTCCCGCCAGCTTCCGCCTTCATGCGCCAGAAGCCGCCGGTGCCATAAATGTGGCCGCGATTGGAGATATAAAGAATTTCGCTTCCATCCGGCGACCAAACCGGACTGATCTCCGTATCGAAAGGACTGTAGTAGTAGCGGGGAAGCGGGCTGCGATTCTCGCCGGTCAGGCGCTGCACGTTGGTGAGCTGGCCGTCGCGGAAGTCGCCAATAAAGATATGAAAGCGGCCGTTGAAAGTGGTCGAAACAAAAACGATCTTCGTTCCGTCGGGAGAAATCCTAGGTTCGAGGTTCACCGCGCTCGTCTGCGTGAGGGCATGTGCTTCCTTCGTTCGCAAATCGAGTGCCCACAGCTCGACCGCATCTTTGTGATATTTGCTGTAGACCACCCAGCGACCATCGCGTGAGCAATCCGGCTGGTAATCATAGCCCGGCCCGGCGGTGAGTTCTTCGGCAGCCTTGGAATCGAGATTCTGCCGCCACAGCGATCCGGCCATCGAATACACAAGGCCGCGCGAATCCAGTAGCCAAGCTAACGAACTCGGCCCTGTCGTCAACTGCGGCAAATACATCTCGCGGTAGTAGTAAGGATGCGGCAGGTCAATCTGCTTCAGCACCCATTGGCGTTGTGAGAACACGGACTGCGTGGCCAGAAAGAGCGGGAAAAGCGGGAAAATCCAGAGCCAACGGCGGAAACGCATCCAAGCCTCCTCAGCCAACAGATCCAACAAAACCCTTGGACCGCAAGCGGGGAATTATAAGCCGCGGGCACCCGGATTCTCCCACCCCGCCTTCCTCTGCGATAATAGAATTTCAAATTCAGTCCGCGAAAAGCGAGAATACCTGGTTCGCCTTTCCCGTTCTCATCATCAAAACTCTGGAGGAACTAGACAACAATGGCTCACGAACTACCCCCTCTCCCTTATGACTACGCGGCTCTCGAGCCCGTCATCGATACACAAACCATGAAGTTGCACCACGATCTGCACCACGGCGCATACGTGAAGAACCTGAACGCCGCGCTGGAAAAGCATCCCGAACTGGCCGGCAAGAGCGCAGAGGATCTGGTCCGCGGCCTCAATACCGTTCCCGAAGACATTCGCGGTGCGGTTCGGAACAACGGTGGTGGCCACGTGAATCACACCATGTTTTGGAGCATCATGAAGCCGCAGGGTGGCGGAGCGCCTTCAGGCAAACTTGCTGGTGCCATCAACAGCGCCTTTGGCGACCTCAAGAGCTTTCAGGAAAAGCTGAACGACGCCGGCCTCAAGCAATTCGGCAGCGGCTGGGCTTGGCTGGCATCGAACAAGGGATCGCTCAGCATTCTGAGCACGCCCAATCAGGACAACCCGCTCACGCAAGGTCTGTACCCGGTCCTGGGGAACGATGTTTGGGAGCACGCCTACTACCTGAAATACCAGAACCGGCGTGCAGAATATCTGGCGGCGTGGTGGAACGTAGTGAACTGGGACGAAGTCGGCAAGCGCTATGAGCTGAGCTTGAAATAGCTTGCCGATGGAAGTGTTGGACGCTGTGCGGGGCCGGGCGCAAGCTCGGCCCTTGCGTTAGACGTCCGTGAGCCCTATGTTCGCGGAACAGTCGTTGGCGATGGGTAAGTTGTTGAGCACGGACGAGCGCCCAGACCTAGGTGCTCAAGACGGGTTTCTGGGATGTACGCTCGGGAACTTTGCCCACATTCTCGAAGGTGGGAATGAATTTCGGTATCTTGCCCCAAGGCATCCAGAGTATGCCCACAGCACAAGCCACGTCCGCCAGGAGCACAAACTTTCCATCGAAGCCATATATTTTGACAGTCCAAAAATTGTGGAGGACTAAATTGAGGAAGCCCTTGAACATCTCCAACTCAGCTTGAGACCAGCTCAAGAAATTCAGGCTCATATGCTCGCCTCGATCGTACAACGCGTCGAACGTATAGAACAACGCATCGCCCCAGAACTTGCCCGCAAGCGTTAGCAGAATTGCGATCCCCTGTCCCACGTGCGTAACCTTTCCCACGGTCTTGAACAGAATCCAAGCTACCAAGCCTCCGATGAACAGGCCAGCTACGGCGTGCAGTTTCGGAGTCCAGCTCTTGCTACCTGCCTCCATGGCACTGATGAGCAGGCCCCAGGCTGTGCCTCCCGCAGCTGCCGCGAGAATTCCGGCTGGAACGCCCAGCAGATAATTGGCAGGGCGGTCCTTGTATTCTTCCGCCACTCGTTCTTTCTCCGCCGTAAGACGAGATTGGCAGCCAAGGCAATGGTAGCCGGGCACACCACTCACTAAAGTGATCTCGTTCGCATCGCTGCTATTGCAGTCTTCGCATTTGCCGGAGAAGGGAAGCGCCAATCCGTGGATATTTGCAACGACATCGTCGACAACCGCTATGACGGATTCCGCGCTGGGTTTCTTGAAGGAATAAAGCCAGGTCACCACGAGACCTTCCTCGGCAACCTTCAGATTCTTGCGCCCCATAAGACCCTTAAATGTCGCCAGACTCTGGAGAGTCGTCTTGATAGCCTCTGCCGGAGAGCCTTTTCGGTAACGCACCATAATTCCCATCGCGTTGTTTCTTCCAGAATTAATCAGACCGGCAGCGACAAGATAACCAGCCTGCGTACCCAGTACTACGCCTTTGCCGCGAAGGTAGAAGTCGTTGAAGGGGCGGGCATTCGGCAAAACAGAAAATCCCATCTGCTGCCCAAGCTTGGTCAAGTACGCTAGTTTTTTCATGGTCTGGTGTCGCTGCAACGGAATTGTACAATCGAACGAAGGAATGCTCGAATAGGTTCAGATAAAAAGCGTGTACTCCATTTCTGCATTTCCTGTGCGCTCTCTGTGGAAATCAGGCAGCCTAAGCCCCCCGATTTTCTTGCTGAGGATTGTGTTCGCTCCAAAACCCTTGTCTAGCACGGTGTTCCTCGCATGTCCTTCGCTCCATCTTCGATCCTGTAACTCTCGTCATCTCTGGCGGAATTTTTTCTCCACTGCACCAAAGTTATGGAATTGACCGCGCGCCGTCCTCTGCGTACCTTGGCCTACACGAGTTCGAAGTTAAAAAACAGAAGCGACATTTCGCCAGGCGGTTGCGCGCTGCGCCGCTTGGGTTCTCCCGGTGAACATTATCGTGCTGAAAACTGATTGGCAGAAGACGGATTTACAGAAGAACGACGTGCCGAAGAATGAAAAGAAAATTCCGACTGAACACAACGAGCGACCCGACTGGCAAACTTACCGGACGCGCTTCACCATCCGCGCCCGCATGTTGAGCGCACCTCTTAGTTTCGTCGATGCGCTCGGCCGCGAGCAAAACGGTAAGCGCGGCGACTATCTGGTGGAATCGAACAGCATGATCACGATCACGCCACGTCATATTTTTGAGGACGTCTACGTCGCAATGGAGGACAACATGGAGGCGAACAAGGAAGCCCACGCGGATTCCACTGCCAGATTTTCGACGCAGCCCCCGCGAAAGTCCCCAATTTCCACAACTAAGCGGAGCTCCATGCCGGCCTCCCGGCGACGCTCCGGTTAACACGACTGTAACAATTCCTCTAGAAAGAAGGAGTTAGCGCAAGGTACCTGAGGGGTCACTTTGTGTACACAATATATTGCGATACCTACTTGACAGGCCCAACATACAGGCGTAACTTCACAACTCCAGAGCGGTTTTTTATCCGCCCTTTCAGGGTAGATGAGACAGCTTAGGAACGTTGGCAGAAGCAGGCCGAGGTGACCTGCCTTCCGCTCAGCGACACAGGCGAGCAAGCAAGGGTAGACGGTCCAGAGAGACCTCATCTTTGCGAATGATCTGTTAGTGCGGTGGCCGTTTCCCCGGCTCGGCGTTTCGTCTTTGCCGAACCGGTTTCCGGGCCTCCCCCCGGGGAACGACATGCCTTTGACAATTTAGTAGTTCGACTTCGGCTCGATGCGAGAACCCGCTTCGACTGACACTATGGAGGAGCCCCATGGAAGGACTGGTTCGTCTCGTTGCAGAGTCGCTCGAGCGTCACGGCATGCATGTGCCGCCGTCGCGGATCGAATGGTCCGCCTGGGTCCAGTTCGAATCCAGTCTCTGCCTCTCGGCACCCAGCCAGCCCGGTTTGTTCGTTGTTGCGGAGCGGGTGGTTCCGCATGGCGTTGCCTCGAACGCACTTCCGCATGGCGAGTCTCATGCCATTCTTGCCGTCCTGAAGATCGGGCAGGCCAAGGACTTGGGATTCGAAATGGGGCGCCTCTGCTCTCCCTACAATCCGTTGCACGCTCGTGTCTCTACGGGCCGCTGTATGGTCCGGTTCGCCGCCGTTGAAGACGCTGTCCAACGTACCGCCGCCCACGCCGCTTTGCAGCAGTGGTTCACTAATTCCGGATCTACAACGAATATGGAAACCTCTACCGACGCCGAGTTCCCTTCCGATCTCGCTGCCGTCCCGGTTTCCCCCAACCAGCAACCGGAGACTCAATTTTCGGCTGAATCCCTGAATTCCGATTCGGCTCATAAACGAAAAATCGACGACCCTGCCCCGCTGCCCTCGGGCTTCTAAAAGCCTAAAATGGCAACAGGACAAAAAGTCTTAAATAAACGGATCCCAGCAACCGATCGCTAAAGAGAATCGGAGGAAGAGACACGATGTCTGAAGTACGTGAAAAAAACCTGACCACCACGCCGTCCACGCCAACACCCGCCGCCGCTAACAAGAAGAAGGCCCCCGGCCTCCAGTTCCGCCGCCACTTCACCAAGCCGGGCGTTTCGCCCTACGACGAAATCGAATGGGAACTCCGCCTCGCCCAGATCACCGATGCCCAGGGCAACGTGATCTTCGAGCAGAAGGACGTTGAGACTCCAAAAGACTGGTCCGTCACCGCCACCAACATTGTGGCCAGCAAATATCTGCACGGCCACGTGGGCACGCCCGAGCGCGAGACCGGAGTGCGCCAGCTCGTCACCCGCGTTGCGGAAACCATTCGCGACTGGGGGATGAATGACGGCTACTTCCGCTCCGCCGAAGATGCTACTGCTTTTTACGACGAACTCGCGTACCTGCTCCTGCGCCAGTACGCAGCGTTCAATTCGCCGGTGTGGTTCAACGTGGGC
>CAZUCC010000034.1:0-43799 GCA_964619065.1 uncultured Acidobacteriaceae bacterium | reverse complement strand
CGACGCGCTGGCGCGGAAGAAATCAAACGTCTTCTGAATTTCGAGCACGATAATTTCTGTCACCTGCTGCAGGATCGGCGTCTTTGCGTCTTCGCTCACCGTTCCCACCTTGTTGCCCAGCTTCAGCGATTCGGCATCGTCAAAGCTCAGGTCCAGCTCCTTTTGCAGTGAATCGGTGTACTGATGTCCGCCGACACTGACATCGCGCGGGAACAGGGGAGTCGTACCCTTCACGATGTTGATGTTCATGACGCTGGCGCCCAAGTTCAAAAGCGCCACCACTTGACCCGGAGCGGGCTCGTAGTTGTACTCGTAGCAGTTCTGCAGGGCCAGAGCATCGATGTCCACGATAGCGGGAGTGCGGCCCGCCATCGAGAGTACGTTGGTGTAGTTCAGAATCTTGCCTTTCTTCACTGCTACCAGGAGCACATCCATGGTAGGGCTGGCGGTATCGTCCGACAGAATCTGATAGTCGAGGTTCACGTCAGAAAGGTCGAAGGGAATATGCTGCGTCGCTTCCTTTTGGATCGTGTCCGCCAGTTCGTCGTCACTCATGGCAGGCAAGGAAATCTTCTTCACGATCACGGAGTGCCCGCTCACGGCGGTGGCTACGGATTTCTGCTTGATTTGGCTATCGGTGAACAGCTTGGAGATCGCCGACGAAACCGTGCCGGAATCCACGATCATCGAGTCCACGACCATATCCGGGCCCAGCGGCTCTAGTCCCACGTGCACGACTTCGATTCCCGTGCGGGATTTTTTCAGTTCCACAGCTTTGATACTGGAAGAACCGACATCCAGACCCACGATCGACTTTGCACCCAATCCAAACATGTGTGTCCGCCTTTGTTATTGCGCAGCTGCCCGCGCCTTCGGTTTACGCTTGATCCGGCCTTCCGCTTCGCCGGACTTCTCTTCCATCCACTCGTCGAGCTTGGATTTCTTGAAGCGCCAACGGTTTCCCAGTTTGAAGGCTGGAATCTTGTTTTCGCCCACATACTTGTACAACGTATCCGGACTGACCCCCAGGTATTCACTGGCCTGGCGGATGTTCATCACTTCCCGTGCGTCCGTGTTGCCTTGTGTTTCTTTCACAAATTGTGTCCTCTCTGCCCTCGGCCTTTTGGAGCCGTAGGAACAGATTCGCGCTATCTTCACAACTCACGGGGGTTAACTTCGGGTTCGAGTCTAGCGCAACCTGAAAACAGCCTAGGTCAAGGCGAATCTTTGGGTTTTATGGGGGTTTATTGGGGTTTTCTGGAAATTACTTTCGTCACGGATACACATGATACCTATTAGTGGTGGTTTTATTTATTGATGACCCAACAGGAAGTAGTAGCTATTCAGATCGTGGGCCTAGGTACTGGGAACTGTAACTAAGGTACTAGAGACGGTACCAAGGTTCTATGACGCCTGACTGCACAGCTTTCGCCTTATTCCCACGGGAAGTTTGGGAAATGCGGCCGGCCAATCGCGGCATGCGTTCGTGAAATTCATGCATCACGAGCCTCGTTCCGGTCATCTTTTAGAAGACAACAACGTCTGGATTCCGCTGAGGTTCCCTACCGGCTATGAAAATTCTGCTCAAGTACCTCCAGCGCTATTGGAAATTTGTGCTCGTGGCCCTGGTTTTGGCGGCGACCAACCAGATATTCTCCCTGCTGGATCCGTTGATTGCACGGTATTTAATCGACGGGTACGCCGTGCATCCGCCCAGTGACACTTCCAAGTTCCTCCATGGCGTCGGCTTTTGGCTTGGGCTGGCGGTGGGGGTGGCGTTTGTGTCTCGAGTGGCGAAGAACTTTCAGGATTACTTTGTCAATGTGATCACGCAACGGGTAGGCGCGGAGATGTATTCGGACGGGCTCCGGCACTCCCTCGAGCTGCCGTACTCGGTGTTTGAAGACCAACGGAGTGGCGAAACCCTAGGTAAGCTGCAACGCGTCCGGTCGGATGTCGAAAAATTTATTACCGCCGCCGTCAACACTCTGTTTACGTCCTTGATTGGCGTGGTCTTCGTCATGGTGTATGCGTTGAAGACACACTGGGCGATTATGCCGGCTTTCCTGGTGGCCGTACCGCTGCTGGGATGGATCAGCTCGATGCTAAGCCGGCGCATTAAGAAGGTGCAGAAGACGATTGTGGCGGAGACGACGGCGCTGGCGGGAGCGACGACGGAATCGCTGCGGAATATTGAGTTGGTGAAAAGCTTGGGGTTGGCGCAGCAGGAGATTTCGCGCCTCAACAGTACGACTGGCAAGATCCTCCAGTTGGAGCTGAGGAAAGTGCGCTATTTACGCAGCCTGAGCTTTATTCAGGGCACGGTGGTCAACGCCTTGCGGACGTCGCTGCTGTTTTTGATGCTGTACCTCATCTTCCGTCACGAGATTACGGTAGGGCAGTATTTCTCGCTGATGTTCTATTCGTTCTTTATTTTTGCGCCACTGCAAGAGTTGGGAACGATTATTGGGACTTATCGTGAGACAGAAGTATCGTTGAAGAATTTCCAGAACATTATGAATACGCCGCGGGACCCGAGACCGGAGAATCCGGTGTCGCTGGACGACTTGCTGACCTTGCAGTTTGATGAGGTGACGTTTACGCATCCGACGGCGACGGTTCCAGCACTGTCGGCGATTTCGTTTAGCGCGGCGCGGGGGGACACGATTGCGTTTGTGGGGCCGTCGGGGGCCGGCAAATCGACGCTGGTGAAGTTGTTGGTGGGGCTGTATCCGCCGCAGCATGGGCAGATTCTTTACAACGGGGTTTCGGGCAATGGTGTTGACTTGGAGCTGTTTCGTGAACGCATCGGGTTTGTGACTCAGGATTCGCAGCTGTTTTCTGGCTCGATTCGCGAAAACCTGCAGTTTGTGAAGCCCGGGGCGAGCGATGCGGAATGCCTCGATGTTCTGCATAAAGCCTCGGTGCAGAGTTTGCTCGATCGCGCGGATCGCGGCCTGGATACGGTGATTGGCGAAGGCGGGGTGAAACTCTCGGGCGGAGAAAAACAACGCCTATCCATTGCGCGGGCTCTGCTTCGGCAGCCGCAATTGTTGGTCTTTGACGAGGCGACATCTTCGCTTGATTCGCTGACTGAAGAAGAGGTCAGTCGTACGATTCGGGATGTGGCGCGAGCGCAGGAAGGGATCACGATTCTGATTGCCCATCGTCTTTCGACGATTATGCATGCCGACCGAATCTTCGTCCTGGAGAAAGGGCGCATCGCGGAGGCCGGACGGCACGACGAACTCCTCGACAACAAGGGCCTTTACTACGCAATGTGGCGGCAGCAGGTGGGTGAGAACCAAGTGCCCGCAATTTTGCAGAAATAGTTGCCGCCAGTAGACCAAACCCGAACTCACCACGGAGACACGGAGAAAAACCACCAGACATAAGATTTCTCCGTGCCTCAGTGTCTCGGTGGTGAAATTTAAGAAAAAACAAAAAAGGGAAGCGGCGAACCGCTTCCCCATCCCCTGCGACAACAACGTTTGCTGGTCCGAACTTTACTTCCCGGGCCCCTCACCGCCGTGCATGTGTTCCATCATGCGCTGCTCATGACGGTTCATGATTGTGGTGGCCTTCGCCTTTTGCTCCGGCGTCAGGATCGCGAACAGTTCCGACTTGATCCTTGCCTTCGCCACAATCAACTCCGTGATGGCTTGTGCATGCTGCGTAGCCAGCGCGCGGACGGCAGCTTCATCAAAGGTCGTGCTCTCTTCCAGAGTCCGCATTTGCTTGTGACCGTCGGCTAATTGCTGGATCAACGGCGTCAGCGTCGGTTTCTCTTTTTCTAGAATCTGCTTAGCCTGAGTCTGCTGAGCGTCGGTCAGATCCAGGGCATCGGTCATGAACGCCAGAATGTGTTCGGGGCTAGGCCCGAAGCCGTCTCCCATGCGCCGGTGGTGGCCCGCTGCCTGTGAAACAGCCAGTGCGCCCGCGAGCGCCACGACTGCGGCAATACTGACAACCTTGGTGGTTCGATTCCACTGCATGATTGGTTTCTCCTAAATGTTCTTCGGCAACTGGTTTGCCTGAATGATTAGACGCGGTTTCTGGAATAAGTGCGGTAAAGAGTCGGTCAAACAAGGTAAAAATTTGTCAACCCGGCAGCGCCCAATGATTGACACTTCTTTACAGTGAACCGCCCGTATTTGGAGTAAAACAATAGGGTTACGGTATGTCTGCGAGCCTGCCTACAAGTACCGACCGCATCCTTGTCATTGACGACGATGTAGAACTCTGCGGCCTGGTTGTCGAATATCTAGCGGGCGAGGGCTTCCGCGCGGAATGCGTGCATGCCGGAGACCTGGGACTGCAGCAGGCGCTGAAGGCGGAGCACATTCTCGTTGTCTTGGACGTGATGCTTCCCGGCCTCAATGGATTTGAAGTGTTGCGGCGGTTGCGCGCCAGCTCGCGTATGCCCGTGCTGCTTCTGACAGCTCGGGGAGAGGACGTCGATCGAATTCTAGGATTGGAGCTGGGAGCGGACGACTATCTGCCGAAGCCGTTCAATCCGCGGGAATTGGTAGCGCGCATACGCGCTATCCTTCGGCGCACGCAAACTTCCAGCTCAAAACAGCCGATTTTATACGCAGGTGGTATTGAATTGGATACGGCCACGCGTACTGTGCGCCAAGCGGGCGTGCCGGTCGAACTGACATCGGTGGAGTTCAACCTGCTGGAGGTGCTGCTGCGTTCCGCCGGACAGGTGGTGACGCGGGAAAAACTGGCAACCGCCGTGCTTGGGCGCAAATTTGCTCCGTTCGACCGCAGCATCGATATGCACGTCAGCAAGGTACGCAAAAAGCTGGGCGACACCGGCGGCTCCGAAGATCTCATTAAGACCGTGCGCGGGTCGGGTTACATCTTCGCTGCCACGCTGGAGAATGCCAGGCCATGAAAAGCCTGTTTCTCCGAATCTTCCTCTCTTTTTGGACGGCGCAAGCGCTGTTTGTAATCCTCGCGATTCTGGTAACGCTGGCCCTGCGGCCCCGGGAAGATACGCTCCTACCCTCCGGCACGGCGGCACAAGCCGCTGCCACATTCGAGCAGAGTGGGCGCGACACGGTACGCGAGCAACTGCACCAAATCGAGGAGTCGCGTCACCTGCACGCTTTTCTGTTTGACAGCAATTGGCATGAAGTTTCCGGGCGCCCCGTTCCCGACTGGATGGAAAGATTGCTGAGCGGCAAACAGCCGAAACCAGGCGGCCTTCCCGGCTTGCTGCTACCGTTCCATTTTGTGCGTCAGCAAGCTGCGGGTCCGAGCGGCCGTCAATACACTCTGGTCGCGGAGTTGCCACCGGGACCGATGTTTTTCGTCGGACGGAACAACATGCACGGATGGGGGATTCTGATCGCGGTGCTGACCTCCGGTTTGGTCTGCTATCTCCTGACCAGTTATCTGACCGCTCCGGTGGTGAGGCTGCGCGCCGCAACCCAGCGGCTGGCCGCCGGTGACCTGACCGCGCGCGCCGCACGGGCGGGAGGGAAAGACCGCCGCCGGGACGAAATCGGAGGATTGGTACGCGACTTCGACGGCATGGCAGAACGCCTGGAAACCCTGGTCAACGAGCAGAATCGGCTTTTGAACGATATCTCGCACGAACTGCGCTCTCCACTTGCGCGGCTCAACGTGGCCTTGGGCCTCGCTTGGCAACGTACCGGACCCGATGCAGCCAGCGTGCTCGCACGCATTGAGCTGGAATCGACGCGACTCGAGGAAATGATCGACCGGCTGCTTACGCTGTCACGCCTGGAAGCGGGCCAGGCTCTATTGGACCGTTCCTCACTGCGTCTGGGAGAGTTGATTCAGGAGGTCGCGAAGGATGCGGACTTCGAGGCGCAGAGCCGCCACTGCCACGTGCGCTGCACCATTGCCCAGGAATGCGAGATCACAGGAAGTCCGGCTCTGCTGCGCAGTGCGATCGAAAACGTGGTGCGCAACGCGACGCGCTATACGCACGAAGGTACGGACATCGATGTGAGATTGGAGAACGAAACAAGCGCCACGGGAGAAACAGCCGTGATTCGCGTTTGCGATCATGGGCCCGGAGTGCCCGAAGCGGCGTTGGATAAACTTTTCCGGCCGTTCTTTCGCGTGGACGATGCGCGGGGGCGTCAGACAGGTGGCTCGGGCCTTGGACTCGCTATCACAGATCGCGCGGTCCGCCTGCACGGAGGCACGGTGCGCGCCTCTAACCAGCGCGGCGGAGGACTCTGCGTGGAAATTCGCCTGCCAGTGCAACTGGCATAAGCCAACCTCGGAACACGTAGGCCAGTCGTACGGGCAGGCCTGTCGCCCTTCGGCAGGCTCTTCCCAGACACAACCAACCTAGTGGTGCAACCGCATCGACGGATCACCAAACAGGACGTAGGTACGGCGCACGTCGAAGACATTCACCTTCGACTTGGCCGAGCGAATCGCATCTCCCAGCGCGGGATTTTGTGCCGAGAAGAGTGCGCGGACTAGCTGCTTATCCAATTCCGCCTGCGATGGGGCGTCGTTCAGACCCGACGACGACCACACCGCTACAGCTCCGCCATCGTGTGCGAGCAGCAGGCTTTCGGCCATGCTGGTGGTGTAGACATCATGGAAGAAGCCGTTGAGGCAGTCCATGATGAAGAACACGGGCAGGCGGTTGCCGTTGGTCAGCGTGGCGGCGTCGGCATCAGCAAGCAAGTCTCCGTTCCCCCACACCTCCACCGACCCGTGGCCCAGATAGTTGACCATTAGCTGACCGCTGTTGATGCCAGCCAGAATCTGCGCTCGCGCGGCGGCAGGACCCAGCAGGTTGGCGTCCACAACATTCGTACCCACGGAAGAGGGCAGCAAGGCCTTGACGTCCTTCGTATCCGTCGAAAAGCCCAAGCCGCTGTCCGTATCCGCGACCAGCATCGCCTGCTTCGACCACGGACCAGCGTTTCCGGCGCTCTCGTATCCCGTGATTTTGCGAATTGCGGTTGCGGCGTCGGCTTCCGTGCGCACCGGTAAACGTCCGGTGGCAATTTGGCCGATGCCAGTATTGCTGAAGTCGGAGAGCCACTCGTCGGACGCCGTCTTCAGATAGAACGTCTCCACGATTCGCGTTGGCACAAAGTCATCCGAGCCGAAGCCGAGGTAGTTCCGCGGATCGAAGGAAGCGTCTCCCATCAGCAACACGTAGTGCGGGTGCGTCTTCCAGTTCCCTGTCGCCGAGGCCAGGAAGTCGCGCAGCGCCTGTGGACTTCGTTCGCCGAAGTTGAACTCGTCGTAGAGATCATCCACGGTCACCACAGCAACCGACTTGCCCTGACTGCGGCGTAGATCTGCCAGTGGCTGCAGAGCCTTGGTGAACGACGGATGCGTGATCATGACGATGTCGCTGCCCGCCTGCGGCGCGTGCCAACTGGAGGGCTGGTTCTTGGCCGAGGGCGCGTGCGCGAGTCGGCTCCCGGCCAGCGCCAAGAGGGTGTGATTCCCAGATGTAGCCCAAGGTACGTTGACATCGAGAACGTACTGGCCAGCCGGGCCAGTAACCAGCGGCGGCAAAACCACTGGCCGTGCGGGATTGGTGATATCCACCAACCGCACCGGTTTGGTCTGGAAGCCTGTGATTTGCACGTGGCCGGCAGCCGGAGCGGTGAAGCGGAGAGCGTCCGATTCCGCCACGTAGGTGTGGGCGTAGTGGAGTGTGACGTGATCGACGAGACTGACATCGGTGTCGCCATTTTCCGCGGTCAGCGTTACGGTGTTGTCGCCCTCGCGCAACTGTCCGGACGGAACATTGAGCAGCACCTTACCCTGCTGTTGACCCGTGAAGTCGAGCGTACCCGCAAACGTTCCGTTCAGGTCAACGGTGACGTTGTGAGTTGCGCCGCTGGTCACACCTTGCAGTGCGACCTCGAGTTGCACGGCTCCAGTGGTATCCACGCCATGCACGGTCAGGATTTGGTCGACGGGCGCAGAAGTGATCAGAGCGCCGAAGAAGTTGTCGTTGTTTTCACCGTTCAACAGCGCGGCGAAGTAGGTCGTTCTTTGCCGCAGTTCCACGGCATAGGGGAAGCTGAAGAGCGTATCGTGGGTGCCGCCAGCGTTCGCGGCTTCCGCAATGCGCAGACCGGGACGATTGCCCGCCACCAGCCAGCCAACGCGCGTATCCGAGAAGGGCGTATCAATTCCCGTAGCGTAGAACTCGATCGCCGCATTCGGCCCAAAACCGCCCGGACCGCCGGTGGCTCCGGTGATGCGAATGGGCTGTTCAATGCCTTCAGTAAAGAACCGCAGGAACCTTGGATCGACAGCGGCATTCAAGCCCGCTGCCACGAGTTCTCCTTGTGAAACGCGGTGCCAGCCTTCGTTCCGCAGGGAGAGCTTCACGGCGGGATGTGCCGCCAGATCGAACTGTGTTTGCCGTTGCTGCGGCGTCACCGCCTGAACCGTTGCGAAGTGCGGCACGACACGGCTGGTATCAAATAACGGCCCGGTCACGTCTCTATTTTGCGCAGAACCAGCTTGTGAAGAAGCCGCAGTCGCACGGCTCAGTTCGGCCAGCGTGACTGCCCGCGCCATAGTGGCTTGTGTCGATGCACCCGATTCCGGATAGACCGGTCCGTGCATGACTCGCGCCCCGTTGATCTCTACATCTTCCAGCCAGTAGGCTGTTCCGGTTTTGGCATCAGGCCAGGCATATGTAGTCCCGCCGTGTTGCTCCATGCTATCGCGCATGCGCAGCGCGGAACCGGCAATCAGCGTCGGATTCACTTTCACGCGAGCACCGTTCTCCTCGCGATAGACGTTGAAGCCGAGGTTATGACGCTCACCGCCTGTCTTCCAGGTCACAACCGTTCCCGCAGCCTCTCGGTTTACCGAGAATGAGCGTAACGCAACACTGGTCGGGAACGTGGTTGTGGTGGTTGCGGTCGCCGACTTGGTGTCGAGACCGGTATCGGTATCCGTGATGGTCGCAGTGTTCACCACCGTGTCTGGAATGAGCGTGGTGGTGGTGATCGTAATGGCGGAAGTTGCACCGATATTGAACGGCGTGTAGGTGCAAGTGACCGTACCTAACGCTTGGTTACAGACGCCGGTCGTTCCTACGTCCACATGCGTAACGCTCACGAAGGATACGTCGGTAGTGGGCAGCGGATCGGTCACGGTTGCGGTGGCTTCGTTGTTGGGGCCGCTGTTGGCAATATTGATCGTGTACGTTAATGTCTGACCGGGCCGGATGGGATTCGGAGCGCCCGATTTCGAGATAGTGAGAACGGTTCCGATGATGGTCGTCGAGTCGGTGGCGACATCATTGTTGGTCTGGAGCTCGCCACCGCCTGATACCGTGGCCGTATTGACCAGCGTATTACTGGGTGGGTTCGCGGCTACCGTGACCGTGAGAGTAATTGCCGGATAGCTCGCCAGTGGCGCAAGAGCATCGGCGCGCGTGCAAGTCAGAGTGCCGAGAACACAGACCCAGCCCGTGCCGGAAATGGCCGTGGCTGTCAGTCCCACAGGCAGCGTATCCACGACGGTGACGGTGCCCACGGTTGAGACCGAGGGACTGGCGTTGCTCACGGTAATGGTGTAGTTGTTGCCGGCTGTTCCGTGAACGAAATTACCCACGTGGCTCTTGGCGATCACGCAGTCCGCAGCAGCACACTCCACTCCCGAACGTATGCCGGCCACCTGAGAAAGTCTGGCGGCGTTAATAGGGGTCGGGCCCGCGGCTCCGTCCGTCGCACCCCATTCGAAGGTGTCGGGTGCGGTCTCGGTCGTCCCGTGGTTCCCACCAGTCCTACTCGTGGCGGGGGATCCGGTAATGTTCGATGTGGCGATAAAGCCGCCGCCACCGCCGCCGCCCGGTCCGTGAACTCCGCTAGTGAAAACGGCAAATGCAACGGCAGCGTTAGCGTTCCCGCCCGCTCCGCCGCGAGCCTGGAGCGTCAAGCCGGTTTCGCCTCCCGCTTCCGTGAGAATGACGATGCTGCCGCCTGCGCCGCCGCCACCGCCGCCATCATTGGGCGTGGCGTTGCCAGGGTTTAAACCGTTGGCCGTAATGGTAGCTGTACCGCTCAGGAACCCCGCGCGGATCATGACGATGCCTCCACCCGCGCCACCAGCGCTGTCCGTCGCAGCCACGCCGTTGTTTCGACCGCCCGCGCCGCCGCCACCACCCATCACCACCCGATTAACGGAGTTGGGGAATGAGGCAGCCGGGACGCCGCCGGAGGCAAGATCGACGCCTTGACTATTGCCACCTGCACCACCGATCCCGCCGTTACCGCCGCCGCTGCCTCCCGCGTTATTGGAGTTTCCGGCAACGGACTCCGCATCCGTACCACCGCCGCCCGCGTTACCGGGCGCGCCACGTCCCATGCTGCCATCGGCAACGACCCCGGGGTATCCTGATCCGGTCGACAAGAAAGTGCCCGCGCTCTCCACCCACAAGGGCGAACCGGCAATGCCCTCGCCCTTACTGCCATGCCATCCGTTGACCGCCGCTCCCGCGTACGCTGCGGGCGCCACGCTACGGAAGTCCGTGTTAGCGGTTCCGGCGGTCACGCCATTCAATTGCAAGCCCGCACCACCGCGGAAACCCAAGCCATCGACACTGACCGTGACAGTGTTCAGAGTCAGGGTATTTTGCACATCAATTGCCAACACTCCGCCCGTGGCGCCCGTCCAGCCCAGAGCTGTCAGCGTCGCTCCCAGAGTGGCCGTGGTGTACTGCGGCACGCGAATCACCTGGAACCGCCGCTGGCCTTGCGCAGTGGTGGCATTAGCGTTGGTGTAGCTATAGATCAAACCGCCGCCCGTTCCTGCGCCCGCAATCGTGACTACATTGGCAACGACCGCGCTGGTCGCCCTCACATACTCATACTGGCCTGCGCCGTTCAGATTGGTGGAGCCGGATCCGGCCCCGCTACCGTCGCCATAGGTCGAGCCATTGGTGGTGTTGATCGCCGCATCCTGCATCTGCATCACCAGCAGCAGGTCGCCGTTCGCGATGTTGGTGGCCGATCCTGTCCGTGCTCCCACCGTTATCGAGGTTGCTCCCGAGGCCGCGTTCGCGGTTCCCGGGTAATAAGAATTCACGATACCCGCCAGTGTTCCACCCGCGACGTCCTTGCCCGGGGTAGCGCACACAACCGATTGCACCGGTACAGTTATGGAAAACGTGTTGTTGCTTGTATACAGGTCCGTGGTGGTGGACGACACCGTGGCCGTCGTCGTGTAGTTTCCGGCTGTGGCAATGCTCGCTTTAATCGTGACTGTGGCGTTGAAGGAGCTCGGGACTGTGCCCAGGTTGCAGGTCACTGTCGGCGCCGAGAAGGTACAAGGGGAACCTTGGCTGGGTACAGCCGAAACGAAAACCTCTCCGGCCGCCAGAGGGAAGCTCAAGCTCACGTTGGCGGCATCCGACCAGCCATTGTTCTGCAGCCTGACGGTGTAGGTGGTCTGCGCGCCGGCGAGAATTGCACCGGTAGTGGTCACGGTGACGCCCATATCCGCGTTGAGGGGATGGATGGAAACACCTCCCACCGCCCAATTTGTGGTGGTATTGGCGCTTCTTCCGCTGGCGGTCAGCACGACGGGGACTGGCACACTGGGCGCCCCGGCCACGGTGTACCCAGCCCCAGTCACATCTGGAGGATCGGCGGCTCCCGTACCGGTGAACCCCGTCCCTTGCTGGGTAATACCGGTAAAGGCTGCGGGAGAAGCCTGATCGAAGTCCCCTCCGATCGCTTCCACGACATAGACAAACTCTTTGAGAGCGCTGGGTACATCCAGCACGGTGTGCAAAGGAGCCGCAGCCACTCCATCACTGGAAACAAATGGACGGAACGGATCTGTTTGGTCCGCACCCGTAAACGTGACCGCACTCGCAAACGTTCCCACCGATCCCGCCCCGAACGCATTCATCGTGACTGTAATGGTATGCAGGCCAGCAGCGGGCGCGCGCAAAAACCAGATCTCCACCCGGCGCCTGTTCGCGGCATCGTTATGCGCGTTTAAGAAGGTCAGTGCCTGTGCGCCATAGGTGAGGGTAGAAACTTTCGCCGCGGTGTTGGCTCGGATATTCATGGCCACGCCCACCACCAGCAAATTCGCACTGCCCCCCGGTGTGTACGCGATAGTGAAATTCGATCCCGAAGTCGTTGTCGCACCGTTAAACGCAGAGGTATCCACGGCCACTTGCGCCGAGGCCGAGACGGCGGCAACGCACAGCAATAGCAGCGAGAGCGCTCCTGTGCGCACAGCGGCGCTTGCCGGGCGCATACCTAGCGCAGCTTTCACCCAACCAGATACGGCGCTGCGTGCCAGCGCTATCCGCCGACGAGCCTGAGCCCGCACACCATGGAGTTCTACCCGCTGAACTTTCGCTCGCCCGTCGATACCATTCATAATCTGATCCTTTGCCATGATTCGTCCTAGAATCTGTGCCACGCGCACCGGAGAATCTGGCTCCAAGCTCGCGTCTCCTCGCGTTACAAACTGATCGCCGCTCGCATTTTTGCCTACGAGGCGATGTGCCCGAAGCTTGGCCCCATCTTCAACCAAAACAACGTCCCCACAGCGCAATTCAATGGCTCGAACGGGAGCCACATGAACAAATTCGCCGTCCCGAATCGTCGGCAACATGCTCAGCCCGCTCACCTGAAAACGCACACTGCAGCCCGCGCTCAACAGATCGCGAGCCATCGCCCGGAAAAGGGGCGAGTCCGGCCTCTGGGTCTTCAATGGCGGTGTTGTCCTAATCTCAGTATTTTGAACCATATGCAGGGACTTTGCCCATTGCCAATGTGTGCTACTCGTTCATGAACGTCCGGAACCTTGCAAACTACTCCAATTGCCTGTATTGCGGTCTTAACTCACGGCTGGAATCGCAAAACTGTCTCAACCGCCGTACCATCCGGGCGAAACTCCAGGCGATAACAGGGGATCGTAGCCAAAACCTCCTGCAAAAAGCTCATAGTGTTCTCAAGTGCCGCAGCATCGTAAAACGGCAGAAAACTACGTGCCATGACCTCGCCGGCGGCGCGGCTGCTGGTGAGCTCGGTAATTTTGTTCTCGATCCCGTGCTCCAGAATGAAAAGCCGCTGGATTCGGGCCCTCTCCGGCGCAGCGAAGGCGGCTTCGCCATGCCATGGAGTGCCATACATCCAGACTTCTCCGCCATTCTCGCGGAGGATAATGCGGTCGTCGCTTAGTACGGTGACGTTGTGCTGCTCCGTCCATAGACGAGTAGTCGTACTCTTGCCCGCACCCGAGTGCCCCAGGAAAAGGTATCCATTGCCGTCAGAGTCGCGCATCCCCGCGGCGTGCACTTCCATCCCCCGCTCGCGGCCGAGGCGGTGCATGACCAGTAGCTCATCGAGAGGATATTCCAAGGGGTTACATGCTGAAGGGTCGGGGAAACAGCTGCGATTCATCTCCAGAAGCGCATAGCGGAACTCCTGGTCGACACACAGGCGTTTGTAGGGTTCCGAACTGATGACAGGAGAGGAAAAATCGAATAATAGCTCGGGTCTGTTTTCGTAAAGCTTCCAGACCGAACCGGAGTCAAAAAGGAGTTTGGCTGGCGGCGGATACAGACAATCAACCCATTGCAGGCTGACCTCAATGTCACAGACGGATTGCTCAGAGCGGAACAGTTCGAGCTGAGGACTTAGGGTCTGCTGGTGTGTGCTGTCCCCGTTAAGGCCCAGCGAGACCTCGCCGATGCGAAAGCTGGCCCGCCACATCCCGGCTGGTGGCTCCTCCGCCAAACATGATGTACTCCGCGCACCAAACCCGTTGTTCACCGTTCACACCCCGTGGCCGCACAGCTTAGGTCGTTTATGAACCGATGGTCATGCAGTTGAGATTGGTGCACGAAGTACTCCCGGGGCCGGATGAAGCAGAAATCTTGCAGTTCCCCAGAACTGCTTCTTCCGGACGGAGGTTGATTGTGACAATCTTCGGCGGCTCGTACGGCTTCTTCTCGAATGGGTCGTTCTCTCGTTGCTTCATGCGTTCTGTTTCTCCTGAAATAAAATGCCCATCTGCAACACTTGAAGTCAGTTGTGGCTTTGGCAACTACCGCAACCACCCCCGACGGTAGAATTGCTTAAGACCGGCAGCAGTACGGAAGGCGCTTTCCAACCCTCCACATCAACCTCCTGCGCTGCGATACGGGCAGCGGACTGCTTCAGCGCTTGGTGGCGCTCACTTCCGTTGCAACAATCACAATCACCGTGCCGAGGCACTTCATATCCGAGCGCCATAGCGCGCAGATGGGCCACCTCACACAGGAATTCCACGGGAGACTCTGGGTCTCCGCTTGACAGCTCGCCCTGGGCGGCGCACATGCTGCACAGGCCCTGGATTTTGCAGCTCATACATTTCGAGGGGCGTAGGCGTTTCTTTTCGCGGATCTGCCCGAGAAATTTCTCCCATCCCTCTTTCACGCTGCCTTCGCGGATGTTATAGGTTTCCTGCTGGGAGAGAACACAGATGCTCATTTCGCCATACGGATTAATCGCAAAGGAGTTCATGCCGCCGCCACAGAAATAGAGATTTTCCTGGCCTTCGAGGGCGGGAGGCTTTGACAAATCGCGCTCCGCTAGCCGCCTATACTCGGCTTGGTTCTGCGGCGCATGCAAATCGAGGGCTACGACATCCTCCGGGGCCAGGCGCACTGCCAAGGGACTCTGCGAACAATCGATGCGCGGATTCATGAGTCCATCGAACTTGAACGGCAGACCAAGATCTTCTTCCGCGAAACGCTTCATGGCGAAAACTTCGTGCTTGTTAATGGTCGTGGCCACAGTCTTTAGCTTGAGCGGGAGCTTACGTTGCCGCAGGTGTTCGATACCGCGGAGGCAACGCTCGTAAGAGCCAGTGATTCCGGTCAACGCCTCATAGGTTTCTTTGGTACGGCCGTACAAGGTGATCTCGATGGCAAAAGGTGGCCACTCTGCGAGATAGTCAGCAACCTTGTCGTTGATCAACGTCCCGTTGGTAAACAGGGTAATGAGGAAACCTTTTTTCTTGGCATAGGTGTATATCTCGAGAAAATCTTTGCGGGCGAAAATTTCGCCACCGCTATACAGGAGCCAGAATGTACCGAGATCGGCAAGTTCATCCAGCATCCGCATATGCTCTTCCTTGCTCAGTTCGCGGTTGCGGGCAGGCAGGTCACCCATGGGCAAATTGTTATAGCAATGGAGGCACTCGAGCGGACAGCGACGCGTGACTTCTATGGCAGCTTCCATCGGCGCACGATGGCCGAAGTAATGCGTGTGGACCGATTGGCTGAAGTCCCCGTATGCGGTTGCGTCCATTGCCACCTCGCCCCAAGACTACAACATCTTCTTCCCGCAGTTTACTGGATGTTTGTACAAAACACCCAGGGATAGCACTCAATCACTTGGTAGCTAGTGCTGCGCCACTTCGACCACACCGGCGGCTTGCGCTTCCTTCAGAAAAACTTGGAGGTCTTCGCGAGCCTTTTCAGGACTGACGTCATAAGTATCGGCGATCAGCGCGACCAACTCATCCACCGTGCGAGGTTTTTCTAGCGCCTCCCAGATAGTGCTGCCGACACCGTTGAAGCTGTATAAGGAAGCCAGATCGGCAGTTCCGCGGCGCACCGGGACGATCAGCGTCTCCCCGGCAATGATACGGGAAACAACGTTGTCGGAACGTACAAACTGCGGAAAAGCTGCCATGAAATGTGGGGCTCGTAGGGCTTTAGCGTGAATATACGCAACCTGTTGGGAGTTTTCAATGGCCCGAAATTCCTAGATTCCCGATTGGGTCCTGCGTCTTGCGCTTCGTCAGCCCCCACTCTTACCGCTGGCCGACGCTCGCACCACTTCCTTAAATACTCTCCCGCGGTGCTCGTAGCTTTGGAACTGGTCGAAACTGGCACAGGCAGGGGCAAGCAGAACGACATCGCCCGGCACCGCCGCTGCGGTAGCGCGGTGCACAGCGTTTTCCAGCGTTCCGGCTGGAACAATCTCCGCGGCTTGCTGAACTTGGCTTGCGATTTTCTCGGCAGCGGCGCCGATGGTGTACACGCGCTTAACCCGCTCGCGTAGAAGTCCGTTGAGGACCGAGTAGTCGCTGCCCTTGTCCTTGCCGCCGAGAATCAAGTGGATATTGGCTGGGAAAGACTCGAGCGCTTTGATGGTGGCATCCACGTTGGTGGCTTTGGAGTCGTTGTAGTAGCGGACCCCGCCGATTTCCGCCACAAACTCGAGGCGATGCTCGACGGCCTTGAACGCGCTTACAGCCTGGCGAATCTTTTCCGCTGGACAACCGGCGAGGCTCGCCATGCAGACCGCCGCCAGCACGTTCTCAAGGTTATGCGCCCCTGGGAGCGGAATCTCTTTTACGGGGAGTATCTCGCGTTCGCCAGTGCTGTTGCGGAAAAGAATTTTGCCCTCGCGGACGAAGGTTCCCGCCACGATCTCGCGGCGGCGGCTAAAGTGCAGCACCGGACAATGGACGCGACTGGTGAGATCGTTCGCAGCGGCATCGTCGGCGTTAAGGATGCAATAGTCGTTCTTGTTCTGATTCTCAAAAATCCGCGCCTTCGCGTTAACGTACGCTTCCAGAGTGCGATGACGGTCGAGATGGTCGGGCGTGATGTTGAGGATGGCCGAAATGAACGGCCGGAAGGTTTGGATGGTTTCGAGTTGGAAGCTGGAGACTTCGAGCACGACAAGTGTTTCGGGCGTGGTCTGGTCAACGAGCGAGACGGCCGGAGTTCCGATATTTCCTCCGACCACGACCGGAAATCCGCCGGCAGCGAGAATTTCGCCTGTAAGCGTAGTGGTGGTCGTCTTGCCGTTCGACCCGGTAATCGCCAGGATGCGGCCTTGCAGGAATTGCGCAGCGAGTTCAGTTTCGCCAATGATCGGCACACCGTGCACGCGAGCCTGCACCAGCGGTGCGCTATCCGCAGGCACTCCAGGACTGACGACGATCAAATCCTGCCCGCGAAAAGTGCGCTCCCCATGTCCTCCCGTTTCAACGGCGATGCCGCGATCAAGCAGCGCAGGAATCTCGTTGCCCAACTGCTCGGGACTCTTGGAATCCGAGACCGTCACTTTGGCGCCACGCGCCTGCAAAAACTGCGCTGAAGCCACGCCTGACTTGCCGAGGCCAACTACGAGGATGCGTTTGTCTTTGAGATTCATAGCTGCCGGCTTCCGGCTGTCAGCAAAATGATGGCCAAGAGCCGCATTATCTCAGCTTGAGCGTCGTCAACGCGAACAGCGCAAAGACCAGCGACGCAATCCAAAACCGCACGATCACTTTGGATTCCGACCAGCCCAGCAGTTCGAAGTGATGATGGATCGGAGCCATTTTGAAAATGCGTTTCTTGCGCAGCTTGTAGGACCCGACCTGCAGAATCACGGAGAGCGCTTCGATCACAAAAACACCCCCGATGAACGGCAGCAGTAATTCCTGCTTGATGGCTACGGCTACGGTTCCAATGGCGCCGCCGAGCCCGAGAGAACCTACATCTCCCATAAAGACTTCCGCCGGGTGCGCGTTGTACCAGAGGAATCCGATGGCGGATCCGACCATAGCGCCGCAGAAGACGGTGAGTTCGCCGACCTGCGGCATGCGCGGCAGCTCCAGGTAGTCGGCGAAGACGGCGTGTCCGCTAACGTAGGTGAGGACGGACAGCGCGCCCGCCGCAATCACCGTGCAGCCAATGGCCAGGCCGTCGAGACCGTCGGTGAGATTCACGGCATTGCTTGAGCCCACGATGATCAGACAGACAAATGCTACAAACGGCAAAAACGCTAGCGGCCAAAGATAAGGATGATGAATCCACGATTCAACAACCAGATCCGGATGGAAATGTTTAGCAAATGGAACCACCAATTTGGTGGAGTACATGCCTCGCGTCTGCATGGCAATCAACGCCACGGCGATGAGGAAGGCCGTAAGAAATTGCAGCCCGAGCTTGGCGCGCGCCGTCAGACCGAGATTGCGTTTATGGATCACCTTTTGATAGTCGTCGGTGAAACCAATGGCGGAATAGGCGACGGCGGAGAGCACCGTGATCCAGATGAAACGGTTGCTGAGATCGGCCCAAAGCAGTGTGGGAACGATGGTGGCGATAGCAATCAACAACCCACCCATGGTGGGTGTCCCGGCCTTTTTGTGATGTGCCTTCGGTCCTTCTTCCCGGATGTACTGGCCGATTTGGAATTGTTGCAAGCGGCGGATGACAACCGGCCCAATCACGAGCCCGGTAAAGAGCGCGGTCAGGCTGGCGAAGGCAGTACGGAACGTCAGATAATGGAAAATGCGGAACAGCGACAGCGCGGGAAACGTGTGATAGAGCTTCTGATAGAGCAGCCAGTAGAGCAATGCGCCTCCAGTTCAGTTACCAGTTGCCAGAAGTCAGTTGCCAGTAGCTCGCCAGAGAAGTAGAAGCTACTCGCTACTCGCTTCCCATGTTTCCAGAGCCCGCTCCAGCTTGACGCCGCGAGAAGCCTTGAGAAGAACGGCATCGCCGGGCTTGGCCTCGCGTGCCAACCACGCGCCGGCTTCTTCCGGAGTGGCGACAAACTCGGCGGGAACGCCCGCGCTGCGAGCTTCGTCCACCATGCTCTGCGCCAGGCCGCGCACACCAAGGAGCTGATCGATTTTTAGACCAGGTTTCTGTTCTGCCATATGGCGTCCGCATTCGCGGTGCATTTGTTCCGCTTTAGGGCCAAGCTCCAGCATTTCTCCCGCGACCACAATGCGGCGCTTCGCCGGCATGCTCACGAGCGCATCCACCATAAAATTGAGGGCCTTTGGGTTGGAATTGTAGCAGTCGTTGATGACGGTCACGCCACGCACTTCGAGAATCTGGCCGCGTTTTGAAGCAGCTTCCAGCGAGGCCATCGCGGCCGCCACATCGGAGGGCGGGATTCCCAGTTCCATCGCCACGGCCGCCGCTGCCAGAGCATTGTAGATATTGTGCGTTCCGACAAGAGGCAGCTCCACCGCTTCGGTACAACCATGAGTCACCAGATTGAAGGCGGATCCTTTCGCGCCGCGCGATTCGATCTTTTCGGCTCGTACATCGGCCAGGGGCTTCAAGCCGAAGGTGACGACATGGCCCTTAAAATCGCGCCCGAACTGCGAGACATACTCGTCGTCGGCGTTCAGGACCGCAGTTCCTCCCGCCGGCAAGGATGCAATCAATTCATATTTCGCCCGGGCGATGTCGGCGATGGAATCGAAACTCTCGAGATGCACCGGCGCAACGCAGGTCACAACGCCTGTGTTGGGCTGCGCGATTTTCGCCAGCGCGGAAATCTCTCCGAGATGGGACATGCCCATTTCGATGACGGCCATCTCGTGTTCGGGTTCAAGCTTCAGAACCATGAGCGGCATGCCGAAGTGGTTGTTAAAATTTCCTTCTGATTTTAGAACGCGGTAGCGCATGCCCAGCAGGTGTGCGATGGCTTCCTTGGTGGTGGTCTTGCCTGCTGACCCTGTAACTCCCACAACTGGCTTCGCCCAAAGGCGGCGCACGCATGCGGCCAGCGTTTGTAAGGCAATGAGTGTGTCCTCGACCGTAATCAGCCCGGCGTGCGAGGCGTAACGAGCCTGTTGATCGTTGCGGACGACCGCTGCTATCGCTCCCCGTTCCAAAGCCTGCCCGACAAAGTCGTGGCCGTCCAGGCGCTCCCCGCGCACAGCGAAGAACAACTCGCCGGGCAGCAGGGTGCGCGAGTCGATGGAATACCCCTGCGCCACCTTTTGTGAATCAAACTCGCTCCCTGCGCTGGCAGAGACAAACTCGGCAACGCGAGAAAGTGGCAGTTTCATAGGCTCTTCCCCGCCAGGATCGGCTTCGTGTCACTTTCGTAGCCCGCGGCATGCAGGAGATTGCGGGCCACTTCCACATCGTCAAACGGGCGCGGCCCTTCCCGGGAGACCTGCAGCTTCTCGTGCCCTTTGCCAGCCAGCAAAACAATATCGCCCGCCATGGCCGTGCTGATCGCGAGGGCGATGGCGGCTTGGCGATCCGGTTCAATCTTGTATTTGGCGCCGGAGCGCTGCACGCCCACCAGCGCATCGTTGATGATTGCAACCGGGTCTTCACTGCGCGGATTGTCGGACGTGAGTACGACCAAGTCGCTGCCACGCCCAGCGGCCTCGCCCATGAGCGGACGTTTGGCACGGTCGCGGTCGCCGCCGCAGCCGAACAATGTGATGACGCGACCGCGGCCTTCCGCTTGCATCACGAACTCGCGCGTCAAGGAAGTAAGATTCCGTAGCGCATCATCCGTGTGGGCGTAATCCACCACCACCGTAAACGGCTGGCCGCAATCGACTCGCTGAAAACGCCCGGGAACGAACGCCAGCGCGGCTACACCTTTCGCAACATCTTGCGCGGAACAATCGCGCGCCACGGCAGCGGCCGCCGAAGCCAGAATGTTGTAGACATTTACCTTGCCGATGAGCGGCGATTGAATTGGAATCGCGCCCCATGGCGTCACCATTTGGAAGCACGTTCCTTGCAAGGTAATCTCGATCTTCTCAGCATGGAAATCGCCGCTTTCCAGGCCGTAGGTAACGACCTGCGATCCACGCGCTTTGCTAGCTTGCTGCAACTGCGCGCTGTACGAATCGTCGGTGTTGATGACGGCCACGCGTGGAGCATTTGTACCACTTCCCTCGAACAGCGTGCGTTTGGCCGCGAAGTACTGCTCCATATTTTTGTGATAGTCGAGGTGATCGCGCGTCAAGTTTGTAAACACAGCAACATCGAACGGTATTCCAAAGACACGTTGCTGGTCGAGCGCGTGCGAGGAGACCTCCATCACCGCCTCGGTAGCACCCGTTTGCACGGCGCTCGCAAACAGTTGATTCAGTTCCAGGGCTTCCGGCGTCGTGTGCGGCGCGGGAAGAACCTGGCCGGCCACGTGATACTCGATCGTGCCCACCAAAAGACTCTTGCGAGTGGCGGCAGTCAGAATGCTTTCCAGAAGAAACGCCGTTGTGCTTTTCCCATTGGTGCCCGTGATTCCCGTGGTGCCGAGGCGGCTCGCCGGCTGTCCGTAGAAGTTGGCGCTAACGCGGGCGAGGGCGCGGCGTCCATGCGGAACCTGCGCCCAGGCCACACCGACGCGCTGCGGCTCGCTGGGGGAATCGGTGACGATCGCGGCAGCGCCCTTCTGAATGACCTGATCGATGTAGCGATTACCGTCGGTGGCCCCTCCGCGCATGGCTATAAAGAGGTTGTCCGGCTTGAGCTTGCGGGAATCGTATTCCACTCCCGAAACATATGCATTCCCGCTCTGCGCAAGGATTTCTACCCCGTCCAATAATTTCAGGAAGTCCATTCTGCTTTCGATTATAGGCTTGCGCGACATGCGCTCAGACTCAGAAGAACCAGCGGATACATCGGTTATCGTCAATACCTTACCGTTCGAAGCGAACAGTAATTCGCGTCCCTGCTGCAACGTGCGACCCCGCCGGCGGAGACTGGTCACGAGCCACGCCACTGCCCACGGCATCAAGATCCAAATTGCTTTCCTCAGCGAGTTCGACCGCCGCTCGCAAATGCTTTCCCAGAAACGAAGGCACGGCAATACCACCTTGCTCGACATCGAGAACTACCGTTCCGCTAACCGGCTTGCGGGATTTCGGCGCCGACGAACTCTCATGGCCACTGGCAGGCGCTGAGGTTGGTGGGGACTGGATCGCCAAAGGATTCGCACGCACCGGTTCCCGCGATCGCAACGCAGCCGGAACCACGCGCGCAAGCTCGAAACTTGATGGCGTAACAGGAGTAGGTTTCGCATTGGCAACTAGGGGCGCAGCATCCGTCTCCGAACTCGCCGCATCCGCGCTCATATCCAACATCGAGCCGAGGCGGTCCGGCGAGCCTTCGGCTACATCGTCATCATTGGTGTGGGCAGCTTTCTTCGCGGCTATCAGCAACTGCCGCGAGGGCGGAACCTCTACATCACGCGGCACATTCAAGTAGGCCAGGACTTGTTGCGCCACGCGAGTGAAGACGGGCGCGGAGACCTGGCCGCCCTGGTGCAGCCCTTCCGGAGAATCCAGAATCACAGCAACCGTGATCGCGGGATTGTTCAAGGGAGCGAACCCGGCGAAGGACGCGATGTACTTCGTCTTGGAATACGCATGCGTCGCTGGATCAACGCGCTGTGCTGTACCGGTCTTACCTGCGGATGTGTATCCATCCAGAGCTGCGCTTTTTCCTGTGCCGTGGAGCACAACACCTTCCAGCATTTGGCGCATTTGCGCAGCGGTGAGCGGGGAAATCACGCGGCGCTCGACCGCAGGCTGATAGACAAAAGTCTGCGGCGTATACCGCGGCTCCGTAGTGGCGGCCACAATGCGCGGCGCCACCCAGACGCCGTCGTTAGCCATGGTGGAGATAATGCTCGTCAGTTGCACAGGAGAAATCCCGATCTCCTGCCCCATCGAGATGGCCGCCATAGAAACTTTGGACCAACGGCTGACGGGCTTGCTGAGACCGCGCGTCTCACCCGGGAGCTCGATCCCAGTTTGCTGGCCGATGCCGAACGCGCGAATATACTTGTAGAAGCGGTCTTCGCCCAACCGAAAAGCAATCTTGATCGCGCCCACGTCGCTGGAGTCGGCCAGAACGTCCGCAACCGATAGCAAGCCATGCGGCTTGGAATCGCGGATACGCATGCCGGCGACAACAATGGATCCCATCTGGCAGTCAAAAATTTCAGCAGGGTTGGTCAGCTTCTCTTCGAGCGCCGCCGCGATCGTAATCATTTTGAACGTCGAGCCCGGCTCGTAGATGTCGCTCACGGCGTGGTTCTTGAGTTTCTCCGGACTGATGGCGCGTGTCGCATTCGGGTTGAAGGTCGGATTGTTGGCTAAGGCAAGAATTTCACCGGTGTGGGGATTCTGCACAATCACCGTGCCCGCGATGGCGTGCGTTTCCTGCATGGCACGCTCAAGCTCACGGTCGGCGATGTACTGGATTTTCTCGTCGATGGTGAGAACCACGTTTTCGCCGGGTTCCGGTTCCTGCTCCACACGGGCGAACGTTTTGCGGCGGGCGTCCACGGAAAGCGCCATACGTCCGGGCTTGCCACGCAAGCGGCTATTGTAGGAACGCTCAATCCCGCTCAGGCCTTCGTCATCCATGCCGACGTAGCCTAGGACCTGCGCCGCGAGTTCCTTCTTCGGATAAAAGCGCTTGGATTCCTTCTGCGAATAAATACCGTGCAAATTCATGCTCTGAATGCGGCTGGCAACTTCCGGATCGGCCTTGCGCGCCACCCAGCAGAAGTTTCGCGTCTTGAAGCAAGCCAGCAGTTCCCGGGGATCGGTTCCGGTAATGCGGCCGAGAAGGCTGGCGGTATTGGCGGGATCGGGCAGGTCGCTTGAAACCGCGTAGAAGGAATCGACCGCCGTGGTCATCGCCAGCGCTTGTCCGTTGCGGTCATAGACCACGCCACGAATCGGAGAGGTTTCAAAGGCGCGCTGCTGCTGATGGTGCGCGCGCGTCTGGAATTCACCATAGGCGAAGACTTGCAGGTAGACCAGGCGCGCAAAAATGGCGCAAACCCAAAGCAGCAACACGCCGCCGATCCAATACAGTCTGGGCTTCGCTACGCCGCTATCGTTCTTGGAAGCCACGGTATCGCACCTCGGTATCGTGTCGCGATGTTCTGGTCTAGGTCGGCGTCAGGGGAATTCGCCGAGTGCCCCGTCCCTTGTCGTTTTCTGTACGACAGGGCGGGGTTTTTCCTTTAGCGGACCGATACGATCGACACGGGAGCAACGCTGGCTAAGACAGGCGTGCTCGAATCCGCCATGGGCGCATCCAGGTGCATGACCTGTCCGGCTTGGGGAGTCTGGAACCCCATCTTGCGCGCCAATGTATCGATGCGTTGTGGATCGCGCAGGGACGCCTCTTCCAACTGCAGGGCGCGATTCATTTCGTATAAACCATCGCGCTGGTTCTTCAACGAGGCGATTTGGTATCCGTATTCAATGGACTTGAAGTGCTGCACGGCATAGGTCATGACGAACAGGAACAGGCAGCAGAGGGAGACCATCAACATGCGCATCTCGCGGACGCGCGCCGGGTCTTCCACTTTCACCAGGCGTGAGTTGTCGATCGCCTTGTGGAAGTAGACCTCGGGTGTGCCCGCCCAACTACGAGCCCGTTGCGCCGTCGATGTTGCCGCTGCGGTTTGCATTTACGCGACTCCTGCCCAATTTTCCCAAGTCGTTTTGGCCGACAAATTAACCGTCGGAAGGCCACAGAGCTGGCCCACTTCAGGCTTCCGCATTTGTAGGAAGCTCGAGCGCTGCTCGGCCCGTTCCACAGTTGCGATTAGATCGTCGATAATTGTTCCCGTAAACATTTGAACCCTCCCCCTGTTTTGTTCCGCCCTTTACTTCTTCAACCTCATAACCCGGCAAGTCTTTCGGGCCCACCGGGCGGTCTGGCTGTTTTTCCAGGCCTAAACTTTTCTTTCTAAATTCTCTCCGCCGCTCGCAGCTTTGCGCTGCGTGACCGCGGGTTGCGATAGATTTCTTCGTTCACCGCCGTTACCGGCTTTTTCGTCAGCACCTCGTAAAATCTGGCTTTTGCTCCATCGCGCAGCGCATCTTTCACAATTCTGTCTTCCAGCGAATGAAAGCTGATCATCACCAGACGTCCGCCCGGTTTCAGCAGTCCCGGAGCCGCTTCCAGCAGCTCCCGCAGGTCGTCCAACTCACGGTTTACGAAGATTCGGAGGGCTTGGAAAGTGAGCGTCGCTGGATGAATGCCATGGCTTTTCATTGACCGAGCCGCGGCTGATACGACCCCTGCTAAATGCGCAGTGGAACGAATCGGCCGCGCTCGGACAATGGCTCTGGCGATTCTCCGCGACCTCCTTTCCTCACCGAATTCGTAAATCACATCGGCGAGTTCTTTTTCGCCCATGTGGTTTACCACTTGTTCGGCGGTGCGCTCGGACAGCGGATTCATCCGCATATCCAAGGGCCCTTCCGCCTGAAAACTAAATCCGCGCTCGGGGTCGTTCAGTTGCAAGCTGCTCACGCCCACGTCAGCCAGCAGGCCATCGATGCTGCCTGCGGCGAATCGCTCTCCCACTTCCGAGAACGACGCGTGAATCGACTCAACCTGCGGCCAGTCGCCTTCTCTTCCCGGCGGCGGCTGCAAGTTCACCCGTGCCCGTTCCAGCGCTGCTGGATCTTTATCGAAGCCAATCAAATGACCCGGTGCGCCGAGGAGCTTTGCGATTTCGCAACTGTGCCCCGCCAAACCCACCGTGGCGTCGATATAGGTCCCACCGCGCCTGACGTTCAAGAAATCGATCGCAATTTGTAAAAGAACCGGAACATGACCCACGCCATGCCCACCCCCCTGAGGGGCGTTTTGCTGAATGCCAGAACCCGAATCCACCGCCCAATCCACTTCTAGATGCCCAGCTTGTTGAGCGTCTCTTCATCCTCAGTCGTGAATTGCTCTTCGATCATCTGCGTCTGAAGCGCTTCGATGTTGCGAACTTCCAGGTACGTCAGGTTGCCCATGACGGCAACCTCGCCCTTGATGTCCGCGGATTGCCGCAACAACTGGGGAATCAATAACCTGCCCTGCCCATCCATCTCCACTTCCTGACCGTAAAAATTCACCCGGCTCAGGAACTTCTTCTTGGTGGGGTTGAAAGTGGAGAGCGAAGCCAGCTTTTGCTCGATCCGCTCCCATTCCTCGAAGGGATACAACTGAGCAACCTTGCCATCGAGGCTGGTGATATAGAATTTCAATCCGTACTTCTCGTCGATCACCCGCTTGAACTCGGCCGGAACCTTTAATCGGCCCTTTTCGTCGATCCGAGTTGGGTGATTGCCGCGAAACATTCAATTTCCTTAGGGCTGCCAAAGCCGCGAAAGAGGCGAAAACGATCACCAAGGGTTCCCAAATCGTGTTGGAGCTGCTTTGTGGGTAGCTTTTTGAACCTTGCACCCTGCACTCCTCAGCAAAACACTCTTGACCACCAAACCCTAGTCTTACTCCATTTCGTTCCACTTCTTCCCACAATCCTACTGCTAATTGCTTTCCTGTCAACAGGAATCTTAAAGGTCCTATTGAGGGGTATTTGTCGCATTTTGAGCCACTTGCGGAACTACGAGAGGTTGCGGTCGAGAGAAATCGGGACCACAATATGTTGGGTTTACTGAAGAGGTTCGAGCCGATCGGATCTCGAAATGAGACGGGCTTCAACTTCGATACGCCTGTGGATTTCTTGAGGAAAACTGATCTTCGCGTGATCGAAAGGTTTCTCCATGGCAAGTTTCCGAACCGAGCAGTGGGTTCCCTACCCCGTCAGCGAGGTTTTCGCTTTTTTTAGCAATCCGCAGAACCTGCCGCGTATTCTGTCTCCAAGCCAGCGAGCGCGCATTGAGCAAATCCGGCTGACAGCGCCTGCGGATGACCCTGGCCTAGATCAGAAGAGTTCAGCGGGATGGGCGGGCGTCGGCACAGAGGTGGAAATTTCCCTGCGGCCGGTTCCCTTGGTTCCGATCAGAACCAAATGGATTGCCCGGATTACAGCGTTTTCCCGCAACCAATTCTTCGAGGACGAACAGATCCGCGGTCCGTTTCAAAGATGGCACCATCGGCATGAGTTCGAGGTCAGCGCTCAAGCCGGACAAACGGGAACCGTTGTCCGCGACATCGTCGATTTTGACGCCGGGTTCGGGGTTGTGGGCAGGCTGGCCGCGGCGTTGTTCATCCGCCGGCAACTGCGCTCCACGTTTGCCCACCGCCAGCAGGTCCTCGAACAACTCCTGCGGGAAGGCTCAGCGTCCGGCCCTTCTTCAAGAAGATTAGGTGTACAGACTTAGGGAAAGGTGTACACTTCCGCCTTCTCTTGAACGCAAGGCTGTGAAATCCATTGCTTGGAGGCGCCACATGGGTGTGAACAAGGGTCGTGTCTGGCTCGGTGGTTTGGTGGGAGGAGTGGTGTGGACGGCTTGGAGCTTTTTCATAGGGACGAGACTGATGCCGCACTATGCGCTGGCAACCAGCTTGGGTCAGTTCTTGAAAACGCCACGCTATCCCTATTTTGCCGGGGCGTGGATTGCGCTGCTGTTTGTTCTGTCGATCCTGCTGTCGCACCTCTACGTATGGGTGAGGCCAACCCTGGATCCAGGCCCGATGACGGCCTTTAAGATTGGAGCGATTGTTGGTTTCGCCGCGGGATTTCCGGGAAACTTTGCGCAAGCTGTGTGGTCCCCGGTCTCGCGGGTTCTCCCACTCGGCTGGATGCTCGATCTTTGGGGCGGCGCGATCTTAGCGGCGTTAGTGGCGGGATGGCTGTACAAGGAATAGTAGGGCAACCAGAGGCGGGCCGTTGCGCACTGCGTAGGGACGGCCCGACTATTCGTGTTTCGCTTTCAGCATTTGAAGACGGTCATTGTCGTCAACAGCGACGAATGTAAAGTCTGTCGAATCAAAGCACCCCATGAGACCAGGATAAACCCCTGAGTCGACCGTTGTATGGCTACCCAGGTTCTGTCCCTGGTAGTCGACTATTTCGATGACTCCTTGGTTGCTCTGATGCTGCAGAAACACAACTGCCAATCGCCCAGGAGCCGAGTGGATCCTCGATCCCAGCATACCGGGTTCTGGGGATTCGATTCGCAGTTTTCTAAGCACCTGACCCGAGTGAGAAATGACGTAGATCAGCCCAGAAGACCGTAGTAAGTAGGCGTTTCCGTCGGAGCCAATCGCAACGTCTCCGTGGGTGACAAAATCATTGCCAAACTGAATAGAACTGGGCCTGAAGCCCGGTTCTCCCGACTCTGCGCGGTGCCTGGCATCTTCATCTTCGGGTTCGTAGATGCTCCGGATGAGCTTTCCTTTCTGATCATAAAGGCCGGTGTAAGGGGATCGGTTTTCGGGTCCGAGGATACCGCTCAGCAGAAACTCGCCTGTCGGGAACACCGCAATCTGATACGGAACGAAAAAATCAGACTCCAGAGACACCTGCTTGCCAAGCGGTACCGCCTTAGTGAAGGCAACTACAGAGACGGTTGCCTCAGGGTCGGATCTAGCTGCCATGAACACGTCTCCGTCGCCGGTGACAATAAAGGCGATAGCTCTCAAATCCGCAGCAACCTTCGTCACGTCATAAGTTCCGGCGACCGTCCCATCGGGAGCAATCCGGAGAAGCGGCAGAGTTGAGGTGATGCGGTGTGTCCGCGAGGCCTCCTCGTCCATTACCCGAAGGTAGAGGTTGCCCGCTTCGTCGCACTTTGCATTGCCTACTAGTGCTCCCGTGGGAGAGAGTCTGGCAGTCGTGGTGACCCGAATTTGCCTGCTACCAGTTGAATCCGAAGAAGCGGCAGCGACGGGTTTGCTCTCCTGTGCACTACCGCAAATGGCAAGGATAACCAGTCCAAGAACTAGTTTTCCGAAATTCATTTGTAGCCTCCTTTCTTGGCTTGTGGTTTCTTGAGCTACGACCCCGATCACCTAAGACCAAGCAGACTGTCTATTCCGGGCTGCTGGGATAAGGGACTGCGACTCTGCGGACAGCGCCTGGTTGGCAGAGTTCCATTTCGATGACTGCCTGAGGAATTCGCACTATCACTCGCAAAGAAAACATCATAAGCCCACTTTCCATCTCTTGATTGTTGGTCGGTGGGCCCTGGGTTCACAGCGGCCTTATATTGAAAGATATTGCCGAATCGATCCTCTCGTCTTGACTCACTGAAATGAAGGCTTAGAGAGAGCACGCCCAATTCTGGCAGAGTGTGCAACTCAGATGCTTGGGAGATACCGTCGTGGTTCACATCGATCCAAAGTTGTAAGCTCGCGAATACGTCATCGCGTCGGTCGAGTATGCCGTCGCCGTTCCCGCCATTCTCCGGCTTGTCAAAAACTGCCAGTGCTAGGAACCCGTTGGGGTGATTTGATGGGGGCTGGGGAGTAAAGTTGCCGAAGAGTTCGCTTCCGTCGTCTATCACGCCGTTCTTATTTCTGTCGAGAACGAGAAAAGCGTCACCGTCGGCTCCTGGTGCGGTCCAACTCGTTGGAACCTTGTTCCCTTGTGGATCGAATTGGAATCGTACTCCTCCAGCTAAACCGGTTAAATGAAAGCCGTTCCCGGATACGTTAATCAGAATTGGTGATTTATACACGCAACTGCACGTCGCTGGATGCCACAGTCCACCATCCCCGCAGTCGCCGACCAAGCTGGCACAGTCCGCATCATAGACCACATTTGCTGATCCGTAAGAAGCACCACAACACTCGCCAAATCCCTCATAACAGAAATAGCTGCATGAACCGTGTTCGCCGCAATGGAAATCGGGTTGCTGGTAAAGCCCACCGCAACAGCTAACTCGCAACTCTTCAATAACTATTTGGCCACAGCCCTGAGCAAATGTCTTGGCATCCAACGCAACGAATAAGGCCAGGATCGCTCCGGAGATGACAAGAAGGAAATTTTGCTTCATATACCCTCTTCGTATGCTGAGAAAATCGTGGGGTGTGAAGATTTTAGGAGGAAACTCAGATCTTCGTATTTCCATGTTTAGAATACCTAACATCAGTACCCTACTCCTAGGGGCGGGCAAGTCAAGGGCGGCGGGAAGAAATTCACGAAAAATTCAAAACGTCGCGTCTCTGCGGAACACCTTAGCTTGGGCCATTCGCGGACGAGGAGTGTGGGAAACCAGTGAGCGTTCACCCTATTTCCCGCCCGATGCCAGCGAACGGGCGAGGACGCCCGTGCCTCCATTGTCTCTTGTCCGTTTCGCGATAGTTAGGCACTTACCGTGTTGCCCCGGCGAAGCCCTCTGCCCGCGAGCTGACCTTGTGCACCTTCGAGAGCGGGAACCGGCTGTTTTGATAACCATGCAAAAGCTCCAAGCGCACCGTTCACCACGAATATCATTGCCATCAAGGACAGCAAATGCAGAGCATGCGGCCAGTCGCTGAAGTTCCAGTCTTTGCCATCTCTCAGATTGACGCTGATGCCCGCGGCAATCGCCCCGGAACCTCCACTGACGAAAGCAGCTCCGAGCCCGTGCAGCCATAGAAAAATATTCTTGCTCATACCTCTTTCTCCTTACCTGGAACGCGGCGAGTATGCACGAATCGGTACTCGAGCCGTCGTAGCAGCCGGTAGGCAGGGTATCGTTCGTTTCGCTGTGTTTGCCACGTGCCGCCTCACGACTGGTTTCGGTTCGATACCCAGTCGCGCCCCTTGACATCCGGTTAGCAATATGGGTTCCAACCCCGACCTACTGGAACAAATGCACTTAGTGAACTGCGCCTTTACCACGCCACGATCAGCGGCAGGTTTCGGTTAGAAGAAACTGCACAATCGGATAGTCGGCTTTGCTGCCAGCTATCGAACTGAGTGTTCCAAGGCCAGCTGATTGCCGACAGCCTGGATCGAGAGACTTGCTACTTCATCGGAATTTCCTTAGATTCTTGCCATGCGGAAAGCCTTGAATCACCTCAAGAAGTCTGACCCGACGATGTGCGCCATCATCGAAAGCGTCGGCCCCTACAAAATCGCCTATGGCGATCCCACGTTTGCCAGCCTGGCGGAGGCCATCGTTTACCAGCAACTTAACGGCAAAGCTGCCCTTACGATCTTCAATCGCTTTGCCGATCTCGCTGGACGCCCCCTCACACCCCAAGGCATCCTCAAACTCAGCGAGCAGCAGATGCGCTCTGCCGGGCTTTCCAAGCAAAAGCTCAGCTACATCCGCTCACTCGCCGAACTCACGCAAAGCGGAAAACTCGACTTCAACCGTCTGCCCGATATGCCCGATGACGAAGTGATCGCCCACCTCACCGAGGTCAAAGGTATCGGTACCTGGACAGCGCAAATGTTCCTGATGTTTTCTCTGCGCCGCTTGGATGTTCTCCCCACCGGGGACTTCGGCATTCAAAGCGCCATCCGCAAACACTACCGCAAACGCAAAATGCCGAAACCGAAAGAGATGGAAAAGATCGCGAAGCCGTGGGTGCCCTATCGCACGGTCGCGTGCTGGTATTTGTGGAAGAGCTTGGACGTGAAGACGCCGTAACGGCTCCGACTCCGTAATGGCACCCAAGGGTGTGCTTAAATAGTGTGCAGATGGCCACAGATCGCAAAATTCGTGTTCTTGTTGCCAAGCCTGGACTCGATGGCCATGATCGCGGCGCGAAGGTGATCGCGCGCGCACTGCGTGATGCCGGCATGGAAGTGATCTACACAGGACTGCGCCAGACACCGGAAATGATCGTCACGGCATCGCTGCAGGAAGATGTCGATGTCATCGGACTCTCCATCCTCTCGGGAGCGCATAACGCCATCGTGCCCCGCGTCATGGATCTGCTGAAACAGAACAAGATGGAGGACGTGATCGTTGTCGTCGGCGGTATTATTCCCGACCAGGATATCGACGGCCTGAAGAAAGCTGGTGTCGGAGCGATCTTCCAGCCCGGCACGACGATGGACGATATTGTGCAGTTCATCCGCGGCAACGTGAAGCCGCGGGGCGTGCCTACGGCTCTCTAAATGCCGCCTGATCTTCCATTTGAAAAAGCCGGTTGGCTCGCCGCCATTGAAAAATCTATCGGCCCTTCGCCCTGGTACTGGGCTACATTCCCATCTGTGGTGAGCCATGCGCGACAGAAGTTTGTCTGGACCTACCACGGCGACAGCGGAGAGCTTGCCTACCTCGTGACCCTTTCCCTGGAGCAAGAGCCTCAAACTCCGCGCCTAGCACTGAATACGTTCTGTGTACCGTTCTTGATCTCTCCCAATCTTCTCGGAATCTGGTGTCCCGAACCCGGCGGACTGCGCGTGATGTGCTTTGACCCGGACCAGCTTGCCGCATTTCCAATAGAGGAGATTGTGGGCTGGTTCAAGCAATCGAATGATCGCGTGTATTCCCGCACTGCTCCCGTGGCCGAGTTCGAAGTGAGCCGCCGCTTCCCGGAAGGCACCCACAAACTGGAGATGCCAGAGGCGTTCCACACTCTCGACGAGCTCATTGCAGTTGGCTCCTATCCTGCGCGTACACGTGAGGACACGGCTTGCGCGATATATGTGCTTTATCCGCAAGCCGGGCTGGTCGAAGTGATTCCACAAAAATGGTTGACGGCCAGTCAGTACGAAGTGGGCCGGCAGTGGATTTCGCGTGTAATCCGCAGCGAGAATCACCGCTTCGTTGGCGAAGCGGTTCGCATCGGAAAATTCCAGCTGACGCCGGACGGGCAGCAGATCGCCGAGTGGATCGAGAAGGCGTAGCCCTGCTCACCTGCGCTATGCTTTTGCTTTGAATCCACACTTCATCATCGAGCACGACACCCGGTACACCCTTCTCCGACTCCTCTCCGCCGAGAACACGAATCTCCTCTCGCGCGCTCGCGTTCTTGCCCTTACGGAAGCCTTCGGTCAGCTAGGCCGCGAAGCCTGTTCGATTCGCTCTCTGATCCTTGCCGGCAACGAAAATTTCTTTTCCGCTGGCGCTGACCTGCAAGAAATCAGCACACTCTCCGGAGCCGACGCCTACGAATTCGCACGCATGGGACAGGCATTGATGACTGCTATCGAGAATTTCCCAGCACCGGTCTATGCCACGATCCAGGGTCATTGCATGGGCGGTGGCCTCGATCTCGCACTCTCCTGCCACCACCGCATTGCTTCTCCTAGCGCTGTATTCGGACATCGTGGCGCGGCCCTCGGACTCATGACCGGATGGGGCGGCACGCAACGCCTGCCGCGCTTAATTGGAAGAGCGCAGGCCATGCAGATGTTTGTCGCTGCCGAGAAACTCACGGCGGAGCAAGCGCTGCAAATCGGACTCATCGAAGCCATTATTGACGACCCGGTGGCTGAGGCGGTATCCCATGCATGTGCCGCGGGCCCCCATTCGATTGCGCCTTTACACGCCTCTGATATACGGTAGTTTGTTCGTCACACATCGAGTAGTTGGACTACGAATGCCGCGCTCTACCGATACTCCGCAATCTACTCCGACCGTCCTGGAGTCGCACGTCGACGCGACTTCGGACCGCTACGAAAAGAACATGCGCGCCATGGCGGAGATTGTTGCCCAAATCCGCAACCAGGAAGAGAAACTCCTGGAAGGAGGTGGCGCAAAAGGCATTGAATCTCAGCACGCTAAGGGACGTCTCACTGTGCGTGAACGTCTCCGGCTGCTGCTGGATTCGGAGAGCGAATTCCTGGAAATTGGGCTTTTCGCAGCGCACGGCATGTACGAAGAGTGGGGGGGCGCGCCCGCCGCCGGAGTCGTCACAGGACTGGGCCGAATCCAGACGCGCCTGGTCATGATCATCGCCAATGACGCAACAGTGAAAGCTGGCGCGTTTTTCCCGATGACGTCCAAGAAGGTGATCCGCGCCCAGAACATTGCCCTCGAGAACCGGATTCCCACGATCTATCTTGTCGATTCCGCGGGCGTGTTTTTGCCGCTGCAAGAGGACGTCTTCCCCGACACCGATGATTTTGGGCGCGTCTTTCGCAACAACGCGGTGATGTCCGCGCAAGGCATTCCGCAGATCGCCGCCATCATGGGCATGTGCGTCGCTGGTGGCGGGTACCTGCCGGTCATGTGTGACCACGTCCTCATGACCGACGGCAGCGGTTTGTTCTTGGCCGGACCCGCACTCGTGCAGGCTGCCATCGGGCAGAAAGTTTCCGCCGAAGACCTGGGCGGAGCCGCTATGCACTCTGCGATAAGTGGCACAGTCGATTTCCGCGAGCCTAATGACGAAGCGTGCTTAACTCGTATCCGTTCCATTATTGATAAATGGGGCTATCGGCGACAATCTGTTTGGGACCGTAAGAAACCCGAGCCGCCCGCCTACGCCGCCGAGGAAATTTACGGGATCTACGCAAGCGAGACAGCGCGCCCCTACGACATGAAGGAGATCGTTGCTCGCATCGTAGATGGCAGCCGCTTTGATGAATACAAGCCGGAATACGGCAAAACGCTGATCTGCGGCTACGCCCGCATTGGAGGATTTGCCGTAGGCATCGTCGCCAATCAAAAGCTGCACGCGCAGCAGACCGACCACGCCGGACAGAAGCGCATGGAATTCGGAGGCGTGATTTATACCGAGTCCGCTGAGAAGGCCGCGCGTTTCATCATGGATTGCAACCAGAACCTGATTCCGCTCGTCTTCCTGCACGATGTCAACGGCTTTATGGTCGGCCGCGACGCCGAATGGAGCGGCATCATTAAAGCTGGGGCGAAGATGGTGAATGCTGTATCGAATTCGGTTGTCCCCAAAATCGCGGTGATTGTTGGCGGGTCTTTTGGCGCGGGACACTATGCCATGTGCGGGAAAGCCTTTGACCCGCGCTTTGTGTTCGCCTGGCCCACGGCCAGGTACGCCGTCATGAGCGGCGACTCTGCTGCAAGCACCTTGGTGGAAATTAAAGTTAAACAATTAGAGCGCAGCGGACAAAAGATTGGCGATGCCGAGCGCCAGGAACTGACCGAGGCCACGAAGAAAACCTACGAGGAACAGACTGACCCTCGCTACGGTGCCGCACGACTGTGGATCGACAAAATTATCGACCCAATTGACACGCGCAATGTGATTACGCAGGCCCTGGAGGCCGCTGCGCTAAACCCTGAAGTCGCGGAGTTCAAAGTGGGAGTGCTACAAACATGAGTACGCCTGCAATTCACCACGGAGGCACAAAGACACGGAGAAAACTGCTTCAGGAAGAACTAACTGAGCGGGTAATTGGTGCGGCTATCGAAGTTCACCGCGAACTCGGTTCCGGCCTATTGGAATCCGCTTATGAGGAGTGCCTCTGCCACGAGTTGCATCTGAGAGAATTGTCTTTTCAAAGACAAGTAGCTGTGCCGGTCCAATATAAGGGGATATCTCTGGACTGCGGATATCGCCTAGATCTTCTTGCCGAAGACTCTTTGATTCTTGAACTGAAGTGCATCGACAAAATCAACCCAATTCGCTAAGCACAACTCCTCACGTATTTGAAGTTAACGGGAAAGAGAGTAGGGCTCATTCTCAACTTTCAAGTGCCTGTGTTGAAGCAAGGAATCGTGCGCAAGGTCCTATGACTTCGACGCGAAACGCTCTGTGTCTCAGTGTCTCCGTGGTGAATTTGCGATGGTAAATTTGCCTGGCACCATCAAATTAGTGGAGTGCCCGCGCGACGCCTGGCAGGGACTTCCCGGCCAGATTCCGACGACGACCAAGACTGCTTATCTGCAAGCCTTGATTAGCGCCGGGTTCAAGCACATCGATGCCGTTTCCTTCGTCTCGCCCAAAGCCGTGCCACAGATGGCCGACTCGGAGGACGTGCTCAAGGAACTCGAACTGCCCGGGGATGTTGAGATCATTGGCATTGTTGTGAATCAGAAAGGTGCGGAGCGCGCCATCGCTACGGAATCCGTTCACACGCTGGGCTTCCCGTATTCTGTTTCTCCAACGTTCCTGGAACGGAACCAGCATCAAACGCTGGAAGAGGCTGTTGATGAGCTCGAAAAGATTCAGGAGAAGGCTATCGATGCTGGACTCGATACTGCTGTGTACATCTCCATGGCGTTCGGCAATCCCTACGGGGATGCGTGGTCCATTGAAGAAGTTGTCGAGGCGGTCGGCATCATGGAGGCATCCGATATTCGGACGATTTCCTTGGCAGACACCGTGGGCCTGGCAACGTCGCAACAAATTAGCGATCTCGTCGGCGTCGTCATGCTGAAGTACGGATATCTAGATATAGGAGTTCACCTTCACAGCCGCGCTGACCAGGCCGTCGAGAAAGTTCTCGCAGCCTATGACGCAGGATGCCGCCGCTTCGATTGCGCTATGGGTGGCCTCGGCGGCTGCCCGTTCGCGCAGGATTCTCTCGTGGGAAACCTGCCGACAGAAAAGCTGCTCGAGGCGTTGTCACAACGCAGCTTCCCTGCAATTACGCTCAAGCCTCTGGACACACTGCTGCGCGCGACGGTGGAAATAGGGCGACAGTATGCGATCGGAACACCCGCCCAAGAAATCAATTAGGTATAGCTCAGCCATGAACTTCACCACGCTGCAACTCGCTTACGACGACAAAATCGCCACCCTCACCTTCAATCGGCCTGAGAAGCGCAACGCCATCAGCTTCGAACTTCTGAACGAGTTGCTCGCTGCGTTTGACGAGGTGGAGGCTTCCCCGGCGCAGATTCTCATCCTCACCGGAGCAGGCAAAGCCTTTTGCGCTGGACTTGATCTTGAAGAACTGAAGTCGTTGCTCGGCAAGGCCACCGTCGAAAACATTGCCGACTCCGAGCGCATCGCACGTGTCTTCCGGCGTCTCTACGACTTCCCCAAACCCACTATCGCCGCGGTCAATGGCGCCGCCATCGCCGGCGGCACCGGACTCGCCACCATGTGCGACTTCACGCTGTCTGTTCCGGAAGCGAAATTTGGATATACGGAAGTCCGCATTGGCTTCATCCCCGCAGTCGTTTCGTCGATTCTCGTCTGGCAGGTGGGACACAGAATTGCCCGCGATCTTCTGATTTCCGGGCGACTCTTCGACGCCGCCGAAGCTCACCGGCTGGGCTTGGTCAACGAGGTCGTTGATGCCGCCCAACTCATGCCGCGTGCCCGCGAACTGGCCGTATCGCTCCTCGAAAACAGCCCGGCCTCCATGCGCGCCACCAAAGCATTGATCAACAGCTTTATCGCGCAGGAACTGGACCGCCAGTTTGCCGACTCCATCGCACAGAACGCACAAGCGCGCACCACCGCGGATTTCCGCGAAGGCATTACGTCGTTCCTTGAAAAGCGCAAGCCGCAATGGACCGGAAAGTAAGCGAGCGGGTATTCTAAAAGTTCATGACCGCTCACTCCGAACCCGTCGTCTCCGAAAGCCGCATTCGCGTCCGCTATGCGGAAACCGACCAGATGGGCGTCGTCTACCACTCCAACCACTTCATCTGGTTTGAGGTCGGGCGCGTCGATCTGCTGCGCCAGCTCGGCTTCACCTACAAACAAATGGAAAAAGACGACCAGCTTTTCATTCCGCTCGTCGACGCACGCTGCCGTTACAAAGCACCCGCTCTTTACGACGATGAACTGATCGTGCGCACCCACGTGCGCAATTTTCGCGAGAAACTTATCGTCTTTGGCTACGAACTTGTACGCACCAGTGACAACTTGCTTCTAGCCGAAGGCGAGACCACGCACGTCATCACGGGTTCCGACTTGAAAGCGCGCACTTTACCCGAAAAATACATGAAAGCGTTGGCGGCAGCCGCGGGACGACCGCACGTTAACGGCTTAAAGTAAACTAGAATATTCATGATCCGCTCCTACAAGGGCATTGCTCCGCAAATTGGCGCAGGCTGCTACGTGGACGATTCCGCGCAGATTATCGGCGACGTCCATCTCGGCTCGAATTCCAGCGTTTGGATGAATGCCGTCCTACGTGGCGACGTTCACGAAATTCGGGTTGGCGCGAATTCCAACATCCAGGATTGCTGCGTTCTGCACGGCATGAAGGAGAAATATGGCGTGTATCTCGGCGACTATGTGACCGTTGGCCACTCGGTGACGCTACACGGATGCGTGGTGGAAGACCGCTGCCTGATTGGCATGGGCGTCATCGTTCTGAACGGCGCGCGCATTGGAGCGGGTTCGATCCTGGCCGCAGGCACGCTAATTCCGGAGCGCACGGAAGTCGAGCCGGGTTCACTGTGGATGGGGTCGCCGGGAAAATTTCGTCGAAAACTTACTGAGGAAGATCAGGCAAGCATTCTGCGCTACGCGAATAATTATCTGGAATATAAGGAATCGTATTTGCGGGAAATCGGAAAATAATGATCAAAGCTCCCCGAGGAACCCGCGACCTTCTTCCGCCGGATACAGCGCTGTGGAATTTTGTTGAAGGAGCCGTGCGCGACGTGTTCCGCACTTACAATTTCCATGAAATTCGCACGCCTGTCTTCGAGGAGACACAGCTCTTTGCCCGAGGCGTGGGTGAAGAAACCGACATCGTCTCGAAAGAGATGTACACGTGGGAAGACCGCGGCCGCGCCGAGTCTGACAAGGGCCAGTCCCTGACGCTTCGTCCCGAAAATACTGCGGGCGTTGTCCGCGCCTACATCGAGCACAAGCTCTGGGAGCGCGGCCTCAACAAGCTCTACTACATCGGGCCGCAGTTTCGCCGCGAACGTCCGCAGAAAGGGCGTTACCGGCAGTTCTACCAGATCGGCGCGGAGGTCATTGGTCCTCCTCCGAGCGGGAGCGAATCGCCAGCGCGCGATGCTGAAGTTCTGGAGATGCTGGCCACGCTGCTCGACCGCCTCGGTATTACGGGATGGACGCTCGAGCTCAACTCCGTCGGCTGCTCCAATTGCCGCCCGGCTTTCAACGAAGCATTGCGCAAGGCGCTCGCGCCGGTGGTCGCGGGTATGTGCACGGATTGCCAGCGCCGCGCCGTGACCAATCCTCTGCGGATCTTTGATTGCAAAGTCCCGGAGGACCAGCCCATCATTGAGAAGCTGCCGCACATGAGTGAATTCCTGGACGATGCCTGCCGCGAAAACTTTGCAGCGGTGCGGGAGATTGTGGACGCAATCGAAATTCCGTATAAAGTCAACGACCGTCTTGTCCGCGGTCTCGATTACTACATGCGCACCGCTTTCGAATTCACACACGGAGCCCTAGGCGCGCAAAACGCCATTCTCGGTGGAGGCCGCTACGACGGTCTTTCCGAAGCGCTGGGCGGCCCTCACGCCCCCGGCATAGGCTTTGCGATTGGGGAGGACCGCTTGGTGATGTCGCTCTCGCAGTCCGCCGAATCGGTGACGCGCAAGCCCGATGTCTACGTTGCCGCGCTGGGCACAGGCATGAACCGCCACGCCGCGCGTCTGGCCCGCGAACTCCGCCGCCACGATCTTGTCGCGGAGCTGGGTGACGAGACGTTCCGGTTAAAAAAATCGTTCGAGATCGCGAGCAAGGCCGGTACCCGCTACGTGCTGATCGTAGGTGAAAATGAAATTCAGTCGGATGCATTTGCTCTGAAAAACATCGAAACTGGCGAACAAGTCACCGTTGCCCGCGCCGATTTAGCCGCGAAGATTCAAAGCAAATAGTTAAGGTACACTTTCACAACACATTCTTCTGGAGGCCTTATGCAACTTCGTTTCTTCGCAATAACCCTGATCGCGCTGGCTTTTACTCTCCCCGTGCATGCACAGTCGCCCACGTTGATCGGCGATGGCCCTTCGGATCAGCTCGGCACCACGCTGCTGGAGCAAGAGAAGGCATTCATTAACGCCCAAATGCATGGTGATGCAGCTCCTATGGCTCGGCTGCTGACCGACGATTTTGTTTTGGTCGATACCGCCGGTCACAACGTTTCCAGGGCCGAGCTCCTCGGCGAAGGCGACATCAAGCAGTACGCTATCTATCAGCCTCGGACACTCGTGCTCAACGACGGCGCAGTCATGCTCTCCTACAACGTCATCGTGGGTGAAACGCCGGTGGACGAAGACAGCCATGTCCATCGCTACCAGCGAGTCACGACAATCTGGGTGAAGCAGGGGGCGGACTGGAAGATGAAGTTCCACCAGGCGGCGGCGTTGCAGGTGGGAAGCTAGCAGTTCCGAGGGGATTTCCGGCGTTTGTCGACGTGGCGCGGGTCAACAGGAACGCAGGCAAGAATGCCCACGCTCCACGATCTGTTTCCGACTCCCACCTGCTAAAATCATAGTTTTCCACGACTCTGTTGCGGCCTCTCCCGGACGCGCAAGACATAAATTAAAGAAGGATACTGTGCTCGATTTTCTCGGCGATCTTCGGCGTACTCATATGTGTGGGGCACTGCGCGCGGCAGATGCAGGCAAGAAAGCGGTTCTCATGGGCTGGGTAAACCGCCGCCGTGATTTCGGCAATCTTCTATTTATCGACTTGCGCGACCGCAGCGGCGTGGCGCAGATAGTCTTCAACAAAGAGACGAATGCCGCCGCGCATGAAAAAGCTGGCACGTTGCGGAACGAGTATGTGATCGCCGCCATCGGCACCGTCAAACAGCGCGACACCGATACGATTAACAAGAACATCCCCACCGGTGAAGTGGAGCTCGTGGTGGAAGAGTTGCGCTTGCTGAATACTTCGAAGCAGCCACCGTTCCTGCCGAGCGACACGGCGCTCACCAACGAAGAAACGCGCCTCAAGTACCGCTATATCGACCTGCGGCGCGACGTCATGCAATTCAATATCGAGCTGCGGCATAAAGTTGCGCTGGCGATTCGGAACTATCTTGCCGCGCAGGGTTTTTATGAAATCGAAACACCTTTCATGACGCGCTCGACACCGGAGGGCGCCCGCGACTACCTCGTTCCCAGCCGCGTGCAGCCGGGGGCTTTCTACGCTCTGCCGCAGTCGCCGCAAATCTTCAAGCAGATCCTGATGATTTCCGGCTTCGACAGGTATTTTCAGATCGTCCGCTGCTTCCGCGATGAAGACCTTCGCGCCGACCGGCAGCCCGAATTCACACAGATTGATTTGGAAATGTCGTATCCGCAAGCCGAGCGCGTGTGGGAAGTGGTGGAGGGCTTTCTAACCGCCGCATTCCAAGCCGCGGGGCATGAGATCAAGACCCCCTTTCCGCGCATGAGCTTTGATGAGGCGATTCTCAAGTATGGAATTGACAAACCGGACATGCGGTTGCCCGCGATGACTGATGTTAGAGAGGTATTCACTGCAGAGGAACTGGCTGAGTATGCGACGAAGTTCAACGTTAAGAAGGAACTCCCGTTGCAGCTAATCCGGATTCCGAAGGCCGGCGACATCTCGGGCACAGAAAGGCGTACGCTAGGAACCTATGGCGGGTTCCTGCACTTGCAGGGCCCGTCGGTCGTTGGACTCATGACCGACCCCAAGAGGTTTGCCCGCGACTATCCAGATTTGTCCGAGCGCATCCTGAAGTTTGCTGATGTCGAAGCATCGGACTTGTGGTTACTTGCGGGGGCTAGATCTGATGTCATGCAAAGTCTGCGGCACTTCTGCGAGAGGTGTGGGATGTTGAGGTTTGATCTGGCGCAGAAATACGCAGACCGTCACGGTGCATTTAAAAAAACCGGTGATCCGGGAACCGACTATCGCTTTCTGTGGGTCACAAACTTCCCCATGTTCGAATGGGACGAAAGCAGCCAGCGCTGGGACGCCGCACATCATCCGTTCACTTCGCTGCGTGAGGAAGACATGGACAAGCTCGGCGGCGACGCCGAGACTGTGATGAAGAATGTGAAGGACCCGAACTCGCCGCTGGCCTCCGTACGCGCGCTGGCCTACGACGTGGTGCTCAATGGCACGGAGCTCGGCTCGGGCTCAATTCGTATTCACCAGCAGGAAATTCAAAGCCAGATTTTCAGCGCGCTTGGCATGACGAAAGAAGAAGCCAGCAGCCGCTTCGGCTTCTTCCTGGAAGCGCTGGAGTATGGCACACCTCCGCATGGCGGGATTGCGTTGGGACTGGACCGTATTGTCATGATTCTGGCGGGCGCGGAGAGTCTGCGGGAGGTGATCCCATTCCCGAAGACTGCTCGCGCTGTTGACTTGATGGTGGATGCTCCGACGCCAGTGAGTGAGGCGCAGTTGAAGGAGCTGGGAATTACGGTGAAACCGCCGAAGAGCTAAGGCAAACTCCCGGCTGACTCCTTACACCTGTCATCCTGAGCGAAGCGAAGGACCCCTGCACCCTTGATTTCGCTTCGCTCTCTCACTTTCTCGCCGCGCAGCTTCCCCGTAAGAAATTTGCGAGCCCCCGCCTACCGGCATTTTAGGGGTCCTTCGCTACGCTCAGGATGACAAGAGTTAGATCAGCCCTCTCCGGACGCAGCGTTACGCTCGACGCACACGGAACACATACGTCGCACTCAGCAGGAAATTCGCCAGCGAACAGCTTACGATGCTGACAGCGTTCGCCAGCAATATCTGCAAGTGCAGGCCTCCGACCAGCGCTCGCATCAAGATGACGTTTCCGAGAATCGAAACAAGGCCATTCGTTAAATTGAATTGCAGCAACCGTAGCGTGGAGTCGCGCCAGTGGCCCTGCATCCGGTCAGCCCAGGTGAACCGCTGATGCCACAGAAAGTTATGCAGCACTGCAGTCTCCACAGCGAGCGCGGTGGCCACGAGGTAATTGCAGTGGAATGCTCGGGTGAATACCCATAGGGCACAGAGCTGCACAGTAATACCCATTCCGCCGACAAGGTTGAATTTGACCCATCGCCAGCCGATTGTCTGTTGCACCGGTTGGCTGCACATCGCGGCGGCGCTCAAGCGATCCGCTCCTCACGGTAGAGCCGCAGAGTATTCTTCGCCGTGACCCACAGCAGCATCACCACCATGCCCGCAAGGCCAATTGTTCCACCGACATCGAACAAGCAGTACGGACCGTGCCCCAAGAGGTGCACCATCGGATTGCGCAGCAGCGCCAGATTGCCTATTGCCAGCAGAATTCGGAGCTCGGTCGGCCCGAAGCGCCAGAAGGAGAGATGAAACTCACCGATCGTATACGTCGCCAGGTACGACTGAATCGAGAGGAGAAGAAAAACAATGAGAAGAGCAATGGCGATGACAGGATGCATGTATCCAGACAGCGCCAACCCACCCATCAGAAAGAGCGCGCCAAAGCTGTCAATCATGTGGTCCACGTAGAACCCATACCGTGGCCGCTGCTGATTGCGCACGCGCGCCAACGTGCCGTCCAAGCTGTCCCCCAGCCAGTTGAGCACAAGGAAAAAGATAACCAGCAGCAGCACATAGCGGTTCCATCGACCAAGTGCGTAGCTCGTGCCGGCGAATAGCTGCGCCACAAAGCCAAGTCCGGTCAGGTGGTCGGAATTAATCCAGCTTGGGGTCCGCTGGGCCATCCAAATGAGCGCGGTCTTCTCGGCTTCAGCGGAAAGGCTTCCATGGACACGCTTGGCAGTCTGGAATTTGGTTTTGGTTGGAATTCGTTGCGCGCAAAGGTCGATTGTTGAGCTCGACATCAAGGCTCCCTCCTGCTTCTGGAGGACATTTTGGAAGCACAGCGGGCGCTTGGCAATCGTCCGCAGATCAATCGCGGCACAAATGCAGATCATCCATTAACTGCATCTCCAGCAATAACATACAGACATAGGTAATCCCTCCGAACGCTGTCAAAGACAATCTCCAGGGTCGCTTTGCCTTAAGCTCCCCCGTCTGCGAAACTGGATTAGCCTCATAAAACCAACATGGGACGCATTCATGTTCTTTCCGAGCAAGTAGCCAACAAGATCGCCGCCGGCGAGGTGGTGGAGCGGCCTGCCTCGGTGGTGAAGGAGCTGCTGGAGAATGCGCTCGACGCTGGGGCAACCCGCATTCGGGTGGACGTCGAGGCCGGCGGCAAGCGCCTCATTCAGATCACCGACAACGGCAGCGGCATGGTGCGCGACGATGCTCTGCTCTGCTTCGAGCGCCACGCCACCTCGAAGATTCGTACGGATGTCGATTTGAATACCATTGCCACCCTCGGATTTCGCGGCGAGGCACTGCCCTCGATTGCCTCGGTCGCGCGTGTGCACCTCGAAACTCGCGCTGCGGAAGAACCTGCGGGCACGATAGTGGAAATCAACGGCGGCAACATTCTTCGCGTCGAGGAAGCCGGGCTCCCGGAAGGAACTTCGATCGCGGTGCGTGACCTTTTCTTCAATACGCCCGCGCCCCGCAAGTTTCTGAAGGCGGAGTCCACCGAGCTTTCCCACATCCCCTCCCTTGTGCCGCCCTATTCCCTGGCCCAACCGGG
>CAZUCC010000033.1:0-44349 GCA_964619065.1 uncultured Acidobacteriaceae bacterium | reverse complement strand
CCCCAATTTCCTACCCCAAAGGAATTCTGTTGGCCGTCGTGGAAGTACAGGGGCGGACCGGCCGTACCGGCAAGTGTTGGGCTGTGGAGCATACGGGTTTGCGGCCGGATATCGTTTGCATGGCCAAGGGAGTTGCCTCAGGTATGCCGCTGGGCATCACAATGTCGCGCGCGGAAATCATGGACTGGGTGCCGGGATCGCACGCATCCACCTTCGGCGGGAATCCGGTATGCATTGCCGCAGCCATGGCGACACTCGACGTGATTGAGCGCGAAGGTTTGCTCAAGAACTCAGCTGAAGTCGGTGCGCACATGTTGAAGCGCATGGCGGACTGGCCGAAGAAGCACCGGATCGTTGGTGACGTGCGCGGCCGCGGTTTGATGCTCGGCGTCGAGATTGTGAAAGACCAGAAAACGAAAGAGTACGCACCCGAGCTTCGCGATCACGTTGTGGAAGCGGCGTTCGCCAAGGGCGTGCTCTTCCTCGGCTGCGGTCCCAGCACGATTCGGATCGCACCGGCGCTGGTGGTCACACGCGAACAAGCGGATGTTGCCGTGGATGTCCTCGAAGAAGCAATCACCCAGGTCGAGAGCGGCAAGTAATTCGTTCAGGAGTCGTTGAATCCAGTAAGGGAGGCGAAGGCATGGCACAAGGACGCGTGGAATCTATTCATATCGCTCCGGCAGCCACGTCTCCCATGCGGGAAGTACGCGAGATTCTTGCTGTTCCAGGAGTGGGCTTGGAAGGGGATCGCTACGCTCTTCGGCAGGGAACTTTTTTTAAGCCGGAGCCCGATTTCGAGCTTACTTTAATCGAGGCCGAAGCCATGGAAGCGGCGCGCCAGGAGCATGGCCTCGACCTCGCTCCCGGGGAAAGCCGCCGCAACCTCGTGACCCGCGGCGTTTCGCTGAATTCCCTCGTGGGACAGGAGTTCCAGATTGGCGGCGTACGAATCCGAGGGATTCGCTTGTGCGAGCCGTGCCGCCACCTCCAAGCCATCACAGGTCAGGCAGTCATCAAGGCCTTACGACACCGCGGTGGCCTGCGGGCACAGATTCTGACCGAAGGCCCGATTCGAACCGGAGATGCGGTTTCGGTTTAGCCGGCATTATTCGGATTTCTGCAAAACACTGGTGCCGTTCTTCCATGAAAGTCTTCCTCACAACTCGTGTCCTCCTGGCTTTGCTGGTCGCCGTCATCTTTTGGGCATCGGCGTTCGCGGGAATTCGTGTGGGATTGCAGGCGTACTCACCGGCGCATCTCGCCATTGTGCGCTTCGTGATCGCCTCGTTGGTACTGGCAGTCTATGCGGCGTTCAGCCATTTCCGGTTGCCGCAGCGAGCGGATATTCCCGGCATTGTCCTAACTAGCTTTCTCGGCATCACGTTCTACAACATCGCGCTGAATTACGGCGAGACCAAAGTTCCAGCAGGCACGGCGAGTCTGCTCATTGCCGCGACGCCCATCTGGACAGCGCTGTTTGCCGCGCTGGGACTCAAAGAACGGCTCCGCGTCTGGGGATGGTTAGGAATCCTGCTGAGCTTCGCAGGTGCAGCCATCATTGCGCTCAGCGAAGGCCACGGCGTTCATTTCTCGAAGCACGCACTGTGGATCATGGCTGCGTCGCTATGCTCGGGCATTTACCTGGTGTTACAGAAACATTTCCTCAGCCGCTACAGCCCGCTGGAATTTACGGCGTATTCCATTTGGACTGGGACGCTATTCATGTTGCCCTTGAGCGGCGGTGTGCTGCATACCGTGATGACGGCGCCCTTGCACAGCACGCTGGCGGCAATCTACCTGGGAATTTTCCCGGCGGCGCTGGCCTATATGGCTTGGGCCTACGTGTTCTCGCACGCTTCAGCGTCGCGGGCAGCGAGCCTGCTCTATCTCATTCCCGTCTTTGCGATCCTTATCGCATGGATCTGGTTGCGCGAAGTCCCGCAGCCAATGTCTTTGCTCGGCGGAGGAATCGCGTTAGCCGGCGTGCTGGTGGTGAATCTGCTGGGCCGGAGTCCGAATACCGTCGCTAGGGTTGTTAGGATGAAAGCAGCTGCATAGGGTTCTGCATATTATTCGTGGACATGTCCGACGGCCCTCTGTCGTTGTAACCTAGAGGCGCATTGCCTCGGGCCCTGGGCCGTGTGGAAATTGGCTCCGTCTCCGGCGCCGGAAATGGTGGGCTCGCCCATGCCACGTCGTCTCACCAAAGTTACCCTCCAGGCTCTTGATTGGCTCATTGCGCGCACGGGGCGTGCCGAAGTTAGACCAGAACACCAACAGACAGGGCGGCGCGGGGAAGAAGCGGCGTACTTTTACTTGCGCCATCTCGGATATGTGGTAGTGGCCAGGAATTTTCGTTCACCGCGGCGGCGCGGAGAGATCGACATCGTGGCCTGGGAGGGCGATGTCCTGTGCTTTGTGGAAGTGAAGGCACGCACTACCCGGGATGTGAAACCTGCTCATGTCGCAGTGGATCGCGAAAAGCAGCAGGAGCTGACCGGAATGGCCCACGAATATATGCGTCGCGTGCGAGGCAATCCGTCATGGCGGGTGGACATTGTCAGCGTGTATTTTGAGGAACCGGGGATTCAACCGCAGATCGAATTGTTCAAAAACGCATTCCCAGTGACGTAAAATAGCAAGTTTGTATCCGGTTCGCATCCGTTCCAGGGAGTTGCCGAGTGCCCGAGTTAAGAAAAGATCCGATTGTTGGACGATGGGTGATTATTTCCACGGACCGCGCCAAGCGTCCCACAGACTTCACCCGTGAGGGTTTGAAGATGAAGGGCGGATTCTGTCCGTTCTGTCCCGGCAATGAGAGCAGGACGCCGCCAGAAATCCAGGCCTACCGCCCCGCCAATGGTGGGCCTCCGCCCGCAAAAAATTCCCCGGGCTGGTCCGTGCGCGTGGTGCCCAACAAGTTTCCCGCGCTCGGTATCGAGGGCACGCTCGATCGGCAGGCCGATGGCATGTTTGACCGTATGAACGGGGTGGGCGCGCATGAGGTCATCATCGAGACCCCGGATCACAATGCAAGCCTGGCCAGCCTGCCCGCCAAAAAAATCGAAGATATCCTTTGGGCGTATCGCGATCGAATTCTGGATTTGAAAAAAGACCGCCGCTTTAAATACATCCTCATTTTCAAGAACCACGGCGACCCGGCGGGCGCTTCCCTCGAGCATGCCCATTCGCAGCTCATCGCGCTACCCATTGTTCCTATCTACGTGACCGAAGAAATTGCCGGCGCCAAACAATACTTCCTCTATAAGGAGCGCTGCGTGTTTTGCGATGTTATTCGCCAGGAGAGCGACGCTGGCGTCCGCGTAGTCTCGGAGAATGCCGACTTCCTCACCATCGCGCCCTACGCGCCACGCTTCCCGTTTGAGACTTGGATTCTGCCCAAGCGTCACGAGTCCGCCTTCGAGAACTCCTCCACGCAGATGTTCGAGAGCTTGGCAGTCGCGCTGAAGACGCTGTTGATGAAGGCCGACCGCGTACTCGATAACCCGCCTTACAACCTCGTCATCCACACCTCACCCGTGCAGGAGTCGACGAACGACCACTACCATTGGCACGTCGAGTTTATGCCAAAACTAACCAAGACCGCGGGATTTGAATGGGGTACGGGGTTCTACATCAACCCCACACCTCCTGAGGAGGCCGCGCGATTCTTGCGTGAAGCCGCGGTGGAAGAGCCGCAGGCTGTTTCCACCATCTAAAAGCCATGCGACCCTAACATTGTCGTTGAGTTGAGCGAGACTCGCTTTGTAACTGCACTTTTACGTTCCGTTTAATGAACAATAAAATTCACCGGAAACCTGATTGCAACTTTTGCATCCTTCAGCCGGTCTTTTCGTCTAATAAAACCAATGATAGCCCCGCCGCAGCGCCGTTTTCACATCCTTCTCGCTTTTGCGTTGGTTTACGTTATTTGGGGGTCTACTTATCTCGGCATCGGCATCGCCGTTGAGCACGTTCCCCCGGCGCTGATGTGTGGAGTGCGTTTCTTTATCTCCGGCTCGCTGATGCTTCTCTATTGTGCCCTCGCTGGACGCCAGGTCAGCTGCACACCTGTGCAGCTCGCGCAACAAGCCGCCATTGGAATTCTGTTGCTCGTTGGAGGCAATATGACGCTGGCTTGGGCTGAACAATATGTCGCTACCGGACTCGCCGCTCTTCTGGTCGCCGTTATACCGATTTGGTTCCTTGTCCTGGATAGCTGGTTGATCGGCCACCACCGCATTTCCTCGCGCGGGCTTATGGGATTGTTCCTCGGCATTGCCGGTCTGATCGTGCTGCTCTGGCCCAAACTCGCTGCAATCCACACACTCGGTGCGATGCAGTTCGTAGCGTCCGTCAGCCTGTTGTTCGGAGCACTCAGCTGGGCGCTCGGCTCCGTTCTCTCCAAGCGCTGGAAGGCGGCTGTGGATCCGTTGGTCGCGACTGGATGGCAGGCTGCCTTTGCGGGCATCGTGAATCTGATGATTGCCTTGCTGCTGGGCGAACAGCACCATGCTGTCTGGACGTCGCGCGGCATAGCCGCCGTCGCCTATCTCGTCGTCTTCGGTTCCTGGATTGGCTATACCTCCTATGTCTACCTGCTGCAGCACGTTCCCACGTCGAAGGTTTCCACCTACGCCTATGTGAACCCTGTCGTTGCCGTGTTTCTTGGATGGCTCATCTTGCATGAACGCGTGGACCACTACATTCTCTTCGGCAGCGCGATCATCGTGGTGTCTGTGATCCTCGTCACCAGTGCCAAAGTTGAGAAAACGGCTTTGCACGCCGCCAATCGCCCCGCTGTGGAGGTAGTTGCGGACTAGCCGGCGACGGCGGGTCCAAGCTCCGTCTGGAAAAAATGTTCCACGGAGATTTTTTGTTGCCTCCAACTCCGCAAAGCGATATTTTTGGAAATTCCTATTGCAGGAATAGCTGCGCCGGTATTTGGGCAGCAAGAGGGACTAAAAGCTTACTTCGACGCCGTCTCGTCTTCTGTCTCTTCGCTCACCAAGTCCGCGCTATGGCCACGTACCGAGAATGTGGCTTTGTTCGCGTCTGTAGGCAGGAACGTGACCTGGACCGGCTGTCGTTGCCACTCCGGGGGGGAGCAGTTGGCGTCCGGGTCGCCGTCATCGGCATCTCCCAGGGATTTCCTCAGAATCGGCTTGCGGCGGCCGAGTTGTGCCACCACGGCATAGAGCTTTTTGCCATCGTCGGAAATGCCGCAATAGGCTGCATAGTCGCGATACCACGCCGCCGCCGAGTAGTAGGGATCAAATTCGGGGAGATTCAGAGCGGAAACGCGGCCGCTCACCCGGTCCACCTGGAGCCATCCTCCTAGCTGCCAGCGCCAGCGCGGCGATTTGGCTTCTTCGCCCGGAAGGCTGTCATTCACGCGGTAGGCACGGCGCACCACAAATACGTGGTCCGTAACTTCGTGTGGTGGGCCTGTCGTGTTCTCTTTGAGCCGGGTATCCACATAAAGCGGCCGAATCTTGACGTCAACGCTCTGGACTACCTCCTTTCCTTCGGTATTGGCTGTGGAGGCGTCGGCGAACCATCTCACGGTTTGCCACTTACCGAACGCGACTACATGCGCTTTGGGTACGGCGTGCAAGGGGCTCGCCGCCACCCAACCTAATAACATCAAAATGAAAATAGGACGCATACTTGGGAGCGTAGGCGTCGACCCTGGCCTCGGGAAAGTCTACTTCGGGACACCCAACAAAGGCTCCCAACGCCTGGCGACCGTGAGACCCGGTTATCATAGGAATGATCGTTTCGCATGGTGAGCCTTGGACTAAAGTCCCAGAAATTGGCGGTGTTTTTTCGGCGCTGAAGCACCGCACACCTGAAGCGAGGCCTGCCTAACACGGCAAGCGCACATAAGATTTAAAAACGCATTGGACCCCATCACTCACAGCATCGTCATTCCAGCCTACAACGAGTCGAGACGGCTCGAAGCCACTCTGGATTGTGTGCTGCAGTATGTTTCGCTCCAGGGCTGGAACGCAGAAGTTCTGGTAGTAAATGATGGTTCGAGCGATGTCACGCGGGACATTGTTTTGCAACAGGCGGCAAAGGATCCGGTGCTGCGGCTGGTGGACAATCCTGGCAACCGCGGCAAAGGCTACAGCGTTCGCAATGGTGTGCTGCATGCCCGGGGTGAGTTCATTATCTTTACCGATGCCGACCTGGCATCGCCGATTGAAGAGGCAGAAAAGCTGCTGGCGGCTCTCCATGCGGGCGCAGATATGGCGATCGGCTCACGCTGGCTGGACAAGACGCTGCAGACACGGCCACAGCCGTTGTATCGCAGAATTCTGGGGCGGATGTTCAATCTGGCGCTGCGTTTAGTTCTTGGAATGAACTATAAAGATACGCAGTGTGGCTTCAAGGCATTTACTCAGCAGGCAGCGCAGGCTGTGTTCCCGCTGCAGATTATTGAGCGCTGGGGGTTCGATCCGGAGATCCTGTTCCTGGCGCGGCGTCTCGGGTTGCGGGTGGATGAAGTGCCTGTGAAGTGGGCACATCAGGAGAATACGAAGATCAGTCCAATCCGGGACGGTCTTCGAATGTTTACCGAGTTGCTGACGATTCGCTGGTATGCGCTGGCGGGACGGTATGACGGGACGCGGAGGGGCGCTGCTGCGATACGCTAATCTTGTTTGGTTCCCCTCAATTTTTGGTCATTCTAAGCACTCCGAAGACTAAGCACCCCGAAGAATTCCCATACCTTCGCCCTACGACCTGCCAGCGGCGGAGGGATTTTACGCTCAAGATGACATAGCAAATGGTTGGTCCGCCTGTGCGCGGGGCGGGCGGCTCGCTGGGCAGGCAAGGGTCAGCTACCGCATGTGAAGCGGCGGCGCTATCGATTTGCCGCTACTTGCTCTGTAACCAACTGTCCCATTTCCTGCGTGGTGATCGTTTCTTCGCCAGGCTGGCCTAAATCTCGCGTGCGAAGGCCGCGATTGAGAACCGCCGCCACTGCGGCTTCGACATGAGCCGCTTCGTTCTCTAATTGGAAACTATGCCGCAGCATCATAGCGACGGAAAGAATCGCGCCGAGCGGATTGGCGATGCCTTTTCCCGCGATATCGGGGGCAGATCCGTGGACGGGTTCGTAGAGGCCGATTTTGCCGCCGATGCTGGCCGAGGCGAGCAAACCGAGCGAGCCGACAACACCCCCAGCCAAGTCGGACAAGATATCGCCAAACATGTTTTCCGTGAGGATCACGTCGTACTCCGCCGGGCGGGCGACCAGGATCATGGCGCAGGAATCAACGTAAGTGTGTGAGAGCGCGATGTCAGGATAGTCCTTGGCGACCGTGGTCACAACTTCGCGCCAGAGGCGGGAGCAAGCAAGGACGTTGGCTTTATCGACGGAGAGAACCTGCTTACGCCGTCGGCGGGCCAGATCGAAGGCTACGCGGGCGATGCGCTCGATGCTGGCTTCGGTGTAGCGCATGGTATCGACGGCTTCGCGATGGGGGGTTGTTCCGGTCGTGGTTCGCGGCTCGCCGAAGTAGAGCCCGCCGAGGAGTTCGCGGACGATCATCATGTCGACGCCTCGGACGGCTTCCCGACGCAGCGGCGAGGAATCTAAGAGCGGCGGGAACAGGACTGCGGGACGCAGGTTGGCGAAGCAACCCAGGGCCTGGCGAAGTTTGAGCAGACCTTTTTCCGGCCGGAGGTCGATGGGGTAGTGGTCGAAGGCAGGGCCACCGACCGCACCGAGCAGGACAGCATCGGAGGCGAGGCAGGCCTGGAGTGTGTCGTCCGGGAGTGGATGGTTGTTGGCGGTGAGGCCCGCTCCGCCTACCGGTTTGGTGGTGAGCTGGATTTCATGGTTAAAGATTTTGGCAACGGCGTGGAGGACGCGGAGGGCTACTTCCGTAACTTCAGGGCCAATGCCGTCGCCGGGGAGAGCGGTGATTTTCAGAAACAAGGGTTCCTCATCTGATCCATCATCGTCAGTCCTTCATCGTAGGGAACAGAGCCCGCATTTTCGTGAGAAAGCCTTGAGCATTCCGTCCCTTGCCAGCATACATGGGGTCCTTCGACTCCACATGGACCTTCGCAAGCGAAGGCCCATGTTCCGCTCAGGATGACAGTAAGTTTGGGTGATCGATTGTACGAAATTACATTCGCAACTACGAGACGATGCTAACGGGTTTGATCTGGGCGACGCTGACGTCGGGCTTGGCGGCGGCGATGTTGGGGTTGTAGACCTTGCCCATCTTTTTCGCAACCATCGGAAGCAGGCCGCCGGCGGCGATCATTTCCTGGACGAAAGCTGTCTGCGGAACAAACGCGTGCTCAGTCTTTTGCGTGTGATTGAGAATTACACCGTTGGCGAGATCGACTTCCAGGTCGTCGCCGTTTTTCGCCTTGTCCGCAAAACTTGCGCATTCGATGGATAGAAAACCGTTGTTCAGCGAATTGCGGAAGAAGATTCTGGCAAAGTTGGAGGCGATCACACAGGAGATGCCCGCAGTGCGCAAAGCCCAGACGGCATGCTCGCGGGAAGAACCGCAGCCAAAATCCTCGCCGCCGACAAGAATGTCACCCTTCTTCACGCGGGAAACGAATTCCGGATCAATGTCTTCCATGGCGTGTTTGGCCAACTCGGCGTGGTCATGCGTGTTGAGATAACGCGCCGGAATAATTTCGTCGGTATTGATGTGAGCGCGCGGATAAACGTGCGCGTGGCCGCGAATTACACTCCCCACAGGTACTCCTCCTGTTCCGCTCCCGCAACGGCTCCCACAGGTACGCCCGCGTCCTTTTCACGGCGCAGTGGGCGCTCCAGGTACTCGCGCGGATCAACAATGTGTCCTGCAATGGCCGAGGCAGCCACCGTGGCCGGACTGGCGAGATAGACCAGTGCTTCGGCATGGCCCATGCGGCCCACAAAGTTGCGATTGGTGGACGAAATGCAAACTTCCTGTTTGCCAAGGACGCCCATGCTTCCACCGAGGCAAGCGCCGCAGGTGGCGGTGGAAACGACACAGCCAGCTTCGGCAAAGATTTCAAACAGACCTTCGCGCAGCGCTTGCCGCCAGACGCCTGACGTCGACGGCACGACGATGCAGCGCACGCCGTCCGCCACGCGGCGGCCCTTCATGACGCGGGCAGCAATGCGCAAATCTTCAATGCGGGCGTTGGTGCAGGAACCGATATACGCCTGATCGATCGCGACGTGGCCAACATCCCCGATGAATCGGCCGTTCGAGGGCAAGCTGGGCAACGCGACCACAGGCTCGAGCGCAAAGGCGTCGATGTTATGCACGGCGACATATTCCGCGTCGCTGTCGGACTTGTAGGAGGTATACGTTTCGTCCGTGCGAGCGCTGAGGTAGTTGGCGGTGATGTCGTCGGCTTCCATGATGCCGGTCTTGCCACCCGCCTCGACGGCCATGTTAGTAACCGTCATACGCGCTTCCATGGACATGGCGGCGATGGCGCTGCCGTGGTATTCCATGGCACAATAACGGGCGCCGTCCACACCAATCTTCGAGATGATGTGGAGGATTAGGTCTTTCGAATACACGCCGTGCGGAAGTTTGCCGGTGACGTTGAAGCGAATCGTCTCGGGCACACGGAACCAAAGCTCACCGGTGGAGAGCACGGCAGCAACGTCCGTGGAACCAACGCCGGAAGCGAATGCTCCGAACGCGCCGAGTGTCGTCGTATGCGAATCGCCGCAGACGGCGGTCATGCCGGGCAGGATGTAGCCCTTCTCCGGCACCAGCGCATGGCAGATACCGTGCTCGCCGAGTTCGTGATAGCGGGCGATGCCTTGTTCTTTCACCCACCGCCGAAGCTCCTTCGTCAGTTCTGCCGTTTGAATGTCCTTGTTGGGGACGAAATGATCCGGTGTGACGACGATCTTCGAGGGATCGAAAACCTTGGTGACGCCCATCTGCGCCATCATGCGGATAGCGGGGGGCGTAGTGATTTCGTGACACACAACAAGATCAATGCGGGCGTTGACGATCTCGCCCGGGCGCACGCTCTCGCGGTCCGAGTGCGCGGCCAGGATCTTCTCGGTAATGGTCTGGGGTTGGGACATAAAACAGCTCCTAGCTTCTAGACAACAGCCTTTTCATTAATTCTACGCTTGTGCAAAGCCGCTGCTGGCGCGGGCTCGTCCCGTCCCCGGCAACCCTGCGCGCTGGCCATGAACTTCAAGAATCATTGGCAGCAAGTCGTGATCTTCGACGATCTTAATGCTGTCGGCGAGGAGCACAAAGCGCCGGTAAACCTCGTCGAGTTCGCGGCGTTCGAAGGTGTAGCCCAGAGCAGTACAGCGTACTGCCAGAGCATGACGGCCCGAATGCTTGCCCAGTACGAGCCTCGAATCCGGGACACCCACCGATTGTGGCGTCATAATTTCGTAGGTCAGCGGGTTCTGCAACATGCCATGCTGGTGGATGCCCGCTTCGTGCGCGAAGGCATTCCGCCCGGTGATGGCCTTGTTGGGCTGCACGGGGACGTGGGTGATCTCCGCGAGCAACTGGCTGGTCGGGAAAAGCTCCTCGCTGACTATGGCGGTGGTAAATGGGTTACGGTCCGGGCGTACGCGCATCGCCATAACGACTTCCTCCAGCGCGGCATTGCCTGCACGCTCGCCGATACCGTTGATGGTGCACTCGATTTGGCGGGCGCCCGCGGCGATGGCGGCCAACGAATTGGCAACGGCCATGCCGAGGTCGTTGTGACAATGGGTGGAGATAACGACGTTCTCAATCCCGCGGGTGCGCTCGCGGAGAGTACGGATGATGTGGCCGTACTCTTCCGGCATGGTGTAGCCAACGGTGTCCGGAATGTTGACGGTGGTCGCGCCTTCGTCGACAACCGCTTGCACGACCTGACAGAGGAAATCGAGATCGGTACGAGTGGCGTCTTCCGGCGAGAATTCAACGTCATCGCAATGCGTGCGCGCCAGGCGAACCGCTTCACGCGCCGCTGTCAGGCACTGCTCGCGCGACATTTTCAGCTTGGAGACGAGGTGAATATCCGAAGTTGCCAGGAAGACGTGGATGCGAGGATGTGCAGCACCTTCCAAAGCCTGTGCCGCGCGCAGGACGTCGGCGGTACAGCAACGGGCCAGGGCGGCGATCTTGGGGCGGCGAACCGATTGCGCGATCAGGCGGACCGCCTGGAAGTCGCCTTCGGATGCGATGGGAAAACCGGCTTCGATAATGTCGACGCCGAGGCGGTCGAGCTGCTGCGCCATGCGGAGTTTTTCCTCCACATTCATGCTGCAACCCGGCGACTGCTCGCCGTCGCGGAGGGTCGTGTCGAAAATCGCAATGTGTGGTCGTTCCACAGATTGTTCCATGGGCTCGGCGGTTCCTTAACCTATGTTGAGTGCTAGTTCTATTCTAGGCACCGCAGGAGTTAACACAAGCTTATAATCTTGCAAACAGCATAAGTTTTTCTTAAGATTAAGCTTGGCGGTTATGGCATGGTAAGTTTCTCTTAAGGGCGGAAAATCAATGGATTTAGGCGAACTTGAGGTTTTTCTTACAGTTGCGCGGGAAGGCCGGTTCTCACGGGCAGCTGAGAAATTGTACCGGACGCAGTCCGCGGTCAGCCAGACCATTCGTAAGCTGGAAGAGGAGTTGGGCGAGCCTCTGTTCGACCGCTCATTGCGCGAGGGCGTGCTGACAGATGCGGGCCGGGTGCTGCAGGAATATGCCGAAAAGCTGCTCAATCTGCGGTCGGATGCGCAGGGAGCACTCACCGAATTGCGCGAAGTGCAGCGCGGCAAGCTGGTGATCGCGGCCAATGAATTTACCTCGTTGTATTTGCTGCCGGTACTGGGAAATTTCCGTCGGCTACATCCGATGATCAAGATCATGGTGCTGCGCTCGTTGGGGAGCCGCATTGGCGATCAAGTATTGCGGCACGCGGCGGAGTTCGGCGTGCTGTCGTTCGATCCGCAGGAGCCACTTTTGAGCTCGGTGGTCGTGTATTCCGATGAGCTGGCGTTCGTAGTGCCGCCATCCCACCCGCTGTCGACAGCCGGGGAGATCAGCATCAAGCAGCTGGGAGCGGAGACGTTTGTGGCGCACAATGTGCCGTCTCCGTATCGCGATAAAGTGATTGATTCGTTTCGCAAGTACAAGACACCCCTGCACATGGATGTGGAACTGCCAACGCTCCAGGCGATTAAGCGCTTTGTCGCCATGGGAAACGGAGTGGCGTTCGTTCCGCACATCAGCGCGGAGACCGAAATTGCCGCCGGCGAGCTGGTGCGGATTCCCGTGCGGGAACTCAACCTGAACCGGAAACTGCGGCTGGTGTACCGGAAGAAGGCGAATCTATCCCATGCGGCGCAGGCCTTCTTGAAAGTCGCGGAAGCCTATGCGGCGGAGCGGGGCGGGAACTACCGGTTTCAGCGGAGGTAGTTAGCCTATGCGGATAGCCCTTTCAACGAGTGCCAGTTCGCACCAAGCTAAAGCGCCAGCCTCGGTGGAATGGATTTCCAGCACGGAGTTGAGATTGGTCAGGCGTAACATGCGTTCGATGCGTGGATGCAGATTGCTGAACAGGACCGTGCCTCCCGCGGCCTTTCCCCACAGACACAGTATCGCCATCGAACCCAGGCCGCTGCTATCAATGCTCTCGACTCCGCCGAAATTCAGGATGACGTGGCGGTAGTCCGAGAGCAGGTCGCTGACTTTGCCGGTCAAAATAGCGGCTTCCTCGCGATAAACGAGCCGACCCTTGCATTTCAAAATGACCGTCTCGCCGACCTCGCGCACGGTTATGCTGAGGCGCGGTTTCCTGCGAGGTTTTGGGGAAGAAAACACACTTCCGCGTGGAGCTTCGGCCAGTAGGCTGTGGGAAGTCATACAAAAAATGTACGCGGCCCGCGTTGCTGCCGGATTGCGGGTTTGTGAAAATCCCGTGAATCCAAGAGTTAGTTGAGGAAAAACTGGAACGATTTTCGCGAGTTCTGCGCTGGGCTACTTCTCCGGTTCGGCCTTCACCATGTGGATGGTCTTGGTCTTGGCATCGAGGGTGCCGCTGATCTTGACTCGTCGGCCAGCAAACTTTTCCGCCTCAGCCTGATTGTCCAACCGATAGATTTCTTTGCCTGCAGCCAGCACAAACTCTCCCCCCATCTGCTTGGCGCAGTGCGTTGCGCACATGGCCGAAGTCCCCCCCATGCCCTTGGACTTCAGCATCTCCTGGTGCGAATGCGTGAGGGAATGAACATTCATGGCGCACTGGCTGTCGGAAATTTCTCCCCGGAAAGTTTTTACACCCGCGCCCGCATAGGACAAGGAAGCTAGGCATAACATCGAACTCGTAAGATACGCCAAACGTCTTTTCACTCGGTTACTCCTCTACCAATCTCCAAGGCTCCGCATTCGCTACTATCGGCTATGGCAGGACCAGGAACTTCATGTGCATGCCTTCATGGTCTTCGCTGCAGATTACCGTGCAAACTACCTCATAGTCGCCCGGCTCGGCAGGAGCCGTCAACAGAAACTCCTGCGTCCCGGGTTTGAGTAGTAAATCCCAACCCGAAACCTTGGAGCGGTCCTTCGCGCGCAATAAGGAAAATCCATGGATGGATCCATCCCGGTTCCATGACTTCCCCCGGCGTGCCGTGATGCGCAACACCACAACTTCGCCAGCTTTGACTGTGATGGAGGGCTTCGATTCGCCTGCAATTCTGTAGCGGCTGTCTTTGTCCGCAACAACCTCAATGATTCGAGGCTGTCCCAGTGCAGGAAGCACAGTCAGAATCGCTCCGCAAAGAAACACGACGGCCGTGATGGCTCTGGTGTAGCTCCGAAGGCGAGGCTTAACGGACATCGTCGTCATTATTGCGACATGTAGCGGACGATCAAGCGCAGGTCGTCTTCGGTGATTAGAGCGCGGACTCGCATATGGCGTTCGATAGTGAGCATCATGCGTGGCGGAAACTTGTGGGGAGACTGGTGGCAGCGTCCGCAGTTGGCCTGGAAACGCTTTTCCCCTTCCACGCGCATCTCATCGTCCGTCAGCACGCGCTGCACTGGAATCGGCGCGGCTTTATCATGCTTTCCAGACTTACCGGCTGCGGCCGCTACGGAAAACAGGATCAGGGCCAGCAGGCCGCACAAGAGGTTCTTCGATGTCGTCTTCATTACTGCCTCCCCAGAGGAAACGCGAAACGGTAGGCGGTGCCGATGGTCCAGCGGTTGAAATTGCCTACAGAGCTGAATTCACGGCCGTAGCTGGCTGTGGCCTTGAATCCATCGCGGAAGTAATAATTTCCACCCAGATCGAATTCCTGGGCGTTCACCGTCGGCAATCCGTAATCGGCAGCCGTGTTGGGTGTGATTCCGCCCGCGAAGAATTGCTGCACTCGAGCAACCGCTTCAGCGTGGCGCATGACTTTTTGCCATTTAGAAACTTGGCTGAGACGGTAGGCACCCTCGATCCAGTAGCCCCTTCCCTGTTCCCCAGACCAGGCAACCTCGGAGCGAAGATTTAGTGGCGCGCCTGTCGGCTGCCACGCGAAATGAAATCCAGCGGACCCATAGCGCCCCTCCTGCAAGAGCTGTTGGAAGGAGGCCCCGATCTCAAGTCTTTGGCCGGGGAAAAAAACTCCTATTCGTCCGCCGGCAAGACGATCCGATTCCAGCTTGTTGATGGTGCTGTTCGTTGAAAAGTAAACAGCGTAGTTCACATTCACGTTCGAACGGGCGGGAAATCCGCCGCGCAGCATCACTCCATTGCTCGATCCCGTTCCAATCGGAAAGATCACAGGGACAGGTTGAAGACTGCGTATCCAGATGGGATACAGGCGCTCATTGTAAATTCCGAAGGGCGTCAGGAATCTGCCCACAGTTACAGTCACCTTGGCATTGGCAATGAAATCGACCTGTACGTAGTCAATTTCTTTTTCTACCGGACCGCTAAACGATCCACTGCCCGCAGGCTTCTCGAACTCACCCTTGAACTCACCGCGGGCCTCGACAAGCCAGCGCTCGCCGAGCGGCACGAGCACGACCGGCACGATGACAGGCGCAAGTTCTCTCTGCGCGCCATTTCCGCTCGCGAAGAATCCGGCACTCCCGGTCAAAATCGGAACAGGTCGTTCAGCAGGATCGGTTTGACCGCTTAAGAACGCAGGAAATGCGAATAGCAGTCCCGCCAAGAGGCTAAGACCGCTCTTTGGAAAACGGAATAGGGGCCGAAAAGTTGTGATCACGCAAAAAGACATGGCTCCCCCACATCATGTCCTTGATTGTGATGGGTAAGCGTTGACCCGTAAAGTCACGCTAGTAACATAGCGGGGAGTTGTACGCTGTCGTTCCGGGTTTCGAATGTGCCAGGGCGCTCAGCCCTTGTAAGCGCCCCAATATTTGTGGTCCCGCAAATAGAAACGCTCGTTGTGAGTGTTGAATGCGGTGCGAAAGAAGAGAAAGAACACACTGGCATGGCCCATTTTCTGGAAACGCCGGTTAGTTGTGAATACGCCCCCGCGCACGATCGTGAACCTGCGCCGCGCGACTTTCTGACTGAGCAGATAATCTTCCGCAAACTGAGCCTGTTCGTTAAATCCGCCGAGTTCGTGGAAGCGCTCGCGGTCAAACATCATAAACATCCCTGTGGCAAAGGGCTTGTAGAGACAGGAAAGATACTGAAAAAAATCGCTTCCCCAATAGAGGATCTTATCGGCTACATTTCCCCGGCAGAGGATGTTGGTTGTCGCCAGGTGCAACTGTTTCTCCTGCATCTGCTCCAAACAGCGCCGGATCAGCCACGTCTCTGCCAGTTCGATGTCGGCATCCAAAAACAAAACGTAGGGCGTTTTCGCCAGCGCAGCACCGCGGTTGCGGCCCACAGCGGGCATGCCGCCAGGAATTACATCCACCGTTAGGCGGTCAGCAAAACTGCGAACGATGTCCGGGGTTCCATCCGTGGAGTTCGCATCAGCTACTAACACCGGCGTAATCCGCATCTTCGAATAGTCCTGCATTGTCAGTGAAGTCAGTAGACGCGGAATCAGCTTCGCTTCGTTCTTCGCTGGAATCACGATTGTTAGTTCTGGTGTACTCATGAATTTGGACACCTTCCTCGCTCACGGTGATGTATGTAAGCTTTTCGTCCGTCCAACTGCCAGTGTTGTAGTAGTCGATGCCGTCCTTCTCGCGGTGCATAGCCTCGTGTGTGTGTCCGCAGAAGACTCTTTCTGCGCCGCGAAAGCGCGCGTGCAACAAAGCGCCTGCGGCGACCTTCTTGGAGAGCCGCAACCAACTCGTGTTGGCGCGATCCGCAAAGCGCGCGAAAGGCTTATTCTTAAAATCCAGCTTCTGCAATATCAGATGCAGAGCTGTGCCTACGTGGCTGAGGAATATGTTGTTAACAATAAAACGATCGAACTGGTGTCCGTGCACAGCGAGATGTTTCTTGCCCCGATAGTCCCAGATATATTCCTGGTAAACCTTCACCCCGACCAAGTGCGACATGACGTTGGTCAAGCCGGCGTCGTGATTGCCTTCCACCCAGACCACTTCCACGCCGCGCTTCGGATTGGAGAGCTTGCGGATGTACCCGAGAAACTGCCAATGCTCTTTCTTGAGGCGGCGGAAGTTGAGGTCGGAAAAAATGTCGCCCAGGAGAATCAGTCGCCGAAAGGATTGCCCCTCCAGCATGCGGACAGCTGCACGCGCATGGCTCACTTCCGAGCCAAGGTGAACGTCGGACAGGATCAGGGTGTCAACCAAGAGTCCGTTCCTCAGTACTAAGTTTATTGATTAGTTATTACGGGACGATGAAAACCGTGCGAATGTATGGAGAATGGAACCAAAGTAACCACTGAAAACAAAGAACTTGGAAAACAGATGACTTAATTCTCTAATTGGCTTTTTCTAAACTGTCATCCTGAGCGTTAGCGAAGGACCCCTAACCGCTCGCTTTATTCCGCAATCCCGGGGAATTCTCCTCGTGCCGCCTCTTGGTGAGAATGCCTGCGGACGCCCCACCGCTGTCCGCATCCTCGGGATCCTTTGACTCGCATGGACCGTATGCCAGTGAAGGTCCATGACAAATGACAATCGGGAAATTGGCTCAGTTGTTGAATCGGCTTTAGTTCGCTGATCTGCTACGGCGCCGGGGGCACGTACTGGGCTGGCGCTTGCGATCCCTCGCCAAAGAAGTATTGTTCGAGCTGCTTCACGATGACTTCCTGGTCTTCGCGGCGGGAGGGGTTCAGGCGGTATTCATTGAGCAACATCTTGCAGTGCTCGGCCCACATGCCCCAGGCCTTTTGGGAGACCTGTTCGTAGACCCGCTTACCCAGTTCCGTGTCGAAGGGCGGCTCGTCTAGGCCGGGGAGATCCTGCTTCAGTTTGACGCAAAACACGTTACGGCTCATAGGTTTCCTTGGGGGTGCCTGGGAATCTTCACTGGGTTTAACACCCATTATCTCATATGGGTACACCTCCGCTCTCGTACCACAGCGATGTAGGAAAGCCTCTACCAGCGGCTTACAATCTCCCCATATGAGGTCGCGCCCGATTCTCCGCTTCCTGCTGATCTGCCTGTTAGCCAGTAGCGCTCAACTAGCAGCGGCGGATTCTGAAGGTGGGCCTCTGCGCTTCAAGGTGCGCGTAGGGGCCGGGATCAAAGGTCCCATCTCGGGACGTCTGCTCGTATTCTTCGGCCCGCTCCAGTCCGCGTCGGAGGAAATGACTCCTGGATTCGGAGCCGATACGCAAAAAACCTGGATTGCCGCCCGCGACGTCACCAACGCAGGCCCAGAAACGCTGATCGAGTTCAGCCCCGACGAACTCGTATTTCCCGCGCCCTTTTCCACCCGGCCACGGGGAGACTATCAAGTCATGGCGCTGCTCGACCTGAATCACGACTATGCCTATGCGGGCAGCTCTCCGGGAGACATTCGCAGTCCTGTCATTTCGGTTCCGGACCTGGATCCAGCACACGCAGGCACGATGGAGCTCGTCCTTAACACGCGCGTCCCCGAGCCAAAATTCGATCTGCCGCCGTCCTCGGAGATTGTGGATTTCGTCAGCCCGTCGCTGTCGCTTTTCTGGGGACGCCCCATCCACATGCGCGCCGTGGTCGTGCTTCCTCCGAGCTATAGCAATGGCGACGACGTTAAGACAACGTTTCCCACCGTGTACTGGACGCATGGCTTTGGCCACAATCTGGCGGGGATCGCGAGCGACGTTGCGACCCGAATTCAGAGAAAACTGACGGGCAGCAAGTACCCCGAAATGATCTGGGTGCTGCTCGACCAGTCCTGCGCAGGCGGTACCCATGAATTTGCAGATTCAGTGAATAACGGCCCCTGGGGCCAGGCTCTTGTGACGGAGTTCGTACCTTATATTGAGTCGCGCTATCGCACTGACGCCAAACGCGACAGCCGCTTTCTCACCGGCCATTCCTCGGGAGGCTGGGCGGCGCTGTGGCTGGAAGTGAATTATCCCGAAGTATTTGGAGGAAGCTGGCCCACCGCGCCGGATCCTTCCGACTTCCGCAATTTCAACGGCCCCAATCTGCGCGCCACTCCACCACAAAATTTTTATCGCCAACCGAACGGCAAACATTGGCCGCTGGTGCGCGAACACGGCAAGGAAACCATGTCCCTCAAAGAGACTGCGCAACAGGAGCGTATTCTCGGCGATTTTGGCGGTCAGATGGCTTCGTTCGAGTGGGTATTCAGTCCCCGCGGCAAGGATGGCCGCCCCATGCCGCTCTTCGACCGCGACACGGGTGTAATCGATCCCGATGTGGCGAAAGCGTGGGAGGCCTACGACATTGCCGAAGTCCTACGTAAGAACGCCGACCGCCTGCGACCTCTACTCAATGGCCGCATCCACCTCACGGTGGGTACGCAAGATACGTTCCATCTCGACGAGCCCGCACACCTGCTGGAAGAAACCGCCAAAGAAGTGAACATCAATATTCAGTTCACCTTCCTGGAAGGCAAAGATCACGGCAACCTCTACGACGGCGGCCTGGACGAGCAGATCGCGCAGGAAATGGAAGCGATCGCGCGACCCAAGGCGAAGGCGGCGGTTGCACCGTAAGAGGTCTTTTTTGCTGGGGTTCTCCAGTTTCTTACCGCAGGACCAAGCCCGGCTCGGCGCAGAAATCTGCTGGGGCGAACTGCTGTACCAGAAACTTCGGATACGCTGCCGCCGCGATCATGGCTGCGTTGTCGGTGGAGAGCGGGCGGGACGGGAAGTAAGCCTGTCTTCCTTCTTGGGCGGCTTCGCGCTCGAATGTCCGGCGCAGTTCGCTGTTGGCGGCGACGCCTCCTGTAACGAAGAGCGTAGCGGCGTCGCAGGCCCGGGCGGCCGCGAGCGTCTTGCTGACCAGATCGACAACTACGGCTCGCTGGAACGAAGCTACGAGATCCAGCGTTTCCTGATTGCAATGGGCCAGGTAATCCTCCAGCTTCGGTCGGGCGATGGCGGAGAGCGCCTTGTGTCGTGCTGCGACGGCTTCTCGCATGTTGTGCGTTTCCACGTGACGCAGCACCGCCGTCTTGATGCCACTGTAAGAAAAGTCGAAATGGGGACGGGTATCCTCGGGCTGGCTCTGATTTCGTCGATCACGATGTTTCATCTGAGCGATGGCAAATTTTACCGCGGTGGGATCACCGTGCGCTGAGAGCCGGTCGATGACTGGGCCGCCGGGGTAGCCGAGCCCAAGCAACTTGGCAACTTTGTCGAACGCCTCGCCAGCCGCGTCGTCGCGCGTATGGCCAATGTTTTCGTAGACCCAGGTGGGTCCGCGCTGTTCCGTTAGATCGCGAAGTTCCGCCAAATAAAGATGCGTGTGCCCGCCGGAGACAACCAGCGCGAGTACAGGGAAGTTCACAGCATGATTGCCTTTTTGGCGCTCTTCTAACAAGACAGCGTGAATGTGCCCCTCGAGATGGTTGACGGCAATCAGAGGCTTGTCGAGAGCAAACGCGAGTGCCTTGGCGTAGCTGATCCCAACTAGCAATGCTCCGGCCAGCCCTGGACCTTGGGTGACGGCAATGGCATCAATATTGGAGTAGGTCTGCCGCGATTCCGCCAGCGCCTGCCGCACCACCGGAACGATGGCGCGCAAATGCTCGCGGGAAGCCAGCTCAGGGACCACGCCTCCATACAGTTGATGCAGGGCAATCTGTGACGCGACGATGTTGGAAACAATCTCCTCGCCGGAGCGCACCACGGCGGCACCTGTTTCGTCACACGAGGTTTCAATGCCGAGAATGTATACGTCGGGCATAATTGAAGATCAGCTTCCAGTTTCCAGTTCCTAGTCTAACCGGATTCGAGCGAAGCTGTTGATTTGCGGCTCATTTACTGAATGAAGGCTCACGCCATTTCGGTCGTTCGTACCCTGCGCAAGGCGGACTACCCGGCCTACCTCGTCGGTGGATGCGTGCGCGATCTACTCCTCGGCCGTGAGCCTGCGGATTACGACGTCACCACCAGGGCCACGCCGGAAGAAGTGATGTGTCTCTTCCCGGAGACGTACGCAGTGGGTGCGCAGTTCGGCGTGGTGTTGGTGCCCTCTCCGGATAAAACCTCGACGATCGAAGTCGCCACGTTTCGCAGCGATGTGGGTTTTTCCGATGGACGCCACCCAGATTCCGTTCGCTACAGCCAGAATGCGCGCGAGGACGTGGGGCGGCGCGACTTCACCATCAACGGATTGCTGCTCGATCCGCTCAAAGAAGGTTCCGTTGAGGACGAAGTATTGGATTTCGTGGGCGGTCGCAAAGATATGGAGGCCAGAATCATTCGCACCATTGGCGACCCTGAGCTGCGCTTCAGCGAAGACAAGCTGCGCCTGCTGCGAGCCGTGCGTTTTGCTTCCCGCCTGGGCTATGAGATTGAGCCGCAAACGTTCGCCGCACTGCGCAAGCTGGCTCCACAAATTCATCAAGTGAGCCGCGAGCGCGTCGCCGAAGAACTGACCAAGATGCTTACGGAAGGCCACGCGCGCCAGGCGTTCGAGCTCCTTGATGCCACCAGCCTGCTTCCCGAGGTGCTGCCGGAAATTTCCGCTATGAAAGGAGTGGCGCAGCCGCCGCAATATCATCCGGAAGGTGACGTGTGGGTGCACACGCTGTTGCTGTTGGAAAATCTTCCTCAGCCTTGCTCGCGCACGCAAGCCTGGGGAGCGTTGTTGCACGATGTGGGCAAGCCGCCCACATTTCGCATTGCGCCGGATCGCATTCGTTTCGATGGCCACGTGGAAGTTGGCGTCAAGATGGCGGAGGAAATTTGCCGCCGCCTGCGTTTCTCGAATGAAGATACGGAGCAGATTCTCGCGCTCATCCGGAACCATATGCGCTTCACCGATTTGCCGCGCATGAAGGAATCGACGCTGAAAAAATTCCTGCGCATGCCGCAAATTGACGAGCATATCGAGCAGCACCGCTTAGATTGTGTGGCAAGCCACGGCGATCTGTCGCTTTATGACTTTGCGCGGGAGAAATTAGCCGCCATCCCGCCCGAGAAGATGCGTCCCACGCCCCTGCTCACCGGAGAAGATCTAATCCTGCAAGGCTATACGCCCGGGCCCCGCTTCAAGGAAATTCTCGCGGCTGTAGAAGATGCACAGTTGGAAGGTCGTTTGCAATCCAAAGAGGAAGCGACGACCTGGGCACGCCAAGAATTTCCCCTCTAAAGCGCAGGCCTGGCGGATGCTAGAATCGGTGTTTCCTCGATGGGTGAAGCCATGCAACAGGCAGGTTCCGGTCTACGGAAAATAGTCGCTCAGGCGTTGCGGCAAACTGGCCCCGAGCAGAGCGCCCTGCTGGCTTGGCCGCTGGCTTGCGGTGCCATGGTAGCGGAGAAAACTCGTGCTGTTGCGCTGGAGGACAGCATCCTGCGTGTCGAAGTCCCGGACCGCGGCTGGCGCGAGCAATTGAAGTCCCTGGCGCCACGTTACCTAGCGACCATTAATCAATATTCGAGCGGGCGCGTGTTGGGAATTGCGTTCGTAGTGGCGGGAGAGCGATGAAGGTTACTGAATTATGAAGGTTACAGACAAAGACGTTGCCTACGTGGCCGATCTGGCCAACCTCGAGTTGACCGAAGAAGAGCGTCCGCGCATGGTGCGCGATCTGAACTCGATCCTCGGATATGTCGATCGCCTGGACGAGCTCGATACCAAGGACGTACCGCCCATGGCGCAGGTTTCCGACCGCTTCGGTGTCGATCCCAACAAGGCCGGCAGCGAACGCTTCGCCTATGCTCGTCGTGAAGATGTGCACGAGGGCTTGCGCAAGTCTCTTGCCCCGGAGACCGCCCTCGGCAACGCGCCGGATGGCGACGGAACCTTCTTCAAAGTGCCGAAGGTGATCGAGAAGTAGCTCTGCATTCACGAATACAGGGAACGGAAAACAACAAAGCAATGGATTTAGCGACATTCACAATTGACGATGCCCGCTCTGCCGTGCAGGAGCGGCGTACTTCCGCCGCTGCGCTGGCTGAGTCGTTTTATGCGAAGATCGCGAGCGATGATCCCAAGATCGGCGCGTATCTCACGCTCTCGAAGGAGCGCGCGCTGGAGCAGGCAGGGCGCATGGATCTGCTTGTCGCGAAGGGCGAGACGTTGCCGTCGCTGGGCGGAGTTCCTATCGCCATTAAAGATGTGATGGTGACGCGTGGCCTGCGTACTACGGCTGGGTCGAAGATTTTGGAGAACTACATTCCTCCCTACGATTGCACGGCAGTGGCGCGACTGGAGGCTGCGGGCGCGGTGATTCTCGGCAAGCTGAATTGCGATGAGTTTGCCATGGGCTCTTCCAACGAGAACTCGGCTTATAAGCCCGTGCACAATCCTCGGGATTTGGAACGCGTTCCTGGTGGGTCTTCCGGAGGCTCGGCGGCCACAGTCGCCGCGGGCATGGCAGTGATCACGCTGGGATCCGACACAGGCGGTTCGATTCGTCAGCCCGCCTCATTTTGTGGAGTTGTGGGTCTGAAGCCGACTTATGGCCGTGTCTCACGCTACGGCCTGATCGCTTTCGCCTCTTCGCTTGACCATATTGGTCCCCTCGCGCACACCGTTAAAGACGCTGCACTGGTGCTGCGGACGATCGCTGGCCGCGATCCCATGGACTCGACGTCGGCTGATGTTCCAGTTCAGGATTACGTCGCTGAGCTAAAGAAGGACGTGCGCGGATTGCGCATCGGCGTGCCCAAAGAATGTTTTGGGGAAGGGTTGGACGCCGAAGTTCGCACCTCCGTCGAGGCCGCCATTCAAAAGCTGGCGGGCCGCGGTTGTGAAGTCGTGCCTGTTTCTTTGCCCAACTCAACCTATGCGATCCCGGCTTACTACATTGTTGCGACGGCGGAGGCGTCTGCCAACCTCGCCCGCTTTGACGGCGTGCGCTATGGCTTCCGCAGCACTGCAGCGCGCACTCTATCCGACATGTATCGTAAGACGCGCGACGGCGGCTTCGGCGCTGAGGTCAAACGCCGCATTATGCTGGGGACGTACGCTCTCAGCGCGGGCTACTACGATGCCTACTATCTCAAAGCGCAACGCGTGCGGACGTTGCTGACCCGTGATTTCGAAGAAGCGTTCCAGAAAGTGGATGCTATTGTCACGCCGACTAGCCCCACCGCGGCCTTCAAGTTGGGCGAGAAGTCCGATGACCCGCTCGCCATGTACCTGGCCGATATCTACACGGTCACTGCGAACTTGGCGGGCATTCCGGGGATTTCCGTGCCGTGTGCGCCTACAAAGACTGGGTTGCCGATTGGCGTGCAGATTCTCGGCAAGCACTTCGATGAAGCCACAATCCTGCGGCTAGCGCAGGCCTGCGAATAAACGCGAAACTCAACCTTAGAGTTGTCATTCCGAGCAAAGCGAGGAATCCGCTCTTCGCATTTTCAAGCAGATTCCTCACTCCGTTTCAGAATGACAATCGAATTGAATAGATAAGGCTTCGGCGAGGCTTACTTCCGCTTCCAGCGTACGCCATCCTTCGTAATTTCCACGATGATGCCCGCTGCGGTGAGTTCCGCCCGCAGTTTATCGGACGCGGCGAAGTTCTTCGCCTTGCGGGCCTGTTCCATATCTGCAATTTTACGCCCGACTTCCTCATCTGTCGGTCCTGAAGCGCCGGCGAGCCCTAGCAATTCCGGGCTGATGTCATTTTCGCGGCCCGCCGCCTTGGCCCAGTCCAAGATTTTGCGCATCTTCGCGACATCGTCGTCGTGCAGCACAGCAAAGATTTCGTCGAACTTTCCGAGGGCACCGAGGAACGGAGCGGCATTGCCTTTGCGCATCTGACCACCATCCATAGCGACGTTGGCCGCGCGTACCATTTCGAAAATCGCCGCCTGTGCCTGCGCGGTATTCAGATCGTCTTCCAGGGCAGACTTCATACGGGTAGCAGCGTCCTCGGCTAGCTTGCGCAACTCAACGTCCTCGCCATCGGGAAAATTACCATCCGCCAGCCGCTGGCGAAAATTACGCAAGCGTTCCACCGAAGCCGCCGCCTGCCGCAATCCGTCAAACGTGAAGTTGAGCTGATTGCGATAGGGGACCGATGTGAGCAGATACCGAATCGACGACGGCTTGTATCCTTTGAGAATCAAGTCGCGCGGCGTGAAAAAGTTGCCCAGACTCTTGGACATCTTTTCGCCTTCGACGAGCAGGAACCGCGCGTGCATCCAGAAACGCGCGAAGGGCTTGCCGGTGAGCGCTTCCGACTGAGCGATTTCATTCTCATGATGAGGAAACGCCAGGTCTTCGCCGCCCGCGTGCAAGTCGAGCGTTTCGCCGAGCGCGTCCATGGACATCACCGAACACTCCAGATGCCACCCCGGACGCCCTGGACCAATTGCCGTATCCCACGAGGCCTCGCCCGGTTTCGGAGCTTTCCATAGCGCAAAATCCCGCGCACTGTCTTTTTCGTATTCGTCCACATCCACACGCGCGCCATCGTTCATGCCCGCAAAATCCCGCTTTGAGAGCTTGCCGTAATCCGCAAACTTCGCGATGCGGAAGTAGTAGGAGCCGTCTTCGGTGCGGTACGCGAACCCCTTCCGTTCCAGATCCGCTACAAACTTCGCCATGCCATCAATGTGGTCGGTAGCGCGCGGCAGGGCCTCCGGCCGCCGGATGTTGAGCAATTCGGAATCTTCCAGAAAAGCCTTGTTGTACGGAGCCGTGTATTGCTGGACGCTGACACCATCGCGCGCCGCGTTACGAATGATCTTGTCGTCCACGTCAGTAATGTTCATGACGTAGCGGACATCGTATCCGCTCTGGCGCCGGAACCGGTTCAGAAGATCGACAGCAATAAAAGTGCGAAAGTTGCCGATGTGGCCGTAGTCGTACACCGTCGGCCCGCACGCATACATGCGGACTTCGTTGTCGTGCAGAGGCCGGAATTCCTCGACGGTCCCGGAAAGTGTGTTGTGAAGGTGCAGAGGCATGAATCAGAGCCGAAGTTCGATTCTAGGGGTGAAGCGGAAGAGGGGTCAAATCTGATGATGGGAGTGGAAGCCATCTTCACTGCTGCAGCATAAATTTTCTCCTACCTAGCTGGTGGTGGGAATGAGAAACGCTTACGCCGCAGGCGCAATCTCATCCGTATGCTTTCCCTCTGTGTCGAGTGCGCGCATCCGCTGTCCAACGAGCAGGACATAGTGCAGCGCGGAGAGAATCGTGAAGGCGAAAGTCATGCGCAGAAAGAGTGCGCGACCGAAGTACACCCACTGCGCGGGAAACACCAGAAATAGCATGACGAAAAAAACCGCTGCAATCTGCGAGAGTGTATTCATCTTGCCAAAAATACTGGGGCGGAAATCCCGCAACCCCGCCGTTGCATAGAGAACCGCGCTCACGCCCAGAATGCCAATATCGCGGCTGAAAACGATCACCGTGTACCTCCACTTGATCAGGTGGAGAATCGCAAGGACAAGAAACATGGTGCTTAGCAGTAACTTGTCCGCAATCGGGTCCAGATACTGGCCAATGCGAGTTTGCTGATGCAGCTTGCGCGCCAGGAATCCGTCGAGCATGTCTGTAAGTCCGGCGAGGACGAAGAGGATTAATGCCAGTCGGTAGTCGCGCTCGATGAGGCTCAGGACGATGAAGGGAACGAACACCATCCGCAGCAACGTGAGCTGGTTCGGCGCGGTAAGAATCTGGGAGAGCCGCAAGCGTCAAGCCCCCGCTGCCGGTGCGCCGCCACCTAGCATTTCCGCCACATCTACTCCGGTTTGAGCGGCGAAGCGCTGGGCCAGCGAAGGCAGGCCATTGACGGAGGCATCGACTTCGATGCGCTCCACACGGTGCATGGGAAAGAAGACGGCGCCGGGCGTAAAACCTTCGCCCGACTTGATGAGCGCCACGCAATCTTCAAACGAGGAGAGTTCGCAGCCGCGCAGGGAAATCCCCGCGGCCGATAGCGAGAGGATGGCTCCCCAAAATTTTTCGCGCGGCACGGACAACGTGACCAGCACCAGAGTGCCCGGCAAGAAAGGGCCCGATGCTTCCGAACTTGTCATCAGAAATCTCCCGTCGCGTGAGTGACGGCGTCATTTCGGTCGACGCGGCTGTCCAAGGGGGAATTATAAGCGGTCGATGCCCGAGAGGGTCTAGAGGGGGCATAATGGGCAGGGTCCTGAAATACGAAATCGGAAAACCTCGCGGGCAAGAGTGCCCGCGCTGCCTAGGCTCTGGGTGACACGGCCGAAGCCGTGCCCTTCCCAGAAACCCTCTACGAGACGTTTCTAGTACGCCCAGAACGGGCTAAACCCAGGTGGTGTGGCCTGGCCATCGATTGCGGTGAACACGGTCCGTCCGTAGAAGAACGGCGCTCCCCAATCGAACGTGCAGGAGCCATTTCCGCCAGAGCAAGTGTTGGCCGTGCCCAGCGGTCCACCGAGAGGGCCGAATGCTGTGTCGGTCGGATTATTGTTGAAAAGATTATCCGCGTTGTCGATGCTGAAGTTGACCGTGTGTGGGATCAACAAGAGGGGATCCTCGTTGCTCGCAGACAAATTTTGAATCGTCGCGGGGCAATAGAAACCAGCGTTCATGGTGCACGCGGTGATCGTGGAGGGAAAGAAGAGCCCGTTCGAGCCGCTGTCGATAAAACTGGAGGTCAGCGTCTGGCCATTGAACAGGGTAATGAAATTGTCGTTGAGATCAAGCCCGAATATAGTGGCGGCGCCGAGTCCATTATTCGATTGCGTGCCAATACCAAAAATCATGGAGCCATTCACACCGGCGGCGCTGCCAGAAAGAGCCGGAAACTTGAGGGCCATGCCATTGTTGTCCGAGCCGAACAAAACGATCGGATTCACTACTTGTTGACTGAAACCCACAAGTACAGGCACAGCCGTGGACGCGCACCCTGAAGCGGGGCAGCCAAAATAAATGTCGGGAGCCGATTGAATGCTTCCATCGCAGAAGTCAGCGCCGGCAAGGAAGCAATCCGTGGGTTCGGTCCCCAGTCCCAGGATGCCGTTCGCGCCCAAAAGCGCCGGAGTATTGTTGTTGACTGTACCGCCGTTCGAGCAGCGGGCTGGCACTCCAGTATTCAGGCTGCTGACCACTTGCACAAGAGCGGCACTGGCGGTCTCGCCACTGATCTTAACATCCGCCGCTGCCACCGGTCCCCACAGATAAGAGGTATCCAGAAACGAAACGCAATTGTTGAGGATGTTGCCGCCGCTATCCATCAGTTGAGGCAGGACAAGTGACGTAATCTGCGACTGCAGGATTCTCAAACCAATGGATCCAGTATCCACCAGAACGTTGTCGATATTTTGGCAATTCGTCGTAGAGGGAACGCAGACCACTACGCTGGTAAAGAAAGCATTGGCGGAAGTTGACGAAGGTCCACCACTGGTCGTGACAGCCGCTACGTTCGAGCTGGCTCCGGCAGGAAACACCGTGAGCTCCAGAGCCGCCTTTGAGTTGGTATTGGCCACGGAAGTGGCCGTCAGCGTAACTGGAGTATTGCTGGTCACGCTACCTGGTGCAGTGTAGGTGACTGATGTCAAAGTTTGGTTGCTCAGGGTGCCCACTACGGAGGAGAGACCCCACGTGACACCCTGGTTCGTAGTGTCTCCTACGAGAGTTGCATTGATGCTGAGCTGCTGTCCCTGGTTGATGGTTTGCGGGCCCACCGTGGAGAGAGCAATTGTGGGAGAAGTTCGCACTCCAATCCGCAGAGGCGCCACGACGCTCGGACTGTTTGAGGATGTTGCCGTTATGGTCACCAAGGTTGGAGCCGAAACAGTGGCCGGGGCCGTGTACGTCACCGAGGTCGAAGTCTGGGCGCTCAGAGCGCCGAAGCCTGCCGGAGCCAGGCTCCAGGTCACGCCCCCGTTAGAAACTACGGCAGAGACAGTCGCCGCTTGTCCCGGATTTAGAGATGTGGTGCTCGGCAACAGCCCGATGGTGACCGTTCCTCCGCCCCCTCCTCCGCCGGAACTGCTTCCGCCACAAGCTGCCAGAAAAGCCAACCCTGCAACCAAGACTGCGACTGAAAGTCCGCGTACGAGCATGTTTCTAACGGATCGCATCGGTGCTGACTCCTTCCGGCAACATGTCAGGAACGAACGCCCGGCCAAAATGTCCCAGCATATGGCCGCCACCTTGGACCACCAAACGAGGTTGCTGAATGTCGACAGGCCTGTGCCCAGCGTAAGTTCTCTTTTCAGCTTGCACTGCCCCTGCGTATTGCTGGTAGAACGAGCCGAGAATTTGATGCAGATCGGGGATAAATGGCCCTTGCCAGGCCACGCCAAAAACCCGTCCATCGGGCGAGACGTACTCCCTGACAACTGTTCCGGTAGGCGCTTTGATCTCATGCACGGCGTAGGCCTTAGCCTGAGTGACCTTGATGGTTGCCTTCATCTTTGCCCGATCCACCTGTACCGAGTCCGCGTAGCCGCCCAGTTCAGCAGTGGCGGGCAGAGAGAACGCAAGAGTCATAAGGACAACGCATGGGAACCATTGCGACATCGTTGTCCGGCACACTGCACACTGGGGAATTTTCATAGTCTTGATCCTAGAGCCTATTTTGCGTTGTAGACAGTAGATATTGGAATGTCCAAGAATGGTCAACCGGAATTTTACCTAGTTGCCGTTCCTACTTCGGATTCTATTGCGAGTCAATCGGGTTGCTTCCCAGTTTTTACAAATTTTTACGCAAACCTTAGTCACTCGGGGCATCTATCAATTCGCCCGTCCCATCAGACACCTTAGCTGCAAACGGCGCTGTTAAATCCTTTCACCGGGCACGCTTGAGTGAAGGTCTGCCCGGCGAGGGGATCAGCCAGCAATTCCGTCAGCCAGACACCTCGGAGCCCCCTGTGAAAAAGCTAACCGTATTTGCGATCTTCTGCATTTCATCCCTGCTGAATGCAACCGCCCACGGACAACAGATCGATGCCGCTTTTGGTTTCAATGGAGTCACCGCGCGATCGGCATCGAGCGCTCCCAGCGACTATTCGCAGCAGTCGGTGGGGAGTGGTCTGACTCCGAGCGTTAGCTTTGATCTTCTCCTTACACATCATCTTGGGGTCAATACTGAATTTTCCTGGAGGGCAAGCCGGAATCTGTATCAGGGATCCACACCGTTTCGCCCAATTTTCTATGATTTCAATGCCATTTGGGCGCCACCCGTGACCAGGAATATTACCCCGGAAGTGATGGCGGGAATTGGAGCGGAGAACACCCGCTTCTATGTTGCTCCAAGCTGCGGAATCAATTGCCAGAATTTCACCACTACCAACCACTTTCTCGGCCACTTTGGCGGGGGAATCCGCTACTACGTGAGAGGGAATCTGTTCGTTCGTCCGGAAGCGCATTTCTACGTGGTTCGCAACAACAATCTCTTCAGTTCTCCATATGCCACGCGATATGGCATGTCCATCGGCTATACATTCGGCGGACGGTAAAGAAGGCGTTTGTGAACGAGGCCGCTCGTGCCTAGCCTGGGCGACGTCCCCGGACGGCCCCGCACGAAAAACACTCCGCTGCCGTCGGCTTCGGCGTAGAATCTCGCTGAGAACTGCGAAGTCGAAGTAAAGTCTGGAGCGAAATCATGTCGCCAAAGAACGGTCCCTCTTCTCTGTCCCGCCGGTCGTTTTTTCATCTTTCTGCAGCGGTTTCCACGGTGGCTGCCTTGCGCATTGTGACGGAGCCCATGCTGGCTCAGGCTGTGGCGAGGGCCATTCCTGCAGCATCGAGTTCCGCGAGCGCCATTTGGATCGATCAGAATGAGAATCCGTTGGGGCCTTGCCCCGCAGCGCGGGAAGCGGTCACCATTGCTACTGCGCAGGGCGGCCGCTACTTGACGGATCTGACGGATGACTTCGAAAAGAATTTTGCGGGCAGAGAAGGCCTCAAGCCGGAGTTCGTGCGAGCCTTCCCGGGGTCCAGTGGCCCTCTGCATCACTCAGTACTTGCGTACACCTCACCCAGCCGTAGTTACGTGACTGCCGATCCGGGCTACGAAGCTGGCCTCTACGCAGCCGCTGCTTCGGGAGCGCGCATTGTGAAGGTCGCGCTGACGAAAAATTATGCGCATGACGTAAAAGCTATGCTCGCCGCCGCGCCGGACGCGGGACTGTTCTATATCTGCACGCCGAACAACCCGACGGGCACACTGACCTCCCATGCGGACATCGAATATCTTCTCGACCACAAGCCTAAGGGCTCGATTGTCGTTGTCGACGAGGCCTATATCCACTTTGCAGACACACCTTCAGCCGTGGACCTGGTCAAGGCCGGGAAAGACGTCATCGTTCTGCGCACGTTTTCCAAGCTCTACGGCATGGCGGGTCTCCGCTGCGGAGTCGCCATGGCCCGGCCAGATTTGCTTGAGAAGATCGAGAGCCTCATGGGCTGGAATGCCATGCCAACCACAGCGGTGGCGGCTGCTATCGCGAGTCTGGCAGATCCCCGGTTGATTGCCGAACGCAGACATGTCAACGCGGAAAACCGAGGAGAAATTTTTCAATGGCTCGACCAGCATGGCTACTCTTACATCCCGTCCGAGTCGAATTTCTTTATGCTGGACACGAAACGGCCAGCCCGTAGCGTGATTGATGCCATGGCAAAACGGAGCGTGATGATCGGACGCATCTGGCCAGCCATGCCAACCTATAGCCGCATCACGGTTGGGACGCGGGAAGAGATGGCGATGTTCCGCGAGGCATGGCAGGAAGTAATGAAGGGCGCGGTGAGCGCCCAGGTCGGCGGGCTAACTGAGGCGAATCAGTGGCGCGCGTTGGATGGCATTCGAATTTGGGGTTAGGCGGTGCTCCTAGCGCAGACGGGTACAGTCATTCAGCATAACCGTCAGCTCCGGGCCTTGGGCCCACGTTCCAATCATCCAGCTCTGCCTTGGCGGCAGAGTACTCCAAGTAACTGATTGCTCCGGTTTCGGTCGATTTTCGGAAGTATGTTGCGGCGCGCTCAGGATCGCCACCGATCAGTGCCATCTCACCAATGACGAAATAGGCTCCGCAAAGCTGGCCACGTTCTTTGTCCGAATTTGGATCTTGGGCAGCCGACAGTATTGTTTGCTCGTCGGCAAAACCCGAGAGAAGATTTACTAGTGGGCCGGGCCACTTGGTTACATCCACTACTGTTGGTTGTGAGCCCAGTTCGGAGGCTTCCCGTATGCTAGTTCGTAGCCGGGCGAGGCGCAGCCACATTTCGATCTCGGGAGCCTTAGGATCAAGCTCGGCTGCACGGCCCAGATGCATCTGCGCTTCTTCGAAACGACGCAGACAAAATGCTATAGCCCCGCGGTTCCTGTGGGCAAGGCTGTAACTGGGATCGAGAGTAATTGCATCGTCGCAATCCCGCGCGGCGCGGTCAAAATCGCCGGCGAGTAAGGAGACAAAACTCCGGTTGGTGTGTGCCACCGCATAGCGTGGGCTTAGGACAATGCTGCGATCGTAATCCTCTGTGGCGCGTTGCAGATCAAGTTTTCCTAAGTATGCGCTACCGCGATTGCAAATCGCAGACGCAAGACCGGGATCAAACTCGAGAGCAGAATTGCTATCTCGAATAGCACTGTCATAGTCGCATTGTTCCAGGAAAGCACAGGCGCGATTGTTGTAGACGGTAGCCGATCTCGGTGCATAGACCAGCGCATCGTTAAAGGCTTGCATAGCGCCTTCAAGGTCTCCCTCGACCATAAGAACGTAGCCACGGCGGCTTAAAGTAGCCGCGACTCTCGGAGCATATATCGCGTACACGTCGTATGGTTTTGGAGCGAGGGAGTTGATTGAGCGGCGAACTGAACGCAGCCAGTTACGGAACATGCCAGCCAGCTTAACAGAGCTACGCTCTCGCGGGGTCTATCTTTTCTGCATTCACTCCCAATTCAGCCAGAGCTTTCTGCGCTTTCTTGGCGTCGAATTTTCCAGTGCGCACCAGTTGCGAGAGCACGGTGCCGGCAATGGCTTCCGCATTCACTTCGAAGTGACGGCGTAAGTGCTGGCGGTTATCGCTGCGCCCAAAGCCGTCGGTGCCTAGACTGACCAGACGTCCGCTGAGCCACGGTGCGAGTTGGTCGGGCACGGCCTTCATGTAATCGGTGGCCGCGATGATCGGTCCCTCGGCTCCTTCGAGAACATTAAGGATTTCAGGACGCTTCTGCGCTTCGGCCGGGTGCAGGCGGTTCCAGCGCTCCGTGGATAAGGCTTCACGGCGTAGCTGGTTATAGCTGGTGACACTCCACACATCCGCGTGCACACCGTATTTTTCCGCCAGAATATCTTGCGCGCGCAACGCTTCATTCAAAATGGGGCCGCTGCCGAAGAGTTGCACGGTCGCTTTGCCGCCGCTTGCGGGCTTGTATTTGTAGATGCCGCGGAGAATGCCCTCGCGGCAACCCTCCGGCATCTCGGGCATGACATAGTCTTCGTTGTACAGCGTTATGTAGTAAAAGAGGTTCTCGCCCTCCTCGTACATGCGCCGAATGCCTTCCTGAATGATGACAGCGGCTTCATACACATAGGCAGGATCATAAGATGCGCAGGTGGGAACACTGCTCGACAACAGTAAGCTATGTCCATCCTGATGCTGCAATCCTTCCCCTGACAGTGAGGTCCTGCCGGCGGTTCCGCCCAGCAAGAAGCCCTTCCCGCGCGCATCGGCGAAGGCCCAGATGGCATCGCCAACACGCTGGAATCCGAACATCGAATAGTAGGTGAAGAAGGGAATCATGGGGATGCCATAGTTCGCATAGGCGGTTCCCGCCGCCGTGACCGAGGCCATCGACCCAGCTTCGGTGATTCCTTCTTCCAGAATCTGCCCGTCTTTTTCTTCACGGTAGTAGAGCAGCATGTCCTGATCGTGCGGCTTATAGAGCTGCCCCTGGCTGGCGTAAATTCCGACTTGCCGGATAATCGATTCCATGCCGAAGGTTCGGCCTTCATCCGGAATAATGGGCACGACCAGCTTTCCCATAGCCGGTTCCTTCATCAGATGGCGCAGCAAGCTGACAAAACCCATGGTCGTGGAGACGCCGCGCCCCTTGGAGCCCGCGAGGGATTCCGCGAAAAACTCGAGCGGTGGCGCCTTAAATTCACTATTGGAAACATGACGCATGGGCATGTAGCCGCCGAGTTGCTTTCTGCGCTCGTGCATGTAACGGATTTCCGGACTGTCATCCGCCGGACGGTACGGCATGCCCTTCGTCGCGGCTTCTTCAGGAATGGGAATATCGAAGCGCTCCCGGAATGCGGCGATGGACTCATCACTCAGTTTCTTTTCCTGGTGAGTGGCATTCCTCGCCTCCGCTGAGCCAAGGCCATATCCCTTGACCGTCTTGGCGAGAATCACCGTGGGTCGTCCCGAGGGCGCCATGGCGCGCAAATAGGCGTTATAGATCTTCTGAGGATCATGGCCGCCGCGGCGCAGCCGGGATAGCTGGTCGTCGCTCATGTGTTCGACCAGCGCCAGCGTTTCCGGGTACTTGCCAAAGAACGCCTCACGAACGTTCGTGCCGCCCTTGGCTTTGAAGCTCTGGTATTCCCCATCCACGCACTCTTCCATGCGCTGCTGGAGCAGTCCCGATGTGTCGCGAGCGAGCAACGGATCCCAGTCCGAACTCCAGATCACCTTAATCACGTTCCAACCCGCGCCGCTGAAAGCCGCTTCCAGTTCGTTGATGATCTTGCCATTTCCGCGAACCGGACCATCCAGACGTTGCAGATTGCAATTGACCACAAAAATCAGGTTGTCCAGCTTCTCCCGCGACGCCAGCGTCAAGGAGCCCATGGACTCGGGTTCGTCGGTTTCACCATCTCCCACGAAAGCCCACACTTTGCGAGGAGTTTTGGCAATAAGGCCGCGATTCTCCAGGTAGCGCATAAATCGTGCCTGGTAGATTGCGTTGATTGGTCCCAGACCCATCGACACCGTGGGAAAGCTCCAGAAGTCCGGCATCAACCAGGGATGTGGGTACGAGGACAGACCCGGAGTGTCACGGAGTTCGTGACGAAAATTTCGCAGGTGGTCCTCCGTCAGCCGGCCTTCCAGAAACGCTCGCGAATACACGCCCGGCGATGCGTGGCCCTGGAAATAGACGAAGTCTCCCGGCTGGTCGCCATAGGACGCGTGGAAGAAGTGATTGAATCCGACCTCCAGCAATGCCGCCAAAGAAGAATACGTGGAGATGTGACCACCGATTCCGGCGTCTTCCTTGTTCTGGCGATGGACCATGGCCATCGCGTTCCAACGGATCAGGCTCTTGACGCGCCGCTCGATTTCACGGTTCCCAGGATAAGGCACTTCATCTTCGACGGGAATGGTATTTCTATAGGGTGTGTTCAACTTCACCGGGACATCCACACCAGATTCCCGCGCGCGCCGCGCAAGGGCATCGAGAAGCAAAGTACCCTGGCTGGATCCATCTTGCTTTACGAGCTGGTCGAAGGCTTCGAGCCACTCTGCAATTTCGTCGAAATCAGGTACGGCTGGAGCTGTGCGTGTCGCATTCATACTTGTAAGTATGCCCTTAAGCTGGACTGGGTGCCACTTGTTGATCGATACCTTGAACCCCTGTTCACGCGCCGTCGGGCGGTAAGAACTGGAAACAGGGTGCATCGGGAGCGTGCGCCGCGCTCGCGGACAGTATATCTAAAATGTGGGCCAGCGACGAGATCTGGCAAAAAGAGGTTAGTGGTGCAGTTTGGATATTTGTACAAAGTTGTCATTCCGAAGCGCGGCAGTAGCGCCGATCGACCGGGCTCGGAATGACAGAGCCAGAGCAGTGTATTTACGAAACTGCACCACGACCCAAAAGGAGTTCCACCCCACGAAGTACCCTCCGCTAAAGAAAAAGGCCCACTCCGAAGAGTGGGCCTGAAAGGCACGTAAAAACCTCCTACTGACCAGGGCAGAACGTTTTGATGTCGTTTTGGAAGCTATACCAACTGTGAACAGACGTCGATTTCTTGGCCCCGAAATAGGGGATAAACACCAGAGTCTGCAGGTTGTAGGTGAAGCCATTCAGAGTGTACGGAAAGCCTCCGAAGTTCGGCTCCGTTTCGTTTGGATCGCCATTCTCCATGATGCCATTGTCCAGACAATTTACCAGGTTGTCGATAAAGGGATCGTCCATCCACTCACCGACTTCATGGGAAAGAGCCGAGACATCCTGAGAGAAGGAACCAGGAGCGTCGACGTAGGTGAAGTTGACATAGGTCTGCCCGCCCGGTTGAGGGCCATTAGCGTTGTGGTACCCACCAATGCAGCAGCCGCCTGCTGTCAGGTAGATGTCGCGGGTGATGAAGATGGGCAGAACGCCCGGGTTGATCTGGGTGAATTTCGTGATGTATGTCTGTACCTTGGCATCGTAGGCATTGATGTCATAGGTTCCGACTTTGCCGGCGCCAAATGGATTGGGGATGACTGAGCCTTGCGAGGGAGGAACGTTGATGGTTTGTTCCGCCAGAACGGTCGGTGTTCCAAGCAAAACGTGGTAGTTCTTGTGAGCTGCCAATTTGACCGAAATCCAGAAATTGCCGCGCTGGTAGGCATCGATATACTGCGTTGTACCCAGATTCGTACCGCCTTGCGTGAAGTTCAGGCTGGGATCGAAGATCGGGGACGCGATCGTATTCTGGAGGATCGTCTTTCCGTTCGGCAGTACCTTCTTCGCCGTGAAAGTCATGTGGCCGTTGCTCGCACCATAGACCACCTTGATGGGAATAATAAACACGGGGATGGTGGTGGTGACATTGGTTGTGGCAGGATTCGTACCTACCATGGTAAATGTGATGGGTAAATGCAGAAGGTCGGTGAAGCCGCCATTCCATTGGGTGAGCTGAGCGCCAGCAGCATTACGCGGAATAATATTCAAGTGAGCCGGGCCAGCCACGAACATCGGCTTGGCGTCAGGATATTTGCTTTCCTGGGCTGAAGTGGGGACTACCATGCAGGCAACCATAAGGAATGCCGCAAACAAAGTTAGGGTCGCAAAACGTGCGTTCATTTTAGAAATACCTTCCTGGGAGTGGAATACGCTGGTGCGGCAGGGGGGGAGGCCTCAGCGCGAAAGAAAAATATCATACGACAGGGCGCTTTACCAGATTAAAAATGTTAACAATTAGACGCAAAGCAGTTGCGTAGAAATATTCTCTTCGCAAATTTGTATGGAGTCGAATCCACTTCCTTGCCCAAACGACCGGTCGGACCGCAGCCGACCTAAGGTTCCTTAGAAATTGGTGCCCAACCCGAACGTCGACCGTGCAGCTTTCCTTCAGAGCGTGGTAGACTCTGCCAATCCTTAACCCAATCAAGGAGAGTCGCCGGGCCTTCAAGGGTTCTCCTGCGTTAAAAACTAATTTTGAGTCATCGCACAGGGCGATTCCTTACTTGTGCAGGACCTTAGTTTGGAGCAAGCCGTGATTTTGAGACCGCCATTCAAGAAGTCTTACATCCTCCAGCGGGAGATTGCCATCCAGCAGGTTCTTCGGAACCTCTTCCTGTTTGTTGTTGCCTTATGCATAGCCAGCCCGGCGCAAGTCTTTACAGGCGCCATAAATGGACTGGTTGTGGATCCGCAAGGCGCCGTCATCCGGCAGGCGACGGTGACCGTGAAGAATTTGGGGACCAACATCGCTCGCACGCTGGAAACTTTGGTGGATGGCTCATACCGGGTGGAGGGTTTGGAGGCAGGCGCGTACGAGGTCGCGGTCTCGGCGGCGGGATTCGCCGAGTCGCGCACCCGTATCGCGATTCGCGTGGGGCAAGTGAGCAGCGTTCGCGCGCAACTCAGTGTAGGCGAAGCGCACGAAAGCATTGAGGTTCAGGAAAACGTTCTTGATCGCACGTCCTCCGTACTCGGCAATCCGGTGACAGAGCACCAGATTCAGAACTCTCCGCTGGCGAACCGCAGCTTCGCGAATATTGCATATATCGCTCCGATGACCGCGCCGGTGGAGCCCTCGGATCCCACCAAGGCTCGCATCACCGCAGTTTCATTCGCGGGCAGCTCGGGGTTGAACGTCGATCTCTCGGTGGATGGTGGCGATAACAACGACGACTTCATCGGCGGTTTTCTACAGAATATTTCGCCGGAGGCCATCCGCGAGTTCAATGTACGCACGGCGCAGTTCGATGCGGATACGTCCCGTACTAACGGCGGCTCAATCATTCTGAGCACGCAGTCTGGTACCAATCAGTGGCATGGCAGCGCTTCGGGATTCTTTCGCGCCAGCGCTTTGAACGCGCGCAACGAACTCGACAACCCGAAGTCCGATCCCAAGCAGCCTTATGCCAGTCAGAATTACGTGGGAACCGTCGGTGGCCCGCTGAAGCGCGACCGTCTGTGGCTCTTCACTTCTTACGAGTACAACCACGAAGATCCCAGCGTTGCCTACAGCGCGAATAGCCAAAGCGAATTTAACGCGCTCGCGGGGTTCGCCGCTGCCGGGCAGATTCCCGGGGTCTCGTCGATCAACGTGCCCACTTCTGTGAGCGTGCCGTTTCGCGACACGCTGTATAACTCCCGTATCGATTGGCAGCAGTCGCAGCGCTCGGACTGGTTCCTGCGCTTCTCTCTGGACCGCAACCACACCGACAACGACCTCGTTCAACAGGGCGCCCTACCCGGTACCGGTTTCTCCACGCACTCGAATTACTATAACGTTTTGCTGAGCAACCATTTCACGATGGGTTCGGAGTGGTTGGGTGCAATGGTTCTGGAGTCGTCGATCTTCAAGCACAACAAGGTGCGGAATTCGAATCTCGGATTCGCACTGGCGTTCCCGTTTTCGACAACGGTAATCACGACGAGCGGGTTTGAGACCTTCGGCGACAATCAGTTTGCCACGGCAATCACTGCCTTTCCAATTGAGCGCGACCAGGAAAAGTATCAGTTCCGCTATGACATCAGCCACTCCGGAGCAGGACACGCCACCAAGTTTGGCATCAACTTTATTCACGAGCCAGTCTTGCGCGGCAGGTTGTCGGATAGCCAGGAGAGGTTGATCCAGTTCAACAGCGACCCCAGCACATATACGGATATATCGGGTTTCTTTACCTGCGATACGCCCGGCCACCCTGCCTGCACCGACGACCCAAATGATCCTTTTGACGCGATTGTTACTGATACACCTGCTGGAGATGGTACTTTTGTGCAAAGCGTCCGCCGTCTCGGGCTGTTCGCGGAAGATAGCTGGCATATCGTCCCGCATTTAACGGTGAACTACGGCGTTCGTTACGACACAACGTTCAATCTGTTTACTGCGAGTGGCCGCGACCAGAATCAAAATTTAACGCTGCAAGCCCTCCGCTCGGCAGGCGTTGCATTTGCCAATGGCATTCCTCACGACTATCGCAAAGCATTCAGTCCGCGCCTGGGTGTTGCCTACTCTCCCGGAGACGGCAATACAGTGATACGCGCAGGATTCGGTCTCTTCTACAACGATCTTTCCCAAGGCGGCTGGGCCGAAGCATTCCAGGCTGTGAACACTGAAAACATAGCGTCTGGAGGAGGACCTCCGTCGGTCATCGACCCGCACTATCACACGCCGTATGCGATCCAGGCCAGTGCCGTGATGGAACACGCCTTCGCAAACGCCTGGCATGTGACGGCACAATTTCAGCATCAAGGCGGCGTCCACCAATATCGTCGCTACGAATATGTGCAGAACATTTCGCTGCCTGCAGCCGCACCGAGCGCCTCTGTATTCCGCAGCGACAACCGCTCCAGCTATAACGGTGCGTCGCTGATCCTCCAGCACCGTGGCGGACGCTATGACGTGACTGCGCACTACACTTTTGCCCGCGCCACTACTTGGGGAGCGACCGTCGGCGAACTCTTCGATTATGTAAACGGAGTAAGTGACGCGCTGAACCCGTTTGGCCCTGGAGATCACGGTCCGTCGGGTGAAGATATCCGTCACCGTTTTGTGATCAGTGGAATTTTTGAACTGCCCTGCAAATTCCAGGTTTCGACGCTGGCGCAGTTTGAGAGTGCCCGCCCCTACACCATGTTCACGCCCCAGGACATCAATGGCGACGGCAACGTGAACGACCGGGCCGTCGTGAATGGTGTGCAGACATCCCTGGATCAGTTCCGGGGATCACCGTATTCACAGATTGATGTCCGGGTGAGCCGCGACTTTCGCGTCACGGAGCGCGTTTCCGTGCGCCCGTTTGTCGAGATGTTTAACCTGCTGAATCGCTCGAACCCTGGGAACAACTTTCTGCCCGACATCAGCGCATTGCTAACTCCGGGAGACACAGCTCAGCAATTCAACGCCACTCAGCGCTGTGCTGATCCCGCGTGCACCACCACGGTACCCATTCGCAGTCTCAACGATCTGCGCGTTCCAGCAGGAGCTTTGGGCGACTTCTTCGGACCGGGGACAACGAATGGAATTTCATTCGCAGCCCAGTTCGGTGTCCGCGTAAATTTCTAAAAAGAGAATGAACAATGGAAGGCAGATAAATTCGTGTGGCGCGGGCACTCCTGCCCGCGTGGTCTGGCTTATTACTTAGGCCTCGTAATCGCCCCATCCGAAGCCGACGAAACCAACGCCGCGTACTTCGCGAACACGCCGCTAGGATAGCGAAGGGTGCGCGGCTTGGCAGCTGCCAGTCGCTGCTGAATTTCCTGATCGCTGATCTCAACTTGCAATAGTTGCTTCTGCACATCCAAGACGACGATATCCCCATCTCGCAGCGCCCCAATCGGGCCGCCGAGAGCCGCCTCCGGAGAAACGTGACCCGCCATCAATCCGCGGGTTGCACCACTGAAACGTCCGTCGGTTAACAAAGCTACGGATTCTCCCAGACCTTCACCCACAATCGCCGCGGTTACGCTGAGCATCTCGCGCATGCCCGGCCCACCTTTGGGGCCTTCATTACGGATCACAACGATGTCTCCCGCATGAATTTTCTTGCCGGTCACCGCCGTCATCGCATCCTCTTCGGATTCGAAGACTCGCGCTGGCCCGCGATGATTCGGGCGCTCATGCCCGCTGACCTTTACCACAGCACCCTCAGGAGCCAGATTCCCGCGCAACACTACCAGCCCACCCGTCTTTTTCAGGGGCCGTTCCAGTGGAACAACAACTTCCTGTCCGGGAGTCTCTACTGCTGTCGCGGCTTCCTCTGCAAGTGTTTTGCCAGTCACGGTCTTTGTCGAACCATGAAGATGCTTCCCGGCAATCAGACGTTGGGCTAGGAGTCGCACTCCGCCCGCGCGGTGCATGTCGGCAGCAACAAAACGGCCTGCGGGTTTCAGATCAGCCAAAAGTGGCGTGCGCTCGCTTACGGTCTGGAAGTCATCGATCTGGAGTGGCACGCCCATTTCGCGCGCAATCGCCAGCAGGTGTAGTACCGCGTTGGTCGATCCGCTTGTGCTCGCCACGGCCGCGATGGCATTTTCGAAAGCCTCGCGCGTCAAAATATCCTTCGGACAAATTCCGGCCCGCAAGACATCCATCACGAGCTTTCCGCACGCTACCGAAACGTCATCCTTGCGCGGATCGTTCGCGGGAACGCTGTTGAACCCCATCGGTGAAAGTCCAATCATCTCCATCACGGTCGACATCGTATTCGCCGTATATTGCCCGCCGCAGGCTCCAGCTCCTGGGCACGCGACGTCTTCAAGAGCCTTCAAATCCTGGTCGCTCATCTTTCCGGCCGCGTTAGCGCCAACGGCTTCGAAAACATCCTGGATGGTGACGTCTTTACCCCGAAAACTGCCTGCCGCAATCGTACCGCCGTAATAAACAATGCCGGGAATGTTAAGGCGCGCCAGTGCCATCGCCGCCGCTGGAATCGTTTTGTCGCACCCCACAACGGCTACTACCGCGTCGAACAATTGCCCCCGGCAGACCAGCTCAATGGAATCGGCAATCAGTTCCCGGCTCACAAGCGAGGCGCGCATGCCTTCGGTGCCCATTGTTTCACCGTCGGAAATTGCGATGGTGTTGAATTCCATCGGGGTGCCGCCGGCAGCCCGAATGCCTTCCTTCACCTTTGCGGACAGGCGGCGCAGATGGAAATTGCACGGCATCGTTTCGATCCAGGTGTTGGCGACGCCAATCAGCGGCTGCCGCAAGTCCTGGTCGGTGAAGCCAATGGCCTTGAACATGGCGCGGGCAGGCGCGCGGTCGCGGCCTTCCGTGATGAAGCGGCTACGATGTTTGGGATCCATAGAGTTTTCCGAAAGCTGGATGATAGCAGGATTACAAACAATTCAGCTCAGGCGAGACTTGCTTAACTTATTGCAGATCGCAATTGCAGATTTGTTTAGGTCGGGGGTATCTTCTGCAATCTGAAATCTGCATTCTACAATTGTGCGCTCTACGCCAGCGCCGAACGCGTCTGCGATCCCGTCACACCCGTCGAAGCCGGAGGTATGGGAGCGCCAGCATCAATGCCCGCCGCCCAGCCTTCTTCCAAAGCCAGCATCGAATCGACCTCGAGAACGTCAACCGTAGCATGCCAATCGCGGTAAAGCTGGGCTGACTGCTTCTCGGTCACGTCCAGCAGGAGGCGAACCTCATACGCGTCTCTCGAAGGCGTGGCTTGCACGTAGGACATAGAAAGTCCGCGTCGCGACGCGGCCATCAGAATGCGCATCAACGTTCCCTGAGTGTTGCGATAGCGAATCTGAAACAAATGCGTCATCGGTTTAAACTCCTCTTCGGTATTACTCCTCTTCGAATACCATTTCGGATAAAGCTGCCCCTGCGGGCACCATGGGAAATACATTCGCTTCTTTCGGACACTCAAACACCAGCAACTCCGGTTCCGGCGATTGCAGGAATCGAGCTAGAGATTTCGCAGTCGCAGGCGGCACATCGAGCCCTGCCACAGCGTCCACACCCATCAGTTCGGCATGAATGCCATAAGCTTTAGAAATTGCCACGAAATCCGGATTGTCACTCATATCCGTCTCGGCATAGTTGCGTTCGTAGAACAGCTGCTGCCACTGCCGAACCATGCCCAGATACTTGTTGTCGATAATCACGTTCTTTACCGGCAGCTTCAAACGATGTACCGTGGCCAGTTCCTGCAAGTTCATCTGGAAGCCGCCATCGCCCGAGATGCAAATCACGCACGCGTCCGGATTCGCCAACTGCACGCCGATAGCCGCCGGAAGCCCAAACCCCATCGCTCCCAGCCCGCCTGAGGTGATAAAGCCCCGCGGAGAATTTTTCCGATACCGTTGCGCGGCCCACATCTGATGCTGGCCCACGTCAGTGATGACGAACGCGTTGTCGGGCATTTGCGCAAAGAGCGCATCCAGGAATCGGATGGCGGGCTGCGCCAGACCGCGCGTGTCTTCCTCCGCACGAGTCACGCCGCAGGCGAGCCCGCGCCAGTCGCTCCAATCGGGTAGTTTGGCGTGCCGAACTTCGTTGTGGAATTGCGGAATCGTCTGCTTCAGATCGCCGACCACGGGCAACTCACACGCCCGCACGCGATCGAGCTGTGCCGGATCAATTTCAAAGTGGACAATGCGCGCATCGGGAGCGAAACGGGAAGGCTCGCCGGTCACGCGGTCATCGAGACGCGCCCCAAACACCAGCAGCAGGTCGGTCTCATGCAGCGCCATGTTCGACGCCTTCGTTCCGTGCATTCCCACCATGCCCGTGTAGTAGGGTTTTTCGGAAGGAATCGCGCCCAGCCCATGCACCGTGGCGCATGCTGGAATTTGCAATGTGTCGAGCAACTCGACCAAAGACTCAGTCGCGCCGGAAATCTTTGCGCCGGCTCCCACCAGAGCGAATGGCTTTTTTGCAGTCTGCAGCAGCGCTTGCAGCTTCGGCCAAAACTCCGGCTTGGCATGGCCGTTCGATTTCTTTTCCGACGGAAGGAACGTCGCCGGTCCCTTGAACTCGACCTTCGCTTTCAATAGATCCACGGGGAAGTCCAGCACTACCGGCCCCGGACGCCCGCTCCGCGCCCAATAGAACCCTTGCGCAATGATCTCCGGGATCTCTTCCACCGTTTTCGCGAGCCGGCTCCACTTGGTCAGCGACAGGGTCATGCCGAAAACATCGGTCTCCTGGAACGCATCCGAACCGATCAGTACCGACCGCACCTGACCCGTAATGCACACCAGAGGCACGGAATCCATTTTCGCGTCGGCAATGCCGGTCACAAGATTCGTGGCGCCAGGACCGCTGGTCGCAATCGCTACGCCAGTTTTTCCGGTGGAGCGAGCATAGCCTTCCGCTGCGAACACCGCTCCCTGCTCATGCCGGGAGAGAATGTGGCGGATTCCGCTGCCCTCGAGCGCGTCATACAACGGCATGATCGCGCCTCCGGGATAGCCGAAGACCATGTCCACACCCTCGGCCCGCAGGCATCGCAGAACGATCTCGGCTCCTCTAAGCATTCACGACCTGTGGAGTGGGCTGAGCGGTGGTGTCACCGTCTTTCTTCTTTTCTCGCGGCAGCCAGGACATCATGGCCCGCAGGCGAGCTCCCACTTTCTCGATGGGATGTTGCTTTTCCGCCTCACGCAGTGCGGCAAAATTGCGGCCGCCCTGGCGATTTTCTTCGATCCATTCGCGGGCAAAGCTTCCATCCTGGATCCGCGCCAGAATCTGTTTCATTGCCGCCCGGGTCTGGTCACCCACGACTTGATTGCCGCGAGTCAGGTCGCCATATTCGGCGGTGTTCGAAATGGAGTAGCGCATCCGTCCCAGGCCGCCCTCATAGATCAAGTCCACAATCAGCTTCATTTCGTGCAGGCACTCGAAGTAAGCTACCTCGGGCTGGTATCCGGCTTCCACCAGCGTCTCAAATCCTTTCTTGGTGAGGGAAGTCAAGCCGCCGCAAAGCACCGCCTGCTCGCCAAACAGATGGCACCCC
>CAZUCC010000032.1:0-46021 GCA_964619065.1 uncultured Acidobacteriaceae bacterium | reverse complement strand
GGTGAATTGCTCGATGAAATGGCACTTCATGAAATCGCCTTCGGACTTGAACTTCGCCAGGCCCTCGGTGCGGGGAAGAAACTCGCGCGCATAAGGAAGGTTCTGCTCAACGAGTTCCTGCATTTTTTTTTCAATCTTCAAAAGATCGTCGGGCGTGAAAGCGGTGGGGCGGTAAAAGTCGTAGAAAAATCCCTCTTCGGTCGCAGGGCCGTGACCAAGCTTGGTTTCCGGAAAGAGCTCAAGCACCGCCGCGGCGAGCAGGTGGGCGGAGGAATGGCGAAAAATCCCCAGCGACTCGGAATCTTTCTCGGTCAAGATGCGCAAGTCCGTGTCGCTTTCCAGCGGGCGGGTGAGATCGATGAGATCGCCGTTGGATTTTGCGGCCAGTGCGGCATCGGCTAGCCGCGGACTGATGGATTTGGCGACATCAAGCGCAGTGGCGCCTTTGGGAAACTCTTTGTCGCTACCGTCAGGCAACTGGATATGAATGATTTCGGGCATAAGGGGGATTTCTAGGGACTTTTCGAGTCTAAAGGAGGGGTTTGCGAGGGTCAAACCTGGTGGCTGAGTTTTCTGCGCAGGCCTAAGAAACTTGCCGAGCTTTGCTCGGCTGGGCAGGCGAGGGCGCCCGCCCCTACACGGCGTTGCTATTTCAGAACAGATGGGTCGGCTTGGCCAGCTATTTTTTCCATTACTGCGTGTACCCGCGCCGCCAACTGGTCCATTGTTCGCAGCGTGTAACCAGACGTTGGTATGGGGTCGCCTACGCGCATCTCCAGAGGACGGCTCTTGATGTGGTAGGTATTCATGGGCAGCAGTTCATACATGCCAGCGAGCGTAACGGGGACCACGTCCACGCCTGCCTTGATAGCCAGAAAGAATGCACCCGGCATGAAGGGTAGGAGCTTTCCGTCCGGCGTGCGGCCGCCTTCGGGAAAGATGACCAGTGGCATTCCTGCTTTCAGGGTTTTCAGTCCCGAGCGGACCGTGCTGATGGACGCTGCCGGGTTCTGCTGGTCGATACAAATTTGTCCCGAGCGCTTGAGATGCCATCCAACAAAGGGGTAGCTCAGTAATTCTTTCTTGAAGATGATCCGAAACTGGAATGGCAAGGAAGTGTAAAGCACTGGAATATCCAACGCGGAACAGTGATTCACCGCATAGACCAGCGGTTTCGCCGTATCGATCCTGTCGAGTCCTGTGATTGTTACCGGCGATAGGATGGTCTTCAGGATCAGCCACGACCACAGCTTGGCGAAATTGTGTTGAATGCGTCCGCTGCGATCGAACAGTGAACATAGGAGCGACACGACGCCAAGGATTAGCGTGTAGGACCAGATCAACGGGTTGAAGATGAAATAAGAACGCAGGCGGCTCACAAAGTTCGTGATGGGAGCACTGTTAGACACGCCGTTATCGGCACCGACGGCGAGCTGCGGCGTTTCTGCGCTCATGGCTTCCTGCGCGAGCTTGGCCCCAACCGGCTCGGCGCTAACGGAAATGTGCGTCTCTGGCAAGTCTGTTCTCAGTTAGATGCGCATTCCGAGCTCGCGCATCGCCTCTCCCACAATGTAAATCGAGCCTGTCACAACCACCAAACCCCGGTCCTCCAACACCTCCCGTGCACAGCGCAGCGCCTGCGCCACACTGGATGCCGCTTCCAGGTCGACGGCGACGCGTCCGGATGCCTCGCGAATTTCTTCCGGCAATGCCGAACGCGGGTTCTCGGCTGGAGTTGCGATTACGCGCGTGGCCAACGGAAATAAAATTTCCGCCATTTCAGAGATTGCCTTGTCGCGCATCGCCCCGAACACGAATGTCAGCGGACGGTCTTCGAATAGTTCGGAAAGCGCCGATCGCAGTGCCCAAGCCCCCGCAGGGTTATGCGCTACGTCGAGCAGGAACTCGATGCCGTCTACAACCACGCGCTGCAGCCGGCCCGGCCAGCGTGTTTCGCGGATTCCTCGCTCGACGTCGCGAGCAGTGATTTTGAATTCCTGTTTGTTCATTTCCTCCGCCGTGGCAATCGCCAGTGCCACGTTACGCAGCTGATGACGGCCAAGGAGCGGTGTTTGCACCAAAATTTCCTGCCCGAAAACTTGCAGGCGGTACTCCTGCCCCAGGCGCTCTTCCTCGCCAACACGGTAGCGAGTGCCGGGCGTACGCAACTGCGACGCTCCCGGCGAGACCGGCGGCACATAAGACGTGGCATTCACGCCGCGTGCGTTGCATTCGACAATGGCGTGGCCAATCGCGTCGTTCGCTTCCGCCATCTGCGGCAATGTGACCACCACGCCTCCGGGACGGATGATGCCAGCCTTCTCTCTCGCGATTTCCGTCAGCGTGTTTCCGAGATACTGCTGATGATCGAGCGCAATATCGGCAATGACACTAACGCGCGGGTCCACCACATTCGTTGCGTCCAAACGTCCGCCCATGCCAACTTCGAGAACCGCGACTTCGACAGGCACTTCTGCGAAATGCTGGAAGGCGATGGCGGTGATCATCTCGAAAAAACTGGGGGGCCATGGAAGCTCGCCCATGGACACCAGATTCCGCGCAGCACGCTCCACGCGGTCGTGGAGGCGTGCGAAATCCGCGTCAGCGACGGCTGCGCCACTTACGCGAATGCGCTCGTTGATGCGTACCAGATGCGGTGACGTGTAGAGGCCCACACGATAACCCGCTGCCTGCAAAATCGAAGCGAGTGTCGCCGCCGTCGAACCCTTGCCATTCGTGCCCGCAATCAACACGGCGGGAAACTTCGCTTCCGGCCTCCCCAATTCGCCCAGAAGTTTCCGCATGTGCGCGAGGTCGAATTTGTGCGCAGGTTGGGTCGCCAATTCATGTCCGAGCGCGTACATGCGTGACACCGCAGTGTCGTAGGTTGCGGGCTGTTGAGTGTCGACCATCGCTTTTAGGTTAGCAGTTTTGAGTTTTGGACTCGACGAGCATGCAGCCAAGGGCAGATCGGGGTACTTGAAGTGGAGAAAATCTTTAGGGAAGAGCTTTCTCTAAGCTGCCTTCGTCATGAAATCCAGCGCGCGCGCAATGTAGGGTTTCATCTCTTTGCGGGGGACAACGGCATCCAGCATTCCATGTTCGAGCAGAAACTCCGCGCGCTGGAATCCCGGGGGCAGCTTTTGACGAATCGTTTGCTCGATCACCCGCGGACCCGCAAACCCAATCAGCGCACCAGGCTCCGCAATGTTCAAATCCCCGAGCATGGCGAAGGACGCAGTCACCCCGCCCGTTGTCGGATCGGTAAGAACCGATACATACGGTACTTTGGCTTCGTCCATGCGTGCCAGAGCGGCAGAAATCTTGGCCAACTGCATGAGGCTGATGACGCCTTCCATCATGCGTGCGCCACCCGATGCCGAAACTACGATCAGGGGCGTGCGTGTGTCGGTTGCGCGTTCCACTGCGCGCGTAATCATCTCGCCGACAACGGCACCCATGCTGCCGCCAATGAAGGAGTACTCCATAGCGCTCACGATCACAGGTCGTCCATTCAGTTTGCCACGCGCATTGATGACGGCATCGTTCAGTCCCGTATCCTTGCGAGCCGCGGTAAGCCGCGACGAGTACGGCTTCAGATCCACAAACTTCAATGGATCGATGGAAACCAGATTCCCGTCATCTGTTTCATAAGCGCTCTCGTCCAACAATTGCGCGAGCCGGGTGCGGGCGTCGATACGGAAATGCTTCTCGCACTTCGGGCAGCAATTAAAGTTTTCTTCAATGTCTTTTTTCCAGATGACTTGCCGGCATTGCTCGCACTTGACCCACAGGCCTTCTGTGCGAATTTTCTTTTCGCCGGAGGTATCGAGTTCGCTGGATTCGCGCTTAAACCAAGTCATGTTTGTCTGAAGAAATCAGTATTCAATACCCTTCTGCGCCAGTACGCCCTTTTCGTAAGCGTGCTTCACCTGGCGCATCTCGGTTACTGTGTCCGCGATCTCAACAATGGCCGGGTGCGCGTTGCGCCCCGTCAAAATCACGTGGACCATCCCCGGTTTCCGCTGCAACGCTTCGGCAACCTTTGCGGGATCAAGCATGCCATACGAGATGGCATAGTTGATCTCATCCAAAATCACCAAGTCCCATTGCCCGGACTGAATGGCTTGCTCCGCCTCGCCCCAAGCTTCCTCGACCATGCGAACGTCTTCGGGATCGGGCTTTTCCGTGCCAACCTTTACGAAGCCGCGGCCCATCTGCTTCATAACGAACTTGCCGCCAAACGCCTGTACGGCATCCAGCTCCCCATAGTGCCAGGAGCCCTTCAGGAATTGCAGCATCAGCACCCGCATGCCCTGTCCGACGGCCCGCAAACCCGTGCCCATCGCGGCAGTCGTTTTGCCCTTGCCCGGACCCGTGTTCACGATGATTAGCCCGCGCCGGACGTCTTGCATAGCGACGTTCGATTGTAAACGTTGAGCGACTTCCGTGGGGAGCAAGTTTGGAGAGGGCCCGCTCCCGGGCCAGGAGGCGAAGAGGAAGAGTTGCGAATTAAGGCGAGCGGATCGTGCCTAGTGAATCTCGTTTAAGGCCGTGCCGGAGTGACCATCTTGCGGCCGAGCCGCCGCAAAATCTTCGCTCAAAAGGGGAGCAGCAATCTTCAGCGCTGCAATCTCGCGCTTCAAACGCTCAATATCCATCTGTTTTGCTCGAATCAAATCATCAATCTTCGTCATAGTTCCATCTCCTGGAGAGTAGTGTGTCAACATTCACCCTAAATCAAGAGTGCCTTTCAGGCACTACACGAAAGTTCCCCTTGCGTGCTGAATATTTGACGTTCTCTAGTGTCCCGAGTGATATGGGTGGCCCTGGAGAATCGTAAACGCCCGGTACAACTGCTCCAGCAGTACCACCCGAGCCAGTTCATGCGGCAAAGTCATCTTACCCAACGAAATGGATGTGCTGGCCGAGGCTCGCGCTTCCGCAGTGAATCCATCCGCCGGACCCACCGCAAACACTATAGGTAGAGCACGAGTCATCTGTCCCTGAAGAAAGTCCGCCAGTGCCTCAGAACTCAGTTGCTTACCGGCTGGATCCAGAAGAATGAGAGCGTGGCGCTGCTTGCCGTAGCTCTTGCCCGCAGCTAACTGAAGCAGTGCCGCTTCAGTCTGCAGCTCGAGACCTTCCACTTCGGTGTATCGCGACACGCGCTTGAGATATTCGCGGGTCAGCGATTGAATTGCCGGTTCCTTCGTTCGGCCGATCCATGCAACCTTCAGCTTCACACCGAAGATTTAACCACACATCGAGTTCATCTCTTACGAGCTGCCCGCTTCTGGGGTTTCTTGGCGGCACCCTTCTTGCGCGTGGAGGTCTTATGCGCAGTCTTTTTTGCTTTTGCTGCGATTTTCTTGGGAGCAGTCTTTTTGGGAGCCCGGGATATTTTCTCCAGATCCGAGGCTTCCAGCCGTTTGGCTGTCTTCCACAAACGCTCCAGGTCGTAATACTGGCGTGCCCGTTCGGAAAAAATGTGCACTACGAAGTCCACATAATCGAGCAGCACCCACTCGGCCTGGTTGTAGCCTTCCTTGTGTGTCACCCGCTGGCCGCTCTTCTCCAGCCGCTCTTCGACTTCGTCCGCAATCGCCTGAACTTGTCTCGGATTGATGCCACTACAAATCAAGAAATAATCCGTGAAGGCATTCGATTCCTTCTCCATCTCGAGAATCGTTACGCTTTCTGCTTTTTTGTCCTGGCACGCCGCAATCGCTTCCGTAATCTGCTTCTTCAGTTCATTCTTCTTCATGAATAATGCCTTCACCCGCTAGTAGGAATGTCTCGCTATTGTAGCGACAACCGCAGCTTTGTGTCTGAAGCTACGGCCGGTATAAATTTTGCTTTTTGATGTATTCGGCAACTACGGGATCGGCCAACTTGCCTAAAGGCCGCCCTGCTCCTGCTGCCTTGCGAATAGCAGTCGCTGAAATTGCATGTTGCACGCCGTCCAGCAAATGCACTGCTACGCCAGGCAGCAGCAGGTCCCCTTTGGCGGGGTGTCGCCGAAACGGTTCCGTAGCTGCGCTCTTCGGCCGCAGACTCTCCGGCAGCGCGTTGGCCACATCCGCCAGAGAATGCCCCGGACGGCTCGCGACAACAAACGCACATTCTCCAAACAGCGCCGTTGCCTCATGCCACTTTGCAATCTCCAAAAATGCGTCAACCCCGATCAAGAAAAACACGCGGTCCGAACTCTTGAGTCCCGCTCTCAGTTTCCGCACTGTTTCGATGGAGTAGTTCGGGTGCGCCGTGTCACTTATTACACGAGTAGACTCGCCGGGCGCTTCCAGCAGAGAAGGAATCCATACTTTATTCCCCGCCGTGGCCAGCGCCACCATGGCAAAACGGTGCAGGAACGGCGTGAGCGGCTGCTTCTGCTTATGCGGAGGGAGATTCGCGGGCACAAAATAAATTTGCCGCAAGCGAAATTTCTCTTCCGCCGCGTGCGCCAAAGCGGTATGACCACAATGGATGGGATCGAAGGTTCCGCCGAACAAACCAATATTCATACATTACCGTCTCGCTAGTTTCGTTGTTGGTACCACCCGCGCGCAAGTCTCAAACTTCTAGCATGCCAGTCCCAGGACTTCTGCTACACTCGGCCCACGCGCCTCGTCCATAGGGAGCCCAACCATGTCTTTTCCTACGGGGTGTAGTGTCCTTTCGGCCAGCGTCCATCTGGCCACGCCTATTCCCGGGTCTGCCGTAACTGGTGCAACCCCTGTCATCTCAATAGAGTGGGAGTAGAGATATGCGAGTACGCTTCCCCCGTTTGCGAACTCGTCTGGTTCCGCCCTCCAGCGCTCCCGCGCTGCGCTATTTCGTGGCGGTGCTCAGCACGACACTGGCGCTGATTCCGGCGCTGCTTCTTTCGGATGTCTTCGAAAGCCGCCTCGTTGTGTTCGCTGTCGCGGTCATGGTCAGCGCCTGGTATGGCGGGTGGAAGCCGGGTCTGGTTGCTACCGCGTTTGCCGTTCTTGTCAGTGCCTGGTTCTCACTGACCAGCATGCACTCCCCGATGGAATACCGCCGGTCCCTCATTCACCTCGCGCTCTTTGTTTTTGTGGCATTGCTGATTTGTTCCTTCAATGCGGCGCTACGTTCCGCTCAGAATGGCCTGCGCCGCTCGGAAATGAATTTCCGTTCCCTCGTCACCAATGCCCCCTATGGCATCTGCCGTATCGCTCTGGACGGAACATTACTCGACATCAATCCAGCTTTCGGGGCCTTGGTGGCATACGGCTCGAATGAATTGCTGGGTCGCAACATGGCAACGCTCTATTCCGATCCGCGCCAGTGGTCCCAGATTTCCAGCCATCTGCTTTCTGTCAGAGAATTTCGTGGCCTCGAAGCTGACTGGATCCGTAAAGATGGTTCGACCACAGCTGTCCGCCTCTCCGGACGTGCGCTGGAAGAAGAGCGTGAGGAGACCACGTTCGAGCTCTTTGCCGAAGACGTGACGGAACGACGCGCACTGGAGCAGCAACTCCGCCAGGCCCAAAAGATGGAAGCCATAGGACGCCTTGCGGGTGGTATCGCCCATGACTTCAATAATCTCCTTATGGTCATCTCCGGCTACTCGGAATTCCTGATGGAGCGCGCCGGATCCAATGAATTGCTGCGCGGGCCGGCGCGCGAAATCGGCGCTGCCGCCGACCGCGCTACGTCCCTCACCCGTCAACTGCTCGCCTTCAGCCGCAAGCAGATGCTGGCCCCCCGTGTGCTCGACCTGAATGCTGTCGTCACAGAAAACCTGAAAATGCTGAACCGCCTGATCGGCGAAGACATTGAGCTGGTTATGATCCCGAGCGCGCAATTTGCCACCATCAAAGCCGACTCCGGCCAGATCGAACAAGTGATCCTCAATCTTGCCGTGAACGCGCGTGACGCCATGCCCCGCGGAGGCCGCCTGACCATTGAGACCGCCAATGTCACGCTCGACGAAAGTTATGCCCGCTACCATCCGCCACTGAAGCCTGGCGAATATGTCCTCCTGGCCCTGAGCGATACCGGTCACGGCATGGATGTCGAGACGCAATCCCACATCTTCGAACCCTTCTTTACCACCAAGGGTACGCGTGGAACCGGACTCGGGCTCTCGACGGTTTATGGCATTGTTAAGCAGAGCGGCGGTTACATTTATGTCTACAGCGAAGTGGAGGGGGGTACTACATTCAAGGTTTATCTGCCTTGCGCTCAAGAAGAGAGCGAACCCCTTCCTGCTGAACCACACCGCGGAATCAGCCTCCTTCCTCAGGCCGTAGGAACGATTCTTCTGGTCGAGGACGAAGCCAATCTTCGCCGCCTCTCACTCGAATCGCTGCAGCGGCAGGGCTACACGGTCCTCGAAGCCGAGGATGGCGCTGCCGCCCTCCAACTCGCCGCCCACCATTCCGGAATCATTCACCTTTTACTCACGGATGTGGTTATGCCCGGAATGAACGGCCGCGAACTCGCGCGCCGTGTCGCCAACATCCGTCCCAACGTGAAGGTTCTCTACATGTCCGGCTACACGGAGAACGTTATCGATCGCAACGGCACCATCGATCCGGGTGTCGAATTGTTGCAGAAGCCTTTCTCCATGTCGGAACTTGTCTCCAAAATACGTGAGGTGCTGGGCGCAACCCCCGGCGCACTCGAAACCGCGGCCCAGCAATCCCAAAGTTCTGCATCTCAGATGAAGGAGAAACTCATGCCCTCCCGAGCACAACGTTTCCGGCTCATTCTTCCGCTCCGCTATCGCATTGCGGGGCAACCCGTTTGGCGCAAGGGAACCACCCGGGACATTTCGCGTTCCGGACTTCTCTTCGAGGCCGAAGAAGCCCTCAAACCCTCCGATAGATTGGAGATCAATCTTGTTCTCCCCGTGGAAATTGGAGGACTGTCCGCCACCGAAGTCTTCTGCAAGGGAGAAGTCGTACGCGCAGTCGGCTCCCCGGAGAGCACTGCAACGCCAGCCCTGGCGGCGAAAATCCTGCAATACCACTTCCACCACGGCTCTCACGCGGCGGAAGCATAGTCCCAGCGCACTCCCAGGTTCTTAGTGAAACACTTAGGCCCAGACGCCTCGTCTGGGCAGGCGAGCAGAAGCTCGCCTAATCTTTCAGAAGGTGAAGTCTGATTGTGTCTCGCGAAATTGTATTGTCATCCTGAGCAACGCGAAGGACCACTGCACTGCTCGCGTTGCCCCTACGATTTCAGGAAATTCTCTTTGTAAAGCATTCTTGTGAGAAAGCCTGCGAGTGCTATTCCGTTGTTGGCATCCTCGGGATCCTTCGACTCCGCATGCATCTTCGCAAGCGAAGGTCCATGCTCCGCTCAGGATGACAATGGGAGAGGGCACAGCAGAGGTTCCTAGAAAATATCAGCAGGCTCGACAGCGAGTTCAGCCTGCTCTTTGCGCACTTCTACAACCTTCTTCGCCATCGCCCACTTCAGAACATCAATGCCTTCGCCGGTCACGGCGGAAATCGGGAACAATTCCAACTTGTGTTTCTTGCAGTAGCGCTTGAGTTTCGCCACCTTGTCCTTGTTGGCGGCATCAATTTTCGACGCCACCATAATCACCGGCTTATTTTCAAGACTCGCACCAAAGCTTGCCAGTTCGCCTGTGATCACTTCCACGTCCTTCACCGGATCGGGACGTCCGCTGCCGTCTGAAACGTCCACCAGGTGCGCCAGCAGCCGCGTACGCTCAATGTGACGCAGGAATTGCGTGCCCAACCCCGCACCTTCATGCGCGCCTTCGATGAGCCCCGGAACATCTGCCACCACGAAGCTGACTTCCTCGTCGGTGAATTGCTCGCCGACCGAGACCAGCCCCAGATTAGGCTCCAGCGTGGTGAACGGGTAGTCCGCAATCTTCGGCCGCGCCGCCGATATGCGCGAGATCAACGTGGATTTGCCAACATTCGGATATCCCACAAGTGCCACATCCGCGAGCAGCTTCAGCTCGAGACGCAACGTGAACTCTTCCCCCGGACGCCCGTCTTCATGTTCTCGCGGCGCTTGATGCGTCGAACTAGTGAAGCGCGCATTCCCGCGCCCGCCGCGCCCGCCTTTGGCTACGACAAAGCGTTCCCCGGCGTAGGTGAAATCGTGGATCTTCTCTCCGGTCTCGAAGTTGTACACGATCGTCCCCACGGGAACCTTGAGAGTCTTGCTATAGCCTTCTTTGCCTGTACAGTTCGATCCTTCGCCGTGTCGTCCACGCTGGGCCTCGTGTTCCGGATTGAAGCGGAACACAATCAGGGTATTGTGGCTCTGGGTGGCTTCCATGATGATGTCGCCGCCCTTCCCACCATCGCCGCCCGAGGGGCCCCCGCGCGGAACGTACTTCTCCCGCCGGAAGGCCATGCAGCCATTGCCGCCGTTCCCCGCTTTGACCCGAATTTTGGCTTCATCGATGAACATAAGAATCCGCTCGCCCGACTAAATTCTTAAGACGTTGGCAGCGGCTTATCCATTTGATTACGCTTCCAAGCCTGTTTGAGGTTCTCGATTGTGGCCTCTTTTTGCTGCTGGTCGATGCCATAGGGCGCGAAATCGAATTGTCGCCAGAACGCAAAATTCAAAAACACGGCCTTGCAGTTCGTGGCGACCTCTAAGACAAAATCCATCCGGCTGTAATTCCAGGTTTTCGCTAATGCAACAAACTGAGCGATCGCGTCTCGTCCCTTCAGCCCGAACTGATCAGGGATCCAACCCCTGAAGGACTTTCCGAAAAACCCCTCTTGAACGCCGATCAAACCCTCGATCTTTACATTGAAAGTCGTCAGCTCTTCTGCCGGAATCCAATATTCCACGTGTGCAGACGAGCCCACAGTACGCGGCTCGAACTGCGACAGATACGATTCCGCAACAGCAAATCTAGTCACGAAGCCCGCAAAACCGGAGCCTTCGTCCTTCGTATTCCAGTCACGAGCAATCTGATTGGCGTATCCCGCATTCGCCACCGGGTAAAAGACTGGCTGATGGGGTAGCCGAGGCGGGTACTCACGCATTTCCGATTCCCAAATGAGCGCGAGCTCGTGAAGACCGACTGGACGGAAAAGAATAGTACTCATCAGTCATACTCAATGCCGCAATTGATAAGCCGGAAGAAAAAGGCCTCGTCCCAACGACGAGGCCCCTCAAGTCTTGGAGTGGCAATCCTGTTAGAGCTAGGCGTCGACTGGCTCCACCAGCACAAACCGGCCCATGTTGCCTTTGTTCACGAACTTAATGCGTCCCGTGATCTTGGCAAACAAGGTGTCATCCTTGCCACGGCCCACGTTCAGCCCGGGCTTGATCGGTGTGCCACGCTGACGAATGATGATTGTGCCGCCGTGCACAACCTGCCCGCTGAAAGCCTTCACGCCCAGCCGCTGCGCGTTCGAGTCGCGCCCGTTTTTGGAACTACCTAATCCTTTTTTATGTGCCATCGCTCGATATCCTTTAAAAACTTTCTTAAGAACTGCTCTTCAAGTTGTCATTCCGAAGGGCTTTAGCTCTGAGGAATCTGCTATTCGGCTCCGTTACTTCTTTTTCTTCGAAGCCGCTTTCTTAGCGGGTGCCTTCTTGGCTGCGGCCTTTTTCGCGGGAGCCTTGGCTTTCGCCTTAGGCTTGCTCTTGGACCACCCCTTGGTCTCCGCCGCGGCTGCCAACTCGGGCACTTCCGCCTTTTTCTTCTTCGGAGCTTTCTTTTCCAGCACGGGAGCGCTGAATTTCTGCCCGTCGAAGGCAATCTCTGTAATTCGCACAGCCGTAAAGTCCTGCCGGTGTCCGCGCATTTTCTTGTACTGTTTCTTGCGCTTTAAGTGGAACACCAGAATCTTGGCATGGCGGTCTTCTTGCACGACTTGGCCGGTCACAGTTGCGCCGGTGGCCTTGGTGATCTGCCCGTCTACCGGGGAAATGGCCAGCACGTCGGGAAATTCCACGACGCTATCCAGGCCGCTGCCCGTCTTCTCTACCTTGATGACATCTCCGGGAGCCACCCGATATTGCTTCCCACCGGCGCGGATAACCGCGTACATAAGTTCCTGCCTCCAAAAATGCTCTCCCGGGGCACGCCAACGCGCCGCACCGGGGAACGCCAAAATCAAGTGCTTGCTGTGTTTTTCCGCCAAAGCGCCAGTCAAGACGCATCGAAAAGTCGGGCGGGCGAACTCCAGAACGGGGCTCTAAGTACAGGCAAACTCTACAAGTATAGCCGCCACTGCCAGCGAGGTCAAACCGTTTCCTAACCCACTTATGTCCGGTGCGAGCCCGCGGCACAAAAGGCATTGTAGACAAGGTTCCGGATAAATCGCCACGATTGCGCGCTGGAAGTTTTCGCTTTACCATCGCCCTAGCGTGCCTCTCCAAGCCAAAAACTCAGAGATGAAGGAACGGCTGGTCTCCGCTGCGCAGGTGGAAGACGATTCGTCGTTCGAACTCAAGCTGCGTCCACAGCGTCTGGCGGAGTTTATTGGTCAGAACAAGGTCAAAGAAAATCTAGCGATCGCCATTGAAGCGGCGCGGTCGCGCGGTGAGGCGCTCGATCACGTTTTGCTGTACGGGCCTCCAGGTTTAGGAAAGACGACTCTTGCGAACATTATTGCCAATGAAATGGCGGCCGCGTTTCAGTCCACAACAGCTCCCGCGATACAGATCAAGGGCGATCTTACGGCCATTCTAACGAACCTACAGAATAAGCAGGTTCTTTTCATCGATGAAATTCACCGCATGCAGCCCGTGCTGGAGGAAATTCTCTATTCGGCGCTCGAAGACTACCGGCTGGATATCATCATTGGCCAGGGACCGTCCGCACGCACGCACACGTTGGAGGTGCAGCCCTTCACCTTTGTCGGCGCCACCACGCGTGCGGGTTTGTTGTCCGCACCGCTGCGGTCCCGGTTTGGCATCGTGCTGCGGCTGGAGTTTTATACGCCGGAAGACTTGCGCGTTATCGTGGAGCGCTCCGCGGAAATCCTGGGCGTCGCCATCGATGCAGATGGCGCTGTCGAAGTCGCGAGCCGCTCGCGGGGTACGCCACGCATTGCTAATCGCTTATTGCGAAGGGTACGCGACTACGCGCAGGTTCGCGGTGACGGCCAGGTGGACAAGCCCACGGCGCAGGCGGCGCTCGAAATGCTGGAAGTCGATCGCTACGGCCTCGACGACATGGACCGCAAGCTTTTGCTATCGATCATCGAGAGACACCAGGGCGGACCGGTGGGTCTCGAAACACTGGCCGCGGCGCTGGCTGAAGATACAGATGCCATTGAAGACATCTATGAGCCGTTCCTGATACAGATTGGATTTCTGAACCGAACTCCGCGCGGGCGCGTGGCCACGCAATTGGCATACGACCATCTCGGGATTACACCGAATCGGCGGCAGAGCAGTTTGTTCTGAGCTGTTGCGTAGTTCTCTAAATCCCAAACGCGTTTCCCCAATACTTCCCGCTATAATCCGTTCACAATGATTGCGTATCTCCGAGGCAAGCTGTTGGCGAAGCATCCCAATCAGGCGATTGTGGAGGCTGCCGGAGTCGGCTACGACGTGAACATCAGCGTGCCCACGTTTTCCGCCCTGCCGGAAACAGGCAGCGAGGTGGCGCTCTTCATCCATACGCATGTGCGCGAGGACATCATGGCGCTGTATGGCTTTCTGCAGACGGCGGACAAGACTCTGTTCGAAAAGCTAATCAGCGTGAGTGGCATCGGGCCGAAGCTTGCAAACACAATTCTCAGTGGCATGGCGGAAACGAGCCAGATCGTCACAGCCATTCGCAGCGGAGACATTGCCCGGCTCACACGTATCCCCGGCGTTGGCAAGAAGACGGCCGAGCGCATGGTATTGGAGCTGCGCGACAAATTCCCAGCGACTGGTGCGGAAATGCCAAGGGTCGCCACCACGCCTGTCCGCGAGGATGTCATCTCCGCGCTCCTCAATCTCGGCTACAAGCAATCGGAAGTGGAAAAGGCGCTGGGAGGCATCATTAATAGTGCTCGGCCAGAATCGTTTGATCTCTTGTTTCGGGAAGCTATGGCGCTGTTGTCGAGGTAACGCGACTGCAAAGAGAAAAGGCTGGGAAAGTGCGGTGTGTCCAGGGCACATGGGTTCTTCGCTGCGCTCAGGATGACAATGGCTTAGTTAGTTCCCGACAAATTTCAGCGATAGATCGCGATCGCTCTGGCAAGCGATTGCCATCTCATTCACTTTATTCCATGCGTCCTTCTGATTTTCGTCCGTGGCGCGGTCACATACGCGTGCCCATTCCTCAAGAAAGGCAGCCATCTGCAGATGATTGAAAATCGTTGTGCCATAAGGGTCGACGCCACGCAGCACGGGAAAATCGCGCTCGTCGTGACCGGGAATGACGCCGTGCAACATAGCCCACTCGCCGCGCTCGCCCTGCTGATCTTCCAGTTTGACTACCAGTGACATGTGAGCAATGTAGCAATGCGGCGCGTGTTTTCCAAGTGCGAACGTGCACGAAAGTCACTGGGGAGGATTACCTCATTGGTACCGTGTTACTTGCCGATGCAGAACGTGCCAAAGATCAAGTTGAGAATATCGTCCGTTGTAGTTGCGCCAGTAATTTCGTCGAGTGCGCGCAGCGCCCCATACAAATCGAGCAGCACCATCTCGTGCGGAACATGCATGTCGACAGCGCTGGCCGCCGCGCTTAGAGACTGCAACGACTGCTTGACGAGGTGTTGGTGGCGAAGATTGGTGAGAAAGCCGGTCTCCGTTGGAGTTGCACTATCTCCCTGAATCTGGCGGAGAATTTCCGCGCGCAACGCGACGATGCCATCGCCTGTGCGGGCGGAGGTGCGAATTACGGGCGCGGCAAATTGGCCTGCAGAACGCGGGAGCGCAGTCGCGAGATCCGCTTTGTTGTCCACCACAATTGTTTTGCGCTGCCCAGCTTGCGTGAGCAATTCGGTGTCTTCGGAAGCGAGGGGCTGCGACGCGTCGAGAACAATGAGAACCATATCGGCATCGGCGAGAGCTTCCATGGATTTTTGAATGCCAATGGTTTCCGCCTCGTCGAGGGCTTTGCGAATACCGGCAGTATCGACCAAACGCAGCGGAATCCCGCCGATGGCGACACTTTCGCTGACTAGATCGCGGGTGGTGCCTGGTGTCGCGGTGACAATCGCGCGGTCCCGCTCGGCCAGGCGGTTGAACAGGCTCGATTTCCCAACATTGGGTCGCCCCACAATCGCGAGCGTGAGGCCTTCATGCACAATTCTGCCGTAAGCAAAGGAACTCGCGAGCGTTTCGAGCGGCGCTCGCATTTCCGCGAGATGTGTGTGAATGGTTGCGCCGGGAAGCACGGGCACATCGTCATCCGCAAAGTCGATGCCGGCTTCGAGTAGAGCAACCAACTCCACTAGCTTTTGTTTGGCGGGCTGGAGGCTGCGGGAAAGCCCGCCACCCAACTGCCGCGCAGCGACCTGTGCCTGATAGAGGGTTTGCGAATCGATGAGATCCCGAACAGCTTCCGCTTGTGCCAGGTCAATGCGGCCGTTGAGGAAGGCGCGCATGGTGAATTCACCAGGCTCGGCGAGACGTGCTCCGCGCATGAGTGCGAGCTCGACAATGTGCCGGAGAACGACGGGAGAACCGTGCGCGGAGATTTCAATGACATCGTCCGCGGTGTAGGAGTGGGGCTTTTGAAAATACGTAACAACAACTTCGTCGATGCGGACTTGCGGTGGGTCCAGCTCAATCAGTTCGCCAAACACAGCGCGCCCCGGTTCGAGATCGTGCCTCAGGCGCAGCATCGGAGCGGCGATCACAATTGCGTCCGGGCCGGAGATTCGGACCACGCCTAGACCGCCGCGCCCAGGTGGTGTGGCAATCGCGACGATAGTGTCGTCTATAGGCAATTACATTCCCTTAATGGAACGTACGAATTCTTCGTCTTGTTGACACGGACTCTTGGCAGGAGCCCTTCGCGGGCGAGGCGCCCGCGCCACACGAACGCTAGCTCTTCTGCTGACGGATGTACTGACATTCCAGGCTCGGGAACCGGCTCTGCAGCATTTCGTAAATCTGATCCACCTTTGTGTGCAGATGCGCGATTTCCATCTCGCCCTTCAGATCGATGCGGTAATCCATGTCAGCCTTCATTCTATCCTTGGAACCTTGGCGGTTCTGGCTCATCATGATGACCGGGGCCTGAATCGCCGCCAGCATGGAGAGGATGAGATTCAGAAAGATGAAGGGATAGGGATCGAAGGGATGCTTTGCGACCATGGTGCTGTTGACAGCAACCCATGCGGCCAGCGTGATACCAAAAAATATGATGAAGGTCCACGACCCACCGAAGGCCGCAACCCTGTCGGCAAGGCGTTCTCCAAAGGTGAGGTTTTCCTCTTCCTCCTCGTTAATGTTGCGGGAGACACGAGTTCGCAGCAGTTGATCCGTGGAGCGCATGCGATTCGCCATCACACCGAGGAGATCAAGCGCAGCGTGCGGATGCTGCTGAATAAACGTAAGCAATTGCCCGCGTTCAAACTCGAGCAATTCCGAATCTTCCGCCGCAAAAGCGCTGGCCGTGCGCGGACCTGAATCCAAAAACGAGATTTCGCCGACGACTTCGCCCGCGTCTACTTCATCTAGTAGCAGGCACTCGCCCTCATTGGTGGTCAACTCCAGGCGTACTTTTCCACTGCGAATGATGTACAGCGCATCGCCACGGTCGCCGGCGGAAAAAATGCGCTCGCCTGCGCGAAACATGCGAGGCTGCAGCATAGTGGTCAGAGCCTCGCGCTCCTGGTCATCGAGCCGCGAAAACAGCGGGACTTCCGCAAGAATGGCTTGAGTGGACATGTACCCTCCGTATCGAGAAATTCTACAGGCTCCGCCAGAACGGCGATCCAAAGAAAGGCTTGCTTGCAACGTTGAAACGCTGCGCCACCCAAAACAGAGTTTCTTTTAAACCGCCTTGTCGTGCCTCGGTGCCCGATCTTTCGGATAAACAACCAAGTGGCGTTCTCTGCCTTCTCCTTCGCTTTCCGTATGCAGGTCGGCTTCGTTCCGCAAGGCGAGATGGACCATGCGCCGCTCGCGCGAGTTCATCGGAGCGAATGCGTAAGGTGCTCCCGTACGCCGGACTTTTTCCGCAGCCACATTAGCCGCTGTGCGCAATTCCTCAAGGCGCATGGCACGGTGGCGCCCGCAATCGAAGCACACCTTCCCGTGTTCGCCGGAGTGTAACCGCAATGCATTTGTGGCAAGCAGTTCCAGAGAGCGCAGAAGCTCGGCGCCGCGCGCGAGCAGCAACGCGCTATCCGGGCCGGCGAATTCGACGAGAATCTCCGGCGGTTCCCAATCGCTATTCTCCTCCGCAGGCGGATCGACGATGATCCGGTACTTGAGGCGGAATCCGCCGTGCAGGACCACACCTTTCAGAAACTCATTCAGTTGATTGGCAGCTGCGATTTTGTCAACGATGGGCATAGCGCTTTGCTCCCGACACCGGCGTGTTTCAATTATTTCTTCTTGCGAGCTCGTTTCTCCGCCATTTCACGCATTTCCTGGCCCAGGCTTGTTTTGTTCATCACCATTTGCTGCACAATCGAAACCAAGTTGCCGGTCGCCATGTAGAGGGATAACCCCGCCGCCAGGCTCTTGCTGACAAAAAACAGCATGACCGGCATGAAGATATTCATCATCTTCTGCTGCTGCGGATCGATGGCGCCCTGCGGCGTCATTCTCTGCACCAGGAACATGGTCACAAGGATGACGATGGGCAATAGGAACAGCGGATCTGGCGAAGATAGGTCACGCACCCACACCCAGGACGCTTGGCGTAAATCGATCACCGCGCTCAGCATGGAGTAATAAGCAAAGAGGAACGGCATTTGGATCAGGAGCGGAAGACATCCGCTGGCCGGATTCACGCCTTCGCGTTTGAAGAGCGCGGCAATCTCCTGATTCATCTCCGCCTTGCGCGGGTCGCGCAGGCTGTACTTCTCGTACTTCGCCTGGATCGCCTTCTGTTGCGGCGCGATCTTCTGCATCTTGACCGCCGACTTCATCTGCGTGAGGCGAAGCGGCAACAGCACTAGGTTGATGATCAACGTCTGCAGGACAATGGCCCAACCCCAGTTCGGGACCATGTGGTGATACGTCCACTTCAACCAGAGGAACAGGGGTTTCGCGATGATCTCGAAGAAGCCGAAATTCACCAATCCGGTGAGATCGGGCGCAGCGCCATGGAGCGTGGGGACGGGGATTTTTTCCACAACTTCGAGCGACTTGGGACCGACGTAGAGTTGTTCGGCAGTCGGCCCGCGGCGGTCGCCCACGGCCGCGCCCAGAACATCCACTTTCACGGTTTCGTTGGGGTTCGGGTGCTCAGTGTCTTTGGGTATGTCCAGACTGTTGTGCAGGGCGACCAGTGCGGCGTTCTCGGGGTTCTCGGGCAAAAAGACCGCGGCGAAATAGCGGTCAGTGGTACCCGCCCAATTGAGCGGCCCATTGGTCGTGTTGCCGCCGGAGATCTTCTTCGGCGCTAAGCGTTCAACCTTGTCGCTGTTCTGGTACTCGATCTGACCGTAACCGTAGGCGGTGATCGCAGTTCCGTCGCCAAAGCTGGAGGGCCACGCCGGATACGCCTGTACATCGACGCCCTTGTAACGGGCGGAAGTCTCCACTTTCACCAGATAACTGTGGTCGAAATGGAAGGACTTGCTGACCACCAGATCCTGATCCGCAAATTCGAAGGTAATCGCGGCTGGGGCTTGCAGGGATCCCGAGCTGCTGGTCACGTACAGCGCCTGATTGAGACGCTGCTGTAGCATGCCGTCATAGGTGAAAAGAGAGAGAGGGAAACCGTATTTTCCTGCGGCAGTGGCGTTGACGAGTTCCAGTGGGTGACCTTGATCGTCTTTGAAATTCTTCAAGACCCAGGACTTCACCAATCCGCCACGGTTGGAGAATCGAATCTTGTAGAGATCGTTTTCAATGACGATCTCAGACTCAGTGCTGGCTTGCTTGCTTACGACGAGAGCTGGAACTGGCGCACCACCAGCGGCCGGAGACTTCACGCCTGGGGTGGTTGGAGCTACGGCCTGCGGAGCCGTCGCTTGCGGCGAAGATGCTTGTTGCGTGACCGGCACCGGTTCGGGCGGCTTTGGCCCGTACTTCTTCATCAATGGCTGGGAAATGACGATGATGAGAAATGTAAGAGCAAACGCGAGCAGCAGGCGCCGCTCGATACCGGGTTCTTGCTGCGGATTCTGGAAATCGTTCAAAACGTCTCTACCTTGCGAACTAGCTGAAATACTCCTGAGTTAGTCATTCCCAGGTTGTCATTCTTAGGTCTGTCATTCCGAAGGGCTTCAGCCCTGAGGAATCTGCTTCTTTGTTCAGTAGAACCAAGGAAGCCGGCACAACGGGATCGTATCCGCCTTTGACGAATGGGTGGCAACGCAGCAGGCGGCGCGCCGCCATTACTCCGCCGCGCAACACGCCAAATCGTTCGATGGCTTCTTCCGCGTATTCCGAGCAGGTCGGAACGTAACGGCAAGCCGGCGGCAACCACGGCGAAAGAATCCACTTGTAGGCATGCAAAAGTGCAATGACGGCTGCTTTCATTTCTCACCGCCAGCGCCGGAAGATTTCCGCACGACCGTCTCGAAGGCCCGGGCAACTTCCGCCAACACAATCTCGAACTCCGCCTTCAGCACCGACCGCTTGGGATTGAAGACAACATCAAGGGCCGGCGCGCTCGCTGGCCGCGTGAAGCGCACAGCTTCACGCATGCGGCGGCGCAAGCGGTTGCGGTCCACTGCTCCACCGAGCGCGCGACTTACGGTCAGGCCAATGCGAAGGCCGGCGACGGGTGGCTCGGTTCGTGGCAAATAAAACACGGTCATATGCGTGGAGAAATGCCGTTTTCCTTCCCGATAGACACGGTCAAAATCCGCATGACGCAACAGGCGCGATTCCCGAGGAAACCGCTTTCCTGACGAGAGCGCATTTCCTTGCGTGGCGTTCCGCGCGGGCTCCAGCGCAGGATCGGGCGCTGGGTTCGGCACCGCTCTCTGCATAGGGCCTCGTCGGGAAGGAACCACACTCACGGAATTCACGCTGAAACTGGGGCTGCGTAAGCGGGCGGCCGGGTTAATCGCGGTAGCCAGCGGACACCGAGACGCGCTTGCGTCCCTTGGCACGCCGGCGCGAAAGAACCGCCTGTCCGCTCTTGGTCTTCATCCGCGTGCGAAAACCGTGCGTCTTGGACCGGCTACGCCGGTTGGGCTGGAATGTGCGCTTAGGCATGGAAACTCTCTTGTGCTCCTAGTTCGTATAAGTGCCGGGAAACAAACCTTGAGTATAAACGACGCAGGGGTTAAGGGGCAAACCGAGATGGGGAAGCAGAATAGCAGGGTACTCTGGATCCCATAAACCAACGTGGGGACGGCCGCCCTCGGCCCATCCAAGCCGCGCCCCAAGCTCGGCCGGACCACATGTTAAAGCGCTGCCGAAAGCAAACCCTTTAACCCGCCGACTGGAACGGCCGAGGGCGGTCGTCCCCAACATGGTTTTCCGCAGCCGACCCCGCCTCTACCGAGCAACCTTACGCTGGTAGCGAATCAGCCAGATGACCTTCCATGCCTTACCACTGTCATTCGAACTCTCCCAGCTCCAGTCGAAGTTGTTGGCAGCGATGTTTTTGAACACCATGCGCTGCTGAATCTTCATACCCTTGGGATCCGTGAATTCGCGCCAAAACATCATCTGGCCATCCTTGAAGTCACCGGTGAAGTCGAGATAGCCGCCCTCGTTGTCAACCCAGGTCTGTTTCCACTTGCCGGATGTCGTATCAAAGAGCGAGACGCTTTTCCCTAACAAGATGGGTGGAGTCTGGCTGGCAAAGTTCTCTTCCACGACGCAATCGCCGAGGATGCGCCGGATTGAATTCGAGCCATGCCGGATTTCGCTGGCGTCTTTCCCCTGCCAAGTTAAATCCCAATCGCCGACCCAGAAATTGAGCTGTTTCTGCTCTGGCAGCTTGCATGGGTCTTGAGGCCGTTGAGCGAAGCCGTGTACGGGGAGAAAAAGCAGGATACCCGACAGCAAGAAGCAGGTTGCGCGCATGGAATCTCCTCGGAATGGTTGCAGGCCCGAGCTTAGGGAATTTTGAACTTTACGGGAAAGCAGGCCGGGACGAATGGTTCCCGCAGTGTGGTATTCCGTCGCAGGATGAAGATGGGTATTTTTGTCGCTGGCAATAGTTTTCGCAGGTGCCTCTCGATGGTGCGGGTGGCCCAAACCCCAATCGAGATCCGGGCCTCTCGCTTACTTCGCTTCAGTTGCATGCAAGATGAGGTTTTGGAACTTCTGGAACGGACTGACCGATGTTCCGGCTACATACACGCTCCCCGAGGAAAAGCCGAGCACACCAAATGGGGAAACGCCGTGTCCGATGAGGGGAGACGGATTGATCGTCCACTGCCTGCCATCCCAGTGTTCAATCACACCGGTTTGGTTCACGCCGATATCCGCACCACAGGCGGTACAACCAACTGCCCAAATATCCATGCTGGAGATGGCGCTTATGGCGCGAAGTTCGTTCACTGTGGTTAGGTTCGGGCTGGGCACCACCGTCCAATCCGTGCCGTCCCAGTGAGCAGTCAGAGTAGCCAATGCGGTGCCCTTGAGCTGGCCACCCACGACCCAGACATCGTTCGTGGCAATTGCTGCCAGTCCTCCCAGGGCTGCCTGCGGCATGGGAAACGGCACATTTTGGAATTTCTGGCCGTCAAAATGCAAAATGGTCGTCCTTGGCTGTCCAAATGCGTTGCCCGTCACCCAGACGTCCGTATGAGAAATGGCAGCGATCGACCCGAGCGCTAGCGTTTGACCTTTCTTGAGTGCGGGGGTCGGCACGACACTCCACCTGATTCCGTCGAAGTGTTCGACCAGTGGGAGTGGTTTCTGGTTGTCACTGTGGGATTCGCCAACCGCGAAAACGTCGCCGCTGGCGATCACTTTCACAGCAAAGAGTTGATCTCCGGTTGCGAAGTGCGGGCTGGGAACGAGGCTCCACTTCTGACCATCGAAGTGTTGAATCACCGACGAAAAATGCTGGGTAGTCGAGTTGAAATCACTTCCCACGGCCCAGACGTCGGTAGGAGTAAGTACGCTAACTCCACGCAAGTCTGCCGTGAAGGGAAGCGCCACGGTTACTGCACGCCACTTCGACCCATCGAAATGCAGTGCCTGTGCGAATGCACCCACAGCCCAAATATCGTTGTCCGAGTCGCCGGAAATTCCGAACACAAAGTTGCTGACGAATGGATTGGGCGTCGTTTGCTGGGTGAAGGTCACGGGAGCGACTGCTGCATCCCCGCTATCTGAAGTTTGCGCTTGAACCGAAAGATTGGGAGTTAAGGACGCCAGCACTAAAGTAGCGACTGACGACCATCGGGACAAACTGAGAAACTTGTGCGAAGTCATGGTGAAATGTCCTTTATCTTTTTGTAAGTAGTTGCTGTTTGTTGCGCTATGTTTTCGAACTAGGGTCCCTGCGAATGTCCAGTCGGGGTTTACGGACGGAAAAAATTAGACGGAATCTTTCCAACGAACCGCAATTCCCGATCTCGAACAGTACGACTGGAATCAATGTAATCTGGCGAGTCGCGGCGGTTGTCTCGCGGAGGTAAAGATTGTGTAAAGTACTCTGCCGTCAGATAAGAGTGTTACGTTACTGAATCAGAACAGCGACTGAAAAAGACCATGCTTTCGAATATTTGCAGAAGGCCCTACGGGAAGGTTCGACCCATTGCTCCTTTCTAAAGGTCGATCGGGGCTTGACCCTCCTCGCTCCGACCCTCTACGCCAAACTGTTGCGCAAGGGCCTGGCTGACTGTTACCCGGCGGTCGTGATACACCTGTACTTTGACACTTGGCCAGGCCATCTTTCTTTTCTTTGCAGGAATGCTCGGCGGCGCACTGAATTCGGTGGCTGGGGGCGGCGGATTTATCGCGTTTCCCGCCTTGTTATTGACGGGAGTCCCGCCAATCGCCGCCAATGCCACACAGACGGTCGCTTTGTGGTGCGGTATGTCCGCAAGTTCGCGCGCTTACCGGGACCGCCTTGACGTTCCGCGGCGGATCATGATTCCGCTGCTCGTTACCAGCGTCATCGGAGGCCTGGGCGGGGCATTTCTGTTGCTCCACACGCCCGCGCGCACCTTTCTGCATATTATCCCCTGGCTGATGCTGGCGGCGACGCTGCTCTTTGCGCTCGGTCCGTGGATTGTGCCGCGCAAGTCCAGTTTGGCGCACGACGCTTCCGTTTCATCGATTGTGGGAGCGTCGATCTTTGAGTTTCTCGTGTCGGTCTACGGCGGTTATTTCGGCGGCGGATTGGGGATCATGAATCTAGCCATGCTGTCCGCCATCGGCATGACCGATATTCACGCTATGAATGCGCTGAAGACCCTGCTGGGCAGCGTAATCAATGGCGTCGCGGTCCTGACCTTTGTTGCGGTTCATGTGGTCTATTGGGCCCAAGGCGCCGTCATGATCGCAGGTGCCCTGGTCGGCGGATACTTTGGTGCCCATTACGCGCAGAAACTGCCATCGAAACTCGTGCGCGGGTTTGTGATCCTGGTGGGAACCACCATGACGATTTACTTCTTCACCAGGGCCGCCTAGGAAACTCCGCTGGAATCTGCAAATCTGTTAACACGCTGTTATCCTGAACGCAATGAATGACCCCTTCACGGCTCGCTGCAATTCACGATCCCAGGGAGCTTTCTTCGTGCGGCCTCTTCGTAAGGATGACTGCGAGCGCCATTCCGCAGTTAGCTCAGACAAGCTACTGCGCGGGAACAGAAAAATGTTCGTGGGCGATGAGCCATTTGTCGCCGACTTTCTCGAAAATCACAGTCCAACGCAGAGTTGCCATTTCATGCTTGCCGCTATTGGTGGTGTCTTCTTCCTTGATCGTGGCAAATCCCCAGGCAAAATCCCCCTCACGGTGGATACGGGCGTCGTCATTCACGGTCAACCGCAGGGTCTTCACGCTCTTGAGCAGGGTCTGCACACCTGCCTGATATTCCTGCCAGCCCTTGTATTTCAGCGGCGACTCGTCGAAGAAAATGTGGTCGGGGCCTTGGTCATAGAAGCCGGCGACGTTCTCGGTTTTCAGTGTGTCCCATGCGTCCATGATCTTCTGCATGTAGGCAACGTCGGGACCGCCTTCGGATTTGTGGGCCGCCATTTTGTGATCAGGTTTTTTGTCAGCGGCGAAACTGGAAAGAGAGAGGACGAACGCGGCAAACAGAGCCAGGGACAAGCGTTTCATAGGAAGCCTCCAAAGTATCGGGTGGAATTTTCGCACAAAAATGTGTCTTCCAACAATCCCAAACGATATGGCCGGAGCAGGCCCGGGCGGCCGCGTTTCTCGCTGATTCACGGGTTTGGCCTCGTTCTCGCACTGACTGCAAATCTTTTTGCGCAAGCTCCTGCCGCAACCAAGCCTCCCACTACGAGCAACACTGCATTAGGTAGCACTTCCATGGTCAGTTGCCTCGACCCGCCGCTAGGCACGAAAAATGTGCGCGGTGACGTACTGATTGCGCCAGACGGCAAATCACGCGCCTACGTGGAAGTAGAGTCCCGCGCCATCGCCCCCGACAAGACCATCGTGAACCTGCCACGGTGTGCCAACACATCCCGCCTCTGGTTGCGGGAGAGCAGTGGCAACTACCGGCTAATTTATCTCGACTCCCCGTTTGATCTGGAGGCAGGCAACGGTCTGCGCCTGGTGGATTGGTCCGCCGATGGCCGCCGCTTACTCATCGAGCGATCTCGCTGGCAATTCGAGACTGAGGATGAGACTCACAGCGTACTGCTGTATGACGGACGGACAGGACTGTTCCAGGAACCCGACCTCGATCATATGGCCCGCAAACTTTTCGACGCGAACTGCGCTCTCAATACCCATGTGCTCGGTTTCGCCGCGGACGGGAAAATTCTGTTGGAGGCGCTTCCGCTTACACCCGAAGAAGAAGAGGTACAGGCAGTGCAGAGCTGCGTCAAGAAGGCAACTCGTTGGAAGCTTGCACCCGCTTCGGAAAAACTGGAACCCGTCGAGAACGCAACGCCGGTGCAGAAGTATGGCAAAGCTCAGCCACCGGAAGCGAAGTAAGGCATACTTGGGTCGTGGTGCAGTTTCGTAAATACACTCTTCTGGCTTTGTCATTCCGAGCCCGGTCTATCGGCGAGGAATCTGCTCCTGGCAGTAAAAGAGCAGATTCCTCGCGCGCTACTGCCGCGCTTCGGAATGACAACTTTGTAGAAAAATCCAAACGGCACCACTACCCATACTTGCGCTGCTACGGTCTGGCGATCACTCCCACCCGCGCACCGTGTAATTTCCCGGCATCAAACCAGGCGATCTTCATCCCGAACCACAGAGCTGGATCAGGTGTCGCTTTCGAAGTTGCCTTGTCAAAGTCAATTCCTCGCAGCAAGAACGCCACAGGGCTTTCACCCAGCTCATTCAGCCGTGTCGCAAGCCAGGAATTGGCATGGAGCGGCGTCGCAAGGATCACCGGCGTACCCCCAAAACACGCCAGCTTGGCGCCAAACTCCGGATGCTCTTCGAACGCAGGAGCGGACCATCCGTACGCTTTCCGGAACAAAGCTACGGCCGTGTTCAGGTCTTTCACGCCCAACACCACACCCATAACGCCATCGAGCCCCAGCGCTGCCGTGCTCGCCGAAGGCTGCACGCGCCACTCCCGTGGTGTGCGATCCTGAATCATAAAAGGCAACATCGCTCCGGCTTGCGCCGTCCCAACCGCCGCCGTTTGCCATTCCAATACTTTTCCATCAGGCCTTTTGCGGCCGCCCGGGATCGGCCCATCCACTGGGAATCCCGCGCCTTTTAGCGCATCAACATCTTTCTGGATATCCTTGGTTCGAACCGCCCAAGCACAAGCGCCAGCATTCGCCAGCATCAGCTTCGACCACCCCGACTCCGTAACGGACCCGGCCTTGACTGGAGCGACTAACTCGAGGTACGAGCCGTTCTCAAAGCCGATGACAGCCATGTGCGTTCCACCCTGCGCGTGAGGACCGCCATAATGCGTTTGGAGGCCCACTTGCGCGAACGCTTCCTGTAACACGGCAAGGTCCGGCCCGCAAATCGTAGCGTGATCCACGGCCAACGGGCGTTGAGGGTCAGCCGCCGAAATTCCGAGAGCAAGAAGAACAAGCTCCGCCGTCATCGCACCTATCCACATCAATCCGATCCCCGCTCGAGCCGATAGCGACCAGCCTACTCCTCTTCTTCCTTCACGTCTCCGCGCGTCGCTCGGGCCTTCTCCACAATCTTCTCCTGCAATTGCGCGGGTACAATATCGTAGTGGTTCATCTCCATATTGAAGACGCCGCGGCCTTGCGTCATCGCGGTCAAATCGACGCCATACGTCAGCATTTCCGCCATCGGCACCTCGGCCCTCACGATCGTGTTGCCGCCTTTGTTGTCCATGCCCTGGATGCGACCCCGCCGTGAATTCAGGTCTCCCATGATGCCGCCGGCAAACTCATCCGGCGCGGTGATCGCCACCGCCATGATGGGCTCGAGCAGGGTAGGCTTCGCCACTTCCATGGCTTTGCGGAACGCGATTCGTCCCGCCACTTGGAACGACAAGTCGTTCGAATCCACATCGTGATACGACCCGTCGTACAGCGTCACCCGGAAATCCACGACCGGGAATCCTGCTAAATATCCGCGCGCCGCTGTATCGCGAATGCCCTTCTCTACTGCGGGGATGTAGTTCCGGGGAATCGCACCGCCGAAGATCGCATTGACGAATTCAAATTGTCCGCCGCGAGGCAGCGGCTCCATCTTGATCTTGCAATCCCCATATTGTCCGTGCCCGCCGGATTGTTTTTTGTGCCGTCCCTGCACGTCGGCTTTGCCACGAATGGTTTCTCGATACGGAACTTTAGGTGCCTTCAAGACCACTTCCGCGTGGTAACGTTTCTTCAGCCGCGCCACCGCCACTTCAATGTGTTGCTGACCTGTGCCCGCAATCAGGAATTCGTTGGTTTGTGGATCGCGGAAGAAGCGCAGCATGGCATCTTCTTCCATTAGCTTGTGCAGCCCGCTGCTCAGTTTGTCCTCGTCGGCCCGGCTCTTGGGCTCAACGGCGAACGTAATCGCCGGCTCCGGCAGCTTGATGTGCGGATAGCGGATCGGCGACGCCTTATCCCCCAGACTGTCGCCCGTCAAAGTGTCTCGCAGCTTGGCCACTGCGCCAATGTCTCCGGCATGCAATTCGTTGACGGGAACCGCAGTTTTTCCCTGCATCACCGAAAGGTGCGCAAACTTCTCTTGCGAATTGCGCTCGAAGTTCTGCACGGTCGCATCATTCTTCAACATTCCGGAAAATACCCGGAAATACGAGATCCGCCCCGAAAACGGATCGGACACCGTCTTGAACACATACAGCGACGCTGGTTCCGCATCGGAAACTTTCCTCGCTGGAGGCGCTCCATTGCTCCCCGGATCCCCCAGCACCGTCTCCCGCTCCACTGGAGCGGGAACGTAGTCCACGATAAAGTCCATCACCTCGTCGGCGGCTACATTCCCCAGACCCGAGGCAAATAGCACAGGAAAGAGCCGGTCTTCTCGGATCGCCACATGCAGTGCCGGAATTAGATCCTCTTCTGGAATTGTCCCTTTCTCGAAGAACTCTTCCATCAGCTCGTCTTTACCCTCGGCCACTAACTCCACGAGCCGCTCATGCGCTTCCTGCGCGGCGGCCTTCAAGTCGTCCGGAATCTCCGTCTCTTTCCCCTTTCCATTGCCGCCAAGGTCATACAAGAACGCCTTCATGCGCACCAGATCCACCACGCCCTTGAAATTCTTTTCCTTCCCAATCACGAGTTGCAGCGGCGTCACCGCGCGCCCAAATGCTTTCGTCAGCGTCTCCACCACGCGTTCAGGATCGGCGCGCTCGCGATCCATACGGCTGGCTACAATCACGCGCGGCAGGTTGATCTCCTCGCAGTAAGCCCAAACGCGCTCCGTAACGACTTCCACACCGGCCACGCCATCCACCACCACCAGCGCCGCCTCCACCACAGGCAGGACCATCTTGGCTTCGTGCACAAACATGCTGAAGCCCGGCGTATCCAGCAGATTGATCTTCGTTTTGCCCCACTCGGCAAACGCCGCCCCGCACGACAGAGACATCTTGCGCGCAATCTCTTCTTCGTCGTGGTCGGTTATTGCGCTGCCATCATCCACGCGTCCCAGACGCGGCGAGGCGCCGGCTGTGTACAACATGGCGGATACGAGGGAGGTCTTTCCAGCGTGCCCATGGCCGACGACGGCCAGGTTTCTGAGGTTCGCGCTTTCGTACACTTTCACAGGGCTCTCCTTCTACGTTCGATCGTCGACGAGGACAATCGAACAGAACGAAATCGCAGGGCCTGCCTGCCGAAAGGCCTGCAAAGCCCCCGATGCTAGCACACAGCCAAGGAACGCTCAAACGGCAAGGTACCTCCGACAACCTTCCGGCTGTCAGCGAGCGTCTCCCTAACCCGCAAATACTTATGCAAGAAGCCAATTCCACCCCGTTCTTCCCAGGAGAAGGTTGAAGGAGGATGTCGTGATCCTCGCATGGTTTGAAAACCGAAAAGGGGTTATCGTTGGTTTCGTTTTAGGCGCGGCCGCAGTTCTTGCGGCTGTAACCGCAACTGCTCCTCGATATGCCATGAGCAAGTATGCGGCGGAGAAGGCAACCTCGCGGCAAAAGAATTTTGAGGCGAACCTCGATGCCGAGCCGCTCGTAGCCTCATACAGCGATGTTGTTGCCGGTGCTGTCGCTGAACGCAAAATCGCTCACAGCTCCAGCTTCGATCTAATCGTTGCTTCGCCCTCGGATGCGGCTGGAAAGATCAATCTCCTTGCCGAACGCTTTGGTGGGTATCTGGTCACTTCTCAGGTCAGTGGCGCAGATAGCAGCTCCTCAATCACCATTCGCATCCCGGTCAAACACGCTGAAGAAGCCAAGGCCGAGATTCGCAAGCTCGCACTTCGTATCGAAAGTGAAAAGACCGAAGTGGAAGACGTGACCAAGCAATGGGTTGATACCGAGGCAGGGCTTAGAAATCAGCGCGCCGCCGAACAGCAGTATTTGCAAATTCTCAAACGGGCGAAATCAGTCGAAGACACGGTTACTGTTACGGACAAGCTCAGCGAAATCCGCGGACAGATCGAACAACAGCAAGCTGAATTCGCAGCTCTGGCAAAGCGAGTGGAAACGGTCTCCATCAGCGTCGACCTTCATGCCGACGCCGACGTGCAGGTCTTTGGTTTGCACTGGCGGCCTCTCTACCGCGCCAAGCTCTCCTTGCGTGAAGCCGTAGATTCTCTCGGCGACTACGGCGCCACTATGTTTGAAGTGATCGTACACATTCCTGTGATTTTGCTGTGGCTGGTTACTCTAGCCGCTTTCACCGCGGTCGGTTGGAAGCTTTTACGTTGGGCTGCTCGCATTTTCTTTGGCTGGAAATCGCAGCTCAAAGCCTGAGCGTTCAGGGCAGGCCAGACTGAGATCCGGCCTGCCCAACCAGTTACCTCCCGGCACCACAGTAACCCCGTAAATCTTTGCAAGAAACCGCTTTTATCCCGTTCTTCCTCTAGAGCGGATGTATCATTCCCCACCGCCAAAATGAAGGGGACAACGTATGCCAACGATTTTTCAAAGACTTTGTTTCTTATTCGTCATCTGTACGACCGCCCTGGCCCAGGAATCACAAAAAGTCACCGTCCAGGGCTCGGAATCCGCGCTCACGATCTACAACCAGAACTTCTTCGTGGCGCGTGAGAAGCTGCCGCTCGATCTTCATTCCGGCGTGAATCGCATCGAATTTGCGGGCATGACCTCGCATCTTGAACCAGACTCGGTCATTCTCCGCGACCTCAGCGGACGCCCGTTACAGATTCTTGAGCAGAGCTACCGCAACGATCCCATTTCGCAGGAGCTATTGCTTTCGCTTTACGAAGGCAAGACGCTCGACTTCCTCGTGAACTTCACCGGCAAACCTGAAACCATCAGGGGCAAGGTCATTCGCAGCGGTTATGTCCCTACTTCCGCATACGCCAGCGGCTACCCGCAGCCAGGCGCGGGTCAACCCATCATTGAAGTCGACGGCATTCTGCGCTTCGGACTCCCCGGTCAGCCGCTATTTCCCGCGCTCACCGCCGACTCCATTCTCAAACCGACGCTGAGCTGGCTGCTGGAAACCAATTCCGCAGGCAAATCCGACGCCGAAATTTCCTACGTCAGCGGCGGCATGAACTGGCAAGCCGACTACAATCTTGTCGTTTCTGATGGCCCGCCAAAAGACGGACTGAAGAAGGGCCAGTTCGACTTGCTCGATATGGTCGGCTGGATCACTATGCAGAATCAGAGCGGAAAGACTTTCGAGAACGCCCGCATCAAGTTGCTCGCTGGCGACGTCAACAAGATCGAACAGGGCAGTGTCCGGGGACGCATGTACGACATGGCCAAGTCGGCGAACATGGAAGCCGAGGCCATGGCTCCCGTCGTCCGCGAAAAATCCTTCGACGAGTTCCATCTCTACACACTGGAGCGGCCAGCCACGCTCCGCGATCAGGAAACGAAACAGATCGAGTTTGTGCGTTCCACCAGCATCCAGTCTCAGCGTCTCTACGTCTATGATGGCGCGCAGATCGCACAGTACGGCTACTACTCTCCCGAGCAAGCCCGCAACGATCAGAACTACGGCACCCAATCCAATCCTAAGATTTGGGTGATGCAGGAGTTCAAGAATTCCGAAGCTAACCATCTCGGCATCGCGCTGCCCAAGGGACGTCTGCGCTTCTACCGCCGGGACACTGACGGCCATCTTGAATTCGTGGGCGAGAATACCATTGACCACACGCCGAAAGATGAAACCATTCGCGTCTTTACCGGCAACTCCTTCGATCTGAAGGGCGAACGCAAGCGCACCAGCATTCATGTCGATTCCAACCACAACTGGCTGGACGAGAGCTTTGAAATCCGCGTGCGCAACCACAAGAAGGAGTCTGTGAACGTGCGCGTGGTTGAACACCTCTATCGCTGGACCAACTGGAAGCTTACCGAGAATTCGCACGACTGGAAGAAGAAGGACGCGCAGACCATCGAGTTTCCAGTAACCGTCGCGCCGGACGGCGAGCAGGTCATCACCTACACGGTGCACTATTCATGGTGAGCATGTAAGGCGCTCGTGTAGGCGAGGCGCCCGCCGCTACGTAGTTTCCGGCTTCGGGCGCAGCACGGAATCTGTCTCAGTCTGTGCCGCCAGCCTCGCCGGATGAGTGACATGAAACGCAACAAACAAGATCGCAATCACCACAAATACCAGGACACTCCCCTCGGGGCCCACGCTGCCCCCGGTCAGCCACGCCGGGCCCTGGAACGAAGGGGTCAGATAATGTCCCTGAACCATAGTTCCGCTATCCGGCACGCCATAAAAATAGCTTTCCGCCCAGTCCCAGGACGCATGCAGCCCTACGGCAAACCATAAATTTCCGGTGCGTTGTACTGTGAAACAAAAAAACAATCCGATCAGACCGGCTGCCAGCACCCCTCTCCAGTTTTCTCCCGGGTTTTGCAAATGTCCGGCACCAAAGAGGGTAGACAGCACAAATGCTGCTGGCCAGAACGTAATTCCGCGACTCAACGTGAACAGCGTGTACCCGCGCAGAAGGAATTCTTCAACGAACCCTACCAGCAGAAAGTATATTCCCCAAAACAAGGCAAACTTGAGCGCACGTTCCCCGTGCAGGCCGGCAGCGCCAAAGTAAAATGCGTGGAATCCGCGGAGCGTCACTAATAATAGGCTAAGCGCCGCAAATCCCCATACCACGCCCCACAGGAATCCTTTTCCGAAGGCGCCTCTCGCGGGCAAACCGTATAAGCCGAATGGCCGCTTCTCAATCCGGCTCATCACAACGGCGGGCAATATCACGCATGTTGTGATAGCCAGATACTGTGCCAGATCCTTCCATAATGTTCCCGTCAGGCGATGCATCGCAGGCCGCAGCAAAACCTGTGCTCCCATGATCAGCAGCCGAAATAAGACAAGATACAGGGCTAACCCCCAGCCCGAACGCAGCCCTTCTGGGCCGAAAAACAATGTGGAAAACCAGTGAGGTTCTGGACTTACGAGCAAAGATTGGGGTTGGGGCGCTGAATCGGGGGATACTTCCAACTGCGGTTGCGGGTCGGTCACGGGGGCTCCTGGAAAGCAAATAAGGCTACCCTAGAATACGAGGAATTCCAAGATCAGGTACCTCACAGAGTAGCGAGCGGCCACGAGGTCTTTTCATTTCACACTGGCATTTCACACGGGGATTGCCGTTCCATAAAAGAAAAGAGCGGCCTGAGCCGCTCTTTATCTTCTAGAAAATCCTGGTTCTGCCTACAGTACCCGGACGTTCTCTGCCTGCCAGCCCTTCGGGCCTTTCACCACGTCGAACTGCACTTGTTGACCTTCTTGCAAGCTGCGGAATCCGTTGGACTGGATTGCCGAAAAATGCACGAAAACATCTTCGCCGTTCTGACGGCTGATGAAGCCGTAGCCCTTCGCATCGTTGAACCACTTCACTGTTCCTTGTTCCATGTTGGTGCTTGTAAACCTCGGTGTTTCTTCAGATTATGCGCTGGATCGGTCTTGCTGGATTGGTGCAGGCAGGGTCACTCTGTACTGCAGGGTAGACACGAACTTGCAACGAACCACTAAAATCTAACGCACTAAAATCGTAGCATAGCTGTGGAAAAAGAGCCATATTTTTGTGCAGGAAGTTCCCCGGGAGATCCTCGAAGGATGCAGCTTTCCGTCTAGATTCAGGGTCCCCCATCCGTTTTTGGAGCAGTATTTGCTTTAGAATGAACATTCTGGAGAAAGTTCATTCTTGCCCCCTCAGGCCAAACTCGACCATCTTTGCGTCGTGCTGGTGACGCCCCATAACCCGCTCAATCTAGGGGCTGCTGCTCGTGCCATGAGCAATTTTGGATTCTCCAGCTTACGCGTAGTCAACCCTTACGACGTTGCCTTTCGCAACGCTCGCTCGGCAGTAGGCGCTTCTGAAGTGCTCACGAACGCTGTGGAATACGGCACCGTGGCCGAGGCTGTGGCGGACTGCACCCTGATCGTGGGGACTACGGCGGTGCGCCATCGCGAAGTGCAGCACCCGCTCTGGCGCCTGGAATACGGTGCGCGTCTCATCCGTAAACAAATGGGGTCAAGCCGCGTAGCTCTGCTGTTTGGTTCGGAAAAGGTCGGCCTCTCCAACGCCGACCTCAGTTACTGTCATTGGCTGATGCGCATCCCGGCCTATGGAGACCAGATCTCCATGAACCTCGGTCAGGCGGTTGCCGTCTCTCTGTACGAGTTGATCCGCGACGGCCGGGCGACACGGGCATCCCGGAACCCAACGCGAAAAGAGCAGAGTCCCAAACCTGCCACCGCAGACGATGTTGAACGCATCACGGCAAGTTTATTCGAGGCCTTGCAAAGCAGTGGCTACGTCAGGTCCAATGCCGACGCCAACATCGAAGAAAAAGTACGCCGCTTGGTCTTCCGCATGAACCTCCACAACTCAGACGCCGACCTCTGGCTGGGAATGCTGCGCCAAATTTTGTGGAAGCTGAAATCCTAGGGATTCGCTCGGGTGAATCATGGCCCAACCTTGGCTCTTGCCGGAACGCTCGTCACCCTCGAAAGCCTGTCATTTCGAAGGGCTTCCAGCCCTGAGAAATCTGCTCCTCGTAAGCGAGATTTCAAAATGGTGCTTCGTCTCTTCCGCTATAGACGAAAGCCCCACGCCCTTCCGAGAACTGCCTACGTGGGGAATTTCGTATTGGGCATAGAAAAGCAGATTCCTCAGGGCTAAAGCCGCTTCGGAATGACAATCCAAAAATGAGTGAATCAGAACCTATGCCAACGATTTGTCTTTTGATGATCGTCTGATGAAATTATCGCGAATGATTGCCGAGGCTGCGGTTAGAACTTCGCCACGGACAGATACTTTTTCTCCGCGCCGTATTCGGCCGCGCGAGCTTGCACCGTTTGCACTAGTTGCCGAATTTGCTCCCGGCTCTCCTTCGTCATATCCGCGAACTCGATAGCGAAGCCTGCGCCCGGGCGTGACCGCGCTACTTTGCCCTGTACCGTCACGTTCTGGCCTTCCCATACCGTCAACCGGACTTGCGTGCCCATCCCAACGAAGGCGCCCGATTCCACAAAACATCCTCCGGTGCTCACATTCACGACCGTCCCAATCACCGGGGTATCGCTGCCGTCGATCTGCAATTCCGCTGGCAGGCAGCACCTGGCTCGCTGCGCCCGGCGCATTTCCTTGATTCCGGACGACTGCTTGTCTTTCTCCGCATACATCTTCCGATCGGCTTTTTCGAGCAGGGTCTCCGCATCCGCTGCATCATCCGGATACGTCGCATACCCAATGTTGAGGGCGAGAACGTCTTCGCCAGTCACATCGATCCCGACCTGTTGAGCCATGTCGCGCAACTGGCTGGTGCGTGTCTTCGTCGCCTCTTCCGGCATTTCCGGAGCAATGACCACAAATTCGTCCCCACTCATGCGCGCCACGTGATCGTACTTGCGGGAGGTGGCTTGCAATTTCTCCGCAAAAGCCCGCAGCACGCGGTTCCCCTGCTCCGAGCCGAAACGTTCATTGATCTGTTTGAAGCCCTTCAGGTCGCACACCATCACCGTGAGCCTGCTGTTGTCGCGTTCGCAGCGCGCCAGTTCGCGATCCAATTGCAAAAAGAGCGAGCGCGCATTCGGCAGCCCCGTCAGGTAATCGACGGTAGAGGAGCTTTCGGCTTGCTGATACTTGAGCGCGTTTTCCACCGCCAGCCCCATCTTGGAAGTCACGGCCAGCAGCACGCGCAGATTCTCGGAGGTGAATGTCGCTGCCTCCAACCGGTAGAGCGCCAATACTCCCACAACACCCTTCAATCCCAGCAAAGGAGCCGCGAGCGCCGACTTCAACTTGGTTGACTTCATCGGATTGTCGGCTTCGCCCGGCTCCACAGTCGGGTTTCCATTCACGATCACCTTCTGATTTTGCGCCACCCACCCGCACAGTCCTTCGCCCAGCGGGATCTGCAACGACGCCAGCGACCGAAAATCTTCTCCATTCACGTATTCGGGAATCAGCTTCTCTCCGCGAAGAATGTAGACAGCCATCGCGTCGTGCGGAATCAGATTCTTGAGCTTCACGGAAAGGACGGAGAGCGTCTCGCTCAAGCTGAGAGAAGCCCCCAAGTCGCGGGTCAAATCAAACAGCGCTTGCGCTTCTTGTCGCGCTGCAGAAATCAGGTCGAGCACGGCGATTTCCTGACGGGTCGCCGCAGGAGCGTCCCATAGGGCCAGCCCGGCCGCCGGTTCCTGGCCACCCTTAGTGACCTCGGCAGGTGCTTCCTTGGGCTGGGGTTCCAAAGCCTTGCGGCGCACCATGCCTTCCAACTCGTGGAACCTCCGGCGCAATACTGCAACTACAGTGGGATCAAATGACTTCTCCGATTGCTCCTGGAGCTTTTCCAGGACCTCATTCACCGCCATTCCACGACGGTATTGCCGATCCGAGGCCAGAGCGTCCACATAGTCCACGGCGGACAAAATGCGGGCGCCAATCGGAATCTCAGTCCCCCGCAATCCCCGTGGATATCCTGTCCCATCCCACTTCTCATGGTGAGCCCGCACAATCGGTGATACGGGATACGGAAACCCCACCCGGTCTAAAATTTCTCCACCAACGGTGGGGTGAATCTTTACTTTCTCGAACTCTTCCAGAGACAGTTTCCCGGGCTTTGAAATAATGTATTCAGGAACCGCCAGCTTCCCGATGTCGTGCAGAAGCGACGCAACGGAGAGCGCTTGCATCTCCGAGCTGCTTAGTTTCAATTCTTTACCAACCTCGACGCAGAAAATCCGCACTCGCTGCAGGTGGTCATGGGTGGTCTGGTCTTTGGCTTCAATGGTGAGCGCAAGCGCTTCCACCATCCGCATATGCACATCGCCGAGTTCCTGTGTGTGCTTCTTCTCCCACTTCAACTGCCTCGTGCGCAGAGAATAGGAGTAGAGCACCAGCAGAAACGCCGGCATCAGCAGTATTGTGGTCTGCCAAGTGAACATAGCCCGAGCCTTGCAATCGTAGTCAAAACGCCTCTAAGTACTTTGTCCTAAACCTAACATGGCAGGTGCAAGGCCACACCCCCCTCTGGGTTACGGTCGTTACCTGCGTCCGTAAGTTATTGCTAAAGCTCGGCTTCTTTCCGGGTCTGGATCAGTTTGGTGTGCAGATGGAAAACGCCGCTTCCCGAGATTCCAAGGAGTCGAGACAACATTGTCTCAATTTGAGCTCTTGGGGACCTTGAAAACGAGGCCGGAAGGGAGCGCGAATATACGGCCAGAAATGTAAGTGGATCCCGAGAACTCTTACGGCTCCTGAGCCGTATCATGTGAAAAGCCAGATATTTATTCCAACATTCCGAGAAAACTCTTACATGCAACGATGCCTCGTTCCAGTCCTTGTCCTTATTTCCTTCGCGTCGCCACTCGCCGCTGCCGACCACGCCAAGCTCTTCGATCAAGTCTGGACTCTGATCAACGAAAAATATTACGACCCTGCTTTTAATGGCGTAGATTGGAACGCCGTTCGCGAACGCTATCGTCCCCGCGTCGACGCGGCCAAAACCGACACCGAGCTTTACATCGTCCTCAAAGAAATGGCAGGAGAGCTCCATGATGCCCACACCCGCTTTCGCTCTCCCTCTGAACGCGATCTCACGAAGCACAAGCAGACCACCACCGTCGGCCTTGCACTTGCGGAAATCGAAGGCCACCCTGCCGTCTCCAGCGTAGCGCCCGATTCAGAAGCCTTCCGCAGGGGCGTTGAACCGGGCATGATCGTCACCTCCATCGATGGAATGCCTATCGAGAAAAAACTGTTCGAGGCTCGTGAGGAGGTCGGCCCATCGTCCTCCGAGCGCGCTTCTCAATTTCTCGCCTACCGTTCCATCGTTCGTGGAGAACCAGGGTCTGTTCTCAGAATAGGTCTCAGCCGAGCCAACGGAGAGGTTTTCGAAGTGAACCTCACCCGCCAGGTGATCAGCGCCATTCCTCCCGTCGAAGCCCGCATTCTCCCTTCTAGCTTCGGTTACATCAAGTTCCCCATGTTCAGCAAAGCCGTCGCTAAAGATTTTAGGCAGAAGCTCGAAACCATTCGCACTGCGCCAGGCATCATCATCGATGTTCGTGGCAATCCCGGCGGCGAAGTCAGCGCTATGCAAGACATCATGGACAATTTCCTGGCTCAGAAAACACTTGTTTCTCGCATCACCGCGCGCGGGGGCAAGAACCCCTCATTCCTTCTTCGTTTGGGAGGGGTAGCCCCCGAAGTGTACGCGGGCCACCCCGGCAGCCAACTGTATGCCGGACCCATTGCCATCCTCATTAACCAGGCCTCCGGCAGTGGTGCCGAACTATTCTCCGGTGCAATGCAGGAAATCGGACGTGCCACCATCATCGGACTTCCCTCCTGCGGCTGTGTTCTCGGAACGGAACCGCACAAAGTGGATAGCGACGCAGAAGTTGACGTCAGTGAGTTCATGCTGGTGACCGGTCAAGGACGCAAACTCGAAAACACGGGTGTCACTCCCGATATAACCGTACCCATTACCCTCGGGGATTTCCGCAATCATCGCGATGCCACCCTAGAGGAAGCTATACGTGCTCTAACCGATCAGCAGAAAAATCCGAAGAACTGATATCCGCGCTTTCTCCTTGGGGCGGACTGACCGCGCCGAGTGGACAGTTTTCCGCAAGCCCTTCGCAGCAGACTACTTAGCTGCCCACTGAGATGCCCAATGCGCGCCATAAAGAATTTCAATTGGACTTAGCCCAGACCCACGCCTAAAGTCCTAAGGTGCCATCCAGTCGTCCCAGACCGCGCGGTCTTCTGCACCAGATGCCGGCTGTACCGGACTCTGTGCAGTCCTTATTCCGCCCTCCATTCCGCAACTACCAGTTCGATGCCGCCTACGACGAGATGTTCGAGGCTCCGGGCCTGCCTCGGCCGCACTACCAAGCCCTTTTTCGGACCCTTCTCGAATTGCCTCCAGAAGAATTGCGTAAAAGTCAGCAGGCTGCCGACCTATCCTTCTTGCATCAGGGCATTACATTCACTGTGTACGGCAACGAGCAAGGGACGGAGCGCGTTTTCCCCAACGACTTGCTTCCTCGCACGATTCCAGCAGACGAATGGCGCAAAGTAGAACGCGGGCTGACGCAGCGGATTACGGCACTCAATCTTTTCCTGGGTGATATCTATCATCAAGGCAGAATCTTGGCCGACGGAATTGTGCCGAGGGAACTGGTCTATAGTTGCCGCCACTTCCGCCGCGAGATGCGCGACCTGAGCGTGCCGCGCGGAATTTATGTCAATGTCTGCGGCACGGACTTGGTGCGCTTACCCGACGGCAGCTTTGCCGTGCTGGAAGACAATTTGCGGGTTCCCAGCGGTGTCTCCTACATGCTGGCGAACCGGAAAGTTTTGAAGCGGGTTTTCCCCACGCTGTTTCGGGACTACGGCGTATGCCCGATCGACCACTACTCCCAGTCCCTGTTGTCCACGTTGCGTGCGTTGTTGCCAGCGAATTGTTCGAGCCGGCACGAACCGACGGTTGTCCTGCTTACGCCGGGCGTATTCAACTCGGCATATTTTGAACACACATTTCTCGCTCAACAGATGGGTATTGAGCTGGTCGAGGGGCGCGATTTACTGGTGCACAACAATGTGGTTTACATGCGGACGACCGCAGGATTGCGGCGCGTGGATGTCATCTACCGGCGTGTGGATGACGACTTTCTCGATCCGCTGTGTTTCCGCCGGAACTCCAGTTTAGGTGTACCCGGACTTTTCAATGCCTATCGCGCGGGCAACGTCACCCTCGCCAATGCCATCGGAACGGGCGCGGCGGACGACAAAGCTATGTACGCGTACGTCCCCGCCATCATCAAGTACTACCTTAGCGAAGAACCCATTCTCGCAAACGTCCACACTTATTTGCTCACGGACGAATCGCAACGGAAATATGTTCTCGAGCATTTGGATGAACTGGTCGTCAAAGCCGTCGGCGAGTCGGGCGGCTACGGCATGTTGATCGGGCCGCAGAGTACGGCTCCGGAGCGGGAAGAATTTCGCCAGCGGATTCAGGCGGATCCCCGCAACTACATCGCGCAGCCTACCCTCAGCTTGTCACGAGCACCGTGCTTCCTGGACGGTGAAGTGCAGGCGCGCCACGTGGATCTACGCCCCTACATTCTCTATGGGGAGAACGTCACGCTGGTTCCCGGAGGACTTACGCGCGTGGCGTTGCGCCGCGGATCGCTCGTGGTCAATTCCTCGCAGGGCGGGGGCAGCAAGGACACTTGGGTGTTGCGAGCATGAGGCTACGTGCATGAAACAACCGGGCGCAACCACCATGCTTTCGCGAGTCGCGGACAGTCTCTACTGGATGAGCCGCTATCTGGAACGCGCGGAGAATATGGCGCGGTGGATTGATGTGGACTTGCAGCTTCGACTGGATCAGTCTCCGGAAGCGGGATCCGAGCGGTGGCGGCGCATGGTCGAGGGCTCGCGCGTTCCAAGTAAAGAAATCGACAAGATGGATGCCCCCGCCCTCACGCGTGCCCTGACATTCGACCGCACCAATCCATCTTCGATCATGTCCTGCGTGGCGGCGGCCCGGGAGAACTTGCGGCAGGTACGCGAGCAATGCAGTTCGGAGATGTGGGAGCAGCTCAATCGCCTCTATCTACAGATCAACAGCACCGCTCCCAGCGATGCTTGGTTACGGCACTCGCATCTATTCTTCCGCGCAGTGCAGGAGGGAGCGCACTTGTTCCAGGGGGTTACCGACTCGACGATGAGTCACGGCGAGGGTTGGCACTACATCCAGCTCGGACGATATGTGGAGCGCACGGATGCTGTCGCCACACTGATCGGAAGTTATTTCAACCGTCTGCCCAATCCCTTGGATCATGCGGCCGAGAATGAAGAATATCTGGAATGGGTAGGTCTGCTGAAGTCCTGTGCCGCGTTTGAGGCTTATTGCAAGACGTACACGGCGGAGCTCAGACCGCTGCGTGTGGCCGAGTTCTTGCTGCTGAACCCGGAGTTTCCCCATGCGGTGCGGTTCTCTGTCGAGATGGTACATGCCGCACTTCGAGCCATCGGTGAGTTAACCGAACGCAAAGCGGACCAGCCAGTTCGCCTGGCCGGGCGGTTACGCGCAGCCCTGAGCTTTAGTCAGATTGATGAGATTCTGGCGGACGGGGCGCTCGCGTATGTCGTCAATATCCGCTCCCAATGCGCACAGGCTCACACCGCCATCCATCACATCTATTTTGATTATCCCGTGGAATCGGCCATGCTTTCGTGAATGCTACCTTTTTGTTTTCCGGAGAGGGAGAAAGGACTTCCTTGATTTACGCGGTGCGGCACGTTACCACTTTCCACTACGAACCAGCCGTGCGCGAAAGCGTCATGGAACTGCGCTTGCAGCCGCGGAGCGACGCGCGCCAGCGCTGCCTCAAGTTTCATCTGGATGTCGATCCCTCAGCGAACATTATGGAATACATCGATTTCATGGGGAACACGGTTCACCATTTCAACATCGCGGAAAGTCACACTCAGATCAAAGTCACTTCCCAGGCGCTGGTGGAGGTCGATCCCGAACCTGCTCCTCGTGCCGCTGACACCGGAAGCTGGGCGGACTTGGATGCCTTGATCGACGCCGAAGACCACTGGGAAATGCTGTTGCCCAGCCAGTTTGCGCAGTCCAGCGAAAGCTTGCAAGTTCTTGCAAAGGAACTCAACTGCACGCGCCGGGAAACCCCATTGGAGCTTTTACTGGAATTGAATCAAGCCATCTACCAGACTTTCAACTACGTACCCAACAGCACCAAAGTGGATTCCCCGATCGACGAAGCTTTGCAAAGCCGCCAGGGAGTCTGCCAGGACTTTGCCCACATCATGATCGCGCTCGGTCGCCAACTCCGCATTCCTTGCCGCTACGTCAGCGGGTATCTGTATCGCAGGGAGCACGACAAAGACCGCTCCGCGGAAGGAGCTTCGCACGCGTGGGTGGAAGCTCTGGTGCCGGGAGCGGGATGGATCGCATTTGACCCCACCAATGACTGTCTTGGAGAGGGTCGCCATGTTAAGGTAGCTCTCGGCCGTGATTACGCCGACGTTCCGCCCACCCGCGGTGTCTACAAAGGGGGGGCCCATAGCGAATTGAGCGTAGCGGTGATGGTTAGTCCAGCCAATGCGCCAGCGCCGGCCGAAATGGCGCCCAGCATGATCATCCGGTCGCGGCCGGTATTTACGCCCACAAACCTGCGCTCTGAACACGAGCAACAACAGCAACAGTGATAGGCCAATTCGCACTCGCCCCAATCGAATGATCAAGATAGATATTTTCAATTGGACTTCGCGCATCTGGACACCTAAAGTTTGCCAAATTGTAATTCTGGCCGCTTGCCGTCCAGCGAGAGATGCGCGATGCCTGTCCCCAACTCCAGCATCGATCCAGACAACACCATTGACATGAACCCGAATACTCAGGCGACGGATGACGGCTACGTCTTGACCCGGGATGAGATTGCCAACCTCGTGCACGAGAGTGGCAAGCCGGTCGAGACCCTGATGAATGTGGTGGCGTTGATTGCCGGACATTTTCACACCGATGTCTGTTCGGCGTATCTGCTGGAGCCCGACCGGGCGAACCTGGTGCTTGCGGCGACCCTCGGATTGCGTCCGCAGTGCATTGGCACGCTACGCATGGCGCTCCACGAAGGTCTCGCTGGCCTGGTCGCGGAAATGGTACGGCCTGTGGCCGTGGAACAGGTGAAGACCCATCCCCGGTTTAAGTATTTTACGGAGGCAGGCGAAGACGCCTACCAGTCCTTTCTGGGAGTTCCCCTTATCGATCGGGGAGTTTTGCAAGGGGTGCTGGTGGTGCAAACCGCCGAGCCCCGGACTTTTCATGAGAACGAAATTCGCGAACTAACGGAAGCAGCCGCGCAAGTCGCTCCGGTCGTGAGCGAGGCGCGGACGCTCGACCGCTTCATTGCCCCTGCACAAGAGCGGCTGTGGGCGATAGCCCGCAACCTTTGTTGGAGCTGGGATCCTGAATCCTCCGGCCTGTTCCTGCAGTTGGACCCGGTACGCTGGAGAAAATTGAATAAAAACCCCGTGGCGCTGCTGGCGGAATTTCCGCTGGCGAAACTGGAGAGCCGTGCCGCGGAACTCAGTTTGGGCAGCCGCATCAACTACGCGTACCGCCGCATGCGGGAGTACCTGGCGGCCGGCCGCACCTGGGGAGCGCGCCATGCCGGAGTTTTGCGTCCTCGTCCCGTGGCATACTTCTCCGCGGAATTCGGATTGCACGAGTCGCTTCCGATTTATTCTGGCGGACTGGGTGTATTGGCGGGTGACCACATTAAGAGCGCGTCCGATTTGGATATTCCGTTGGTGGGCATTGGATTGTTCTACGGGCAAGGGTATTTCCGGCAACGGCTCGATAGCAGCGGCTGGCAGAAAGAAGAGTATCTGGAGACCGACACTAGCCAGTTGCCTATGGATCCGGCGATTGGGACGGACGGCAGGCCGGTCGTCGTGCAGATTGAGACCCGCAGTGGTTCCATCCAGGCAAAAATCTGGCGCGTGAAAGTGGGGCGTGTCGATCTTTTTCTTCTGGATTCTGATGTCGAGGGCAATGCCCCGGAAGACCGGGAACTGACCTCGCGTTTGTATGGCGGAGATGGACGCACGCGGATTCGTCAAGAATTGCTGCTCGGCGTCGGTGGCTTTCGTGCCTTGGCTGCTATGGGCATCACGCCGGGTGTCCTCCACCTGAACGAAGGCCATAGCGGGTTTGCCGTGCTCGAAGCGATTCGCCACCGCATGCAAGAAGAGGGTATTGGTTTCGACCAGGCCGCGCCGCGCGTTGCTCGGGAGGTGGTCTTCACCACGCACACGCCGGTACCGGCGGGCCACGACCGGTTCAGCGCCGAGCTGATCGAGGAGCACCTCGGCCCCCTGGGCGAACAGTTGGGTATTTCCAGCGAAACTCTCATGAACTTGGGACGCGAGGTGGCCGGCAGCCAGGAAACGTTCTGCATGACCGTTCTTGGACTGAAACTTTCGCGGCGCGCCAATGCCGTTTCCGCTCTTCACGGCGAAGTGTCCCGCGCCATGTGGACAGGACTGCATCCTGGTAAACCGGAAGACGAAGTTCCCATCGGACATATCACCAACGGCGTGCATGTCCCGTCCTGGTTGGCCCCGCAGATGTTCCGCCTCTATGATCGCCACCTGGGCACAGGTTGGCATGAGCGCAGCAGTGAGGCGTCCATCTGGGAGGGGATTGACAATGTGGATGATGGCGAGCTTTGGGAGGCGCACCTCAGCCTGAAAACACGGCTTCTGGAGTTTGTTCGCCAGCGCGTTGTAGAACAGGCCGAGCACCGCGGCGAATCGCGCGCCGTGTTGCACAGGCTTGAGCGGATCCTCAGTCCGGACGCCCTTACGATCGGTTTCGCCCGGCGTTTTGCAACTTACAAACGGGCTGACCTTATCCTGAGGGACATCGAAAGGCTGGCTTCGATGGTGAACGATCCGAAACGCCCGCTGCAGTTTGTATTTGCCGGGAAGGCGCACCCGCACGATGAACCCGGCAAGCGCATGCTGCAGCAAATTGCAGAGTTAATGCGCAATCCACGCTTTGCCGAGAGATTCGTCTTTGTCGAAGACTATGACATTAACGTCGGACGCCATCTGGTACAGGGCGTCGATGTTTGGCTGAACAACCCGCGCCGCCCTCTGGAGGCTTCCGGAACAAGCGGCCAAAAAGTGGTTTTGAACGGTGGATTGAACCTCTCCGTCCTGGACGGCTGGTGGGCGGAGGCTTACGACGGATTGAATGGCTTTTCAATTGGAACAGGACGGACGCACTCCAACATGGCCGTTCACGATGCTCAGGATGGGGAAGCCCTCCATCGCACTCTTCGCGAAGAAGTGATTCCGCTTTACTACCAGCGCGACCAGGATGGCTTGCCTCGCGGCTGGATCAAGCGCATGAAACGCACCATCCGCACACTCGGGTGGCGCTTCAATGCCGATCGCATGGTAATGGACTACACCCTCAAGTGCTACGTACCCGCGGCCGGAGGCACATCGAGTGACATGCGGATGGCTTGATTCAGACTATGCGGCAGGCGTCTGTTTCTTTTTCACGATCTTCTTGCGCAGGATTATTTTCTTCCTTTGAACCTGGGCTTTCGCTTGTCTTTTCAGTAGCTTCGCCCGGCGCTCCATTTCCTCTTCGGAATACATAGTCCCGCGGCAACTTTTGGCTTTGCAATAGCAAACGGATTCGTCGTCCAGCTCGCCATCATAGAGATTGTAGTCGTAGGTGAGTTCCTCGCCTGCCTTGATGTTGCGTAGCGCGAAAATCCAGACACGCCGCCCAATTTCATCGGGCTCACAGTTCGGAGCACACGAGTGATTGATGAAGGCAGCCATACCCTCGCCGTCGATGACTGTCTTTTCGTCCTCCAATCCAAACAAATACGTACGTGTAGCTTTCTTGTACTTCTTATTGGCTTCCGCCACCGTTAGACGCGGTCCGGTGTATTCAACAATCTGTGCGCCCTTCTTGATAGCGGCTTTCGTGTAACAGCCGGCGTTGTGGATTTTGGAGCGGCGAATGACGAGACTCATGATTTGGATGACATGACCTGTTCTTGGATTTGGTAAGACTACTTGATGGGCCTAATTTTTGAGCGGAGACGAAAAGTCTAGGCTCGTTCGAAGGCGTGCTTCTTCTCCAGGGCTTCCAGCGCCAGTTCCTGCGCCGCTTCAAAAGCATCCGCGTGCGCCAGCATTCCGTCGAGCGCTTTTGCGGAATTGCCCTCGATCTTCATCACGCCGCGCGCGGCCATTTGCTGCGCCAGTTCCAGCAGTTTCTCCGTCGCGGAGCCTAAATACTGCGCATCCACAGAATCGGCCATCAGTGCGGCTCCACCAGTCAATTTGTTTTGCCAGTAGACCTTGCGCAACAGGAATTCGCAGATTTGCTCTTCGCTGGCGGGATGAAACGACCAGCGCTCGCGCTTGAAATCATAATGGCGGCTGGAGAACGGGAGCGGAATTAGTTTCGCCGATTTCAAGAATTCGATCTGATAACGGTCGATCTCTTTTCGCAGAGCATTCAACGTGGGAGATTCCGAGTCTTTCGGCTCCAGCGACGGCAGCACTTGCCGTACAGTTGCCGACACATTCACCGCCACCTTCGCGTAGAGTTCCTTGCCTACTGGACGGATCTCCGAATGCAACGTCCAAAAATCCGCGCCCGACGTCGATGGGTGATAGGGCCAATCCAGATGAATCAACAATGCCAGCCCCGAAATCGTTACGTGAACTTTTTGCCCATTTCCGTTTGCCGTCATTACCTGCCAATCCTTATGAGAATCTTCGAAGATCTATTGAACTACACAACACTTACACGCGCCGCAAAAAATTCTTCCACGCTGCCAAGGATTTCCGGGCCGTTGCGTGCTTCGTAAATTGCCTTCCGCAGCGCGGCGCCGCCGGGCACGCCATGCGTGAACCACGAGGCGAACTGCTTCATCTTGCCTTCCATCCCCGGCAGCTCTTCTTCGATCAGCATCTGGAAATAGGTGCGGATCATCTGGTAGCGGTCCGCTTCGGTCGGCTGATCGTATCGGCCGGTATCGGCATGCTGGCGAATCTGGCGGAAGATCCAGGGATTCGAGGGCGCCGTGCGCCCGATCATCACGGCATTGCACCCGGTCTGGGCCACCATGGCCGCGGCGTCTTCCGGGGTACGAATGTCGCCGTTGCCGATCACAG
>CAZUCC010000031.1:0-50399 GCA_964619065.1 uncultured Acidobacteriaceae bacterium | reverse complement strand
GCACGGCCATTGACTTTGAAATCGCCGCTGCCGGGACGCAAAAACACACGGGCCACAGCCGTCTTGCGGCGTCCCGTTCCGTAATATTGCACCAATTCTGCCATGTTCAGTTTTCGCCTTCAGCCGTGCAAACGGCGTACAAAATTTTGGGCGGCGCTTTGCGCTCGCCCTCGAACTTATTTCGCTAGCACCTTCGCCACCGGCTTCTGAGCCTCGTGCGGATGCTTGTCGTCGCGATACACCTTCAACTTGGAAATCATAGTGCCGCCCAGCTTGGTCTTCGGCAGCATGCGCACTACAGCGTCCTTGACGATCGCCTCTGGCTTGTTCTGGATGCGGTCTTTGTAATCTTCTGTGCGCAAACCGCCCGGATATCCGGTGTAGCGGTGGTACGACTTCTGTTCCGTTTTCGCGCCAGTAACGCGAATCTTGGCTGCGTTGATCACCACAACGTGGTCGCCCACGTCGATAAACGGCGTGTACTGCGGATTCTCTTTACCCATCAGGATGAGGGCCACCTGCGAAGCCAAACGTCCCAGCGTCTGCCCCTCGGCATCCACGACAAGCCACTTGCGTACGATTTCCCCCTCTTTGGGGAAATAGGTTGACATCAGATTCTCCTGTAAAAGAAAACGAAAGAAGACCGCGGAGTCTCCCCCTAGCGGAAAAGCACAGGGCGCTCAGGCGGGCAACTATTGGCTTTCAAAAGTTAAAGAATAGCCGACAAAACAGGCTTATGTCAAATCGTGGGCCTGACCGGCAGTGCCTCAGTTTGAAATCTGACCCGGTAGATTGGGGATGCAGCCTGTGCGATACTCATTTCGTGGCCAAACGTCCCCGCGATCCATCTCAACTTGCCAAAGCAGGTTTTCGACATTGCCATCGGTGAGGCCGAGGATACAGTGAGCGAATCGAAGCGTAAACCATCAAAGCGGCGTGCTGGCGGCCTGAAAGGCGGTGCCGCCCGCGCCGCCGCGCTATCGTCAGAGGAAAAGAAGAAAATAGCGCAAAAGGCGGCGGCGGTGCGGTGGAAATCCAGCTAAATAGAAGCTGCCAGCGACTTCAATTCATTCTGATACCGCGTAAGAGATTCATTTACTTCCAAGCGTTGCCCTTCAATCGTGTGCGATTCACCCACCACCAATTTCGCTAAGGGGATACGCTTTGAGCCGCTGATTCTCCCAGCAGAGTGGAAATCATCCAAAAGGTGGATCGCTTCTACTGGATTCGACGTGGAGAACAACCCTGCATGTTCCTTCACGATTCCAATGACCTGCGCTAAATATGCCTGCGTGGAGCGATCAGGTGTGAATTGCGATTGCCGATTCCAGCCGCAATGAGTCATGGCAATCGCGTGCACTTTGGGTACGCGCGTGATCCCGGCTTGGCGATTCAGTCGCATGAAATCCATATCCTGGTTTTGTAGCATTGATAGAGTAAGCTTTAACGCTTCCATCGAATGCTGATCCACGCGCACGGGAATAATCAATGCTTCTGCCGCAACCCATGCCAAGTGAGTCGCCCCGCCGAAAAACGGGCTGGTATCGATTAGCACCTTGTTTGCCTTCAAATGAAGGCGGAGAGCTCCGGAAACTTGCTCAATCGCCTGCAAAATATTCCTCGACGTGTCTCGCGCTTTGCTTCCAAGCTGCGCCGCAGAACTCAATTGCGTATAAAGCAAGCTTGGGAAAAGAAACAATTCTTTAGAGCCGGGCACCGCTGAAGCGCCACTCCCGCCCTTAAACGGCACGCAGGAAGGGGGCACGCTGACGAGAATTTCATCGGGGGCAACTGCCTTGGTGCCGGGCATTACTCGCGACAACAATGCGTCATAGATCGTGGCATCGCCATACTTGCTGTCATCTCCCAGCAAAGACTGAGTGAAATTGCATTGCGGGCAAACATCCAGAAGCAGCGTGCGATTCTTCCGAGAAACTTCCCATGCGAGATTGAAGGCTATCGTGCTCTTGCCGATGCCACCGCGAAAATTGCTGATTGCGTAGGTCCTGAAATTAGGCGAAGGCCGATTAACCGTCCCGCCCTGCGCCACGGTTTTGAAAGTGCTCAGTAACTGATCTAAATCGGAGTTCATGTCTCTAGGTCTCCTTCCCGGCGGGCTTGCCCACCTTACCATCTTAAGGTAATCTATGCGGGTTGTGCAGGTCAAGAGGGCCAAGCGGTTTGATCCGAATTCCTAATTCAGGAGTTTCCCGTATGGATAAGAAGTGTAGATGTGGGCGTGTATGGCGCTTACAAGATCACAAGCTCATAGTCCGCGATGAGGGCGCGATCATCTGTAAGTGCGGAGAGGATATTGCTCGCTGGAACAGTTCGCGTGCTTGGAGCGCCGAACTCGTGCAAGGACTCCCAGAAGATCAAGGGCAGCCTATTCCATGTCGCTGCGAATAATTTCAAACTGAGGCACTACCGGCCTGACCTGGGCCGATCTTCGCCAATTGCCCTATTCGTAGGCTAGAGCGTCGATGGGGTCCTTCCGTGCCGCCTTGACGGCTGGGTAAAGCGCGCCTAGCAGCGCGCCAATCAGTGCGATCACCGTCGCCCGCAGTACCCATTCCCCGGACAACAGCATCGGTAGCACGCGGAAGCGGTGCGTCAACAAGAACTTTGCGAGGTAGCTGATCCCGATCCCCAGAGCAATTCCCCCAAGCGCCAGCAAAACCGTTTCCCGCAGAATTACGCCCAGAATGTAGGAGCGCGACGCTCCCATCGACTTCAGGATGCCAATCTCGCGCGTTCGCTCCATGACTGCTGTGTACATCGCCTGGAAAATCACCATGAAGCCGATGACCATGGCCACGCCGACCACAACCTTGATAAACAGATTGAACCCGGGCAGGTGGTCCGGTGTCATCAGACTGAGGAATTCCGCCGTGGAACGGACCGCGTAGGTCTCCATCCCTTCCACGGACTTGACTTCCTGCACCACGGCGTCGGCGTTCCTCGGGTCATCCAGGCGAACATAGAAAACCGAGGCCTTGCCCTGCGCTCCCACCTGCCCTCCAACCAGATCCTGCATGGTGGACAACTGCAAAAAGCGCCGCGCACCCTTACCATGTTCCACAACCCCGCAGACGCGGAACTTATGATTCAGCAGCTCCAGGGTGTCACCCACCTTCGCGTGGTGGTCGTTGGCAAATTTGTCGTCCACGATCATGTCATCCGGATGCCGAAACCCGCCGCCGGAGATGAACGTAAACGGATTCCCCAATTTCTCGTAGCTGGCGAAGTCGATGCCGTAAATAATTTCCAGCGAGCCGGCATTGATGAACTGCCACATCACCGGCGAAACCACGGTCACGTGGGGGAGCTTTCGCACGACGTCCCCGATCTTGATCGACATCGGCGCACTGGTAAAGCCCACGAGATTACTTGACCCGGGCGGCTGCACCATCAAATCGGCGCCGATACCCGCTTGCCGCGTCCTCGAATCGTTAAGCATGCCGTACGAAAAACCCGCAATGAGCAGGATCAGCGTCACTTCCATGGCAATCGCAAAAATACTGATCAGCGAGCGCAGCGGCCGATGCACGAGATTGGAGACGACGAGACGGTTCATGGGGTTGCATGTACGAACAAAAACTGTGAAGAATGAGTGTACTGCAAAAAGGCTGTCAGCTATCGGCCTTCCGCCATCAACTGCTTGGCCAAAAGCTGATAGCCGAGAGTCCTATTGCGATTCCGCGCTCGGAGCTTTCGCAGCAGTCTCGCTTAGATGCACCAGCTCGGCTCCAGCCGGCTGTTCGAGTGCGAACTGCTCGTCGGTGAGTGCTCCATTGAGCTGCAGTTTCACCACGCTGAGCACAATATCGTATTCTTCGCGGGGACGCCGAATTTCGATCTGTTTGGGGAACAAGATGCCTTCATAATCTTTGTAATTCTCGTAACGGGCGTCGGTCGCGAGGTTGCCGTGGTCGTCGTACACCAGTTGGCGGTGCGGCAATAAATCGGTCCGGCTAAAAATAATCTTGCGTGCCAGGAACCATCCCCGATCTCCTTTGCGCACAATATCCAAGTGGTAGGCGGACTGCTCGACCTGTCGGCCCTTGCTGTCGCGCACGATCTCTTCTTCGTTTTCGAGAACCGCGATTTCCTTTTCTGCATCCACTTCACGCAGGAGCAAGGCATCATAGATATGCTGGGGACGCAGGTTTTCCAGCGTCTGCTTGCTATCGGCCGAAGGTTCGTTGTTCCGCCCCATGAGGAAACGGTTCTTCGGCGGAATCCAAAGCTTGAAATCCTGCCCGTCGCTGACCATGTCGAAAGCCTGGTTACGCACCACGGGAAGGAGACCAATCATGCGCAGCATGGACGGCTTGCGCGCCAGCACATAACCTCGAATTTCCTGGTAGTCGGTGACCTTTCCCTTCTTCGCCCCACCCACGGTGGTGTCAATATCCACCGTAGCCTGCATGGAACGAATCTTGCCAGCCTCGCGGTTCACGTAGTCGATCAATTCCTGTTGCGTGGCCGTCTTCAGGGGCGCACTTGTGGCAACGCGCTCCACCTTACGGGCGCGAAACAGGCACCCGCTGGGCAACCAAGCCAGGACAAGCAGCAGGGCGAGACGAATTGACGCGGATTTCGGCATTCCGGGCGAATTCTCAGTATAGCTTGCTGGGGGCATGGCGGAGTGGGTGGAAGCCTAGCGGCGCATCGCAACAGTGTGGCGATAATCGACGACATTGCGGTTATGCTCGCGCAGGCTGCGGGCGAAGCGATGGTGCCCATGCCCATCGCTGACGAAATAATAGAAGTCAGAAGTTGCCGGGTGCATAGCGGCTTCGAGCGCCAAACGTCCTGGATTGCCAATCGGACCCGGCGGCAACCCGACATACCGGTAAGTGTTATAGGGTGAGTTGATGCGCATGTCGGAATGGTGCAGCGTCCCGCTGTATGTGCCATTAAGCAGATGCGCGTAAATCACGCTTGGGTCGGCATCAAGGGCAATGTTTTTCCCCAACCGGTTGTAGTAAACGCTGGCTACCAGGAAGCGTTCTTGCGGTGCTCCGGTTTCCTTTTCCACAATCGAGGCCATCGTGACCAGCCGCGGCACGTCACTCCGAGTATCGGCTGCAAGATTCAGCGCGACAGCTTCTTTGCGGAAACGGCGCACCATGGTCTCGACAATATCCTTCATGCTTTGGGTGCGCGTGAATTGATAGGTGTCCGGAAACAGATAGCCTTCGAGGGAACCCGCTTGGGGAGCGAAGTCTTCGATCAGGCTTGTTTGCGATTGCGCCTGCTTCAGGAAGTCTTCGCGGGAGCCCAGCCCCGCCTCTTCCACGGCGTCGGCGATATCAAACATTGTGTAGCCTTCGGGCACAGTGACCGTGCGCACCAGAAAATCGCCGCGCACGATCCGCTCCAGCACATCACGCGCATCGGCGCAGGTGGAAAAGAGATATTCGCCCGCCCTCAGCCGTTCCCGATGGTGCAAACGATGCCACACGACGAAGGCGTTAGCGCTGCGAATGACACCCGCCGATTTCAGTTCAGCCGCAATCCGATGTACACCCCAGCCCGGACGCAACAACACAGATTTCTGCCCGACCGGCTGGAGGGGCAAATAAATCATCACTGCCAGCCATGCGGCGGCGCCGAGAACACCAAGAAAAATCAATGCAAGAAGCTTTTTCAAACTGAGATCCGGAAAGCTGCCTCGAACACAACTTTAGTCGTTCACCTGCTCTAGTTTAGACGACTTCCGGACGGTCGCGAACGCTCCGCAGGTCGTAGGACGAAAGTTCTAAGGGATGCTAGCGCGGCTATGGCTGCAAGCTGTCCAAGGGCTGCAAGACGATGGAGCATTCAGAACTGGTGCAGGATAGCGTTGCCCGGCGAACAATCTTGACGGATGAAACGTCCGGAAATTTCACCGGGTAATCTTTCTCGCGAAGTTTGTCGCCGGCGCTGCGCAAGCTGGGATCACCGTCTAGAAATTCAGCGCGTTCGGGCTTGCTCGAACCATCAAAAACGAGCGCAAAACGAGCCGAGCCTGCGGTAGCGAAAGCGGGGAGTTTGACGATGCGCATTTGCAGCAACTCGGCTCCTGCTTGCTTGATTTCCTGGTCCGCCGCTTCAGGACTCGCCGATAACCTGATCACTTGCTCTCGCGATGCCTGCGTTTCCGCACCACCCGCTACAGCGGCAAGTGCAAACATATGCCGGGCCTTGTCACGCTGGTTTTCCTTTTCGAAAACACGCGCGAGGCGATTGCCGACTGTGCCCGACTGGCTCAACAGCCACGCTGCATTCAGAAACTGCATGGACTCCAGCGTTGTACTCCTGGAAGACTTTGCCCAGCCAATACGCGCCCAAGCGAGTGCCACCAGATTCATCGCCGAAAAAGCGGGAGCACCCAGCCGGTCGTACTCACCCGATTCAAACTGGCCACCGATATCATCGAGAGTCTGACGTGCATCGTGAACCGCCTCATCGGGGTTCGCGTTATCGCCCAACGAAGGCGCATAAAGATCTGCTCCCGCGAGCGGCGTGGAAACTCCCGTGACACTTTTCATGAGGGCTTGGGCTTGCTCTGCATTTCCGGTTCGTGAATACACTTGCGCCAAGGCAAGCTTCACTTGCGGATCGTCGGAGGCCAGTGACGACGCGGTTTCCAGCTCCGCGCGCGCTTCCTCGTCACGTTTCATTTGAGCCAGCAACAAGCCCAAACTCTTGTGCACCAATTTGTCGGAGGGGGAAATCTCGGCTTGTTTCTTGTAAGCAGCTACGGCTTCGTCCAGCTTTCCCTGTTGTTGAAGTTCCGCCGCAAGATCGCTGTTCGCCCGTGCATGGTAAGGGTCCATCTCGATCTGCTTGCGAAACGCGGCAACTGCCTCGTCATGTTGATTGAGTCCAGAGTAGGCCAGCCCTAAATCGTCCCAAGCATTCTTCTGATTCGGATCTTGTTCTAGTGCGCGCTTCAGCAAACTGGCCGCAGGGCCAAAATCTCTGCGCTGGAGTGCGGCACTGCCTGCCTTTCGCATTTCGGCGGGCGTACCTGTCGTTTGCGCTGCAGAAGCTACCGCTGCGGCAGAAGCAGGAGTGATGGTGCACCAAAGACCTTGTTCGACTGTGCTGCTGGTCGCGCTGCCAAAAGACACGTAGTCCGAGCGGCGCGTGGCGGGGAGTTCATTCACCTTCAGAACCATCCGTCGCTCGGCGTCGAGAACATTCTTGGTGAGGACGTAGGATGAGGAATACTCTCCGAAGTCCCGTGCGATTCGGACGTCGGGAGGAACGTGGATCGTGTAGTTCGCAGGAATTTGAATATGCGCCCGGTAAATCCGTTCCTCGGAGGGACCGACGTCGAGCGGTTCAGAACTTGTTTTCTTGTTGAGAGCGGCCAAGGGGCGGCGGCCGATCGGCGGCAAGACGCCAAAATTGACGCCCGAACTGGGGATTCTGAAGTAATTATCGGCGTGAAGATGGTAGGTCAAGTGAAAGGGCTTGCTTGTGTCTTCAAGAGAGTCGACGTGCACCTCCGCCACATCCCCAGCGAGCCCCCAGGCTTGAGAGAGGTATTGCATGGTGCGTTGCCACTGCGCTTGAGGGATTCGGCGGAACGTGGCGCGCAAGGGCAAATCGCTGTCGCCTTGCGCGGTCATGTCGATCGTGCTGTCCAGGGCTCCGATTTCCGTGAATTTACCATCGATTTTCATGACCATCTGATTCTTGACCGGAGACCCAGCCGGCGTGCGGCGTAATCCGGCGTTGGCGTCTTCGGAGGCAAGCAGTGCTTGCTTATTCCGTAATTGGTACATGATCAGGCCGTAGGGAGCGACCTCGGCAGTTGTATCCAACCAGGTAAGGTCTCCATCTTTGTCTAATGGCACGGCGGTGATCACATGGTCGAACTGAGCGGGAGATGGCACATCGGGATCAAGCTTGCGAGAGCTGTTAATAAGAACCGGATAACTGTTGATTCCTTCCACGCGCAACAACGCTTCGAGCAGAGTGTGCTTATCCTTGCAGTCGCCGTATCCGTTCTGCAAAACCTCCGACGCCGCATGGGGTTGCAACCGGCCCACACCAAAGGAGAGACTGACGTAACGAATATTCCGTGCCACATAATCATAGAGACGGCGAGCCTTCTCAGCCGGCGTCGTGCTTCCCTGAGTTAGTTCCGTTGCTTTCTTGCGAACGTTGTCAGCCACTGCAGCGCGCTCACCCTGGAGTTTTGCATACCAGTGGGCCACTTGATGCCAATCCGTAAACGTTGTGAGCTGGACGTCGGGCTCGTCTGAGTCGTTGATTTCGTCTTCATCCCGATCTGGTTTCCGGTTTGGCGCAAAATCCTTGATGGTCCATGTATAGACGCGGCGGTCGGCCGTTTCCCGCATTTCGTACTTGTGCTCGGGACTCTTGAGCTTTAGTTCGCGCGACTTCGGAAGGTCAATCTCCAGACTTTGGTCTTGAACTGCCACTTGTTTGGGAAACGTGTGTTCATACCAAAACTCGCCGGGTGCGAGGGGCTTCACCTGTGTGATGGTGTGGTACTCCAAGACATCGCCTGGCTGAAGATCCACCACTGACACATGCCGCTGGCGGTAGTCGCTATACATCGGAGCTTCCCGGAGCACATCAGGCGCGAAGTCTTGCGCGCTGGCAACGGGAGTTTCCACGGTTCGTCCATCGGGTTTTCGGACGCGGACGTAATCAATTTGCAAATTCTCAGAAGCGGAAGAATATCCGAAGATGAGCTGCCCTAGTTCCTGAATACCGGCCTGACTCTGCACCCGGACCGCAGCCGTAGTGCCACGCGTACCGGTGCCGTCGTTTTCGAAGCGAACCAGGTTGCGAATACGCTCATAAACAAATGCTTCCTGGGACGTGTCGGGCTTCGCGGGCGATGATGTCTGTCCAGACGATGTTTGCCCAGACATGGAAACAGAAAGAGTTGCAAAGAGGAACACCGCGGAGAGACGTCGAGGCATGCATGGGTTTTAATACGAAGGGAGCGGAAAATCAAATCCAGGCCGATCGCCGAACCAAATCTAGGATTGACTGGATTGGGAGCGAAGCGCTGTGCCGCGAATACCAAAAACATGCTCGAAAGCATGCTCTCCGTCGTGCGTCAGGCGCACGGCGCGGGTACCTCGCACGGGAGCTAGCCATTTCCTCTGCTTAAAGCACGCAAGTAATGCGGCCCCCACAGCGCCTCCGATGTGGTGATGGCGTTCTGTCCAATCCAGACATTTACGGGCGAAGGAACGCCGGAGTCCACGGAGCGGTGCCGCATCAATGTCGAGCGTGCGAAGAAAGCGCTCGCCCGTAGAAGTAAGTAGGAATGCGTTTCCACGCTGCCGGAGCACATCTCTCCTCAGTAACTCGTTGCGCAGCGCAATCGAAAGCACACCCGCTAGGTGGTCATAACATGTCCGGGCAAAGCGTAATTCAGGCATGGCGGAAGTCTCAGATTTTTGTGCGAGCGCACCGAGTGCTTCGATGGCTACTGCAACATCCGTACTCTTCAACCGAAAAAGCCGCTGCCTGCCGCTGCGTTCAGAAACGATAAGGCCGCCCGCAAGAAGCTTCGAAAGGTGCGCGCTCGCCGTCTGCGGAGACACTGCGGCCACCAGGGCAAGCTCCGATGCGGAATGACTGTTGCCGTCCAGCAGAATCGTGAGCATCTGAATGCGTCCGGCTTCGCCGATCAAACCGGCAATGCGCGTAACTGAATTAACATTCATACTTCGATGTGTATTTAAACATAGATGCTTTCCTGAGCGCTAGTCTTCTTTCAGCGGCTGGTTTCAGCTGCTAACGATCCTATCGCCGCACCTTTCAGGAGAATCCATGATCGCCATAACACGGAATGCCATAACACAAGCTGCCCTAGTGCTTTTCATCGCTGGGGCTGTATTTGCCCAAGAACCGAAACAGAATGAGGCCCCGCCCGTCAGCATCGTCGGCTACGTACGAGATAGTGGTTGCGTGCACCGTTTCCACGAGGTTGTAAAGCCGTTGCCCAACGGGTGTGTCGAGGCTTGTGTGCGCGGAGGCTCGCCGCTGGTGGTGTTGACCAAGAATGAGCAGGTGTACCACCCCATCTCCACTGAGATGCCGGATGTCGACATGCGCCAAAAGCTGTTGCCGTTTGTCGGCAAGCTCGTAAAAATTACAGGACACGTATACAACCGAGGTGGTTCCAACGCGATTTCGCTGGATCAAATTAAGGAAGTAAAAGAGTGAAGAAATTCCTGGCGGATTTAACCAACTATAGAGGAGACGAAAATGAAAGATCTAACGATCGCGCTGGAGAATCGTCCCGGCGCGCTCGCTGAGATGGGCAACGCCCTGGGCCGCGCTGGGGTCAGCATCGAAGGTGGAGGCGCTTTCGTTGTCAACGGCCAAGGTGTTGGCCACTTCCTCTTCGAAGATGGGGACGCTGCTCGCAAAGCGCTCGAAGTGGCGGGCATCCAAGTTCTGGAAGAACGTGAGGTGCTCATCCAACGGCTGAACCAAGCGGAACCAGGCCAACTTGGGAAGATCACGCGACGGATGGCCGAGGCAGGTATCAACATCGAGGTTCTCTACAGTGACCACGATCACCGGCTCATCCTTGTCGTCGACGACATGGTAAAGGGACGAGCGGTCTCTGAAGCGTGGACGCGAGAGCACTCAACATCGGTTAACTCGTAATATCATCAAGAAGAGACCTCTGAAGAGGCATAAGCCATGAAACAGCACACTTATCAGGTTCGTGTGGATTGGACTGGCAATATTGGCGAGGGTACGAAGACTTACAAGGGCTATCGGCGCGATCACATCATTGCCTCGGAGGGGAAGCCTCAGATTCCGGGCTCCAGCGACCCAAGCTTTCGCGGAGATGCAACCCGTTACAATCCAGAGGATCTCTTAGTTGCGAGCCTTTCCTCCTGTCATATGCTTTGGTACTTACATCTGTGCGCGGTAAACCAGGTGACAGTCCTTGAGTATCATGACTCAGCCTCAGGCGTAATGGTGGAAAACGATGATGGTTCCGGAGAGTTCGTCCGAGTATTACTGAAACCCAGAGTGAAGATTTCAGCAGGCGATGACCAAGCCAAAGCAATGGCTCTTCATAGCGAGGCCCATCACTATTGCTTCATTGCCAGGTCTGTAAAATTTCCGGTGGACGTCGCTCCTGAAATCGTGGGTGCATCCACTTCGCAATGATCCATATAGCGCAGGCAACCCTTGCCCTCAAGGGACCTTCGTAGTTGAGGGAGCCGGTCTGGGACCGCTAGACGTCCAATAACACGTGGGCGGTGTCTAAGTTCTTAAGCAGGACAGCTTGTTCCTTTTTCTAATCTTCGGCGACAATTACCCGTTAGAGTTGGGAGCGTTCGCTTGAATGACAGCCAAAAATGGGGGTATTTTTGTCTTGCTCCGCACTAATCAACCCACGCATAGGTTGAGCCTGTGGAAAGCACTCGCCTTTGTTGTCTTACTCTTAGCTTGTTATATAGGCAGTAAGCAGGCCCACGCACAGGACTCGCAGAGCAAAGATAACACCATTCACGGCATCGTATTGAATAGTGTGACGCAGGAACCCATTGCACGTGCGCTGGTATCCGACCAGGGCAACCGCTTTGCGACCATGACAGACAGTCAAGGTCATTTTGAATTCACAGTTCCGCCAGACAAGACCGGCCAGAGCGCCAATTCGGGTCCAGCCGGTCTTATCACTGTGGGAGACGACCGAATAGACTTGAACACGCTGACAGTGCGCAAGCCCGGGTTTCTTACAGACCCTGAACTGGGGTGGCAAATGGACTCTGCCGCGAAGGAAATATCGCTTTCGCTGATGCCGGAAGCTCTGATCATAGGACATGTGACTCTTCCATCCGACGAGCCTGCGGACAGGATACAAGTCGACATTTACCAGCTTGAGGTTTACGAAGGGCGAGCCCACTGGTCCTATCATGGTTATGCGACAACTCGATCGAATGGGGAGTTTCGTATTGCGGAACTCTCTCCCGGAACTTATAAATTGCTAACTAGTGAGTTGCTGGACCGCAACCAGCTACCCGTCGCGCCCGGCGGCCAACTGTATGGATATCCGCCGGTTTATTTTCCCAATGCCACCGACTTTGCCGCTGCTGACAGCATTCAGTTGTCAGCCGGCCAGACTTTCCAGGCCGATCTTGGCGTCGTCCGGCAGCCATACTACCCGGTCAAAGTGCCCGTCACAAATGTTGCGCCCGGCACCGGGATAAACGTTAACGTCTCCGCTCAGGCTAGTCACGGTCCTGGGTACTCCCTCGGCTACAACCAGCAAACTCACAGCATTGAAGGCCTGTTGCCGCAAGGAATTTATACGTTGGAAGTATCGGCCGCTGGGCCTCCGCCGAGTGCAGGGGTTTTGAGCCTCACCGTCAGCGGGGTATCCAGCGGGGCGAGCATGACCATGGTGCCGATGCAATCCATCCCTATTCACGTGAAGGAGGAGTTCACATCGGTGGAGGGTTCAGAAAACGCGGGGTTTCACGTAAATCGCGGTAATGTGCGCGGGCCACGTCGCTACCTCGATGTGAGCTTGGAGCCAGTCGACGATTACGCGCAAGCTAAGGCTGTCCTGCGGCCACCAGCTCGCCGCGATGATGAATCTCTCGCACTCGGAGATGTTGCACCCGGCCGTTACTGGGTTCATGTCGAGTCGTCGCGTGGCTATGCGTCGTCCGTCACATCCGGTGCACTTGATTTGCAGCACGAGCCGCTGGTGGTCATGAACGGCGCTTCCAATCTCTCCATCGAAATAACCATGCGGGATGACAGCGCCCAGATTGAGGGTACGATCGAAGGAGCAAATCCTTCACTTGACGCAGCTATCGACCCCTATGCGACATTCCTCGAATTGACCGCACAGTTTGCCTTTGTCTATTGCGTTCCATTGCCGGACAGTCCCGGGCGGTTCACGGAAATATTTGTGTCACCAGGTGGAACCTTCACTTCACCGGAACTTCCGCCGGGCACGTATCGCGTACTGGCTTTTAAGCACCCACAAAAGGATCTTGAATATCAGAATCCCGAAGCTATGCGGGTCTATGACGAGAAGGGTCAAGTGGTCCATTTAGCTGCTGGCCAGAAGGAAAATTTGACGCTCCAACTAACGTCGAAAGGCAGGTGAAGATGCTGAGCTTCCTAAAATGCGCATCGATCCTTCTCGCAGCGTGTTTGTTCCTGGGCCACGACCTGGCTTTCCTTCACGCGCAAGCTGCGGAACCGGAGCGAACACCCTCGCAGGTGCAGGGAGGTTTCCGGATTGCTGGAACCGTCGTCAACGCGACAACCACCCAGCCGATCGCGCGTGCCCAGGTTTCTGTCACGAACACCAAGAATCCCAAGGACAGCCAGTCGATCGTCACTTCCGACGATGGCCGATTTCGGTTTCAGGTCAACGCAGGAAAATATTCGTTGCGAGCCGCGAGGCAAGGCTTCATTACCTCCGCGTACGACCAGCACGAGAATTTTTGGACAGGCATTGTCACCGGCGCCGGTCTCGATACGGAAAATCTGGCTCTGCGCCTCCCTCCCGCGGCCGTACTCACGGGGAAGGTCACCGACGATGTTGGCGATCCGGTGCGCAATGCCGCAGTTATGGTTTTTCGTGAGGATCATCGCACGGGCGAGACCCGTATCCAAGAGTTCTCCCGCGTATCGACGGACGATCTGGGCGTCTATGAGCTCACGCCTCTCGATGCTGGAATCTATTTCGTGGCCGTGTCCGCTCAACCGTGGTATGCCGTACACCCTGTCTCTCCCCTGCCAGGCGCGGAAATTTCCGGAGTGGACCGAACTCTCGACGTTGCTTTTCCCACCGCTTACTACAAGGACGTAACTGAGTCGGATGACGCCACACCTATCCCCATTCGACGAGGCGATCATGTCGAGGTCGACATCCACTTGAACCCGGTTCCTGCCCTTCATCTATTCTTTAACGCTCCTGATGGTTACAAGCTTAGATTCGTTCCGCCCGTATTCCAAAAATCGTCGTTCGATGGACCCCCCGTCGACGAACCAAGCTCCGTTGAGCAAGTTTCTCCAGGCGTGTATGAGGTAACGGGGCTTGCGGCAGGCAAATACATCCTCCAGACGCGTGGTCCCTGGGACGGCAGGCTGAAAGCGCCGAGTGACGTTTATCTCAATGAGGACGGACAGGAATTGGATGTATCCGGGGGCGCACCAACCGCGTCAGTAAAGGCGACTGTCCAGTTGCGCGGCTCGGCGAAGTTGCCGGCGCAACTCAGCCTTGCGCTACGAAACAACAAAAACGCAGTTGTGGCAGGGTCACTGGTGCAGGTGAACGAAAAGGGGGAAGCAGAGTTTACAGATATCGCTCCCGGCAAGTATGACGTGGTGGCCGGCTCTCCCACGAGGTCGTTTTCCATTTCTAGAATCACGTCCGGAGGCCAGGCAACTTCCGGACATGTTTTGAACGTCCCCGCCGGCTCGTCTCTCAACATCTCACTATCTTTGGTCGGTGGCGCGGTCACGGTTGAGGGCTTCGCAAAACGGTCAGGAAAAGCGGCTCCCGGGGTCATGGTGGTTCTGGCGCCGAAACATCCCGAATCGAATCGGGACCTGTTTCGCCGTGACCAAAGCGATTTGGACGGAAGTTTCACCCTGCGCAATGTGATTCCTGGCTTCTATACCATCGTCGCCATTGAAAAGGGCTGGGACTTAGATTGGGCCAAACCCGCCGTCATCGCCACTTATCTCCAACATGGACAACCCATCGTCGTCACCGAACCGGCCAAAGGAACCCTGCAATTACCCAACCCCGTGGAAGTTCAACCGAAGCTGTAAACCATCACGCGTTGGCTTCGACGCAACTGCGCTACATGCATCCATACGCAGGGCCGATTGCAGCCTCCGATGGTAAAATTCCGCCTGCTCCATGGCGCAACTGAAAATTCTCGTTCAGGAGGCTGATTTGAAATCAGTCCGTTCGTTCCTTGCATGTCTCGCTATCTTGAACATCGTCCATCTCACGTGGGCGCAATCCGTACCGGCAGCACCGGAGGCCTCACGCTTGTCTGGTTACGGAGCACAGAGTTCCGGAGACGAACGCGGCTGGGAGAAGAAATTCCAGGACGGAGTTGTGGCCGATAATCTACGTCAGAGCATGCAACACTTGAGCGCGCGGCCGCACCATGTGGGTTCGGCCTACGACAAAGAGAATGCCGAGTGGATGCTGGCCAGGTTCAAGGACTGGGGATTCGACGCACACATCGAAACTTTCCAGGTGCTATTCCCCACCCCGAAGGAGCGGCTGGTCGAATTAGTGGAGCCGACCCATTTTCGAGCGAAGCTTCAAGAGCCGGTTGTTCCCAACGACCCAACGACGAACCAAATTGCGGAGCAGTTGCCAACCTACAACGCATATTCCATTGACGGCGATGTAACCGCGCCCCTGGTGTACGTAAACTACGGAATTCGGGAAGACTATGAACAACTCGACCGCCTGGGGATTTCCGTCAAAGGCGCAATTGTCATCGCTCGATACGGGGAAGCCTGGCGCGGTATTAAGCCGAAGGTCGCGGGCGAGCACGGGGCTATCGGTTGCATCATTTACTCCGATCCCAAGGACGATGGGTTCTTCAACGGCGACGACTTTCCCAAGGGTGGATGGCGGCCCCGCGAAGGCGTGCAGCGTGGAAGCGTGATGGACACGGACTATCCCGGAGACCCTTTGACACCCGGAGTTGGAGCAACTGCGGGCGCGAAACGGCTCGCCGTCAAGGACGCGAAGACGATCACCAAAATTCCTGTGCTCCCCATCTCATATGCAGATGCGCTGCCGCTACTTTCAGCGTTGCAAGGGCCGGTTGCCCCGGAGGCATGGCGAGGGGGCTTACCCATCACTTATCACGTCGGTCCGGTGTGGCGAAAATCCATTTGAAGGTAACTTCGAACTGGGATTTGAAACCAGTGAACGATGTAATAGCGACTCTACGCGGATCGGACTCCCCCGACGAGTGGGTTATCCGCGGTAATCATCACGATGCTTGGGTCAATGGAGCCGAAGATCCAATCTCGGGGATGGTCGCCGTTCTGGAAGAAGCGCGAGTATTAGGCGAACTGCACAAGCAAGGGTGGACTCCGAAACGCACGATCATCTACTGCGCCTGGGACGGAGAAGAACCCGGGCTACTGGGCTCGACAGAGTGGGTGGAAACGCATCTCGAAGAACTTCAGAAACACGCGGTCGCATATATCAATTCCGACAGCAATGGCAGAGGTTTTTGGCACGCTTCCGGATCTCACGATTTAGAAAAATTTATCAACGATGTAGCGCGCGATATTCAAGATCCAGAAAAACAGATTTCGGTCTGGCAACGGGCTCGTCTGTCACGCATTGCCAACGCAAAGAACTCCGAAGAGCGCTCTGAGATTCGCAAACGTCCCGATCTCCGTATCCGCGGCCTTGGCGACGGTTCTGACTACGCGTCATTTTTGGATCACGCCGGCATTTCCGCCCTCAACATAGGATATGGCGAAGAAGGAGATGGCGACTCGTATCACTCGATCTACGATGATTTCTACTGGTATACGCACTTCATCGACACGGACCTTTCCTATGGCCGAGTGTTGGCGCAGACTGGGGGAACAGCAGTCCTTCGTTTGGCCGATGCCGAGGTAATCCCGTTCGAATACAACGCTTCCGCCGACACGATTGCAAAATACGTGAAGGATCTGGAAAAGCTGCTCAAAGACAAGCAAGAAGAAATCACCGAGCGCAATTTGGAACTGCAGGAAGGCGTTTTCTCTGCTACAGCGGACCCGAAGAAGACCTCTGTACCGCCCCCAGCCAAGTCGGTTCCGCCGTATATGAACTTCGCGCCTTTGAATAATGGGACTGAGTCCATCAAGAAGGCCGCAGAACGCTACGAAGCAGCCGTCGCTAAGTGGCAAAAGGATGGAGTAGATTTGCCACTCGCGGCAGCTGCGGCACTGAACACTGATCTACTGAAGATTCAGCGAGCGTTTCTCAACGAGAGTGGCCTCCCGGAGCGTCCCTGGTTCAAGCACCAGGTCTATGCGCCGGGCGCGTATACCGGCTACGGCGCCAAACCGATCGCGGCCGTCCACGAATATATGGACCAGGAGAAGTGGAAAGAGGCAGAAGCCCAAGTTCCCATGGTTGGGCAGGTACTTGAAAACGTCGCTATCGCGATTGGGAAGGCTGCCGACGATCTGGAAAAAGCGACGGTGCAGACTCACTAAAATGGAGGGACGGGATTTTACTGTGCAGGGCTACCCACTGCCTTTGGGCTTGGAGTCATCGACTTCAACTGTTCCAGGGCGGTCAGTACCTCTTGCCAATCCTCTTTATCTCTCTTCGTGTCAATGGAAGTAGAAAGATCGGAATAGAAATCGAGAATGTTGGCGCGCAGTTCTGGCGAGGTCCGGTCGAATTTCCGTTTTGCCAGTTGAGACAACAATTTGGCATAAGTGTCGTCGGTAAGCGAGTATTCGGCTGCCTTCGTCGGTTTGCCACTGTCAAAGTCACAGTTGGGCAGGTCTATGGCGCTCGTGCGCGCATGCTGAAGAAAAATCCGGTACTGATCGACGGTCGTATTAATGCTCTTGATATAAAGATCTTCCGTTTGCGGCGTCGGACTGTTGAATGCTAGTCCTTTGAAGGGACCGATCTTCGGCATGAATCGCAGGATTGTGGACAATATCCGCGTTCCTATGCCCGGCCTCGTGTAATCTTTTCCCCACTCCTTCTCATAACTGGAACGCGAAATCCTGTACAGGAATTTTTTCTTGGCGAAATTCGGGGTCTCGCTGATCAGCTCCTTCTTGTGGGTTTGCAACGCAACTTGCGTCATCTGAGGAATCAATTCGCTCACAGCCCAACGATAGGTGCCTACCGCGAGATCCTCGTGGGTCAGCACATCTTTTAAATCCATCCCATAGACGACCGGAAATGCCCGTTCCAGCAGAGGCTTCGATACCTTGAATCCGATGAAATCGTGGTACTGCTCCGACGCATAGCGTTTCTTTGCGACCTGGAGCGTGTCAAACCCGAACTCAGTTTTCAAATGTGCCGTCTTGTCCTGCGCATAACGGACTGACTCCCCAAACTTCGCTCGCAACTTCGGATATTGAATAGCTACCGCATGGTTGACCGCCGGGTGCCCGGAAAGATCCGACGCATAGTGGGAAAGGGCGCCCAGAGCGAAAGCATACTCGTTGACGTCCTGACTCTGCCGCAGCATCTCTTCAACGAAATCTCCACTACGGACATAGTGCGCCAGGTTGCTGAATTCCCTGCTGCCAAATGGGTAGTAGCCGAGGTCCTGGATGACCGCGCCCCCGTAAGCGTAGGCATGAGCCTCCTTGATCTGTTCTTCCGAAAGCCCCGGATAGCGCTCGAGCAGGAGAGGACGTATCTCGTCGATCCAGAGCAGGTCTACGATTTCCTCGTGCGTAAGAACGGAATAGGCAAAAGAGCCAGGACAGCATAGGAGCAAGATGACCACGATCGCTAATGCCCGGACATACAGAACGCGCCAACCGAGGACCTTGGCGCTTCGCGATGAAACTTTCTGCTTGGGCCTCATGACGAAAAGTCTGCCTGTCTTGTGACGGATTTCCTCATGCTTAGTTCCTATAATCTTCCGACCCAGTCCCCGCAAGGACAGCTGACCGGCATTAATTTAGATTGGCGAAATTCCTTTTGCAATACGGTAGAGAATGGATCGCCTTTAGGACCGGACATGCGTCGGCTACAGCGCGATTTCAACTCCAGCTAGTCGTCTGGCGGGCCCGGAATATCAGGCTTTTGGTCCGATTTTCTCGCGCCGAAGTGGTCGGCCAGCTGTTGACCACTGAAACTTCCGGTAAAACTCTCCGGAACTTCCGGAAGCATAGAAACGTTCCAGTCATACCACTGCCGGACAAGCTTGTGATAAACGTCCTTTTCGCGGCCTTTTAGGTTGGCACGCTCCAATGGGTCTTCCACAACATTGAAAAGGAACGTGTTGTCGAGGATTTTCAGGAATTTATAGTCACCGTCGCGCACCGCCCGCTGCGCATTCGCTTTGTAGCGCCAGAAAAGCTTGCGCGGGACCGGTGTGGCATTCTGGGCAAGGACCGGAAGCAAATTCATGCCATCGGTGGGATAGGCCGCATCGGGTGCGCCGCCTGCAACGGCGAGCAGTGTCGGCAGCCAGTCCATGCTGATGGAAACTTGGTCAGTGGTCCGGCCCTTCGGGATGCGGGCCGGCCAGGAGATAATTGCTGGAATCCGCAATCCACCTTCCAGCAGCTCCGTCTTTTTCCCGGTGAAGGGCCAAGTATCGGCAAAGCGCTCTCCGCCGTTGTCACTGGTGAAAATCAAGACGGTGTTCTCGGTCAACCCGTGTGCGTCCAACGCCTGCAGCACGCGACCAATTTGGCGATCCATGTCTTCAATCATTCGTTGGTAGGTCTTCTGCGAACCGCCATCGAAGTCAGCCGCCCGTCCGCTGCCTGCCCGCTGCAAACGCTCCGATTCTGCCTCGTCGCCGGGGGCTTCCCAGGGCCAGTGCGGAGCGTTGAAGTGGAGGCTAACCATGAATGGCTGGGCGGATTTCGCATATCCGTTGACCACGTCGACCGCCCGGCTGCCGAGCAAATCGGTCATGTAGCCCACTTGATGGATTGGAACATCATCGTCCCAAAAATCCGCCATGCCTCCTTCGCCTGCGTGCGAGAAATAGTCCACGGCCCCGCCACGAAATCCATAGAAATGGTCGTAACCGCTCTTCAGGGGACCGAACTTTGGCAGAGCTCCCAGATGCCACTTGCCGACCAGCGTCGAGCTGTACCCAGCTTTCCGCAGCAGAGAAGGCAACGTAGGGTGTTCCGGGGGAAGACCGACATCGGCGTTATCCACCAGCGGCTCCTCCAACCCGAGCCGCAGCCGGTATTGGTAACGGCCGGTGATCAATGCCGTGCGCGTCGCGGTACAGACGGCCGAATTCGCGTACGCCTGTAGAAAGCGCACTCCCTGCCCGGCAAGGTGATCGATGTTGGGCGTGCGGAGATCAGGCCGCCCGTAGCAGGATACGTCGGCATAACCAAGATCGTCCGCGAGAATGAAGACGATGTTGGGAGGCTTGGATGATTGCGCACCTTTGCTGTCGATGCCCATCGCCAACGCGAGCATCCCGGTTGCGGTGCCGCGGAGCAAGTCGCGACGCGTTATCGGGTGTTGATCAGCAGGGTTTTGATCTCGAAGCGGCATTGGATGTTCTCTTTTCTCCTCTCGTTTTTCGATCATCAAATCACGATGGGATATCGGGCCTACTAGCACTAACCCGTTAGATCCTGCTCGGGCAGGAGGTGTTCGCGCCGGCTGCGCGTTGCCATCCAGGATTGTAGAATCAGCACCGCCGCCATACGATCGACAGCCTTGGCACGCTTTTCGATGCTGATCTCGGACTCGCGCAAGATTCGATTCGCTTCCGTCGAGGTCAGTCGTTCATCCCAGAGGTGCACAGGAATCTGGAAATGCTTCTCGAGCTCCCCGGCCAACAGGGTCATTTTCTCGGCCTGAATGCCAACTTCCCCGCTCAGGCGCAGCGGGTAGCCGACCACCAGCTCGACCACCTCATATTGGCGGATCACACTTTCGAGCTGTGCGAAGTCCGTACGCTTGTTGCGCCGCTGGATGGTATCCAGCCCCTGGGCCGTAATGCCCAACGGATCGCTGACGGCAACTCCGATTCTTCGCGCACCGACATCGAGCGCAAGGACGCGCCCGCGGGTTGGCGAGTTATGGGAAGAATTGAGGGGAGATTCAGACACGGATCGCAATTATAGGCTTCGGTCGGTGTTCAGATTATGCGGGAAGCCGCCAGCGCTCTCAGGCCTCGAACACTTCGGCGCTGGGGAATGGCAGCTTGGCTTTGGCGAGAGCTTCAGAGAGCAAGTCTTCGATTTGCGGCTCTTCGCAGTTTCTCGACATGGCCAGTTCGCTGACCAGCAGGTAGCGGGCTCGTTCCAGCATCTTCTTCTCGCGGAAGGAGAGCGATTTCTGCTGGCTCAGCACCACAAGACCCTTGAGCACGGCAGCGACATCCAGCAAGGACCCGGTGCGCATACGCTCAGAATTCTCTTTGAAGCGGTCTTTCCAGTCTGTGGAAGCGGCAACGGCGCCCGCCATCAGGTAATCCAAAATCTTCTGCACTTCCCCGTTGCGGACCACCTTCCTCAGACCCACATTGCCAACATTGTGGCAGGGAATCATGACCTTCAGGCTGCTGGCCTTGATCTTGAGGAGGTAGAACCGCTCCACAGTTAGACCGATGGTCTGGCTGCTGATTTGTTCAATAATGCCTACCCCGTGGTTGGGATAGACAACCTTGTCACCTATGTGGAAGACGGAGTCGCTAGCGATCATGCAGGACACCCAGGAGCGCGGAAGGATTGTAAAACGCTCTACTTTTGAGTCTAGTCCAAAGTAGGGGCAGGGTCAATGGGATGAGCACTTTACCTGAGCTGAATGCCACGATTGGGGAGTGCAGAGTCTTGCATATTCACCTCCTAAGTCGTTTATTATTCAGTTATTACAAGGGTTGAGGATGGGTAACACCCGAACAGACAAATGTCCTATTTCGCGTCGCAAAACCTCGCTTTCCGTCAGGCCCCAGCCTAGCGGGTATAATTCTCGAACATGCCCGAACACATCAAGAAAAAGCTCCAGGAAGAAATCGACGTTCTGGAGCACGAGTTGAATCACGAGCTTCCCAAGGAGCTCAAGAAGGCCGTTGCCCTGGGTGACCTCAGCGAGAACGCCGAGTACCACATGGCGAAGCAGCGCCAGGAATTCGTGCAGGCGCGGCTCGGTCAGCTCAAGAAGCGCATGTCCGATCTTTCGCTGATCAACATGGCCAACATTCCTCGCGACCGCGCGGGGCTCGGATCGACAGTTCGCATCTTCGACAATGACAAGAATGTGGAGATAGAGTACAAACTTGTGACCTCTGAGGAGTCGGACGTTACAAAGGGGCAAATCTCGACTACTTCGCCCATCGGGCGCGCCCTGATCAACAAGAAGGTTGGCGATACGGCGACGATCATAACTCCCGGCGGCAATCGCGAAATAGAAATTCTGAAACTGGTTACCATGCACGATGTGGCAGAGTAACGCTGTTTGAGGCAAAAAACGATGAGCTGGACGAAAGAGTTCGGAAAAGCCTGTGGAGTGCTGCTGGACATCATTGTCAATTGGCTGGCACTGGCACGCATCAATCCGAACGCGCTCACGCTGATCGGACTGGGCGTCAATACGGTCGCCGCCTTTCTCTTTGGATATGCCACTGCCGAGAACCAGAGGCGCATGTTTTTCTACGCCGGGCTGGTGATTATTGGTTCTGGATTCTTCGATCTGGTGGATGGCCGCGTGGCTCGCGCTTCGAACCAGGTGACACGTTTTGGCGGGTTCTTCGATTCCGTTGTCGACCGCTACTCCGACGTTTCCCTGTTCTTCGGCCTTCTGGTTTACTACGCCCGCGGCAACCGCTTCTTCTACGTCGTACTCACAGCCCTGGTCATGACGGGCGCGGTGATGGTGAGTTACGCGCGCGCGCGGGCAGAGTCGCTAATCGGCTCCTGTCGCGTGGGATTCCTGGAGCGGCCGGAACGGCTTGTGCTGCTGATCATCGGTGCGCTCTTCAACCGCATGGCTCCGGTGCTGTGGGTCATCGCTGTGCTGGGAAACATCACAGTTATTCACCGCATCCTCTACACCTGGCGACAAACGCAGATACTCGATGCCGCCGCTTCAACGCCTGCACCCGCTTCCACGCAGGCGGCCTGAGTCACGCAGCAAAATCTTTAGGAGGAATCCATGTCAAATCGACATTCCGTCACCAAGCGAAACCGGCGCCAGAAGTCAACGAAGCGGGTAAATTACTCTGAACGGACCATGGCGGCTCTGCGACAACTCAAAGAAGCTGCGAAGCCAAAAGCTAAGTGAAGCATGACGTCGATCTCCTGAGGTGGTTCAGGGTACGTTTTGCTTCCAGCCATATTGACCTGCGTTGCATAAAACTGACGGTTGATAGCTTCATGCTTGGCTGCGAGAGCTCCTGACGAAGCCGGCGCACCGTGCTAGACTAGCGGATATGGAAGTCACTTTGCGAATCCCTGATGATGTTGCCCGGCAGTTTGCCGCTGGCGGGGATGTGTCGCGACGCGTGCTCGAGGCCATCGCCTTGGAAGACTACCGCGAACAGACTCTCACCCTCTACCAGATTTCGGAAATGCTGGGTTTGTCCCGTGTCGAAACGGAAGATTTCCTTGGGCAACACCACGTCCCGCTAGCCGCAGTCGAAGAGACGGACCTCGACCGCGAGGCGGCGCTCTTCGAAGAGGCATCACACCGCCACCCTCGCTAAAAGATTCGCGGAATGATTGCTGTTTCGAACACTACGCCGCTGCGGTATTTGATCGCAATCGGGCGCGAGAATCTCCTTGGGCAATTTGAATAAGGTCTTCGTCCCAAACGCCGTTTTTGAGGAATTGACCGAGGCCAAAGCTCCAGAGAACGTGCGACAACAGATCGGACGCGTGATCGCGCTGAACCGGAATCTCCCGCTCTCAGGAACGTTAGGTGTTCTGGAACGAGCCGACAGGATGGGATTGGTAGACGATTTTCCGCAAATCCTGCAGGAACTGAGAGCAAGCGGCTTCTTCATTGCGGCAACGTTAGAGCAACGGTTCTTGAAGCGTCATCTGATACGCAAGAAACTCTATGAGGATCATTGAACTCGGGGAACGGCGCGTAATGCGTATCGTTGCATCTCACGCTTCGAGAATCCAATGGCTGAGCTCACAGCGATTGTCGCCTACGGTCCGACTGGCCGTGATTGGCTTCTTGCTTTTCACACAGTGTTGGTCCACCCCGATACCAAGCAGCCACTCCAAGCGCATACAGACATTGTTGCGGGAAGCGCAGGCTAGCACTAGCCTGCCAATCGTGATCAAACTGGTCCCAGTTAGTCTTTCTCCTCGCAAGTTTCAAGGGCACACAAACTATGAGGAGCGACAAATCGTAGTTACAGCTGGAATGGGAGTATCACCGGAATATGACGAAGCCATACTAGCTCACGAATTGTTCCACGTCGTTCTTAACAACAAACACTTCGCCGCTGGCGCTAAGCCGGTGCCATACACTCTCCAGAACAACGGTAAGGGTCGCGATCTCGTCGACGAGGCCCTCCCCACAATTGCAAGCGGCTTGAATAGTTGCTTTTCGGACGAGTTGATTGACAGGGAAATGATGAAGCACGGCTTCAGACCGCAATTGTTACTGGAGAGAGAGATCAACGAGACTGTCCAGGGAGCAAACGGCTTTGAGCCAAACGAGGGCGATTCCTGGCCCGATTTAGTGAGGCATGGACAAGCAATGATTTTCTTTTGCTTGGCCAAGCGAATTCCCATACAGTCTATGCGCGATTTAGAGAAAAAACTCAGACCTATAGACGGCTCCACCATCCTCGACCTTGAGCACAAGCTCATTGCAAGATTTCGTGGCCAAAAATGTCAGATCGACAAGCCTACGGCTTGCTATAAGCTTACGCTTCAACTTCGCGATGCCGCAGGTCTCAAGGGCATAATTGTTTTGCGCAATCCTGCAACCCTTCAGCCCGAGTAGGCAGATCAACATCTTTTGCCGACCCTAGGGAGTAATCGGGAAAGACGCCTCATACCAGACAGAACCCCCTGCGCTTCTCACTTGCATTTAGAATCAACTACAGGTGAGCGCCGTAGTGTCTTTTCTCGAAAAACTGAATCCGCAGCAGCGGGAGGCCGTTGAGACGACGGACGGGCCACTGCTCATTCTGGCTGGGGCGGGCAGCGGGAAGACGCGCGTGATCACCTACCGGATCGCGCATTTGATTGAAGCGATAGGCGTGATGCCCGAATCGATTCTGGCGGTCACGTTCACCAACAAAGCCGCGGCGGAGATGGGCGCACGCGTGGAGAAACTCACCGGCGGGCTCACCATTGCCAAGCCTGTGATCGCCACCTTCCACTCGTTTTGCGTGCGGGTTCTGCGGCGCGACATTGAGCACCTGAGAATTCCCTCGGCGTCTGGAACGCCCATCGGGCACAGCAAGAGCTTCGTCATCTACGACGAGAACGACCAGACGTCACTGGTGAAAGCTGCGCTGCGGCGGCTCAGTCTGGACGACAAGCAGTTGACGCCGCGCAACGTGCTCTCGCGCATCTCCTGGGCGAAGAATCACATGCTCGATCCGCAGGAGGTGTATCTCAACTCGAACGATCCGAAGACGGAGCGCATTGCGCACGTGTACGAGATTTACCGCAAGGAGTTGTTGAAGGCAAACGCGCTCGACTTCGACGACCTGCTGCTCGAAACCGTACGCTTGCTGAAGAGCGTGGCCGAGGTTCGCGATTATTACAACCGGCGTTCCCGTTACGTGCTGGTGGACGAATACCAGGACACCAACCGCCCGCAATACGAGTTAATGCGGCTGCTGGGGCAAAGCCATCAGAACGTGTGCGCGGTGGGCGATGAGGATCAGTCCATCTACTCCTGGCGCGGGGCCGACATTCGAAATATTCTGGAATTTGAACAAGATTTTCCCAACGCCAAAATTATCCGCCTCGAACAGAACTATCGATCAACACAAAACATCCTGGAGGCGGCGTCGGCGGTGGTCGCGAACAATATCCGCCGCAAGGGGAAGAATCTTTGGACCTCTCGCCAAGGCGGGGCGAAGATTGCTTTTTACGAAGCGCCGGACGCGGAAAATGAAGCCCTGTTTGTGGCTGACCGTCTGGCCCGGTTTGTCCGCGAAGCCGGACAGGACGGCAACGCGCATGCAGCCGTGCTTTACCGGCTCAATTCGCAGTCGAGACTGTTTGAAGAAGCTTTGCGGCGCTACCAGCTGAAGTACCACGTGGTGGGCGGGCTCTCGTTCTACGACCGCATGGAGATCAAAGACATGATCTCCTACCTGAAGGTCATTCAGAACCCGGACGATTCGATTTCACTGCTGCGAGTGATCAACACGCCCGCGCGCGGTATTGGCAAGACCACGCTTGAGCTGCTGGAGCGGCTGGCTCTGGAGGCGGGTCTCTCCATGTGGGGTGCGGCGCGGGAAGCGATTCGCCGCCAGCTCTTGCCTCCACGTGCATGTGCAGCGCTGAACAGCTTCCAGGAGTTGATCGAGGACGCTCGCGCTATGTTGCAGGGCAGCTACGTGGAGCGCATGGAGATGACGGCGGAGGGAGAGGAATCTCAGGACGCAGAGACCGCCGCGCTAGAAGAAGATGAGACTACAGAATTCGATCCGATAGCGTTTGACTTCGGGAGTGACGATGACGGCCATCATTTCCCCGGAGAAGCGGTGGCTCCGGTGAACGCAGCGGGAACGGAGGCGGGAACAGAGTATGTTGGAACCGATCATCCCGACGCAGTGATTCCCGCCGTCAGTCCAGCCGAGCTACTGAAGTTCCTGATCGATCGCACCGGATACATCAAGCAGCTCGAAGACGAAGATTCTCCCGAATCGCAAAGCCGCATCGACAACCTGCGCGAGCTGGTCAACGCGGCTTTGGATGCGAAAGACCGTGGCGAAACGCTCGACCAATTCCTCGATCATGCCGCGCTCGTCGCCGACGCCGATCAGTATGACGAACGCTCCGTGATTACTCTGATGACGCTGCACGCCGCCAAGGGCCTGGAATTCCCGCTCGTATTTCTGTGCGGGCTCGAGGAAGGCCTGTTTCCCCATTCCCGCACGCTGCTGGCACCCGATGACATCGAGGAAGAACGCCGCCTCTGCTACGTCGGAATGACGCGCGCCATGGACACGCTGGTGCTCACGCGTGCCCGCTATCGCCGCCGCTGGGGCACGGATTTGCCGGAGGCGAGTGTGCCGTCGCGATTTCTGGAAGAAGTCCCGGCCGGATTGATCGAAGACATTGGCTCACCTCGATCACAGACGGCGTCCAGCCGTAGTACCCGTACCGGCGAAAAGTACCACTCGGAATCCACGCACTACGCCTACGAGGACGAAGACCAGAGCGCGTCTTTTGAAGACTCCCGCGAAAGTGGCAAGAGTAAGAAGACCAGCTATGCCGGCCCGGTACACAACTCCATCGGCAACATTGCCGAATTTTTCGCCTCGCGCGGAAAGAAGTTTAACCTCCCCAAGATGGCGGACCCGGAGCCCGTCGTACGCGGCAGTTTCAAGCCCGGGCAGCGCGTTCGGCACCCGAAATATGGCGAAGGAATCGTCTACCGGCGCGAAGGAGAAGGTAGCGACGCCAAGATTACGGTACAATTTCAAGGCTTCGGTCTGAAAAAGCTGGTGGAGAAGTATGCCCAGCTGGAACGGACGTAATCAAGAGTTCCGATAATATTCATACTTTGTCATTCCGAAGCTCGGAATGACAATGCAAAACATATACGCATCACGAGAGGATTATGGCAAATACGAAAAAGCTGGAAAAAGTTGAACGCAAGAAAGCCAAGCGTGCCGCGCGTAAGAAGGCGAAGACGGAGAAGCCGCTAAAGCCACGCGACTATCCCCGTGGGTCCAAAAAGCCGAAAACGAAAAAGTTGTCTCGCGGTCAGTCCAAGCGCTAAGAACAGCCCCGCCACGTGCTATATGACGTGGCGGGGTTGCATTGGCGTGGTAGTCTTGGCGGGTTTCATTTTCGCGATTTCATTTGAACTTCAAGGGGCACACCTCTGGGCAACCAACTTTTTGCCAGGAAGTCCATCGACAAACTGATCACGGATTGCGAAGAACCGGACCGTCAACTCAAGAAGACTCTCGGACCGGTCTCGCTCACGGCTCTTGGCATTGGAGCTGTGATTGGCTCAGGAATTTTTACCGTGATTGGCACGGCCATCGCGGGGCAAAAGTTCGATACCTCCTCGATCCTCAACGCCCCCCTTCTCGATTATCTGATCCGGCATACCGCAACTCTGGGGCGACCGGGCGCGGGGCCAGGGCTCGCGATTTCGCTGGTGCTGGTGGCCATTGTGTGCGCGTTCACAGCGTTGTGCTACGCCGAGCTCGCGTCCATGATCCCGATTGCTGGCAGCGCCTACACCTATACCTACGCGACGATGGGCGAGCTCATCGCATGGATCATTGGCTGGGATCTGATTCTGGAATACGCGGTCAGCAACATGGCCGTGAGCGTGGGATTCGCCGCGCATTTGGTGGGCATGTTCGACTGGTTCGGGCTGCATCCGGCATTGCGCTGGATTTCCCCCGCATACCTACCAGGCGGCTTGGCCGATCTCAAGGGCAACGTCTTGTACGACCCAGGTTGGCACTTCGGCTTCAACTTCCCCGCATTTCTCGTGGTCATGCTTTTGACGGTGGTTCTCGTACGCGGCATTCGTGAATCCGCGAAGGCGAACAACACCATGGTGATCCTCAAGGTCGCCGCTATTTTAGCTTTTGTCATTGCGGGTGCACACTACGTCAATCCCGGCCTCTGGCATCCCTTCGCCCCCAACGGCTGGTCGGGAATTCTGACGGGCGGATCGATCATTTTTTTTACCTATATTGGATTCGATTCCGTTTCTACGGCCGCCGAGGAGGCGAAAAATCCGCAGCGCGATCTGCCGATTGGAATCATCGCGACGCTGGTGATCTGCACCATTCTGTACTTGGCCGTGGCGGTGGTTCTGACGGGGCTTGTCCCCTGGCAGAGTCTGCTGGATGACGCCGCTCCCGTAGTCAACAGTCTGAAAAAGCTTACGCTGGCCACTGGATCCAACACTTTGAACTGGGTTCGCCTGGCTGTGTTGTTTGGCGCGATGATGGGCATGATCTCCTCCTTACTCGTGTTCCAGTTGGGACAGGCGCGGGTTTGGTTTGCGATGTCACGCGATGGACTGATGCCGAAATTGTTTGGCCGTGTGCATCCCCGCTTTCGCACACCGGCAACCGCCACCTGGATTGCCGGGTTCGTGGTAGGAGTACCTGCGGGCGTGCTCGACATTGGCACTCTCGCCGATCTTTCCAATATCGGGACATTGTTTGCTTTCGTCCTCGTGTCAATTGGCGTAATGATTCTGCGCGTCCGCGAACCCGGGCGGCGGCGCGGCTTCCGGGCTCCCGGAGGAATCTTGGCGCCAGTCCTGAGCGTATTCTTTTGTGTATTGCTCATGTCGGGATTGCCGATCCTCACCTGGGTGCGTTTCTTTGTCTGGCTCTTTCTCGGGCTGCTGGTTTACATGTTCTACAGCCGCCATCGCAGCGAATTTGCCGCCAAAAAATAGAAGAAATAGCGGGGAGCGGCGCGAGAAGGCTCGGGTCCGGTAAGATCGGTTTGTGCCGCTGTCCACTCCCAGTCCGTTCCTCCGCTCCTTGCCCAAGGCGGAGCTCCATCTGCACCTGGAAGGCACCGTCGAACCGGCCACGCTGCTGGAACTGCGTTTGCGTCACGGCATGGCGAATGCCGACCTCGCTTCCTGCGAGGCCCTTTACCGGTACCAGAATTTTGAAGGCTTTCTGATGGCTTTCAAGGCCGTTACGGAGCACCTGAACACACCGGAAGATTACGAGTTCATCACGTACCGTCTGATGGAACGGCTCCAGACGGAGAATATTCTTCACGCCGAAGTATTCGTCTCTGCCGGGGTCTGCTTGTGGCGATCTCAGGACTTTGCAGCATTGTTCGAAGGCATGGAGCGCGGCCGGGAGCGCGGAGCGCGCGACTTTGGCATCTCATTGTTGTGGATCTTTGATGCTGTCCGCCACTTCGGAACCGAGCCAGCGCAACGTGTCGCTGAACTTGCCGTTGAATACCAGCACAGGAATGTGATCGGATTCGGAATTGGCGGTGATGAGAAGCGCGGCCCGGCAGAATTATTCCGCACCGTCTATGCCTTTGCCGCGAATCACGGCCTGCATCTCACCGCGCATGCCGGCGAATCTGACGGACCAGAATCCATCTGGGGAGCGCTCAACCTCGGAGCGGAGCGCATCGGCCACGGGCTGACTGCCGGACAAGACCCGGAATTACTGGAAGAGCTCTCGCAGCGCCAGGTTCCCGTGGAAATCTGCATGACCAGCAACGTGCTCACGGGTTGTTGTCCGCGCCTGGAGGATCATCCCGTGCGCCAATATTTCGATCACGGCCTCATGCTTACGCTGAACACGGACGATCCCGCCATGTTTCGGGCTTCTCTCTGCCAGGAATACGCGATTGCTCAGAAGAATTTTGGTTTCACCGAAGAGCATCTGCGAGAGCTTGCGCGTAACTCCTTCGAAGCATCGTTCTTGCCTGCGGAGCGCAAAGTCGAGCTGCTAAATTTGTTTGACGCCAAGGCGGAAACGTTTTAGGAAACAAGAACATGGCTCAACACATAGGTATTGTAGCTTGCAGCGCGGAGGGCGCGGCACTCTGCTACCGGACGATTTGCGTGGAAGGCTCCGAGCGCATGGGGCGGCATAATCATCCCGAAGTTTCGCTGCATACCCATCCCCTGGCCGAGTACATGAAGTTCATCACCGGAAACGACTGGGCGGGAGTGGCTGAGTTGATGATGTCCTCCGCGGAGAAGTTGGCGCGGGCAGGAGCTGATTTTCTGGTTTGTCCGGACAATACGATTCACCAAGCGTTCGATCTGGTGGCGCGACGCTCTCCGCGACCATGGCTGCACATCGCACAAGAAGTAGCTGCTGAGGCTGTGCGCCGCGGGTATCACCGCATTGGCGTGCTCGGCACCAGGTATCTAATGGAAGGCCCTGTCTATCGGGAGCGGTTAGAGGCGGCGGGGCTACGGCACAACACTCCGAGTTCGGCAGAGCGCGAGCGCATCCATCAGATTATTTTTGACGAGCTTGTCTATGGGAAGTTCCTGCCGCAATCGCTGGCGTACTTCACGGAAGTGATCCGGCGTTTGAAAGATGAGGGGTGCGACGCCGTGGCGCTGGGTTGCACAGAAATTCCGTTGTTGGTGCCCACGGAAGCCTCACCGCTACCGGTGCTCGACTCGACGCGGCTGCTGGCCCGTGCGGCTTTGCGGAAAGCGATTGAGGACTAGGAGGCGAGTTTGAACGCGGCTTTGCACACTCGAAAAATACGCTACTCCATTTTGGCGGGCAGGTTCGCAGTTTGCCGCCTTGCTCCCAACGCCTCCGTGCCGGAATGGTCCCTGCGGCCCGGATTCTTTTCGATCACGCGGACTACGGACGAGCTGTCGATTGTTTGCGCCGAAGAACACGTTCCCGCCGGAGTGCCGGCGGAATTCGGTTGGGCCTGCCTTCCGTTGCACGGGCCCTTTCCGTTTTCGATGGCAGGGGTGCTGGCCGCCTTTATAAATCCGCTGGCCGAAGCGGGAATTGGGATCTTCGCCATGTCCACTTTCGATACGGACTGTGTGCTCGTGAAAGTGGACCGCTTGCGCGCGGCGATGGCGGCCCTCGAACGCGCCGGACATACGTGCATGAACGAATCTATAGCACCGAGTTGATGCCATCCGGAACTATGCAGGTGGTGGAGGTCGGCCGTCCGCTTTTCCCTCCATCGGTGCGGGGTCACAGCACTAGATGGGTCTCGTCTCAAGATTCTGGGCATTTGTGACATTGTCTGGCTTGTCCGAAAAGGTCTTTTCGGGTGCGTACGCGAACTTCTCATGCTTCGTGCCCACTTTGCGGATGGCGTCATGCCAGCCGTCATCCCAGGTAATACGCGCCTCGTTGTTCACGACCGTCCACGTCCCGTGGATGGCGCCAATGGACTTCTTCGCCTCGCCGCTTGACTCCAGTGTGATGAAGAAATTCCCCCCGCTGCCATCGCCCACTCGCCACTTCCCCAGAAAGTGATTCTGCCTCACAGCTTCGTCCGCGGAACTACTGGGAGCATTGGTCGAGGCGTTAACCGCTGTACTGGCCGCGGCACCCTTGAATTCAATGCGGGCAATATCCCCCATGGCAAAACTCTGCTTAGTGCCATCTTTGAAGACAATCACAATAGCTTGGCCGTTCTCTGTCTTGGAGCCAGGCTTCGCGGTTGCGCCGAAGGCTGCTACAACAAGTATTCCCAGAACCCAAGCCACTGCCATTTTCTTATGCATGATTTTTTTCCCTCGCGAAACCCATCAGGACTGGAATCAAGACTGTCCCTGCAAGTGAATACGTTTACGCCCCGGAAATTGTTCCCTTGCGGCAGTAAAATTGCTACCAGCATACCAAATACGCCAACCCCCGAAGGCTACCATTCGCCCGCGGAATCCAGCCGGACGCTGTTGCGAATCTTGCACTTACGAGCAATCTGTGTTGCCATGAGAGTTATCCTATAGACATGGCTCCTACCTCCACCAAATTCCGCCGCCGACTGCAGGGCCTGGTGCGCGATGCACGGGGCCTGCGTGCCGTCGCCAAGGCTGTGCTCTCCAAGGAGCACCCGCTTCTAGCGCACATTATTCCCATGCGCCGCTGCAATCTTTCCTGCACTTACTGCAACGAATACGACGACGTTTCGAAACCGGTGCCGCTGGAGGCCATGTTCCGGCGCATTGACAAGCTCGGCGGGTTGGGGACGTCGGTGATTACGATCAGCGGTGGCGAGCCCTTGCTGCACCCGGAGTTGGACGAGGTCATCCGGCGCATTCGTCAGAACGGGGCGATTGCCGGGATGATTACGAATGGGTACCTACTGGTCGCGGAGCGCATTGAGAGGCTGAACGACGCAGGTCTGGAGTGGTTACAGATCAGCATCGACAACGTAATGCCTGACGAAGTCTCGAAGAAGAGCCTGAAAGTTCTGGACAAGAAGCTGCAACTGCTTGCGGAACATGCCGATTTTCACGTGAACATCAATTCCGTGGTGGGCGGTGGCGTGAACAATCCGCAAGATGCCATCACCATTGGACGGCGCGCCCTGGAGCTTGGCTTCACTTCCACGGTGGGGATCATTCACGATGGAACCGGACAATTGCAGCCGCTGCGCGATGAAGAGAAGCGCGTCTATCACGAGATGAAGTCCTTCGAAAAACGCAGCTTCACGCGCGTGAATTCCTTTCAGGACAACATCGCTCTGGGGCAGCCAAACGATTGGCGCTGTCGCGCCGGAGCGCGCTATCTCTATATCTGCGAAGACGGGCTGGTGCACTACTGCTCGCAGCAGCGCGGGTATCCGGGAACCCCGCTGGAAGAGTACACGCGGGCTGACTTGCGGCGGGAGTACATGACCGAGAAATCGTGTGCGCCCCAGTGCACAGTTTCTTGTGTTCACCAGGTTTCGATCTTCGACCGCTGGCGCGACCCGCAAGTGCCAGCACCGGTCCTGGCTCCAGCTTCCTCTCCAGCGGATTCGTTGGTACAGATCAAGTAGCTGTCGGTTCTCGACTGTCAGCTATCAAACCCAAGACCTAAAGAACGGGGATTTTTTCTCGTGGGGTGCAGGCACCTCGCAAGGTGAGCCGGACAGAATCACTTTTTCGCTGTAGGCGGTAACAATCCGTTCAGGCGCAAATACATCGCTGCCGCGCTATAGTGATCCGCCCAGTCGTTGGTGAGGGCTATAACGGCCCAGGCGCGCGGTGCAGGATCTCCGTGGTGTCCTTTAACAGTATCGCCGAGTTTCGAATCATCCATAGCAGCGATGGCCTTGCCGCAATAGTCAAAGGAATCTTTCAGCGCAGCCACCAGTTCGTCCTTTCCTTCTTTTCCCGTTGGATCAAAAGCCTTGTGCGGAGGGATATCCGCGAGCAGAGAGCAAAGGTGATAGTTGGAATCCGTGATGTGGATGACAAGGTGTGCGAAACTCATCTGCTCGGGCGTGGGCGAGTAGCTGAATTTTGCGGCGGGCATTTCCTCGACTGCGGCCGTCAGGTTTTTCTGCTGGCGGGGCAGGATATCCCGGAGCACGGCAGTCACCGGATTTTTGGTTTGCGCGAAGGCGAGCTGGGAAAGCAGGATCAGCGCAATAAAGAAAAGTTTTCTCACGAGAGAGATTCCTCCACCAGTGCTGGATATCGATCACATTCCATTTTTAGAACGGAATCACCTTCTTGAACCCCTTCTTTTTCTTGGGCCGGCTGGAGGAAGTGTTGTCCGGAACTGTGGCGGGCGTTGCACTCGCGGAGTCCGCGGGCTTGGCCTCGGGAGAAGCCGCGGTCGCACCCGGCTGGATCTCGTTGGTCTGTGGCGGGGCTGGCGGTGGTGCCTCCGCAGGCGGTGGCGCATCCGTGGCAGGTGTTTCGGGCTTTAGCTCTCCATAGGGATTTGGGCTTTGCTCGGCGGGCGCAACCGCCGATCCAGTATTCGACCCGCTGCCGGGGGAACTGTCTGTCGCAGGGGTGGCGCCGGAATCGACAGAGGGTACATTGGCGGAAGGCGTATCCGACCGCGGGGCCGCCTCGCTCGGGCCCAGGCCGCCGCCCTTTACCGTCTCCACGGAGAGCGTCGAAGGACCTGTCGAGGCCGCTCCCGGAGTCATGGCGCGGACCGTGGCCTGCGCAATATCGGTTGCGCTCACGATCTTGGGATCAACCAGAGTCGGATCGCCAACTTTGGAAGCTTGTGAGACATCGGGGTGGCGTTTGAAATTCCCCATGAACTGGCCCACCATGCCGGTTTCACTCCGGCTCTCCATTTCCTTCGTATTCTGGGCGATGGCTTCAGGCGTGGGCTGGGGTACGGGATGATGCAGGGCATTCAGGCGCTGTTTGGCATCTTCTGCGCGCAAGCCCACAGGGTAGCGTTTCACGATGTGAGCGTAAGCGTCTGCGGCATTATTGGTAAACTCCTGAACGGCATGGGCTTTGATGGCTTCATTGGCCGGCGAGCTGAGCGGTATGGCACGGATGCGGGCGATCTGCGCTTCGTAGGACTGGCCCAGCAAATAGAAAGCTTCGTCGGCTTTGCTGTAGAGCGGATACTTCTCCGTCATGGAACGCAGGCGCGCCATGGCGGCGGGGTAAGACTGGCGGAGGTAATAGAAACGACCGACACGAAACTCGCGCTCCCCGAGCACTTCCTGAACTTCGAGCAGACGTACTTTCGCCTTCGGGAGAAGCGGGCTGTCAGGATACTGAAGAATCATCTGCCGGTATTCGTCTTCGGCGCGAAGGGCGTGCGTAAAGTCGCGATCCGGCTTTTCCATCTCCTGGTAGTGTATGTTGGCGATTTTGTACTGCGCCTCGGCCGCTTCCGGCATATTGGGGAAGAAGGTCTGGAAGTCCTTGTACTCGATTTCAGCCTGCGTGTAGGCGGCTGTGCCCCCTTCGGCATACCAGGAGTCGGCAACACCCAGCTTGGCGCGCGCAATATATTCGGAATCGGGATAGGTATTGATGAGCGTCTGCAGGGAGAGACGCGAAACTTCGAACTTATTGTGCTTGAGCGCATCCAGAGCGCGATCAAACAGAACTTTGTCCGGCTGCTTGGAGTTGAGGTTGGCGAGCGGATTCGAAACCTTCTTGTTCGTACAGGCAGTAGCCAGCGCCAGTACCAGACCCAGAAACACAATGGCAGTCAAACGGCGTTGCATCGGAGCTAAATTTGTAGACAAATTCATGACAACCTCAATTTCTTAAACTTTCAGCAGGCGCGCCTCGGTGGCAGCCTTCAGCAACTTCCCGGCATTTAACTTTGGATCACCATTCCCGAACACGGCGTTGCCTGCCACTAAAATTTCCGCGCCAGCATGAACAATTTCAGGAATCGTATCCAGCGCCACTCCGCCGTCGATTTCGATGCGGTAATCCAGGTGGTGAGCTGCGCGTAAAGCCACGAGTTTGCGGACTTTATTCAGCACGCCCGGAAGAAATTTCTGTGCCCCAAACCCTGGATTCACCGACATCACCAGGACATGATCCACCACGTCGAGCACCTCCGAGAGGGTCTCCACCGGTGTCGCGGGATTGATGACGACCCCTGCCCGCACATTGTGGCTCTTGATCAGATGCAAGGTACGGTTCAGGTGGCGGCAGGCTTCCTGATGGACGGAAATCCAATTGGCGCCGGCGTCGGCAAAGTCCGGGATGTACTGGTCCGGATTCTCGATCATCAGATGGCAATCCAGCACGGCCGGCGTAGCCTTGCGCAACGACCTCACAATGGGTGGCCCGAGCGTGATATTAGGCACAAAATGGCCGTCCATGACATCGACGTGCACGACGGAGCCTCCGCCGGCGACGGCGCTCTGCACCTGCTCGGCGAGACGGGCGAAATCCGCGGATAAGATCGAGGGTGCTAGTTCAATCAAGCTGCGATCCTGGGACGAACCTTGGGCGATCAAGCTAAGACATCAGACTGTGGAAATTCTACCACCCTGGCGGCGAGGAAAGCGGAAATCGGATTGCAGAAGTCAGATTGCAGAAGTTAAATCACGATGAGTCTGAGGACTAGCCCTTAATTCTGCAATCTACAATCTGAAATCTGCAATTCTGCACCGTGATAAGCTCGGACGTTTACCACCCGAAGAATGACGCACTCGATACAACTTGTCCCCACCGCTTTCGGCCTGGCGGCGGTGCTGGCCTGGGGCAGCTCGGATTTCCTCGGAGGCTTCGCCTCGCGCCGCGCCAACGCATTTTTTCTGACGGCGATCTCGCACGTTGGCGGCCTGGCGCTGTCGTCAACGCTGGCACTGGGAACGCATGCCTCGTTTCCGCCGATGGCGAACGCACGCTGGGCCTTGCTCGCGGGAGCATGTGGAGGGACGGCACTCTCGTTGTTCTACGGGGCGTTGGCCTCGGGCAAGATGGGGCTGACTGCCGCCGTGGCGGCCGTGGTCGGGGCCGCGATTCCCACGGCGGTCGGGATCGTCATGGACGGATTGCCCGGCGTGCTGGCGCTAACGGGCTTTGCTTTGGCTGCGGTGGGAATTTGGCTCATTGCGCGACCCGAAGAAGGCGGACTGACTACCAGGGGGCTCGCCATCGCTGTAATTTCTGGCGTTGGGTTTGCGTGTTTCTACATCTTCATCAAGCAGGCCGGGGATATTTCGGCATTTTGGGGCGCGGCCTGTTCACGGTTCGGGGCACTGGCGGCGGTGAGCACGATCGTCTTGATTGGACGGCATCTCCAGAAAATGGATGTATCCCGGGCGGGCATGGGTTTTGTGGCCGGCATGCTCGACATTACGGGCACGGTATGTTTCATTCGCGCGGAGCAGACGGGGCGCTTGGACGCAGCGGTCATGCTCTCATCGTTATATCCGGCGGTTACGGTGATGCTGGCGCGGATTTTCTTACGGGAGCACTTCACGCGCTGGAAGCTGGTGGGGATACTCGCGGCGCTGGCGGCGGTGCCGCTGATTGCGATGCGGTGACATATTACAGATGGCTCTCGTTGAAATTCGCGATCTGACGAAGATCTACTCGGGCGGCGACACTCTTTTTGGTGGAGCGAAACGAGAAGTCCGCGCCGTCGATGACGTCTCCCTCGACATTGCCGCCGGGGAGACGCTGGGGCTGGTCGGCGAATCCGGGTCGGGCAAGAGCACGCTGGGACGGCTGGTGCTACGCCTGATCGAACCGAGCGCGGGCAGCGTCTGCTTTGATGGTCATGACTTGCAGGCGGCGGGGCGCGGGGAGTTACGGCAGCTTCGACGCGACATGCAGATTATTTTTCAGGACCCATTTGGGTCGCTCGACCCGCGTTTCCGTGTGGAAGACATTGTCGCAGAGCCGCTGGTGATCCATGAATCGCTGAGCAAGGCAGCGCGGCGGGTGCGCGCAGGGGAGTTGCTGCGAGCCGTGGGACTCGATGCGTCGGCACTGCCACGCTATCCCCACGAGTTCAGCGGAGGCCAGCGGCAGCGTGTCGGCATCGCGCGGGCGCTGGCGCTGCGCCCAAAGTTTATAGTGGCGGACGAGCCCGTATCGGCGCTGGACGTCAGCGTGGGAGCACAGGTCGTGAACCTGCTGGCGCAGTTGCAGCGCGAGTTTCAACTGACCTATCTGTTCATTTCGCACTCGATGCCGGTCGTGCGCTATTTGGCCACGCGGATCGCGGTGATGCATCGCGGCAAGATCGTCGAGCTGGGAACCGCCGAACAGATCACGGACCGTCCCCAACATGCCTACACGCAATGCCTGTTGACGTCCACGCCGGAGATGGTAGGGTAGGCTCTCGGCTAGATCGAACGCCTTTGTTCCCAAAAATGTTCCACGTGGAATATTTTCTGTGAAGTGCCTGCGGGTCAATCACTTAGGTTGCGAAGTTGGGGAAATCGTCGAAAAAAGTGGTACTTCCACCAACTTTGTCAACTTTATTTTTGAGGAATTCCCATTTGGGGAATAGGTTGTGCCGGTATTTGGGCACGGCTGCCCGGCTTCATTGCCACCACCACAAGAATGGAGCCCATGATTTCGAGGGGAAGCCTGGAGTACACTGACGGCATGGAAATCCACCTCCGGCCCGAACTTGAGAAGTTGATTCAAAGGGATGTGCAGCGCGGCCCCTACCAGAGTGTGCAGGAATTCGTGGAGCACGCGGTTTCCGAGCTCCACGAGCGGGAAGCGTGGCTCGCTGAGAATCGCGCGGAGATTGCCGCGAAGATCGAAGAAGGCTACGCTGCCGCCCAACGCGGTGAACTAATCGATGCTGAGGATGTGCGCTCCCGCATGCGCGAACTGAAGCAGGCGCGTTCCACTGAATCTTCCTAGATCATGCGCAAGTATCAATTCACGCCCCAAGCTCTGGGCGATCTTTCCCACATCTGGAGTTTTATCGCGCGCGACAATTCCGAAGCGGCGAACCACGTTGAGGCCTCTATTTTTCGAGCATGCGATCTCTTGGCCGAGTCACCCCTGGCGGGACAAATCCGGGCGGACCTAACTCCGTTGCCGTTGCGCTTTTGGGTTGTACAGCCGTATTCCAACTACCTGATAGTCTACGATCCAGAGACGAAACCACTCCAAGTCATCCGAATTCTTCACGGGGCACGAGATATTGCTTCTCTGCTGAGGTAGAGCGGCGCCACTGCAAAGACTGGGCCAGCCCCCATGAGGACAATCTTTGTTTGTTCGTCCCGTCCCACAGGGTCACACTGGCGAGAGTAAGCCAAGATTTATTAGGCGATAATTCAACGCAGATTAGGACGCCGAGAATAGCCCATGCAGTGTTGGTATACTTTGGCCGATGGCTCCCCAAATTGGTGCTGCTTTGCCTGCTTGGTCTATTCGATTGATCGCCGAAATCGACGCCGCTGATCAAAGCGCCAAGAAACTGGTGGATGGGCTCAGCCCGGAGCAGCTCAACTGGCAGCCTGTGCCCGGTGCCTGGAGTGTGGGGCAATGCCTTGAACATCTCTGTATCACCAATGAAGCCTACTTGCCGGCGATCTCGGCTTCGTTGGCTGCCAAATCGGTGACAGGCAAATCGGTCTCTGCCGTGCAGGAAATCACTCCGGGGTGGTTCGCCCGGTGGTTTATTCGCAGTTTTGTCGAACCGTCACCTCAGACCAAGCGCGCCTCGGCGCCAAAGAAGATTGTGCCGGCTGCGCGGGTCGAAGCTTCCGTTCTCGACCGTTTCCTACGCAGCAACCAAGCGGCCCGCGAACTCGTTCGTCGCGCCGGCGATTACGATGTCAACCGAATCCGGTTCAGGAATCCTTTCTTTCCCATACTTCGTTTCACGTCGGGTACAGGGTTACAGATCGTCTCCGGACACGAACGCCGTCACTTATTGCAGGCGGAGCGCGTGAAGCAGTCTTTGGCTTTTCCGCGATAGCTTGTGGGGCGGGGCTGGTCTAGCGTTCGGACAACGATGGGTTAGCCAGCTTAGACGTAGATTCGGAGGCTGCTCCCGAGTCAAAGAAAGTTCCGCCTGCCAAGAGACGCTCGATCGCTCGAATGAGATCACGGGCCGCTTGAGATTTAAGAACCAGGCCCTGCGCTTGAGCTTGTCGAACGTCGAGCAATAGCCTCTCCGAATCGTGCATGGTGAACATCAAAATGCTGCACTCGAGATGCAGCGCGGCAATCCGCGACGCCGCTTCCAGCCCGCTCATTTTCGGCATGGTGATATCAAGGACAACGACATTCGGCTTTAGAGTTCGTACGGCCTCAATCGCTTCCTCTCCATTGCTGGCTTCGCCGCAAATTTCCCAGCCGCGTCCGGATCGGCTGATGAGGGTACGAATGCCCTCGCGCACGATTTCGTGATCATCCACAATTAAAATTCGAGCCGGCATGCAAGCTCCAACCCTCCCTGCTCTGCGCTCACCTGGCCGAAGAGGTTATCTCCATTGGAACTATAGCGCACACAGTTGTGCCGCTTTTCGCGGACACCAATCCCAGGCTGCCACCCAATTGCTGCATCCGCTCCTTCATGCCCCGGAGGCCGATACCGGGCGCACTCATCCACTCTTCCGTGAATTGTTCCAGAAATTGTGAAGGAATACCCATTCCGTTGTCTTCGATTTCCAGAATGCCGGTTCCCTCCTTAATGGATAACCGGACGTGCGCGATGCGACTTCCGGAATGCCGGTGAACGTTGGTGAGACTTTCCTGAAGAACGCGAAACAATGCCAACTCCGAGTCGCGAGGGAGGCGGCCAAAGTCCGCCGAGACATCGAAGGTAGTCTCGATTCCGCTGCGCTCGGAAAAACCATCCAGGTACCAGGGAATCGCCGATTTCAGGCCCATCTCTTCCAACATTGGAGGGTACAAAAGATAGGAGACAGTTCGGACTTCCTGAATTGAATCTTCCGCCAAACCAATGCATTGGGCAAGGTCTTGAGCGGCACTGCCATTCTCTTCTCCGATGAGAGACGCAACTGAGTCCAACTTCATTTTGAGGACCGCAAGAACCTGGCCAAGAGTGTCATGAAGATCCCTTCCAATTCGTCTTCGCTCTTCGTCTTGCGTTCGGAGCAGGTGCAGTGACAATTTCCGAAGCGATTTTTCCGAGCCCTGCAATCGCCGTTGCGCGTCCCGTCTTTCGGCAACTTCTTTCTCTAAAATCTGCTGTGCCTGAATTCTCTCGGTAAAGTCTCGCGTAACTTTTGCGAAACCAAGCAATTGGCCGGAAGCGTCGCGCAAGGCTGTGATGGTTACACTGGCCCAAAAGCGCGATCCATTCTTGCGCAACCGCCAGCCTTCGTCTTCGTGCCGTCCTTTTTCCAAAGTCGCAGCCAGCGCCCATTTCGGCTTGCCGAGGCGCACATCTTTCTCGGGATAGAAGCACGAAAAGTGCTTTCCTAAAATCTCTTCCGGCTTATATCCTTTGATACGTTCAGCGCCGACATTCCAACTGCTGACATTGCCCTCCGGATCGAGCATAAAGATCGCATAGTCCTGTACCGCTTCGATAATCAAACGAAATCGTTCTTCGCTTTGACGCAAGGCCAGCTCGTTTTCGAGAGCCCGAGCCTTCTGTTCCAGTTGCGCGATGCGGCGAAGCCGTTCTTCTTCACTGCCCAATCCCAAATAACTCTCACTGGGGAGTACGCCGGAGTGCTGACCGCACATCTTAAGAAACGGCTCTATTTGCTTCTCATTGTCAAACCCCGTGATGGGGTAGGCACAAAAAAGAGACAAAGAATGGCTTTTGGCTAGGTCATTCCAGAATTGTTCAACCTGAATCGCTGCCTGGGGTTTGCCCTCGGCCCAGAGCAAGGCGACCAGTTCTCCAAACACAGCAATGCTGCGCTCCTTGCCGTCCAAGGTGCTTCGGACCTGCGTCAAGACCTCGCTGAACATGTTTTTGAAGCGCTTCTCGTCGACTGACCCGTTCGAGACGAATTTCGACAGAGTTTCAGCAGCGTCCAAGACTACATAACGTCGCTGCATGGCTGCTGTGGTGGCATCGAATCCGCAGGCAGAAAGTCGTTCCTGAAGCTGGGTGCGATGGGCCTTTGTCGCGATAACCACAGCGGCGTTACCAACCGCGAGGGCCTCGCTAATAAATCGACTTAAGACATCAGCGAGAAAGCCGTCATCTGTATACAACTGAACGACATGGCCCTGATGAATTGGGCCAGGTGGATAGGCGAGAGACGGGGCTGCATGCATGCTGGGGTCGGATATCGCAAGTGCCATTTTTTACACTATCCACATTTACATTATTGAAAGTTACCTGTAAACGTATTCGTAATAATTTCAGGGTGGAGCACTATAAGTCTATACGGAGGATACTGTATTGACGCTGGCTTCCATTGATAGATATTCAGCGAAGAATAACAAACAGCATTAGCCAGTTGGAAGCTCGCAGCCAAAATCAAAGGGTCTGCGGAAGGCTGGTCTCTTTCACCGGCCAGGGAGGCTCCCTTCGATAACCTGCGCACAATCCCCCATTTTTCATTCCTCGATTTTTTGTTCTTCTGCTAGGCTCTAGCCGTTATGCGAAAGCGTGTTGGTTCTCTGGTCCTTATGTCTCTGCTGATGTGGGCGAGCGCTTTCGCCTCGGCCCAATCCGGCGATGCGTCTTTTTCCGGCTCTCGGCTTTCATCGGTGCCGGCCTCCCGGCTGGCGCACCTGCGGCATGGCATCAACCTTAGCGAGTGGTTTGCCCAGGTTGTGCCGCCCGCTACTTACAGCACAGAGCATTACGCCACGCACACAACGGCACAGGACATCGCGCTCATCGCGTCCCTGGGATTCGACCATGTGCGACTGAGCGTGAATCCGCAGCCGATTTTTCCGGGGCAGTGGGGCGGACAGGGCTCTCGGCGCATCTCCCGGGAAGAGTTCTTTGCCGCGTTGGATGCTGCGGTGAAGATGATTCTCGATCACGGCGTGGCAGTGGTGATTGATATTCATCCCGAGAGCGACTTCAAGGCGCGGTTGCAGGATGACGGGTTCGTGGAGCGGTTCACGAACTTCTGGCGTCAACTGGCGCAGCACTATTCCTCATGGGACCCGGAGCGCGTGTTCTTCGAAATTCTGAATGAGCCGGAAGCCAGCGACCGTTACCGCTGGCTGGGGATCCAGACGAAACTGGCGGCGGCGATCCGCGAGAGTGCGCCGCAGCATACGATCATCGTTGCCGGGGCGAGGTGGTCGGCGGATGACGAAATGGTGTTCATGGAGCCGCTGGCGGACGGCAACGTGATCTACAACTTCCATTTTTACGAGCCCCACACTTTTACACATCAGGGAGCGGGCTGGGGATCGCCCTACTGGATTTGGGTGAAGGGGCTGCCTTATCCATCGACCGTGGAATCGGCTAACCGGGTGGCGGCGGACGTGCCCGATGAAATGGGGAAGTTGGCCGTCGTGCGTTATGGGCGCGATCACTGGGACGCAGGTCGCATTGAGGCGGAAGTGAAGGAGGCAGCCGAGTGGGCTGCGCGACGGCACTTAGTGCTTACCTGCAATGAGTTCGGCGCGTACCGAAGGTTTGCGAAGCCGGAAGACCGCGCGCGCTGGATCAGCGATGTACGCACAGCCCTGGAGCATCACGGGATCGGATGGACGATGTGGGATTATGCAGGATCGTTCGGAGTGGTCACCAAGACGAATGGCGTAGCGGTTCCGGATGCGGTGACCGTGCAGGCTCTGGGATTGAAGATGCCGGGGAATTGAGCCCGTCGCATTTGCCGCAAACTACGACGGAGCGTTACAATCGTCCCCACGCCGAACGAGGGTTCTATGGGCACTGCGGCTACAACTCCAGATTCCGGCACGCCTTTGTCGGAACCAGGGCGTATTTTCAACACATTCATTGCACCGACGAGAACATTTTCCGATCTCCGCCGCAATGCAAGCTGGTGGGCACCATTTCTGCTGATGACCGTCGTTACACTGCTTTTTATAAGTGTGATGGACCGGCAGATTGGGTTTGATCAGATTACGCGCAACGAAATTGCAAAGTCCTCACGAGCTGACCAATTTGAGAAACTGCCCGCGGATCAAAAAGCGAAGCAGATGGAAATATCCATAACGTTTACGAAGTATATCTCCTACTCTACGCCCGTGTTCGCATTCATCGCATATTTGATCATTGCCGGGGTCTTGCTGGGAATATTCAAGTTCGGCGCCGATGCGAGTGTGTCCTTCAAGACTGCCTTGGCCATTGTCATCTACGGTAGTCTGCCTTGGGTGATCCACGGGCTGTTGGGTGTGCTGTCGATGCTCGCGGGCATGGACAAAGAAGGCTTCAACGTAAGCAACCCCGTGGGGACGAATCCGGCATATTTCATGGACCCAGCAGGGAATAAATTTGTGCTGGGCATGGCATCCGCCTTCGATGTTATTGCCATTTGGAACATCGTGCTGGTTGGGATTGGCTTTGCCTGCAATAGCCGGGTGAAGCGCTCGACGGCGATTGGGCTGGTGGCAGGAACGTTTTTCGTTTGGAAGCTGATCAGCGCGAGCCTAGCGGCGGTGTTTAGTTAGAAGCTGTTTCACAACCCTTCTTTGCACGAGCGAATCTCCGTCAAGGTCTGAAGTCTCATCTTGCTGGGCACGAAGCGGCACTCCTGAAGCCTATGCCCGTCCCAAAACCGCGACCGGGAACATCCAGAGAGGCGGACAGGAGTGTCCGCCCTGCACGTGATCCCCTAATTTGCAAAACTTAGGTAACTCTGTTCCAGTTGAGCTCCTTGTAGTGGGCACATTTTGCGGCGTTTTTTGCGTGTGCTGGCGGTTGCTGCACGGAGGTAACCTTTAGTATGGTTCCCCCTCATTGACTTACGGCCCTGTCCGGGATAACTTCGGTCAGACTCCGTATCTTTATTCACTTCGAGGACTGTCCGAGTGCCGCGAAAGATCCTGCTTGCTGATGACAGCGTGACCGCCCAAAACATGGGCAAGAAGATCTTGTCGGACGCTGGCTATGAAGTGATTACCGTCAGTAATGGCTCTGCGGCTCTGAAAAAGGCAACTGAGTTGCTTCCCGACATAGCGGTGCTGGATGTATACATGCCAGGATACAGCGGCCTGGAAGTCTGCAAACAACTCAAAGACAACGCCAAGACCGCCGAAATTCCCATCCTGCTGACAGTGGGCAAGCTGGAGCCTTTTAAATCCGAAGAAGCGCTGAAGGCAAGGGCTAATGCATTTATCGTGAAGCCGTTCGAGGCCACCGAACTGCTCACGGTGATTCGCAAGATTGAAGATGCGAATGCAAATTCGAATCCGAAGGCGACGAAGAAGTCCGCCAAGGCCACATCCAAGGCAAGTCCAGAGATCCAGACATTTTCCTCTACGGCGGCAGAAGCGGAAGCACCCGACCCGGAGCAGACGGGCATTGAGGAGGGCGGATGGAAGAACCGGCTTTCCATGCCCAGGGCTCGGAAAGCGGAGCCGGAGCCTGAGGAAGACGCTCCAGCTATGGGGACGGGGTTTCGCGATCTCACATCGCCCGCTCCGGCGGAAGAATCTGGGTTACGCCGGGAGAGCGCTTTTACGGCGGACGCGGTCGCGGTTTCCACTCCGGAAACGGGTCCGGCAACTGCGAACACTGACGCATCTCTCGATATTTCTATCTCCAAGGAAGAGATTGCCGCGATCAAGGCGGCAGTGGAGATTCTAAGCGGCCAAGGCGACAAAGCTCCGGTCTTGCACGTTGCCGCGGCACAGGTGGAGGGAATGCCGCGACGTCTGGCTCCCGAACCTGAGGAATCGACTGAAGATGTGTCCACGGAAAAAACCCGCACAGTCGCGCAAGTTCCCGAGATCCCCAACGTTGCAGCTGAGCCTGAAGCCGCGCCATTGGAGGCAGTAGCCGTCAAGGAGTCTGCGCTCTCCGAGCGCGCAGTTGAGGTTGTGACCGCGAGAGTGCCCGAGTCCCCGGCGACGCCCAATCCGCCTCATTGGAAGGCCGAGTCCGTTGAATTGACGCCAGCGGAAGCAGAGGTTTCGCTCGAACGCGAGATGCAGGAAGCTCTCCGGTCTGTGAGTGCGGGCCCTACAGAGGCATTCAACCCCGAGAGCCTGAGGAGTTCGACCGAGATCGCGGCTGCAATACCCGTGGACAAAAAGCCGATTCTTTCAGAAACGGCAGCCCAGGCGGCAGTCCAAGCTGAGCCCGCAGCGGTATTGGCGGTCGCGGCTAGCGCCTCGGGTGACAGCAATACGGTTTCCAGCTCGGGTATCGCGATGGTGGTGGAAATTCCGTCTACGCCGATAGCGGTGACCACGGAAGCTCCCGTTGCGGCGGTATCGCCCGTGATCGAGGCATCTGTGTCAGCCCCGGCTAGCGCTGGGTTCCAGGATTTGCGTCCGGTGGCATCCGCAACTGCCGCTGCCTCGCAAGAAGCGATCGGTAGCCCGAGCATCGTTTCAGACACCGCTCCACCTGCAGCAAGCGTTGCGGCGAAGATCGATCCTTCAGCTCCAGAAGATGAAATTGACTCGCGGACAAAAGCGCAAATGGATGCGGCATGGTCGAATTGGCGCGATATTCGTAACACCGTCGTCGCGCCGAAGGTGGCCGATCAGATTGAAGATGTAGCGCAAGCCAGCACCAAAGAAGAAGCTGGAGCGCGCGCCTGCAAGGCTGACACCGGCGAATCTTCGGAAATCGCCAGCATCGTTGACACCATGCTCGCCGAAATGCGCCCCAAACTGCTCGAAGAGATCGCAAAGAAACTCGCTACGAAGAAAGATTAGCTGTTTTCGCGCGTATTGGCGGTTGATTCTTTGCGCTCCGCCCCCCGGTATTTCGTAAACCACCGAACCAGAAATGCCACCCTTGTAACAACAGCTTAACTTTCGACCGTGTATTCTTCAAAAGATTGCTGAGAACACGAAGCCTGCTCCCACCCAAGCTGAACGACATGCTGCCATTATTGGCAAGTACCTTGGGAAAATGGTGAGCGTGACTGAAGGTGGAGGAACAAGTTGGGGATCGGGAACTACGTGGGCTAGCACTCCTCAAATCGTGGAACTCAAGGATGGAATCGTCACTCTGTTTACTCCTAAAGGGTTCTCATCATCTTCGGCGCTTTGCACGATGGTTCATTGTGCCGACCTAGAGGTAGTGGAGATTGCCCAGGGCTCGTGTCCATTGCGGATTCGAGTGCTCAAGAGGTACGGACCTGATATTCCCTTAGGAGAGATTACGAAGTGGGAAGATCGTAATCAACCAGCAGCGAATGTTGCTGCATTCCAGAGAGCGGGTGGTCCTGCACGGCACGCTACTTATGTGAAAGGTGGGTCTTCTGAAGCCAGAGGACTCTTCGTCTATGAGGCTCGCGATGGTAGCAATTTGTTTGAGCTTGAAGCGAATCCTGGAGGGACGTTCAGAGGAGACAACGTAGACATCTCCAGGAGATTTATGACCCTACAGGTTGAGTTCGAATCAGAGGGATTCACTCATAGCGGCTCTGGTACAGGTGGGAGCAAGCATCGCCTTTTTATCAAGACCTGACTCTCACATCCGAATGGGGATACCCGATACATGAACCTTATCCAAAGCGTCTGGAACTCCTGCCTTCTTTAGTTCGTCAGTCAATGCCTGATAGATAACCCACGGATAGGGTGAAGGACCAATAATCAAGCGGTCGAAGATTCGTGGAAAATCTAAGTCGGCTAGTAGCGGAGAGACCGACTCGTCCAACGGCATTTTGTGAATGATTTGTGGAACTCCGCGTACAACCTCATTCGATGATTCCATCAGTGCAGCTGGTCGTATTTGTGGAAGATAGATTGCCCTCCATTCCCGCTCCTCCCGGAATCCTTCATGCTTTAGACAAATGACACCTGCAACAAACACCATAAAGAGCATTTCAACAATCATCTGGCGACCTACTGAGCGCACATAATCAGCTTTGTCTCGGATGTTCTGAATCACCTCCTGGAGTACCGAATGAGCTTGAGTCTCTGTCAAATAGGAAACGGGACTAAACATCAGTTTTAGTGAAGTCGATGCTTGTGAAACATTGGGAACATTTACGACGACGGCAATGCGAACAACGTTTCCGCCAAACGCTCTCCACATAGAAAGCCGACCGTGATTGTCCTCACTATTGTCGTGTTCGGAAACAGATGTAACGTAGGTATCAAATCGAATGTTGGTCCACCATTTATTGAAGAGGTCGATAGCTTCCTGCGTTGCTCCCGGAAAGCAATCATCCACTGCCGCACTGAAAGCGCTCTTTTTCTTCTCATCTAAGAAGAAGTTGTTAAACATCTCGAAGCCGTGCTGGACTTCTTTGTAGTCCGCCATGCAAGTTGTGTTTCGCATCCAAAGCCTTTTGCTCCGAATGATGCTTAGAGCTGCTTCGGCGGAGGTATAGTGGACGAACCTCAGTCTGTCATTCCCACCGGATTGTCGAAGTCTCTCAAAAGCCTGCTCACGTTGTCTCCTCGCTTGCGGCATGAAGATGCTCTCAAGTTCAAAGGTGAGCTTGATTTGTTCTTCGGTGATGAGCGGGCTGTTCGGTTCGTTTGTCACTTTAGACTCAAGTTTATGCTGTCGCAGCTTTCTTGGGAATAAGTGTGAGTTGCCTTACAGACCTTCGGATAAAATGCTGACATGTTTCCCGTGGAGGAAGGATGAAACCCACAAATGCCACTCGACCACGAAGCAATCATCAAACAGATTGACACGATTCTCGACAAGAGCAACAACCCGAACGTTATCGCGGTATTGCCAAACACATCGGTCAGTGCAATCATCAACGAACTTTTCTCCACCGTTCATAGATTGGCGCCGCCTGGCAGTGTTTATCACGGTCGTTCACACAAACTCCAAACACCTCCACGTGCACGCGCCCGCATGTTTACTAATTGATTAAGCGCTCTGAGATGCCCTCTTTCCCTCTTCCCACGCGAAGTTTGACCACGTTTTCCTCTCGCCTGTAAGATCAGCAGTTACTCACAATATTTTGTAGGCATGCGTGATTCCGGCAACGCGGGTTCTGTGTCTCCCGGAATGCAAGAGATGCCGTACGACATAAAGGACTGAGAATTCGAGATATCCCTAGCAACAGCAGATTCCTCAGGGCTAAAAAGCCCTTCGGAATGACAAGATAGAGTCTTTAGACAAGCTCCAAGACAACATGGCCCACGACCTTCCCAAAGCGTACGAACCGGGCGCGATTGAAACGCGCTGGGCGGAGTACTGGACAAAAGAAAATCTGTTTGCGACGCCAACGCCCGCGGATTCCGATGGCCGCGAGCAGTTCAGCCTGTTATTACCACCTCCGAATGTGACTGGCCGCCTGCACATGGGCCACATGCTCAACCAGACGGAGATGGACATCGTCACGCGCTGGCACCGCATGCGAGGTCACCTGGCCATGTGGCTGCCCGGTACGGATCACGCTGGCATTGCGACGCAGATGATGGTGGAACGGCAACTGGCAACCGAAGGCCAGTCGCGTCAACAACTCGGACGCGAAGCGTTCATTCATCGCGTGTGGGATTGGAAGAAGCTTTACGGCAGCGCGATTCAAGATCAGATGAAGCGGCTGGGCGCATCGGTGGATTGGAGCCGCGAATACTTCACGATGGATGACGGCTTGTCGCGGGCCGTGCGCGAAGCTTTCGTTCGCCTGTATGAAGAAGGGCTGATCTACCGCGGTAAGTACATTGTCAATTGGTGCCCGCGCTGCGGCACGGCTATTTCGGATTTGGAAGTCGTCCACGAAGACGTCCAGGGCAAACTTTACAATATTCGTTACCCCGTGGTGGGCACGGAAGAGTACCTGGTGGTGGCGACAACGAGGCCGGAGACGATGTTGGGCGATGCCGCTGTAGCGGTCAACGCCAAGGACGAGCGCTACCGACATCTGCATAAAAAGATGCTGCAACTGCCACTGACCGAGCGGCAGATTCCCGTCATTCTTGACGATATCGCGAACCCGGAATTTGGTACCGGAGCCGTGAAGATCACGCCCGCCCACGATGCAAATGATTATCAGACCGGTCTGCGCCATTTGCTGCCGCAAATCGACATCATGGACGATACCGGTCACCTGAACGAGAACGCCGGCGCCTATGCTGGACTCGAACGTTTCGCCGCACGCGAAAAAGTGTTACAGGACTTGCGGGATCGCGGACTGCTCGAAAGCGAAAAAGATTACGTTGTATCTCTGGGCAAGTGCGACCGCTGCAAGCCGGTGGTCGAGCCGCGGCTCTCTACGCAGGGGTCCATCAAGATTGCTCCATTCGCGGACCGCGCGATTGAAGCAGTGGAGAAGGGTGAAATTCGCTTCACCCCGGAAAACTACGCCAAAACCTACTTCGAATGGATGCGAAACATTCACGATTGGTGCATCTCGCGCCAGCTCTGGTGGGGACACCGCATTCCGGCGTGGCGTTGCAGCGATTGCAAGACCATTCTGGTGGTGCGCGATGCTCCCGTGCAGTGCAAGCATTGTTCGAGCGCAAACCTGCAACAGGATCCTGATGTGCTGGATACGTGGTTCTCCTCGGGCCTGCTGCCGTTCAGCGCTCTGGGCTGGCCGGACAAGACCCGCGATTTGGGAGTGTTCTATCCCACGTCATTGCTTATCACCCGCCCCGACATTTTTTTTTT
>CAZUCC010000030.1:0-52556 GCA_964619065.1 uncultured Acidobacteriaceae bacterium | reverse complement strand
AGCCGGGCCATCCGTGCGTGACGATGAGCGGCAACGCGTTTTCATGCTTCGAACGAACGTGAATGAAATGAATGTCCAGCCCATCGATCTCCGTGATGAACTGCGGTAGGGCGTTCAGTCTGGCCTCCACCTTCCGCCAGTCGTATTCGGCTCCCCACCGGTGCGCGAGGGCCTGAATCGTCGCAAGTTGCACGCCTTGCGTTGCATCCGCGACCAATTCGCGCTCAGGCCACTTGGTTGCGTTTATGCGCCTGCGCAATTCGGTAAGCTCTTCTTCCGGAACATTCACCTGAAATGGACGAATCGCACTCTTGTCAGCTGCCTGTTTGTTGCCTTGCTCTGTAGCGCCGGTTTGAATCATGGTGTTCTCCTTTTCAGTAGTTGTGGTTCTTGGTTTCTGCGTGAGGGTCAAGCTTCCGATTGCTATGTCTTTCCTCCAGTTCTTTCACCTAAATCGAAAGTCGGATTACTCTTTGCGACCAGTGGTGTCTCTGCCGATTATGAACTCCCGCTTCCGGCGCGGTCTCAGACAACGAGCTGCGCCGGAAACCTCACGTTGAGCTTCCTTGCGAGTTCGAAGACTTAGGCTCGCCGTGCCTCCCGGTTGGCGTTGTTGGCCCACTTCACATCGTCAAAACGACGCGGAATTGTGCGTTGCCGCTCATCATTCGCGCGTAAGCCTCAGCCGCTTTTTCGAGCGGATATGTCTCGATCATGGGACGCACGCCGGTCAGTTCGGCAAATCGCAGCGTGTCCTCGGAATCGGTTGGTGTTCCTGAGGCCCAGCCTTGAATGGTTTTACTTCCATTAATGAGCTGTATCGGTGTGACCTCAATGGGATCAAAGGTCGCACCGACCACGACGAGCTTGCCGTTTGGCCCGAGACCGTCAATCAACCCGGACATCGCCTTCGAGCTGGGGGCCGTCGCCAGGATGACCCGTGCACCACCCAGTTTTTGCAAGGCCTCCGCTGCGTTCGTCGCCTGGCTGTCGATATATTGGCGCGCTCCGAGTTTCTTTGCGAGCACCGCATTTTCGGACCCGCGCCCGATCGCGACCACGTTGTAGCCGAACTTGTTAGCGAATTGAATTCCGAGATGGCCCAGACCGCCGACCCCCTGTACCACAACCAGGTCGCCGGGGAACGCGCCACTGTGCCGCAGCGCGTTGTAAGTGGTAATTCCGGCGCAGAGCAGCGGTGCTGCTTCGACGTCGCTTAGACCTTCAGGTATCGCGACCAGTGCCTCCACTGGAGCCACCATGTATTGCTGGTATCCCCCGTCGTAGCTGATGCCTGCAATTTTCAGATTCCGGCAATTGCGGAAATCTCCGCGCCGGCACTCAAGACAGGTGCCGTCCTCGCCGCCGTGCCAGCCGACGCCGACACGCTGCCCCTTCTTCCACGCGGAGACACTCTCGCCCACTTCATCAATGATCCCTGCAACTTCGTGTCCTGGAACGCGAGGAAACTGAATTCCGGGCCAAGAGCCTTCCACCGTGACCACGTCGCTGTGGCAAACCCCACAGGCCTGCACCTTGATCCGCACATGCCCTGCTCCCGGCTCAGGAATCTCGCGCTCGACGATCTGGAAACCTGCTCCGCCCTTAGCAATCTGCGCTACCTTCATTTTCGCTGTTGTCATTGGTACGACTCTTCTCGTTGCCATAAATCCTCCTAATGAATTCAGCCCTGGTTAAAAAACACTTCAACGGCAAATTCTTGCGGTTCTGGTTCTGCATAGCCCACCATCTTCTGAAAGATGGTGTTTGCGGCAACGTAGTGGCCGTCGAGATCCGACATCGTAATCCCGATTGCTGAAATCGTCAGGAAGGCTTGGCGTTCTGGAGCGGAGCCGGCATTCGCTTCATTCCAGTGCTTTCGCGACGTTGACTGTTGTCGAGGTGACATCCCAACCCTCTTTCCGCATAGGACCGGGCGCAGGGCACAGCATAATTCGGCCAGAATTCTTGTGTGGAGAGACGGTGTCGAGGCCAAGTCCAAGCTAGGCACTGACGCCCACAAGTTTGCGCTCGGGTGGTAAATCTTGTCAATAAACCCATGGTTTTACATGTCCGCGCTCTGGCCCGCATGGGATTGGGATGGTCCGACAGGCTTTGAGCGCAATTGAATTTACAGAAGCCCTGGAGCAGACGAAGGCAATGTCAATTCGGATGGTTGCGGGGTTCACGGAAGTCGCTGAAAGGAAAGGAAATTTTGGTTGCGGGGGCCCGATACGTACCGAATTTAGACACTTTGTGTATTCCATTCCGCAGTGAACTGATTCATTGCGCCGCCTGAGTCCATCATTTTTGAGGTCGCGTCATATAAATAGCCCGAACAATACCGGAAGCAGTCGCTAGCAGAAACCTGCCGCCCCTGAGATGAGCCCAAGTGTGTCATGAACACCGTTCGTTTCGTAGGCGCTGGTCAGCTCGCAACCAACGAGCGTAGCCGAACCGATGGCGTTGCGAAAATTTCTAGAACTTCAGTAGCCGGGCCGACGTAATGACATTCCAGGGATAGGCTCGCGCGATATCGGCTCGGGCTCTCTGGAAGGGCCGCATCGCATGAGGAGGTGTGATCGTATGCCATGGATCAACATCCAACTCTGGCGGATTCTGCGTAGTTTCGCGCGTGCTCCCCTGTTCACCGCGGTCGCAACCCTCACACTGGCCGTAGGCATCGGTGCAAACACGGCAATCTTCAGCGTGGTCAATGGGATTCTTCTAAAGCCCTTGCCATATCCGCATCCGGACGAATTGGTGGCTGTCTGGCTCTCGGCTCCTGGAATCAACATTAAGGACCTGAATCTCGGGCTGGCTGACTACGTCGTTTTCCGTGAGCAGAACCGCACCTTCCAAGACATTGGGCTTTATATGGGCTATACCGCGAACATCACAGGCGCGGGGGAGCCGGAACAAGCATCCAGCCTCCTGGTGACCGATGGCTTGCTTCCGGTTCTCGGGGCCATGCCGCTGCTGGGTCGATCGTTCATGCAAGCCGACGATCAGGAGGGCAGCCCTGACACCGTGATGTTGACCTACGGCTACTGGCAGCGCAAGTTTGGTGGCGACCGATCCATAGTTGGCAAAATGATCGCAGTAGATGGAGCACCGCATCAAATTCTCGGCGTCCTGCGACAGGATTTCAGCTTTGGCGGGCCGAACCTTGCCCTGCTCTTTCCCGTTAAGTTCGATCGTGGCAAGACATTTCTCTTACCTGCCAACTACGATGCCATTGCTCGACTCAGAGCCGGTGTCACGCTGGCAGAGGCCAACACGGACGTCGCGCGCATGCTCCCCATCGTGCTCAGAAGTTTTCCGCCGCCGCCAGGCTATAGCCTCAAGATGTTTGAAGATGCGCGCATGGGACCAAACCTACGAACGCTGAAGCAACATATGGTAGGTGACGTGGCCAAGCTGCTATGGGTTCTGATGGGTGGCATCGGCTTTGTGCTGCTTATTGCATGCGCGAATGTGGCCAACCTGCTTCTGGTTCGCGCACAAGGACGCCAGCAAGAACTGGCGATCCGCGCCGCGCTCGGCGCTACGCCAGGACGCATCGGGGCTGAATTGCTGTTTGAGAATCTTGTTCTCGCATTGCTTGGAGGTGTGCTGGGTCTCGCGCTCGCCTACGCCGGACTGCGAGTTCTGATTGCAATAGCGCCAAGCGGCCTTCCACGCCTAGACGAAATCGGCATTGATGGGCCCACCTTGTTGTTCTCGCTGGCGGCATCTCTACTTGCGTCGCTGCTGTTTGGATCCGTTCCGGTTTTGAAGTACGCGGGTAAGCACATCGGCACGGGGCTGCGCCAGGGCGGACGTTCTATGAGCGAAGGCCGCGAGCGGCCTAGGTCGCGCAGTGCGCTGGTAATTGTACAAGTGGCGCTGGCAGTTATTCTGCTGATCAGCTCGGGCCTCATGATTCGGACTTTTCATGCCTTGACCACAGTTGATCCGGGTTTCATCGCACCCGAGCAACTCCAGACGTTCCGCGTCAATATTCCCGACATAGACGCCAAAGATCCCGAGCGAGTCGTCCGAGTTCAAGAGGAGATCCTGCGCAAGATCGAAACTCTTCCGGGTGTCTCTTCCGTTGGCCTCTCCATGAGCGTCCCGATGGACGGCAACGGATGGGAAGATACTGTCTTCGTGAGGGACCGGAAATACTCTGCGGGTGAGATTCCGCTTCACCGCTTCAGGTTCCTGGCACCCGGCTTCTTCAAGACGCTGGGCACCCCGCTCGTCGCCGGTCGTGACCTCACCTGGGCCGACATCTACAACAGGGTTCCAGTGGCCATCATCTCGGAAAGGATGGCGCGAGAAAACTGGAACGATCCTTTGCTTGCCCTCGGCAAACAAATCCGCGCCAACGAAAAAGACGAATGGCGCGAGGTGATCGGCGTTGTGAGGGACGTGCGCGAAGATGGCGTGGATAAGGCAGCGCCCAGTTCCGCGTATTGGCCAATCATGGCAGCGCATTTTACTGGCACTGAGCTTGATGTCCGGAGATATGTGACCTACTCAATACGCAGCCAGCGCGCTGGTTTGGAGAGTTTCATGAGCGAGGTTCGACGGGCCGTGTGGTCGGTAGATCCAAATCTTCCGCTAGCGGATGTCCACACGCTCGACTTCTTCTACCGGACGTCGATGGCGCGGACTTCGTTCACTCTGGTGATGCTTGCGATCGCCGGAGGCATGGCGCTGTTACTCGGCCTTGTGGGACTTTACGGCGTGATTGCGTATTCCGTTTCGCAGCGAAGACGCGAGATCGGCATCCGTAGCGCTGTAGGTGCGCAGCAACGGGAACTGACGGGAATGTTCGTGCGCCACGCCATGTTGTTGACCGCTGCGGGCATAACCTGCGGGCTCATTGCAGCGTTTGCGCTGACACGCCTGATGTCGTCGCTGTTATTCGGTATCAAACCCACCGATCCAGCAACCTTTGCAGTGGTGTCGATAGGCCTTCTTTCGGCGGCTGCTCTGGCAAGCTATCTGCCCGCACGTGCCGCCGCAATGGTGAACCCGGTTGAGGCTCTGCGTTCAGAATGACTAGGACACTCGAAGTCTTCATTCTCCATGGATATCCGAAGTGTCTCCTACATTTGTTCTTGATCAAAGCGACATGGAAATATATCTGCGGCGTCTGAATTTGAACATACGAATTTCACTCCGCCCATCAATTGCTCGATCAATTTCACGACTGATTTGGTTTGAATCTGACGGCGCGTTCACTTCGCTCGATTATCAATTCGGGTGGTTGCGGGGTTCACGGAAGTCGCTGAAAGGAAAGGAAATTTTGGTTGCGGGGGGTGGATTTGAACCACCGACCTTTGGGTTATGAGCCCAACGAGCTACCGGACTGCTCCACCCCGCGTTTCAAGTGTAACAACGCTTCACTCCTTTGCGCAAACCTCAGCGAGGCGCTTTTCATCGCATAAAGGAAAGCGAACGACGCCATTTCGCATCCTTCATTTAGAAAGCTTCCGCCTCTGGCAAGCCGTGACCAGCTTGGTGGGATCGATAGCTTCATCGTCGACCTGCATTTCCAGAATTCTTCCATCTTTTCCAATGAGAAAGTTGATGCGTTTCGGGGCTTTGTCTTCCGGGGAGTAGACACCGTACTTGCGGGTCACTTCCCCGCCCCAATCGCTCAAGAGAGGAAAAGTCACGCCGATCTGTTGGGCAAACGCATTGTTGGCGAAGGGACTGTCCATGCTCACACCCACGACCTGGGTGTCTGCTGCTTCCAGCGTCTTCAAATTCTGCTGGAAGTTTTTCATCTGCTGCGTTCAACCACCGGTGAAAGCAAAAATGTAGAAGCCAACCATGACGTTCTTCTTGCCGCGGAAATCATGCAGCGACATTTTCTTGAGATCGTTGCCGTCGAAGTATTGCAACGCAAAGTCCGGCGCTACGCTGCCAACTTTCAGCGCGGGTCGCGGGGTTTTTTGTGCGGCCGCCCATAGCGATGGGGTACCAACCAGCATGAGCAGCAACAGAGCACCCCATGTTGCAGCTAAGTTTTTTTTGTGCATAAGCCTCCTTAGGACTGCTTGAAGAAAGAGATTGCTTCGAGACTCGGCAGGTCTCAGGACTCGAATCAAGGTACGCCATGCGGTAAGGCGGGTCAAACTCAGGTTGCTGTGAGCCAGCGCCATTCGTGCTGGTGGTGCCTCCGGTTGCATTGCGCCCTTCTTTTCTTCTCAGTACATTGCTTAGAGATGGCTTTGGGCACAGTCAACGAACTGTTCTATCGCGTGGTTGAGCGCAATGCTGGGCGCGTCATGCTGTACCGCCAGGTGATCGAGTGGAGTCCCATTTCTTCGGCAGAACTCTACCGCAACACCGCGGGTGTGGCACGGGCACTGCTGGAGTGGAAGATTGCGAAAGGCGACCGCGTTGCGATATTGGGCGAGAACCGACCGGAATGGACCACGGCGGATTTCGCCTCCATGCTGGTGGGAGCCGTGGTTGTACCGATTTATCCGACCCTCACCCAGGATCAGGTCGCACATCTGCTGCTCGATTCCGGCGCCCGCGTGGCATTCGTTTCCACGCAACAGCAGCTCGACAAAGTACTCGCGGTTTGCGAGCACACTCCTCTCGAGCACGTGGTGGTCATGGATGCCATTGAGACCACGCGAGCCGTGTGCATGCACGACCTGATGCGTGCGGGCCCGGATACGCGCAATTCCGAGCTGGACGCGCTCGCCGGCACGATTCGGCCGGACGATCTGGCGACACTGCTTTACACTTCTGGCACGACTGGCAGTCCCAAAGGAGTGATGCTCACGCATGGGAACCTGGCGTGCAATTTTTCGTGCTCGCTCAAGGAGTTCGCTATTTCTCCCGGAGCATCGAGCATCTCGTTTCTGCCGCTGTCGCACATCACGGCGCGGCATGTGGACTATGCCCTGCTCCATTCCGGCGTGACGCTGGCCTACTGTCCCTTCATCGAGCAACTCCCGCAAGCCCTGCAGGAGATCCGTCCCATTATTTTTGTGGCGGTACCGCGCGTGTATGAAAAGATCCGGTTGCAGGTGGAACACACGGCCCGCAGTTTCGCCAAGCGGCACATTCTTGACTGGGCGCTTGCCATTGGACGCGAACACCGCGAAGAGACTCTTGCTGGAATCGTTCCGACAACCTGGTCCTGGAACATGGCTGACCGGATTGTATTTTCGCAAATCCGGCAAGGCATGGGTGGGCAGGTACAAATCTATATCTCCGGAGGTGCGCCGCTGGGGCGTGAGCTTGCAGAGTGGTACGCCGATGCTGGCATTCGTATTCATGAAGGCTACGGGTTGACGGAAACTTCACCGGTGATCGCGGTAAACACTCCGGAAGCGCATAAGCTCGGCACCGTGGGCAAACCACTATCGAATGTGGAGGTTCGGATCGCAGACGATGGGGAAATTCTCGTTCGCGGGCCTTCTGTTTTTTGTGGTTATTGGAACCTGCCGAAAGAAACAGAAGAAGCATTCACCGACGGCTTCTTCAAGACCGGAGATATCGGTAATCTCGATGCCGACGGTTTTCTATCGGTGACGGATCGCAAGAAGGACTTGATCAAGACTTCGGGCGGCAAGTTCATCGCACCGCAGCCGATTGAGGCTTCGCTCAAAAACAACCCCCTCATTGCAGAGGCCGTGGTCATCGGCGAGAAGCACAAGTTTCCAGCGGTACTAGTTTTGCCCTATTTCCCTCTGCTGGAGGAATGGGCGATCGCCAATCAGGTTGCGTTCTCTACCCGGGCAGAACTGGTGCGCGAGCCGCAAGTGCAGGCCCTCTATGAGGGCGTTGTCGAGAGCGTGAATGCGAACCTGGCGCGGTTTGAAAAGCTGAAGAAGACCATCGTGCTGGCGGAAGAATTCTCGGTAGCCAGTGGCACGCTGACACCGACACTCAAGATGCGACGGCGCGCTGTGGAAGAACGGCACCGCGCCGAAATTGACGAGCTATATGCGGCGGCGGACAAGCCAGTGGACTAAAGCTTCCTGATGAGAGTGCTTGCTGATCACTCTACTGTCTTACGGATACAATGGAGAATATGAACGACACACTGCGAATCGCGGGCCGCGACGTGGGGTCGCGCCTCATCGTTGGCACAGGCAAGTACAAATCATTCCAGGAAAACGCGCGAGCGCTCGAAGCGAGTGGCGCTAGCATGGTCACAGTGGCGGTGCGCCGGGTGAATCTCGATCGCAGCAAGGAATCGCTGCTCGACTTCATCGATCCGAAGAAATACATCCTTTTGCCCAACACCGCGGGCTGCTATACCGCAGACGAAGCCATCCGCACAGCGCAGCTAGGGCGCGAGGTAGGCCTTTCGAGCTGGGTGAAGCTGGAAGTGATCGGCGACCAAGCCACGCTCTATCCCGATATTCACGCCACGCTCGAGGCGACGCGCATTCTGGTGAAAGAGGGCTTTACCGTGCTGGCGTACACTTCCGACGACGTGGTTTTTGCCAAGAGACTGGTGGATGCCGGGGCGGCGGCAGTGATGCCTTTGGGTGCGCCCATTGGCAGCGGGTTGGGGATTCAGAACGAAGCGAATCTGCGGATTTTGCGCGAGATGATCACCGGTGTACCGCTGATTCTCGACGCTGGCGTGGGTACGGCTTCCGATGCCGCGATTGCCATGGAACTCGGATACGACGCTGTCCTGATGAACACGGGGATCGCCGCCGCGCAGGATCCTGTTCTGATGGCGGAATCCATGAAGCACGCAGTGATCGCGGGGCGTCTCGCGTATCTTGCCGGACGCATGCCAAAGAAGCTTTATGCTACCGCGAGTTCTCCGTTGGAAGGGGTTGTACGGTAGGCGCTACTTCTTCGCCGAATTGTTCTTCTGCATGGGCGGTGGAGGAGATGCGGGAGCTACATAGACCATCTCGCCTGGCTTGGCGTAGTGCAGTTGTTCCCGGGCTTCACGTTCAATGGCCGCAGGATCGCCCTTGAGCGCTTCGATGCGTCTCTTCAGTTGATCATTCTGTTCCTGCAATTGATCCACATCTTTTTCCAGGGCTTTGTACTCGCTGCGTTTGTTTCCGTAGGCGACCGTGCCATTCGCGCCTAACAGTACATGGAAGAGAATCCAAATCGCGAGGACGCTAGCCAAGGCGGTTCCGAGCCTCCTACGCCAGCCGAAGACACGCGTCAACGCCGGCTGGTATTCCTCGGCCGTATGCAGAACGAACTGGCCCGCGCGGCGCACGCCTTCACGCGCCTCGGGGAGGCGGATGGTTCGCGGTGGCGATTTCGACTCTGTCTGATTTTCTTGCACGACTTGACCGTCAACCTTCAGGGGCTAAAGCCCCTAAACCTGTAGCAACTGATACGGTATCTGAAGCCATCCTCTATTCGAAAATCCACTGCTTTGCCGACGCGCTCAATTTCTCCAAGTCCGTTTGCGTGCGAGTTTCGATGTAGACACGCACCACCGGTTCGGTTCCCGAGAGGCGGTAGCAAACCCATCCTCCGTCGCCGAAAACCAGCTTGAGTCCATCCGTGCGAACCACTTCCTGAATCGCACGTCCGAAGAACTCGCGCGGCTCGGACCCCAACTTTCCAGTGAACTTCTCTTTCACTTCCTGCGTCAAGCGGAAGTTCTCCCTGCGCGGGTAAAAGGAACCTACTTTGACAAACAGCTCCTGCAGTTGCTTGCCCAGAGATTTACCCCGGCGCGCCACCATCTCGCAGCAAAGCAGCCCTGCCAGGATGCCGTCCTTCTCCGGCGTGTGATGGCGGATGGAAAGGCCCGCGCTCTCTTCCCCGCCAATGGCGATCTTGTCTTGCTTGATGAGCTCGCCAATGTATTTAAAGCCCACTGGAGTCTCATGCAGCTCGACCTTGTGATGTGCGGCGAGTGCATTGATCAGATTCGTGGTCGCTACCGACTTGCACACGCCGTTCTTCCAGCCGCGCGTTTCGACGAGATAGTCGAACAGCAACGCAATGATGTAGTTGGGCTGGAGAAAGGTTCCGTCTTCGTCGACGATGCCGAAGCGGTCGGCATCTCCATCGGTGGCAATGCCGATATGGGCTTTGATCCGGCGCATTTCGACGCGCAGGTCTTCGAGCAGGTGGTCGTCGGGCTCGGGCGCGTGATTGCCGAACAGCACATCGCGATAGTCGTGGACCGTGGCTGTCTCAACGCCTACATCGCGCAGAAGTACATCGGGGTAACCGCGCGCCGCCCCCCACATGGGATCGAACGCTACACGCAGGCCAGCTTTGCGGATGGCATCGAGGTCGACAGCCTCACGAAGACGCTGGAGGAATGCGGGCTTGGGATCGAGCGCTTCTGCGGCAGCCTTCGGAGCAGCCGGTGCGACCGCTCCGGTCAGCGTATCCGCGTCAATGGCGGCAATCTCCGCTTCAATTTTTTGGGTCGCATCCGGCAGCGCAGGCGCGCCATCCGGCGTTGAGAACTTGATGCCGTTGTACTCCGGCGGATTGTGCGACGCGGTAAAGTTGATGGCGCCATCCGCTTTGTTTTGCGTAACCGCATGGGAAATCGCGGGCGTGGGCGCGGCCTCGGCGATCATGAGCGGCGTGATGCTGTGGTTGCTCAGGATTTCCGCCGCCATGGAACAGAAGGTCTCGCCTAGAAAACGAGGATCGCGGCCGACAATCACGCGCGCGCCACTGGGTTTTTGGGAGGCTACATAGCGCGCAATTCCTCCTACTGCCCGGCGCACGTTGGCGAAGGTAAACTCCTCGCCAATCACGGCCCGCCATCCTGAAGTGCCGAATTTAATTGCCGTCATGCTGTTGCCCTTCAACCTGTGTATTGAATCTGAACCGAGTAAAAATCCGACCAAGCGCCGATTCTATATGACTGACAAACGCCTCGTACTATCCACCACTCGTCACGGACTGTTCCCGTGAACCTCCAACCTCAGATCTCAGGAAGACTTGGCTGATGCCCCCGCCGCTCGGTATGATCCTCAGTGTTGCAATAGCCAATCGCGAGTTCCATGCTACACAAACGCATCGACGACCATTCCGTGATTTCGCCCAAGATGTTGCGTGAGGCCCAGGAAATCCTGCGTCAGCATCTTAAGCGTGTCGGGCTCAAGCAGACGGGGCAGCGCAACACGATCTTACGGACCTTCCTGGAAACGCGCGAACACCTTTCCACCGACGAGCTCCATCGTCTCGTCAAAAAGGAGGATGCCCGCATCGGCTTCACCACCGTCTACCGCACGCTCAAGCTGCTGGCTGAATGTGGCCTGGCCAGCGAAGTCGAGTTCCACGATGGCAAGGCTCGCTTCGAGCATCAGTACAACCGCCGCAGTCATCACCATATGGTGTGTACGGGTTGTGGCAGTTCCGTCGAATTTTTTTCCCCGGAGATCGACCGGCTGGAACACGAGATTGGCGGTAAATTCAACTATCGCACCACCCGGCATACCTTCCAGATCTATGGTCTGTGCGTTGACTGTCACAGGAAGAACGGTTCGGCGAGTTCAACCTGAGTGCGCTTCCGCGCGCCAAAAGCCGGCACTCGGAATGACAGCGGAGGCAAACGGTGTCATAAAGTATGCAATTTCCGCCATTGCCTTTTACCCCCGGATTCTGATAACGTCCGCCTCTGGCCTGCAAAGAGCCTGTTTCGCTGCGTCTGGCAGTCCGGCGGTCCGGTCATCTAGCGGTCTCTGGAGGGAACAATGGGATTTTGCACTGGCTGTGGCAAGGAAGTACCTGCGGGCGCTGCCGCCTGCCCAAGTTGTGGACAAGGGGCCGCTGCCGCCGCTCCCCCTTCCGCCTCTTCATCCACGGGCGGATTGACGGACAATGTGGTTGCCGCGCTGGCCTATGTCACCATTATTCCAGCGATCATTTTTCTCGTGATCGAACCTTACAACAAGAACAGGACTGTGCGGTTCCATTGTTTCCAATGCTTGTTCTTCTTCCTGGCGTGCTTTGTAGTGAACATTGTTCTGGGCTTGGTCCCTATCATCAACCTCATCGCGATTCCGCTGCTTGGGCTAGGCGAGCTCATAGTCTGGATCATCTTGCTGTTGAAGGCGTATCAAGGGCAAAAGTTCAAGCTCCCCTTCATCGGCGATATTGCCGAGAAACAGGCCAATGCGTGATCGCAGCCTGATCGTCATTCTGAGCGCTAGCGAGAAATCTGCAGTTTCTTAGAAGTACGAAATTGCAGATTCCTTGCGCTCATGGCCAGAGTTCGGAGGGCCGACAGTCGAGTAAATCGAATCCCCGAAACCTACGATCCTCAAGGATCGCGCTTGACAAAGCCCTGCCTGGAATGTCATTCCTATCTACTTTTCCTTTTTCAATGGCGGCGAGCCTCTTACGGACTTTCGCTGGCCAGGGGTGAGCTTGCAAGGGCCGCCCCGAAGGAACAGAAGATTAAGGAATGCAAGTGAACGTTCGCGTCTTCTACCACGACAAGTGTTTCGACGGAGCCTGCTCCGCCGCCCTCTTTACGCGCTTCTATAGCGAGCGCATTCGCGATGACGTGCAGTTTGAGTATCTGGGTCTGCTGCACCGCGCCGGCGCTCTCTTCAATGAGGCGGACTTCACCGGCAAAGAGAACGCCATCGTCGATTTCAAATATTGCGCCTCTCCGAAAATCACCTGGTGGTTCGATCACCATGAGAGCGCCTTCCTCACACCCGAGGACGCTGAACACTTTGAGCGCGACACCAGCAACCGCAAGTTCTACGATCCAGGGTTCAAATCCTGTACCCGGTTTCTGGCCATGATTGGCGAGCAGCGCTTCGGATTCAATCCCTCGTCGATGGCCGAGGTCATTCACTGGGCCGAGATCATCGATGGCGCCCTCTACGCCGACGCCAAGACCGCTGTGGAGATGCGCGAGCCCGCCATGAAGCTCACCATGGTCATCGAGTCCGCGCAGGAACCCGATTTCGGTCCGCGCTTGATTCCTATGCTTGCTACCAAACCGCTGGCCGAAATCCTGGTGGACCCGCTGATCGAACCCCGCCTCCAGCCGCTGCTCGAACGCCATGAGCGTTCCATCGAAATTCTCCGCCAGCGCTCAGAGTGCAAGGACGGCACGGTTTTCTTCGACATCACCGACCAGGAACTCGAGGGCTACAACAAGTTCATCCCCTACTACCTGCACCCCGAATGTACCTACAGCGTGGGCCTGAGCCGCAGCAGCTTCCGGAACAAGGTTTCCGTCGGCTCGAATCCCTGGACCAAGTCGGAGCGGCTGGTGAATCTCGCCAAGATTTGCGAACGCTACGGCGGGGGAGGCCACGCCCGCGTCGGCGCCATCTCGTTCGATGTCTCGAAGCGCGAAGAAGCCCGCAAAGCGGCGCTGGAGATAGTGGAGGAGTTACGAGCAAGTGCGCGAGGCTAACCCGTGAACTTCGCCGCCACCAACTCCGAATTTCGTAACCGCTTCTGGATCATTGGGACGGCTTATGGACTAGGCTTCTTCCTCTACTCTGTGGACAAGACGAATATCGTCGTTGCCTTGGCGCAAAGGATTGTGGGGGCGGGTGTTAGCCAAGACTCCCCGCAGTTCGATCACGCCGCGCGCGGGATCCTTGCTTTCGGAACGCTGCTCCTGATCTTAGCCGGACTGGTTCGTTCCTGGGCTACGGCTTACCTGCAGAGCGCCGTCGTTCACGATGCGGATATCCATTCCGAACGGCTCCTGGCCGATGGACCCTATCGCTACCTCCGAAACCCGCTCTATTTTGGAAACATTCTTATGGCTGCTGGGATCGGCCTGTTGGCGAGCCGAATTGGTTTTGTCATCGTAGTGCTGGGGAATCTGCTCGTTGTTATTCGCCTGATCCATCGCGAAGAGGCCGGACTTCTCGCATCCCAAGGCGAGAGCTATCGCCGCTACTACGAGGCCGTTCCCAGCCTGTGGCCGTCGCTCCGTCCTCGCGTGCCTGCTGGAACGGGCCAACCAAACTGGCACGACGGATTCTTCGGCGAGAGCTTTGTCTGGGGATTTGCAGCAGGCATGGCCGCTTTCACGGCTACACTCAGTATTGGCTATTATTGGGTCTTCAGCGGCATCGGCTTCGCGATCTATTTCCTACAGAACTATCTTCGCAGCCGCACCCACGCCTAGAGTTGAATTAGAGCACTGCTGAACTACTACTTCTTCACGAAGTCTCCCACCGCCTGCAAAAACATCTCCGTCTGATCCACGAACGTCATGTGACCGCTCGCCGGCAGAATCACCAGCTTCGATCCAGCAATCTTGGCGTGCATGGTTTCGGAAAGCGATGGATCGGATTCATCGTGCGCTCCACAGATCACCAAGGTCGGCACTTGGATATTCGGCAACCGCTCGGTGTACTCCGCTGAAACCAGGTTGCCGTCGATCACGTACTCGCCATGCGATCCCCACATTTCACGATAGAGATCCCACGGCATATTTCCCGTGGATGTGGGGTCATAACTCGGGTCCGGACGCCGCTGGTATAAATACGGGAAATATCCTTCACCCCACGCGGCAATCATGTATTCCTGGGTGTAACGGCTTTTTTCGTAGTCCTTGCCATGACCATAGAGGCCCGCGGCTTCCATCTTGTTGATGCGCTCGCGCAATTCCGGAGCCATCTTCTCCTTCATATGCACGAACACTTCGTTGATTGCTTTCGTGCTGGAGAACGTCGACGCCAGCACCAGATGAGAAAGATTCTGCTGATACTTCAGCGCATAAGCCTGCGCCAGCACACCGCCGTAAGAATGCCCGAGGAGGCTGATCTTGCCCAAGCCCAGCGCCACGCGCACAGCCTCCGTGTCCTCGACCATGTTGTCGACGGTATATCCCTTCGGATCCTCCAGTCTTCCAGAACGTCCCGAGCCACGTTCGTCGACAAAGACGACGCGGTTGTGCCGCGCCAGTGGCAGTAGATACGGCAAAAAATAATCGTGCGAGGCGCCCGGTCCACCATGCAAGATCATCAGCGGCGCACCGTGCCCAATGCTTTTGTAATAGAGCATCAGTCCATTAGCGTCGACGAACCCTTCCTCCACTGGGTAGACGTTTGCAGGGCGCGCCGGTTTCACCGAGCTTGGGGCTTGCGCTGATGCCACACTAGATCCAAACAAAGCCGCCGAGAAAATACAGTTGATGAGAAAGCTGGAAAGAAAACTGTGTCGAGAAGAAGAGATGTAAGTTTTCATGGCAGGATATCCTAAACCGTGCGCGAGGCGTGCGGCTGGAGTTTTTTCTGGGGTAAGACTTCGGTGAGCGACAATGGTGGGGCTGGGCAGAGTCGAACTGCCGACCTAGAGTTTAGGAAACTCTTGCTCTATCCATCTGAGCTACAGCCCCATGAATCCGTTATAGCAGGTTTCCATTTCTGTTTCCAAACCTCGCCCCTGTTTCCGCGCCCTGTGGCTGGTTGTAAGGTTAGCGCTAACTTTTTCGCTTACGAACGTAACGAAGAAATATCAAGAAAGCGATGCTAGACTTGCGGTGTTCTGCCGTCCCCTGAGGACACCGGGCCCCGATGAAGCCACTCAACGTACTCGTCTCACTCATCACTAAAGACAACGATTTTCAAATGGAACAGGCGGCGAATGTACAGGCTGCCGCCGTGCGCCTTGGTGTAAAAGTTCAGATTGTCTACGCGAATAACGACGCAGTCGATCAAAGCCAGCAGATCTTCAAAGCCATTCAGGGACAAGGCGAGCACCCGGATGGGATTCTGGCCGAGCCCGTCGGTACCGGAATGTCACAAGCGGCGACCGCGGCCGTTGCCGCAGGCATAGGCTGGGGTGTGGTGAATCGCGAGGTGGACTACATACAGCATCTTCGAACGCACAGCGAAAACTCCAATTTTTTCCGTGTGCACGGATCATGAAGAAGTGGGAAAAATCCAGGGCGCGCAGTTCTCCGCCTTCCTGAAACAGGGAGGAGGAGTGCTCTATATTGAGGGACCTTCCGCTGGCGGCGTGGCCCGCGCGCGTTCGGCGGGAATGTCCTCGGCTATATCTCCGAACATCCTTGTAAAAGTGCTCAAGGGAGACTGGACTGAGCAAAGCGGATACCACGCCGCCAAGGCCTGGCTGTCCCTGAGCACATCGCGACAACTCGATATTCGCGTGATCGGCTGTCAAAATGACGCCATGGCGATTGGAGCGAGAAACGCATTTGAGGAAGTAGCCGACGAGAAGGCCCGTAAAGAGTGGCTTAGCCTGCCGTTCACAGGTTGCGACGGCGTATTAAAAACCGGTAGAGAATGGGTGCGTCGCGGTCTGCTCAGGGCCACCGTTGTCACTCCGCCCCCTATGGGATTAGCACTGGAGATCATGGTGAACGGGATCAGGTCCGGTGTCCAGCCCTCCGAGCGCACAATCAGTAGGCCAACTTCGTTTCCCCCGCTGGATGAGCTGATCGCGAGCGCCTAGCCTAATGGGCTGGCCGGGCCTGGGGGCTAGGGCATGAAGGTGACACGGCGCCGCGTCTGGCACGAGTCAGTGGCCGTCCCTACGAACCCCGTCATAGAATTGAGAGTCATGGACTCGAGAGTCACGGAATCGAGGGTTATTTCCGTTGCGCCTTTTCCCCCTTCGCCGCCGGCTCGCCGCTGGCGACGCTGGGTCGCCAGTTCCCTGCTAGGCATTGTGCTGGTTGCCGTTGGTGCGGCTTTGTGGGCCTATGAAGTTGTTCACTTGGCTTTGCCGCAGCTCGACGGCACGCTCCGCATGGCGGGTTTGCAGCGGACGGTTGTGGTCATACGGGATGGCCACGGGGTTCCCGCAATTGAGGCCGACAACCTGTCGGACTTGTTCTTCGCGCAGGGATATGTGACCGCACAGGACCGGCTCTGGCAGATGGATATGATGCGGCGGTTCGCCGAGGGCGATTTGGCTGAGGTCGCCGGACTCGATGGCCTGGCGCATGACAAAGGACAAAGAATTCTTGGGATTCGACAGGTGGCACAGCGGGCGGTGGACGGGCTATCTCCTCGTGACCGCAGTTATTTTGAGGCGTATGCGCGGGGTGTAAATGCGGCCATGCAGCAGAGTCGCCACCACCTCCCTCTCGAATTCCGGTTGATGGGGTACGCGCCGCGCACTTGGACCGTGGAAGATTCGTTTGCCGTGGGCGCCCAGCTGGCTCAAGAGCTGAATCATGGCCGGTACCGGTACGCGCTGCTACGCGAACAATTTCTAGCGGCTCTGGGTCCGGAGTTAACAGCGGATCTTTTTGTGAATGGATCGCGGCACGATCATCCTCCGGCGTTGGAGATGACAAGGAAAGTGCCCCAATTGTCGCATCCTGTGGAGGATGAAGAAGACGAAGTGGACCTTGAGCCGGAACCGGTGGCGAAAGGAAGCAGGGTCTTACCGAGCGGAGAGGCGGGCAGGAATGCCCGCCCTACACGAGTTCTGGCGCTTCCAGCCGATGCTTACAATCTGCGGCCCGGTTCCAATAATTGGGTCGTTTCCGGCGCGCATACTGTTTCTCGAAAACCGCTGCTCTCGAACGATATGCATCTCGGGCATCAGATGCCGAATCTTTGGTACGAAGCGCATCTGCATAGTGGCGACTTCGACGTGGCGGGAGTCACGCTTCCTGGCATGCCATTTGTAGTGGTAGGACACAATCAGCGCATCGCATGGGGATTTACCAACGTTGAACCTACGGTAGAAGATGTTTACATCGAAAACTTCAACACCGCGGGTCAGTACCAAACGCCACAAGGCTGGCACGATCCGGAGCATCGGCGGGAGACGATCCACGTAAAAGGCCAGTCCGACGTGGCTCTTGATGTCGACGTCACGCGGCACGGGCCGGTGATTACGGACCTCGTACCCGGTGAAACGCGCAAACTAGCGCTACGGTGGACACTCTATAACTCGTTCAACGATCCATTTTTCGATATGAATGCGGCACGGAACTGGCAGGAGTTCCGGAAAGCTCTTTCCCTGTGGGGATCGCCAGGCCAGAACGTGATGTACGCGGACGTCGACGGGCATATTGGCTATCAAACCACGGGGCAATATCCCATTCGCGCGGCTGGCGACGGAGGCCTGCCGGTCAGCGGAAGCGACGATGCGCACGAGTGGACGGGATATATTCCGTTTGAGAAGCTTCCTACGGTGTTCGACCCTCCAAGCGGCGTGCTGGCGTCTGCGAATGGGCGCATCACTCCCGACAAATATCCCTATAACGTGAGCACGATGTGGGATGCGCCGTGGCGCACGGAGCGCATCTACCGTGTACTGAACTCGGGCAAGAAGCTGGCGCCCGCGGATATGCTGGCGCTGGAGACGGATGTCTACTCAAGCTTTGATCACGCCTGCGCGGAGAGGTTCGTACAGGCACTGGAAAATTTAACGAATCTTTCCGAACGGGGACGGAAAGCCCGGGATTTGCTGCGCGACTGGGATGGGCGGCTCAGTGTGGATTCGGCGGCCGCTACGATTGAGGTACGCGCGCGTCAGGTCCTCACGCGGCTTCTGCTGGAGCCAAAGCTGGAGGAGGGGCGGAGGAATAGGCTGATCCCAAAAGCCTCGAACCGTGCAACTGTTAGCCATCTCGTCCCGAACCATGAAGTCCCGTTGACTTGGGAAAGCTACCGCTGGGGCATGTCGAGCATTTGGATGGAAAACATACTCGCTGGGCGACCCAAGCGGTGGCTGCCATCGGGATATGCAAATTACGATGAACTGCTCGCTGCTGCAGTCGAGGCTACGGTGGGAGATTCCGGCGCTCCCGCAGATTTGGCGACATGGCAGTGGGGCAAAACTGCACCGATCGAGATTCGGCATCCCGTGCTCAGCAAGCTGCCCCTCATGAGCCAGTGGACTGCGCCGGGCTTGCACGACCAATCCGGGGGCAGCTTTACTGTGAAGCAGGTGGGGCGTAGTTTTGGCCCGTCGGAAAGGTTCACCGCGGACTTTGCCGACTGGGATCAATCCACATTGAATGTAGTGACAGGACAGGGAGGAAACTTCCTGAGTCCACACTATATGGATCAATGGGACGCCTGGTACGAAGCGCATACGTTCACGCTTCCCTTCTCCAAGGAGGCGGTGCAGCGCACAAGGGCGCATGAGTTGACACTGGAACCGGGAAACTAGGAAATATTAATTTTCTGCCAATTCTTGCTTGACCAGATCGTTCATGCTGGGCTCTGTCAGCAGCAACATCAGCAGTCCCGCCACGAGCGGCGGCACGGCAAAACTCATGATGAGTGGAGAGGCCCATATTTCGCGCAGAGGTACAGCCGGGGCTATGCGATGAGTTATCGCAAAAGCCGTTGCAACGAGCCAGGGCCAGAGCACGACTCCCGCACCGAGAACGCATATCACCCGGGGCATGGCTCCTCGATTCCAGAGCGCGTTCCATTGGTGCATCACAACGAGTACCCCCGACAGCAAAAGCACCTGATTGAACGGAGGCAGCAGTTGTGGCAGCGTGACCGTTGCTACGGCAAGTATCAGGGAAAATCGAATGAGGAAGTTTGGCGCGTCAGCGGGTTCTCGCCGCCAACGCACACAGAAAATAAGCAAAACGCCAAGCACCAGGAAGGCAACGGGCCGGGCCACTCGAGGCGTAAGATAGACGTCAAGCAGCGAACTCATGCCCGCATAGTGCGTGTAGGCGATGAGTCCCCGTAAGAAACGTGGGAGCCATCCGGGCGAAACGATCTCCGCTGTGCCCATCAGTACGGCCATGGCTCCGGCAAAGCCCCAGACCAAACGCTGACGGTTTCTCCAATCTCCCGTGGCCCAGATCAAGAACCAAATCACTGGCAGTAGAGCTAACTGGGGCTTGATGGTGGCAAAAGCCAGGAACCATCCCGCCCAGAACAATCGTCCATCCAATACCAGAGCCGCGCAGACTGCGAGAAAAAACGCGACCAGCAGGGCTAACTGCTGCAATTTGAGCGCTTGCACCAGCGGAGGACTACTGAGCGTGAGGACTACGATTGTAAGCACCGTGGCTACAGGCAGCCGCCATCGTAGCGCGCGGAACCAGAGGAGGACGCTGCCTGCGGTCGCCAAGGCCAGAGTCCACCGGAGGACAATCTGCGTTACCGGAAATGGTAGCCAAATCGTTGGCGCAAGAAAGAAAACCACGTAGAGGGGATAAGCAAAGCGCTGCTCGTCACGACCGCGGTCTGCGCCGCTCGTGTCGAGAGGACGACCGTAGTAGACCGTTTGAATTTCGTGAGAAATCTCTGGGCTGTAGGGATCGCGGCCGTGGAGCAGAAGTTCGCGTGTGCCGTGCCATCGTGGATAAAGGTCGCCAATATCCGCAGGCTGTCCAATCGCCGCATAGCGCTCGCGCTCATAGGGGAGCAGAACCCCCTGCACGTAAAGCCACATACCTCCGGCGAACAGGAGAGCGATTGCCAGGATCAATGGCTCTGTCCGCAATCGCTGAACACCCAAGGGCGAGGAACGGTCCATCTTGCCGTCCATCCTACCCTATTAAGAATCGCATTCTTATTACGACATCTTCCGATCCAAGCTTGTTATTCCGAGTGCCTGCTTTTGACGCGAGGAATGACAATCGATTGCAGGACCGCAAATTGTGCGACTCCACGCAGGTTTCTAAAGTGACATTTCGCGGAGCACGTGGCGGCCCAGACCGAAAGCAAGGGTTAGGTCGGCACCACCGAGTGCGGTAACGACCCGCACATTTTCGGCAGGTTTGCAGAGCAGGAAGGGGTGCTCCGGATGGCAGGCATGGATGGCGTGCCAGTGGTCGCTGACGTCCAAGTTTGGGGCCTGGAGAAAATTGCGCAAGTAGCGGATCACCAGATTGTCGATGAGAGTCTTATCGAAGACGTCGGGCGCGAGGCCTTCTTCGTGAGAACAACCGAGCGTGAGCTCGCCATCGGAGGTTTGCGCCACCATGACGTGAATCCCCCACTGATCATATTCGGGTAGCTCGCGCGCGATGCGCTCCTTGAACTGGGAGAGTGAGGGGCAAATCGAGAAGGAGGGCGAATAGCGGAGGGTTAGGCCAGCCGCAAGAGAAGGACCTAGGCGCCAACCCCCTGGTTGTGGGGCCGTCCGCATCATTTGCAGCTTGCAGCGCGAGATGCCACTTCCCGTGAAGGTTTCGGGATAAAGGGTTTCGAAATCATCGCCGGCACAGACAATAACGGCGTCGGCGGTCCAACGCTCCGGACCGGCGTCGATGCGGGGTAAGTCGATGCAACGCACAGCGCAGCCGAAGCGGAATTTCACGCCGTGGCGCTCGGCCAGGAACTCCGGAATTTTACGCAACAGCAGACGCGGATCCACAGCGACTTCGGTGGGGCTCCAGAGCGCTCCCAGAAGCCCAGCTGGAAGCGCAGCTTGCGTACGGGCCGTTACGCTTTTGGCGTCCAGCCATTGGCAAACATACCCAAAGCCAGGACCGAGGTTACAGAATTCCCGAATCACTTCAAGTTCATCGTCGTGATAGGCGAGATGGAGGGAGCCAGTAGGCTGGTAGGGCAGCCGCGCGGCCTGAAGCAGTTCCATCCAGAGTTCACGGCTCACAATCGCCATCTGGTAGCTAGCTCCGGCCGCCTGGCTGATCGGAGCGATGAGTCCAAATCCGCGAACGGAAGCGCCTGCGGCCCTGGGACTCCTCTCGAATACCACGACCGACTTGCCGCTCTTGGCGGCAAGGTAGGCATGGGCCAACCCTACGATTCCTGCACCGACGATGGCGACGTTTGCGTGCTGACTGGGCATTTTTGCGCTAATGTCCGCGAGCGGACCTCCGGTGCGAGCCAACATCGAGCCTTAAGAAAACTCCTTGTGGATTAGCAACTTAGAAAGAACAATGGCAGAATTACTTACACTTGCCCTTCGCAACCGTTGCACGGGCCAAATAGGAGTCTTGCGGAATTGCGTTAAAGAATCGTTACGAACAGGTTAAACGTGGATGAATCAGTTAAATCTACATGAATGGGACATGAGCGCCAGCGACAGGAATTCCTCAGGCAAGGTTTCGCTTCTGCTCCGCGAGATTGTGGTATTCTTCTGCCGCGCGATCTATTGATGCCGTCATGTGACGCAATGACGGTCCACCGAGTCCTGATAGGAGTCCCCGGTTTCAAAAACTTCAAATCCTCAAGGAGACGGTTTATGGCAGATTTCGAGCAACTGAAGCAGAAGTACCACCCCGTGCTGGATGCGATCAGCCAGGAGGGCGCGCAGCTTATGAATCTAAATCTGGATGGCGATCAGCTTTACATTAAGGCGCTGGCCGATTCAGAATCGAGCAAGAACCGCATCTGGGATGCGATCAAGAAGGTTGATCCGGCGTTTGCCGACCTGAAGCACGATATTGAGGTCAAGCCCGGAGCGCAAAAGTACACTGTCCAGTCCGGCGATAGCCTCTCGAAGATCGCCAAGCATTTCTATGGCGATGCGCAGAAGTTTACTGTCATCGCTCGCGCGAATGGCATCGAGAACCCGGATCTGATTAAGATCGGGGAAGAGCTCGAAATTCCGGCTGCTTAGCCTCCGGTTGGGAGCACCTGGGGGATGATCAACCGGGTGCTTCCTTAGAACTAAAGTGGTCTAGCCGCAGAGGATCAAGGACCGCATCATAGATTGAGCAGCCAATTCAGAGCTGCAGTGAAAGTATGTGCTGAACTATTGGAAAGTAAACTGCTCCTGGGTTGTCCGAACAAAGCCAATAATCGATGTAAGTCATTTGTTTTGTTGGACCCACAGGATTCCTCGGTGGGCTGAAACGTGCTTGGGAGAATCCAGCCTCCCGTTGGTCAAGCTGTGCGGCAAAAGGAAAAATAGGAAATTTTGTCGAGCTACCCTCTAATTCGTCGAGTGCGGCGTGGTCGTCGCGCACAAATGCGCCGAAGACTGGGCTTGGCGTCGCTGGTGGCGAGCCTGCCGCTGCTTTTCGGTCTGTACGTCATGGCATCGCACTTGTCTGCTTCGCATGCGCCTTCTGCAAGCCCGATGCGTGCCAATCAAAATGCAGGTCCGGTTCTCAATTTAGAGCAATTAGCCACCGTTGCGGCACAAGCCCCGCCAGCCCCAGCCTCCGACCGCACGGACAAAAAAGGGAATAAGCACGCTCGCCTGGTTTACCAATATTCGGTGGTTCCTGGCGGCGTTCAGAATGCCAGGGAATTAGCCGAAGCGGTGGCCCACGATCCCTCGGTAGCGCGTCATTATGCGAGATTCGACTTCCAGCACGCGCGGCTCGTCCGGTTGCGTTATAGCCAGAAGCTGTATATTTCCTACCGCCGGAATGGGCGGATTCTTTGGACGAGAACCCCACATTTGATTCGAGCCGGGGAAAAGGTTATTACGGACGGCAAAGTGACCGCAAGAACCCGTTGCGGCAATCGGTTGGCGTCGAGACCGCGGGGGTTAACAGCCCCCGAAGAGCCGACGGAATCGCAGTTAGAGCAACCCGTGGCAATGGCTGGCGAGCCCGCACGGCCGCCGGTGACGCTGTTGGCGCAGAATTCAGCTTTCATGCCCCCGCTCGTGGCGAACGGGCCAGCTTCTACTCCTGGGCTTGGTGGGATTGGGATACCAATACGGAGCGGGCCCATCGTTGGTGGTGGTGGCAGCGGTGTGACCTGTGAAACTGAGAAACAACACATGCGGGACCACCGGGATGTGCCGATCTGTCCCCCGAAGAAGCATCACAACCCGCCGCCCCAGGTACCTGAGCCGGGAACACTGGTGATGGTGGGATCCGGGATGCTTGCCCTCAGCAGGCGGTATGTGATGGAACGCCTTCGGAGTTGGATTCGCTAGACAATAGATCACCTGATGTTCCGGGCCACCTCTGCAAAGGGAGTGGCCTTTAGTTTTTGCAGGGTGCTCTATCGAGTGGAGCAGCAGGGCTTGAACACTGCTAGAATCTTGGTAAATAAGCTTAGAAACATCGCGAGGTAGGGATGCAGCGGTCATACATTAACGCAGAATGCTTGCGCTGGATGTTCGCGGGAGCGTTGGCTGTGTTCTGTATACTCCTTGGCCCGGTGGGGCCGCAGGCGCTCTGGGCTCAGGGTGGCCTTACAGTTCGCAGTGTAGCAGTGGGCGGCGCGGCGAGCCAACCCGAGATTGAAGTCAAAATTAGTGGTCCCGTAGCGCCTGCTACCCAGAGCGTAACCGGGCCTGACCGCATTGTGATCGATTTTCCCGGAGCTTTGCCAGCCAGCACTCTACGGGCGCTCCACGTGCATCGTGGCAGTTTGAAGGGAATCCGCACGGGATTGTTCCAGTCGCAGCCACCCATCACGCGGGTCGTACTCGACGTCGACGGCCCCACGGATTATCAGGTGATGCCCTCGGGAAGCTCGATTGTCATTAAGCTGGGGCGATCCGGGCCCGCGTCTTCGCAGACGTCACTGGCTCCGGCGCCGCGACACCCGGTTTCGCAACGTTCAGCCTCTCTCCGCGCGACCTCTCCAGTGCCCGCCTTACAAATCACGAATACCGTTGCGGTCGAGGCCCCGGCCGAGGCTGCCCCTGCGCCCCCACCTAAGCCGAAAATCGATGTCGGCGTGCGGTCCAATCTGCTCAGTATTCGCGCCGAAGGCGCAACCCTGGCTGAAGTGCTCTACGAAGTGCATCGGCGCACAGGCGCGGAGATCGCGATTCCTGCCGGTGCCGAGCAGGAGCGTGTCGTGGTCAATATGGGCCCCGCGCCGGGCAAGGAAGTCATTGCTTCCCTGCTGAATGGTTCGCGTTTCAACTACATACTTTTGGGAAACGACGCCGATCCGGGTGGATTCCGGAATCTATTGTTGAGCCTGAAGTCGGGTGGTAACTCCGGCGTCTTCGTGCACTCGACCCCGCCACAGTTTGCCAGCGGAGCGCTGCAAGGTCAGCCTCCGGCTGTCACCACAGCTCCTGATCCTGGGGCGGAGCAGGCGGTCTTGCCCCAGGCCGAGCCGGAATTAGAGCCCGTCCCCGATGAGCCGCCTGCGGCTGAGCCCGACGCAGAGACGAACCCGAATAATCAACGGCCCGGAATGCCGCAGCAGTTCCCGGTTCAGAACATCCCCGACGCGGGCCAGCCTCCGCAGTAGTCCGCATTTCGCGAGACACATTCCTGCTAGTGAATCAGCCTCACAGGCACGGCGCTGGCCTCGTTTGTTCCGACGGGCGTTCCGGTGGCACCTGTGCCGCAACCGGAAACATTCAACACCCGGATGCGCGGTCTGCCGCTGTTGGTGGAAACACTCTCGACAAAGCCTTGCACGAACCCAATGACGGTAGCTGAAGTCGGTGGGACAGCTCCGCTCGATGAATCGTAAACCGGAATGGTAACAACAGAGCGGCTGCTGGAAATGATATCGCCAGTGGTGACAATCCCGCCCGCCTGGAGAGGATTGTTGTTTCCCGCATGCATCGTAAACGGAAAGCTCGCCGTATTTAATGTGTCCTGACCATTTCCAAGTCCGGACGCGGACGCCCCAATCAGGCAGTCGACAGCGGCGCGATTGGCAGCGGCGGTGACGGTAATAGCCGTAGCCAAATTGACCTGGGTACCACAGGCTATGGGAGTGGGACTGCACGCAACCATGTTTTTCTGGTAGTTGTTCCATCCACCCAGGGAGCAACTCGGGCCGCTGGCAGCGGGAGGACCGAGATCGAGAGGATAGTAGGTAACTCTGGCAGGGCTCGAGCCAGGATTAAAGGTCGGAGTGGAGGACGTGCTGCAGGCTCCTGCGGTGGTGCACCCCAGGGCGATGACATCGCCAATAATGCCAGCGGGGGTTGGGCCCGGCTTTGTGATCTGCCCGGTTGCGACGTCGATGATGGGGACGATAACGGGCCCTGGATTGGTGCTTCGGTTCGGATCGATATTCGCGACCAGCCAGGGCATGATGCATTTTGCCGCCACGGGAACGTTGGTGCCTGAGGGATTGAAGCCTTCAGCCAGGCTGGTGGCAGAAACCGTGGCGGTTTGCTGGCCCCAAATCTTGGCGAAGAAAAGAGGCAGCGGCGAGCTCTGGAGCGTCACTCCCACTTGCGGGTTGACGCCGAACCCGCTTCCGGCGGTGCCAGTCAAGGGGCACGTGGCCGTACAAGGTCCTACGCCGCCAGAGCGGAAGCACACATTGACAGAGCTTGAGGGTGGAGCTACACCACCAATGCGGCCAAGAGTAGCAACTTCTTTCGCTTGCGCAGTAGCCGCCGTGCACCCGACGCTCCATTGCGTCGCGGAATTGGCAGGGTCGGCAGTGACGCCATCATCCACCAGCGCCTTGGCACCAGCCAGCGCAGCGGCATCGGCCACTCGCTGCGCCTCGGCTTTCGAGACATAGAGCGTGACCGCATCGATCAGAAGCGCGGCCACTCCGATCATTGCAAAGATCAGTATGACAACCAACACAAGGGTGATGCCCCGTTCCTGGCGGTGTGTGTGAAACCGGGTTAAGCGAACCATCGGCCGTTCTCCTGAAACCGTTCTTACGTGAGGTTCTGCATATTGGCATCCACAGCGATGATGGAGGAAGAAGGAAATGTTCCACCCGGCACGAGGAACTGAATCACCCGGGAAAGGCGCCACTGGTACGGATAGTCCAGATGCACGTGGGTATAGACGATATTGACCGTAACCGCGCCGCTTGGCGCCAGGACCTTCTGGCGCTCAATGGTGAGTATGAGAGGCGCAGGACAGCCTGTACTTGCACTGTAGACCCACTGGAATGTGGCGGGAGTTGCGGTCAGGGTTCCCCCGCCCAGGAGTCCGCAATCGTTGATACCGGCAGCCTGGAGATTGCGAGCCAAGGCATCGCGAAGATTGGCGATCGATCCGCTCGTTCCAACAGAGGAATTCGACAGGTCGGACGTGCTCTGGCTGGCGGCAGTACGCGCGCATTCGTAGACCGCTGCGCCGAGTTTCTGTTTTTGGGTCAAAGCTCCGCCAAAATCAAAAATCGCATAGAGGATCACTATCAAAAGCGGCAGTGAGAAGGCAAATTCAGCCAGCGTTGCGCCATCCTCCCTCGAAGCACGAAAAGAAAGGCGCTGCATTCAGTTCTCTCCCTTCACCTGGACCTGCGCCTTAAGGTTCAGGGCATAGCTCTGGCGAGTGACAAAGGGCGGAGAGGTTGAGACAGACGGCAAGGTAAATCCGTAGGGATACACGAAGCTCACCGAGGCGCCGCAGACCGGGGTGTCACTCGTCTGTGTACCCAAAATGACATTGCGCTGCAAACATATGCCTGGAGACACCGACGTGGTCTCACAGGGCACGGCTGTGCCAGGGAGAGGCGGGACGCAAGAGTTGAGCGCCGGGGTAGCAGCGGGGGCCACGATGGGTGTGTAGTCGATGTGGGCGGCGTTGAAGACAGGCTGCATCAGAGTTGCGACCTGATCCGCAGTAATCGGAGGATTTCCGCACGTGGCACACGTCGAGCTGGCGGCGGCGTGCGCGCCTTCCTGGGCAGCGCGCTGCATCGCAGAATAGATCATGTACACACGGGCAAACTGGAATATCGCCATGAGAAACACAAACAGGAGGGGCAATACCATGGCAGCTTCCGCGATTTCCGCGGCTCTGCAGTCCCGCCAGGCCCGGTGGATCCGATTCCAAGACACCTTAGGTAGCGCTCCTTCGTCAGACTGCGTTCGAATTTATCCGCTCCATAATTTTGCACCCGTACAGGCCAAGAGCGCCAGTGCCCAAGCAATGCCGAACGGCACTTTGGCAGTTTGGGGGTTATCGAGGGAAATCGAGGGGTCGGGACGCCGGAAACGTACGATGGCTCCGAGAATATGCCCGATATTGCCGAGAGTCTGCCACAGTCGCCGCTGGGAAATGACAAGAATGAGGGCTATCGCGGCATTGATAAGAGCAGCGACGAAGAATACCTGAAAAAGCGCATCGATGCCGAGGATTGCGCCGGAAGCCCCGACCAGCTTCCAGTCTCCGTAACCGAAGGCGTTCATGAAGACAAAAGGAAATAGCAGAAGCATGCCGAAGCCCAGTCCGGCGAGCGAGGATTTGGCGCCGCCCCAGCCAAAATAAGCGATGCTGACGGCAAGACCCAAAGCGGCCGCCGGAACTGTCAGCCAATTTGGGATGCGGCGGCTACGCCAGTCGGTGACGCCAGCCACCACTGCGAGAATGACCGCGAGTCCCCAGAGAAGATGGTTCCCTGTCATTTGCGGCTGTCAGCCGTCGGCTGCTGGCAATTTGAAGCTGACAGCCAATCGCCGACAGAGGACTTACCGAACCAGACTTGAAACTCCACGGCGCTCGGCGACAACATGCTTGGCATTGTCCGCCAATTCCTTCGCTTTGGGAAGTAATTCGAGCGACTTCACGATCTGGGGATCCCACTCCGCGCGGGCCTTCAGACCTTCTTCCTGGCCGTAGAGGTCGGTCATGACTTCCGCCTTGATGTTGGCGCGAACCCAGTCCACAACCTCGCTCATTTCCGCTTCGGTGAAGGCCACCTTGTTCTCGTCAAGGTAGCGGCGGAACTCGAGGAGCAGAGCGTCATCCACAACCATGTCTTTGCCGGGATGGTGCGTAACCGTGTAGTGCTTGGCGAAGTTGAAGAAGGCGTAGTGTTGCAGCAGAGTTTCCTGCAAGTGAGTTGACTTCACCTGCGGAATTTTCACGTCGGGAGTAATGCCGCCGCCACCATACATGGTGCGTCCACTGTCCGTGAGCTTGACCTCACGGTTGGGCGCGTTTTCCTCGCCTTCGTGATTGTAGTAGTAGTCGTACAGCGAAACGTTATTGTAGTCGCGCTGGATCAGCCGTCCGCTGGGGGTGTAGTAGCGGGCGGTGGTGAGGGCGAGGCCGGTATTCTCCGCGATGGGATAGACCGTTTGGACCAGGCCTTTGCCGAAGGTGGTTTCTCCGACGATAAGGCCGCGATCATGATCCTGGATGGCGCCGGAAACGATTTCCGCAGCGGAAGCGGTGCCGCGGTTCACGAGCACCACCAGTGGGTACTCCTTGCCGCCGTTACCGTGGGTGGCGTAATAACGCTTCTCTGAAGAAGCCCGGCCGTGATGAGAAACAATAACCTGACCCTTCTTCAGGAACTTGTCCGCCACGCCGACACCTTCGCTGAGAAGGCCTCCCGGATTCTGACGCAGATCGAGAACGAGACCTTTGATGTCGCCGAATTCGTCAAGCGCTGCGGCTACCTCATGCTCGGTAGTTTCCTGGAAATTCGTTACGTGCATGTAGCCGATTCCTGGGCGAATCAGGAAGTGCAGGTCGACGGAATAGCGCGGAATCTCGTCGCGAATGACGGCGAACTCCAGCGGCTTGTCGGATCCTTCGCGAAGCATGGTGATCCGCACTGTGGTTCCCTTGGGGCCTTTGAGCAGATCGGCAACTTCGCTGGTGCTCATATTGTCCGCGGCCTTGCCGTCCACGGCGATGATGATGTCCCCGGGATGGATGCCGGCGCGGAATGCTGGCGTTCCGAAAAACGGCGCGATCACGATCACTTTGTTATTGCGCGGCCCGACGGTCATACCCACGCCGTAGTATTTGCCGTGCTGCTCTTCGCGCATGAGCGAGTACTGCTTGGGATCGAAAAAGCTGGAGTGCGGATCGAGAACGTGCAACATGCCAGGAATGGCGCCATCGTAAATGGCCTTATCGGCATTCACGGGCTCGGCATAGTTTTGCTCGATCACGCGGTACACCTGTGTAAAGCTGAGCAGGCTCGAGCTCACATCGGTATCCGAACCGGAAGCAGATCCTGTCTCGGCTTTCTGGGCGAAAACCACGCCGAACAGGCCGCAAACGAGAAGAACTGCAAGAACAAGAATGAGAGAGTGCCGGGAACGGCTAGGCATGTTGAAGTAACCTCAGGGTGGTGCAGTATTTAACGGCCCCTATCACCGCACGTATTGACCGCAGTATAGCATGCAAAGTGTTGATTTATAGACGCGCGAGAAACGCGAAAGTCACTCCCGCGGTTCCAACGGACTTGCTCTATTGGATGCAGCCCTGGCGTTAAAGCTGCCATGAAAAGTGCTGGATTGCCGAATCTGGCTTTTATTGATCTGGGCTTTGATTTGCCCGCGCCGAAGGGGCAGGGTTATCATGACGCATGAACCTCAGCATGTCGGAAATGATTTTCATCTTCATCGCTGCCCTGATCCTGGTGGGGCCGAAGAAGTTGCCCGAGATCATGCGGACAATTGGCCGGTTCATGAACGAGTTCAAGCGCGCCAGTAACGAGTTTAAGTGGCAGATCGAGTCGGAAATCAACAACTTGGAACTGGAAGCTGAGAGGGCGAAACAACAGATATTGCCGCCCAGCCCAGCGTCGCCTGCCACCCCGCCGCAAGGGACGATTGCCAGTGGTTCGGTTCTGGAGGCGCAACCGGCGGCAGTTGAAGCCGTAGTCTCTGCGTCGTCTTTGTCCACAAACGCGACGGACGTTACATCCACCAGTACCGCGGATTATTCCCCAGTAAAGAGCCTCGATGCCTGAAGTCGTGAGCCCCCCTTCTCCTGAGACACAGAGTCGCGAAGACCTCTTGCGGCAAATGAGCTTCCTCGAACACCTGGAGGAGTTGCGCAAGCGCCTCATCTATTCGGTGCTTTCGGTCGTGGTGGGCTTCGTCGCCTGCTATGTCTACGTCGAGAGGATTTATGGGCTGATGCAAAAGCCCATCGTGGAAGCGCTCCGCAACCACCATATGTCAGATTCGCTGGTGTATTTGAGTCCCACAGAGCCGTTTAATCTCTACATCAAGATTGGGTTTTTAGCGGGAATATTTTTTGCCTGCCCTGTCATTCTGTATCAGGTGTGGTTGTTTATTTCTCCGGGGCTATACCGCCACGAGAAACGCTATGTGGTGCCGTTCATGATTTCGACGGTCGGATTGTTCATTGCCGGCGGACTCTTCGGCTATAAGATCGCCTTCCCTGCGGCACTGGATTTCCTGATCGGCTATAGCGCGCAATTCAAGCCCATGATCACGATTGGAGAATATACCGATCTGTTTCTGACGATCATTATTGGGCTGGGTGCAGTATTTGAGATGCCGATTCTGGTCTTTTTTCTGGCGCTGATGGGAATCGTGAGTCCGGGGTGGATGTGGAATAATTTCCGCTATTCGATCCTGATCATCTTTGTGATTGCGGCGATTGTTACGCCCACCACCGACATTCTGAATATGTGTATTTTCGCAGCGCCGATGATTTTGTTGTATCTGGTGAGCATCGCCGTGGCATGGCTAGTGCATCCGAATCGGCGGAAGCGTGCGAAAGAGGCGGTGTGATGACAGATGTCTGGCGGAGCCTCGCACTGATCTCGGTGCTGTCTTGCTGCCTGTGCGCGTGTGCGAAAGGCAAGAGTGTCCCGGCATCCACGAGCCCGGAGCCAACACAAAGCACGCCGATGGCGGCCCCAAAGGCAAAAGAGGCGGCTGCGCCACCCACGTCGAATCGTGCTGCCAGGCCAGTGGTCAACGGCGCACGAACGATGCAGTACGTTAAGGAAATCGTGTCTTACGGGCCTCGTTATTTGGGTAGTCCCGGGCACGCGAAGGTGGAAGGGTATTTCCGCGCCCACCTGAAGGGAGACGAGCTTCAGGAAGATCCCTTTACGGTTGACAGTCCTGAAGGAAAATTCCAGGGCCGGAATTTTATCGCGAAGTTCCCAGGGAAAAAAGATGGCATCGTCGTAATTGCCAGCCACTACGACACAAATTATCCGCTGCGAAACACGTCCTTTATCGGGGCAAACGATGGCGCGGCGACTTCGGCGCTTCTGTTGGAATTGGCGCAGCATTTGCGCGGCGGAAAACTTGAAGGCTATAGCGTTTGGTTACTGTGGACGGATGCAGAAGAGGCGGTTCGGCAGTGGTCCCCAACCGACAGCCTCTATGGCACGCGGCATTTAGCCGAGACCTGGGAGAAAGATGGGACGTTGAAGCGAATCAAAGCATTTGTGCTGGCGGACATGATTGGCGATGCTGATTTAGATATCCAGCGCGACTCGAATTCCACACCGTGGCTGGAGGATCTGGTGCTGGAGGCGGCCACACGCTTGGGGTACCAGTCACATTTTTTTGCGCAAACTGCGGGCGTGGAAGATGACCATCTACCTTTTGCCAAGCGTGGCGTGCCAGTGGCGGATGTGATCGATATAGACTACGGATACAACGACGTCTTTCATCATACAATCCAGGACACAGTGGATAAACTGAGTCCGCGAAGTCTGGAGATTGCTGGGAACGTCATCTACGAGACAGTACAATTGATCGACGAGCGCAAGTAGATTTGGTTGAAATTTGCCTGTCCCTTTTCCTTTTCTCGATTTTCGTTTCTAATCCTCAGCTATGAAAACAAAATTAAAGTTTCTGGCGGTGTTCGCCACCTTTCTATTTGCAGCAGGCTTTTGGCACTTCAACTTTCTGCATTCCGCCCACGCAGCAGAGCATGCGGATATTCCGGCATTGATGACAGAGGCCGAAAAAGCTCCCACCCTGCGTGCCAACCTGCAAGAGCTCACCGACGAGATCGGTGGGCGAGTGCCTGGCACGCCCGCGATGGATCGAGCCGTGCGGTGGGGCGTGGAGAAATTCAAAGCGGCTGGAGCCGATGCCGTCGAAACCGAAGACTTCCCCATCGAGCACGGATGGGAGGAAGGCGCTACCCGCATTGAAGTGAAGGTATCCGCAGCGGGCAGAATCGGACATTTACCCGTGGCATTTCCCGCGCGGGCGGTTTCGCTGGCCTGGGGACCTGCCGCGCAATTGTCCCGAGTCCCGGTAGTTGATGTTGGCGAAGGAACCGCTGAGGACTTCACGCGCTCCGCCAACCTGCCGGGTGGAATCAAAGGCAAAGCTATCCTGGTGCACACAGGGACTATGAAAACGTGGGATGATCTGTTCGCCGAATACATGCATACGCCGGTCGTAGTCGAGGAGGCATTGAAAGGAGGCGCCGACGCAATCCTGTTGCAGTCCACCCGACCTCAGGATCTGCTCTACCGCCATACCAACAGCGATCACGGAGAAATTGAAAAAATTCCAACCCTTCTGCTCGCTCGCGAAGACGCCGACCGTATCGCACGCATACTGGCCGGCAGAAGAGAACTTACCCTTGATATCTCTCTGCCCAATAAAATCACTGGCCCTATCCGCGCTTCCAATGTAATTGCGGAAATTCGAGGCAGCGAAAAACCAGAGGAGTATGTGGTTCTGGGGGCGCACCTGGATTCCTGGGAGCTCGGTACCGGGGCGCTCGATAACGGCTGCAACGCCGCCCTGGTGGTGGAAACCCTGCGAGCAATCCAAGCTTCCGGTTTGAAACCACGGCGGACAATTCGTTTCATTCTCTTCTCCGGCGAAGAGGAAGGTCTCCTGGGTTCGTGGGCTTATGTGCGCAAGCACCGCGCCGAGATGGATCGCTACGTGGCGACTGTGATTTTTGATTCGGGCACTGGGCGGGTCACCGGCTTCTCTCTGGGGGGCCGCAAAGATTTGGCAAATGCAGCGGCTGAGATTGTGGCGCCACTCAAAGCCTGGAACGCAGCGACGATTACCACGGATGCCGAGTCGGGAACGGATCACATGGATTTTCTACTAGAGGGCGTACCGACGTTCGTTGCTAACCAGGAGGAAGCTAATTATCTCATCAATTACCATGCCAGTTCCGATACGTTTGACAAGGTAGACTTTGCGAATCTACAGCGCCATGTGGCGGAAGCTGCCGTGGTCGTGTTCAGTCTGGCGGATGCCCCCGAAAGATTTGGCCCGAGGCTCTCGCGCAAAGAAATCGAACAGACGCTTCACGAAACCGGACTTGATGTACAGATGAAAGGGTTTGGCCAGTGGCCAGCATGGGAAAGCGGCGCACGTGGACGTAGTCAGTAAAGTGGGCTGCCGCAGCATCCTGCACAAACAGTTTACAATCGCGGCTGGATGAATACCGCGTGAGCCATCCGCTTTTGTGGGTTGTTTTCAATTTATTTGTGGCGGCGATGCTGGCGCTGGATTTAGGCGTCTTTCGCCGCCGCGCGCGCGCTGTCTCTTTTCGCGAGGCTTTAACATGGAGTGCTGTCTGGATAACGCTCGCCTTGGCCTTCGCCGGACTCCTCTACCACTGGCAGGGGCGGACGCCGGCGCTCGAGTTCGTCACTGGCTATGTGATTGAGCTTTCGCTTAGCGTTGATAACCTGTTCGTCTTTCTCTTAATTTTCCGCTATTTCAGCGTGCCCGAAGAGAGTCAGCACAAAGTTTTAGTCTGGGGAATTTTGGGCGCGCTTGTGCTGCGCGCGATGTTTATTTTCGCCGGCGTCGGACTGATGCGGCGCTTTCATTTCATCACTTATCTATTCGGCGCATTGCTGGTCTATAGCGGGATCAAACTGTTTCGGCAGGGGGAGTCGGAGATTCATCCGGAGAAAAATCCTGTTTTGCGTTTGTTTCGCAAGTTCGTGCCGGTGACGAAGGAGTACGAGGGCGAGAGATTTTTCGTCCGGCACCGTGGCCTCTATGCCACGCCCTTGTTTATCGTACTGCTGGTGGTGGAGACCACCGATGTTTTGTTTGCGGTCGATTCCATTCCGGCAATACTCGCGATCACGCTCAATGCTTTTGTGGTTTACACCTCGAATGTGTTTGCGATCATGGGACTGCGATCGATGTATTTTGCACTGGCCGGAATGATGGACGTGTTCCACTATTTGCACTATGGACTGGCTGTCATTCTTACGTTTGTGGGTATGAAGATGCTCGCTTCTGGGTACTACGAGCTGTCGACATTGGCTACGCTGGGATTCGTTGGAGCGGTGCTGGCGGTGTCGGTAGGAGCGTCGCTAGTGCATCCCAGAAAACAAGAGAAGGCTTAGCGAAGCCACTACGCTCGACTCGGGCAGGCGAGGGCGCCTGCCCCCGCGCAAACTATTTCATTTCTCAAACAAATAATGCGAGACAATCCACTCTTTGCCAGCGTGATATCCCCAGAGCTCAGCACATGCCATGAAGAATACCCGCCAACGCGCCAGCCACTTGCGCGCCTCGGATTTACGCGCTGTGCCCCTCAGGCCGGAGGCGTACGTCTCCTCAAACAGTGCGAAGACCTCCCCCTTGTGTGCATCGAGGTTCGCGAGCCACGCTTCCGAGGTTTTCTGATAGTGCGTTCCGTTGACTCGCCAATGCTCTTGTAGCTTGAGGTCGCGCTGAAAATAAAGCAACAAATCATCACTCGGCATGATGCCGCCGGTGAAGAAATGCTGGGCCATCCAGTCGCTGGCGTCGGCCGCGTCGTAGGGGTAGGCGAAGCGCGTATGCGTGAAGATATGCACAAACAACGTCGCTTGCGGCTTCATCCACGAGGCTATGCGGTTGAGTAGCACCTCGTAGTTCCTCATGTGCTCGAACATTTCGACAGAAACAACACGATCAAAGACTCCGGGCGCTGCAAAGCGATTCATATCTTCGGTGAGGACGTGCACGTTGCGCAGGTTACGTATGGAAATCTGGGCTTCAATATATTCGCGCTGCGTGCGCGAGTTGGACACAGCTACGATCTCGCTCAATGGAAAGCGCTCGGCCATGTAGAGCGTGAGAGAGCCCCAGCCGCAGCCTAATTCCAGGATGCGCTCACCATCGTGCAGGCTGGCGCGTTCAACGGTCAGCGCCAGCATCCGCTCTTCCGCCTCGTCGAGCGTTCGCACTCCGGGGTCATAGAACGCGCAACTGTATTTCTTGTGCTTTCCGAGAACAAGTTCGAAGAAACGTGCTGGAACTTCGTAGTGTTGCGCGTTGGCAGCAGCGGTTTCGATGGCCACGGGACTAACCTTCAGCTGGTCCACGAAACGCATGCGATGCGCTTGCTGCACTTCCGGACTTCCCTTCTCCTCTTCGCGGAGGCGTTGTGCCAACATCCGTCGAATGCCGAAGCGCACGAGAGCATCGGGCAGCCAACCTCGCTCCAGGAGAGGAACGTGCCATGCCACAGTTTCTGCGATGACACGACGATCCAATTCCGCAGTCGTATTCATTAATTCATCTCTCGGCCCGACACGCCTTCACTCTTAAACCAAGGCACAAACGCGCTCGTCGTAGCCTGATACTGCCGGTAGGCATCGCCTTTACTGCGGAGCGCTTGCGCTTCCGTCGCTGGAATTCCGGTCACACGATAGAGAAAGTACAGCATGAGCGCCGGGCAGACGAGTGCTAGCCATCCCCACGGCGAGGCCAACGCAAAAACCGCCCATGCGATCCAAACCAGCCACTCGAAAAAATAGTTGGGATGGCGGGAGTAGTTCCAAAGTCCCGATTGGCAAACCATCCCGCGATTCGTAGGATCTCGCTTGAACATCGCCAACTGCGCATCTGCGAACGATTCTCCGACGATCGCAACGAGCCAGAGACCGACTCCTATGTACTCGAGAATGTGCAGCTCGGCCTTCGAATTCAACACCGCAAGCAGAAATGGCAGTGAGAGCACAAGGTCGAGCAGCGCTTGAAATTCAAAAAACACGAGAAACTTGAACGCGATATTGCCGCCCCACTCACGTCGCAGTTGTTGATAGCGGCCCTCCTCCGGCTCACCCCAAATACGCCGCGCGAGATACACCGCCAAACGCAACCCCCAGACTGCGGACATCCCCGCAATGAGCCATCGGCGCAGCAGATAGCCGGAACCAAAAATCGCGTAGAGCAGGCCGAGCAGCGCTAAGCCCAAAGCCCATCCTGGATCGACGACGCTCGCGTTATTGAGTTTGAGATGCAGCAGCCAGAGCGCCAGCATGAGTGCGCCAACGACTGCCGCGCCGAGCAACAAAAGATAAGCGGAGGTGATAAGCACACCTAGGCTCCCGCCGCCGAGGGCTGATGGGACTGTGTCCGCGCCAATTTCATTCGAGCTGCGGCTCGCCTTAGAACCCGCGACAGAAGCAGGTAGGCAACAAACGTTAGAGGGGGCACGACCAGCGACCAAGCTCCCACCGCTTGCACACCCAGCCCCCACAAGGCCTTCATTGCACGAAGGCGGTCGGTGTGAAATAGCTCCAGCATCTGGACGAGAGAAAGACGGACCGAGACACCCCTGAAAATTATCTCGCCCAAACGCATGAACGGCACGACCAACGCAAGCTGCAACGGATACACAAAGTAGTTCACGGTCTGGATCGCAGGCAGATTCAAGCGGAACGCGACAGCAGCGAACATGCAGAGAACGGTAGTTGAGCCCAGCACCGGAAACATCCCCAGGGCCACGCCCAACACCACACTCAGAGCAACCTTTTCCGGCGTGATCCCCTGCGTCAGCAGGTCCAGAATTGGCCGTACGAGCCGTCTCTGTAGCAACTCCTTCACGCAGCCTCCGTCTCAAATATTCCCGTGTGGAAGACACGTCCAACCCGCTCGCCGGGTTTTAGTTTGAAAAGCTGCCAAAGCATGTAGGCGGACATTGCGATGTTCCCCAACGCCATAATGCCCACAAACCATAGCACTCGCGCCCGCATCGTATGTTCTTTACAGCAGACCCAAACGAAGAACGCCGTGAAGCCGAAATAGGCATCAAACAGGGTAGCCACCGACCATGGGCTGTGCGCCCAGCTGAATTCGCTTCCAGCGTCCCACAGGGGCTTATGCAGGCTGACCCAGATGGTCATGCCTACCATCCACAAGAAGATTCCGGCAAACAGCAAAATCAAGAAAGCTCGCATATAAACCCCTCCCAGTGATGGCTCAACAGAAAGGCGAAAGGACGGATAACTCCACCCAATGAGATGTACGGGAGGACAGGTTACTGCGGATTTGTAATACTTTTGTGATTCCGCAATCCCTCCGTCTCTTTGCATCGTACTCCCCTGTACAATAAAAGCTTCGCCAAAGGAATTTTTCGCATGTTTGCTGAGCAGATTCTGGGATTGGCAGTGCGGAAATTAGAAGGTGTGGACGAATGGCAAGCGGGAAAGTAACTCCCCAAGCGACGAATCCAGCCGTGGATAGAAAAGACGCCGCGAACTACCGGCTGAGTTCCGTGATCCTGTTTTTCCTACTTCACGTGAGCTGTCTAGCCGTGTTTTTCGTGCCTTTTCAGTGGTCCTGGGTCGCTTTGGCAGCGGGACTCTATTTCGTGCGCATGTTTGGAGTGACGGCAGGTTACCACCGCTATTTTAGCCATCGAACCTATAAGCTGGCACGCTTTCCCCAATTTCTCCTGGCATTCTTGGCAGAGACTTCCGGGCAGAAAGGCGTGCTCTGGTGGGCGGCACATCATCGTGAGCATCATCAGTACTCGGATACTCCTCAGGACGTGCATTCGCCGGTACAGCGCGGCTTTTGGTGGGCCCACATGGGGTGGATTTTGTCGGATGACTACGACACGCACGATCCCAACATGATTCGCGATTTTGGCAAGTATCCGGAACTCCGTTGGCTGAGCCGCAATTACCTGATTCCCCCGGTGTTGCTTGGCGTTGCTGTATTCTTGCTTGGCGGGTTGGGCCCATTTGTTTGGGGGTTTGTCGTTTCCACAATTTGTCTCTATCACGGCACATTCACAATCAACTCCCTGGCACACGTTTGGGGGAAACGTCGCTTTGACACTCCTGACGACAGCCGGAACAACTTCGTTCTCGCGCTGATCACTATGGGCGAAGGCTGGCACAACAACCACCACAAATTCATGTATGCCTGCCGCCAAGGTTTGCGCTGGTGGGAAGTGGATTGCACGTTCTATTTGGTGAAAGCCCTGAGTTGGATCGGCATCGCGCGCGATGTCCGCGCACCTCGCATTCAGGCTGAAGCAACGGAAACTGAGCCGGAACTCGCCGAAATCTCCGTCGGATAAGTCCCATCCTGCATGAGCCGCATCGCCGTCATCGGAGCCGGCATCTCGGGTCTTTCCGCGGCGTACTTTTTAAGCCGCAAGCATCAAGTCTGGCTCTTCGAAAAAGAGCGGCGCCTGGGTGGCCACACCCATACCCACCGGATTGAAACCACACGCGGCACGCTGAGTGTGGACACAGGCTTTATCGTCCACAACGACCGCACCTACCCAAACTTCCTCCGCCTGATGCAAGAACTTGGTGTAGAACGCGAGCGCAGCGACATGTCATTTGGCGTGACCGACCGCGCGACGGGCCTGGAATACAGCAGCCGTGGGCTGAATGGTCTCTTTGCTCAGCGTGCGAATTTCTTTCGACCACAACACTATGGGTTGCTGCTGGAGATTCTTCGCTTCAACAAAACCGCCGCGAAGTTTCTGGACGATCCTGACAACGCGAACGTCACGTTGCACGAATACCTACGAATGCAGGGTTTCAGCCATCGCTTTGCGCAGTATTATCTCTACCCCATGGCGGGAGCGGTTTGGTCGACTTCTCTCGAGGAGATCGGAAACTTCCCTGCTTTCACTCTGATTCGCTTCTTCTACAATCACGGCTTTCTGGGCTACTACGGCCAGCCTACCTGGTACACGTTGCAATCTGGAAGCTCCCAATACATTGGGCCGATCATTCAGCCTTATGAAGGCCGCATCACCACGGCAATCCAAATTACAGGTGTGCTCCGTACTGATCGTAGTGTACTTGTGACCTTTGCCGATCAGCGCGCGCAGCAATTTGACGAGGTGGTGTTCGCTTGCCACGCGCCACAGGCGTTGGCACTGCTGAAGGATGCCACGCAGCTTGAGGTCGATATTCTGGGCAAATTCACAACCACATGTAACCACGTAGCCCTTCATACCGATCCGAGCCTGTTGCCCCGGCGGACGGCAGCCCGCGCGTCGTGGAACTATCTGCTGGGCGAGGGGAAGACATCAGGCGTCACCGTCACCTACCACATGAACCGCCTACAGGCCTTCAATGCCGATGAAGAGTACTGCGTCACGCTCAATGCCACGGAGGCCATCGATTCCCGTCGCATTCTTCGCGAAATGCAATACAATCATCCGCTTTACAATTTGGATGCGATTCGAGCGCAAGCCCGCTGGGCCGAAATTAGCGGTCAGAATCATACGCATTTTTGCGGTGCATATTGGTTTTACGGGTTCCACGAAGATGGGATCAACTCGGCCCTGCGCGTGGCTAAAGCCCTCGGGGTCGATTGGTAGCAGAAAGGCGAACGGACAAGCATGGAATCGGGTCTTTATGTCGGAACGCTGCGGCACCGGCGGTTTACTCCTAAGCGACACGAGTTCACCTACCCCATTTTCATGCCGTTTCTGGATATTGACCGCATCCCGGAACTGATGAGTGTTTCTCCATTTGCAGCTTATAACCGGTGGGCTTGGGCGTCGTTTCACGATCGAGACCACTTCGGCGACACCCGGATTCCGTTTCGGCATCGGCTGGAACGAGATGCGCTTCAGAACGGTGTCGAGCCTCCGCGTGGCCCTGTCTTCTTGCTGACGCATCTGCGCTATCTCGGATACAACTTTAATCCTGTGTCGTTCTTTTATTGCTATTCCAAAGACGATCAGTTTGATTCCGTGCTTGCGGAAGTTAACAACACCTTCGGAGAAACTCATAACTACTGGCTGAACGGAGCGGTCGAACAGCCCGCCGGAAGCAACCGGAAATACCGCTTCCAAAAAGCGTTCCACGTGTCACCATTCATGCGGCTGGGACATCGGTACGAGTGGACATTCACGCCGCCCGACGATCGGCTGATTGTGCAGTCGATGAATTATGAGGATGACGGGCTGCTATTTGATTCCACGCTCAAGCTCGAACGCCGTGAATGGTCGGGGAAAGAGCTGCACCGCGCTTTGCTCCAATTCCCTTGGATAACCGCCAAGGTCATTGCTGCGATCCACTGGCAAGCTCTGCGGCTACTAGTGAAAGGCGTGCCGCACGTTTCACACCCAGGCCCCAAGCGGTACAACACAACCAATGCAAGACATTTAGGAGCGTCATGGAAAGTTCAATGAGCCGGCCTTGGAACGGGCGCTGGGGCCAGCGCTGGGCCAAACAGATGTTCTTCAAAGTTCTTGAGCAGATGCACGATTGCTCACTGGAAATCATTTGCGCCGATCAAACCCATCGCTTCGGCGATCCTGGCAATCCGCTACGTGCGACCATTGCGGTGCACGACGAGCGTTTCTTCCAGCGTGCTGTGCTCAATGGCGACATCGGCATCGGCGAATCTTACATGGACGGCGAATGGTCCACGCCCGACCTGGTGGCGGTGATTCGAGCCGGCGTGCGCAACATCGGGCGCATCATGAATAGCAATGCGGCGTTTTCTTTCTTTCATCGCGTATCGGATTGGATCGCACACCGTGTCCAGCCCAATACGATTCGTGGCAGCCGCAAGAACATTGCCTATCACTATGATTTGGGCAACGATTTTTATCGCCTCTTTTTGGATGAGTCGCTTACCTACTCTTGCGCTTACTATCTGACGCCGGAAGACTCCCTGGAGCAGGCACAACGTCAGAAGCTCGACCTGATCTGCCGGAAGCTGCAATTGAGCCCTGAGGATCATGTATTGGAGATCGGGACGGGCTGGGGCGCTTTTGCCATCCACGCTGCTACTCACTACGGCTGCAAGGTGACCACGACGACCATCAGCCAGGAGCAGCACGAATACGCACAGCAGGCCTTCCGGCCGCTCTGTGAGCGGGGAGCACGCATTGAGCTGCTCTTTGAGGATTACCGCAAATTGCGCGGGCAATTCGACAAGATCGTCAGCATTGAGATGTTTGAGGCTGTCGGCTACCACTTCTACGACACTTTCTTCAGCGCTTGCGACCGCCTGCTGAAGCCGGACGGCATGATGCTGCTACAAGCGATCACGCTGAAAGAACAGGAATTTCCAGGCTACTTGCGCCGCAGCGACTGGATTCGCAAACACATATTTCCTGGATCGGAATTGACGTCTGTTGCGGAAATTCTGCATTCACTCGCGCGGGCCACGCAGTTGCAAATATTTCACCTCGAAGACATTGGCTGGCACTATGCCCAGACGGTCGGTGAATGGCGGGGCCGTCTGCTGTCCCAGCTCGACAAGGTTCGCAAGCTCGGCTACCAAGAGCGTTTCCTCCGCATGTGGGACTACTATCTCGCGTACTGCGATGGAGCGTTTCGCGAACGCTACATTGGGGATGTGCAACTACTTCTTGCTAAGGTGGGCGCGTCCAAGGCTTTGATGAACGACCCCCGAGCAGGCGCTGTTGGCAGGGCGGACCAGATGACCGTCAACGCAAGTTTTAGTAATCGCTAATAATGCCATTACAAAATGCCATTTGACATATGGCATTTACCATTTTATACTTCCATCATGAATACTACGGTTACGCTCGACAAAGCGGGTCGGGTCGTCATCCCCAAAACGCTGCGCGACGAGCTACGTCTGGAGCCTGGTGATTCCCTCCATCTCGACTCTGAAGGGGAAAAGATGATCCTCCGCCCTGTATCTTCCGCTTCCCCGCTGATGAAAGAGCGTGGTGTTTGGGTTTTTCGGAGGGGCGTGAAGTTGTCTGCAGCAGTGACGAACAAGACCTTGCAGGATATCCGTGAAAAGCGTGACCGCCGTAACATGGGTCGCTCGCGGTGAGGGCATTTCTGGATACGTCCGTTCTGGTTGCTACCTTTTACGTCGATCACGAACACCATCGGCCCAGCTTCGAATTGTTTCTACGTTACGAGAAGAACAAAGCATCCTGCAGTGCACATAGCCTGGCTGAGGTCTATTCGTGTCTCACTGGAATGCCAGGCAAGGATCGTGTAAGTGGTGATCAGGCGTTACTGTTTCTCGCGAGCATCCGCGAACACATCACGCTGGTAGCCTTGAGTGCAGAGGAACAATTCCAAGCCATTGAGTCGTCCTCTGCTGTCGTGACAGGCGGTGGAATCTATGACGCGCTCATTGGCCATTGTGCTCTGAAAGCGAAAGCAGAAATTATTTACACTTGGAATACCAAAGATTTTAAGCGTCTTGGTCCCACCATCGCTGACCGTGTACGGACTCCGTAATCCTTTTCTTACTTCTTACAACATTTCTTGATCTGCGCGAGCTTCGGTACAATGTCCCCTACATCTCAAGAGCAGAGAGGACACCCCACTGAAATATCGCAAGCTTGGACGCACTGGTTTTGACGTGAGCGACATTGCCTATGGTCTATGGGGCATGGGAGGCTGGTCGGAATCCGATGATCACCAGTCCTTGCAGGCCCTGCAGTTGTCCGTGGACCTGGGCTGTAACTTTTTCGACACGGCGTGGGCTTATGGCGACGGAAAAAGCGATGGGCTACTGGGGCAAATCATTGCCAGCAACCCGGGCAAGCGCTTGTACGCAGCGTCCAAGATTCCGCCCCTCAATGACAAATGGCCTGCGTCGCCCAAGGACAAGTATCACGACGTGTTTCCTGCCGACCACGTTTTCCAATATGCGGAAGCAATTCGCAAGAAGTTGGGAACGGATTCAATCGACGTGTTGCAGCTCCACGTCTGGGACGACAGCTGGGCAAACGATCCCGAATTCCGTTCGACTGTCGAGAAACTGAAGCGCGAAGGACTGATTCGGGCGTTTGGATTGAGCCTGAATCGCTGGCAGCCGGCTAATGGGATCAAGGCGTTGCGCACAGGGCTGGTAGACGTGGTACAGGTGATCTACAACATCTTCGACCAATCGCCGGAAGACGAATTGTTTCCGGTGTGCAAAGAATTGAATATTGGTGTCATTGCCCGCGTGCCGCTGGATGAAGGCAGCCTGGGTGGCAAGATGACGTTGCAGACGAGGTTTCCAGAGAGCGACTGGCGATCCAAATATTTTGGCCCGGAGAATCTGGCGAATACCATCCCACGAGTCGAGAAGTTGAAAACGGTCTTGCCGCCCTCGATGAGTCTGCCGGAAATGGCTTTACGTTTTATTCTGGCCAACCCCACTGCTAGCACAACGATTGTGGGCATGCGCAAACTGGAGCACGTGAAGCAAAACATCGCGTTGAGCGATCAAGGTCCGCTGGATCAGAAGCTGCTCGGCGCGCTCAAGAGTCACCGCTGGGACCGCACCGCTCGCCCTTGGTCGGACTGAGAGCTAAAATATTCGAGGAGAAGCACGCATGTTAAATCCTTACGCTACGCATCTTGGAAATCGTGACGCGAAAACTGTGATCGGTGAAACCGCCGGACGATTGGCAGATCTCTCAAAAACGCTCGGACCGCAGAGCGCGGATCGAAAACCAGCTCCCGGCAAGTGGAGTCCCAGAGAGATTCTTTGCCATCTGGCGGATTGCGAAGTTGTATTTGCCTTTCGCTTGCGCCAAACATTGGCAGAACCTCACCACGTGATTCAACCGTTCGATCAGGACATTTGGGCGAGCCAGTATTCGTCGTCTTTTACCGCAGAAGCAGCGCTGGCGGTGTTTTCCTCGGTGCGGCAGTGGAATGCGGCATTGATCGGCAATGCTTCAGCGGAAGCATTGGCAAAACCGGTAACGCACCCCGAACGCGGGCAAATGACATTTCAAGAGATCGTCGAGACCATGGCGGGTCACGATCTGAATCACATTCAACAGCTGGAGAAGCTGGCTTCGGCGACCGCCGCCTAGGGACGGCTGGAAAAGTCTCGGGCTGTCGCCCGAAGCCCAGGCGAGGGCGCCTGGGCCCACGTGATTACTTGCGTTCCAGGAATTCGGCTAGCAGCGTGTGAAAGTGGTAGAGGCCATTTTCTCGCTTCACGGAGTAGCGGCCACGGTCATAGGTTGCGGAGTTGAGGCCGCACTGCACAGATTCGCATAGAAAGATATCTTCCTGCTGTACTTCATCGCTAAAGGCAATCGCCCGTTCGACACGCTCGCTAACTTGCGCACTCTTGGCGTCGTGAAAAAACCATTCGAAGATGGTCAGCGTCTTGTCATGCCCCAGCGGGACGATCAGGTTGGTGGAAAAGTTGTCAGGATAGATGTTGAGCATTAAGTTGGGGAAAATCCAGAAATACAGCGCTTCATTGAACGCTTGCGCCCCGGGCTTGTAGAAGCGCTCACCTTCGTCTCCGGGCTTCATGGCGCGAAGGGGAGCGAATTGCTGCGAGTAATAACGGTACGTGATCGCACGGTATTGCGTGTAGTCGATTTCACGCATGAGGCCGGGATGCGCGATGGGGATGTGGTATCCCTCGAGATAATTGTCGACGTAGACTTTCCAGTTGCAATTGATGATGTAGTCGCGGCGCTCGGCAAGCTGGGCGCCCTGGAAATGGAAGCCGCGCGTCTGATTGGGGATTTCTCCGAGCCATTCTGATAAGGGAACGGCGTCGGGATCAAAGTTGACAAAAATAAGATCTTCCCAGGTCTCGAGGCGTAGCGGGAACATGCCCATAGTACTGCGGTCGAAGAACTCGACACCATCGATTTCTGGTGTGCCGATCAGGCGGCCATCGAGCGCGTAGCTCCAACCGTGATAGCCACAGCGAAGAACATTCTTGCAGGTTCCCGAACCGGTGGCGATGGGGCCGGCTCTGTGGCGGCAGACATTGCTGAAGGCCCGCAGTTCGCCATGTTTGTCGCGCACAACAACAATCGGCTCGCCAGCGATGTCGGCTGTGAAGTAGGTTTCTGGGTCGGAAATCGTTCGCGATGTGGCGTTTTCGCTCGCAGCCTCGTTGTGGGCCAGGCCGCAGGGCTGGTTGAGCGTTCCCGCCAGTTGCCAGGTACGGCGGAAGATTTTCGCCTTCTCGGTCGCGAGAATGGCCGGGTCATTGTAGAACTTCGATTCGATGGTGTGGGCACACTCGATTTTTTCGTGGAGGTCAACGGCAAGAGGGGTGTTGGGCATGGAAGTTCTTCTCTCTGGGGATACCTTCGTCGTCGCAGTACTTGCGTCGAATTGACTGCCTGTTGATCGTATCGTTGAACGATTTCCCTCTGCAAGCGCAGCGCGGCTTCGCTCCGCTTAGACGAGTCCTGAGCGAAGTCGAAGAAGGGCGGCCGTCCCCACACGAGCGCTTAATACACAGGTACGCTGGTATCCACCACCCGCGACCAGCGGTCGATTCCGCCGCGCAGAGATTGTGCTTGCTCGAATCCCTGTTGCCGCAACCATTGCGTGACGTTTGCCGAACGCACGCCGTGATGGCAGATTACGACGATGTGATCTTCCGGATCGAGTTCACCATTGGCGCGAACAGGAATTTCTCCCATAGGGATAGGCAGACTGCCCTCGATCCGTGCTAACTGGAATTCCCAGGGCTCCCGGACATCGAGCAAACGAACGGAGTGCTTCTGATCGAGATGAGCCTTCAGTTCCTCAGGAGTAATTTCGAATTCCATTGTAGGGTGGGATCCGCTATGCCTTCCGTGCCCGGTTATCGGAGGCGGGCACCGGTCGAAAGATGAAAGAGGCACTGTATAGCGCGCCCAGTACCCAGAGGGCCAGCGAAATCTGACGCGCGGTTTGCGCCGTCGTTGGTTGCAGGTGCGGTGCAAAAGCCATCGACAGGGCCAGCGCGAAGTTGGCGAGTAGTACCGTAAACAGCAAGCGCTCGCGGAAGCAGCGTGTCTCCGCCATCAGGATCAAAAGAAAAAGCACCCACACGCCGTAGGCCAGAACCGACCAGATGTCGTTGGGCCACTCGAACTGGTGGCTGCTAATCCGCGAATAAGTAAGCCACGCAAGATAGACACAACCCAGCGACGAACTGAGAGACCAGAATTTTGACCCACACAGCAGATGCGGCGTGCGTGCGGTATCCGGTTTGTCACCGTCGTCTTCCAAGTGCGCAAGCAAGGCTTCCAAATGCTCCCCCGTTTCTGAACAGAGCTTTGTGGCAACTCCTGAACGAAAACTGCCGAAACCTGCAACAGTTACCGATAACCTTACAAGATCGTTCTCCCCCGCGGAAAGGCACTTTCGGGCCATGCCGCACGGCGATCCAAGAAAGCCATTGCTAGTTCCGGATGTTGGCCATCATGGTCTCGATCACAGCCTTGGCATCTGCTGTCAACGGCAGCAGCGGCAGGCGCGGGCTACCACCGAAGTATCCATTCAGATCCATGGCGTACTTAACGCCGGAGGGGCCGCATTCGCTGACAACTTTTTTCGCGGCCGCGGCGATGCGTTCTTGCTTCTCGGCGGCAAGCTTCTCGTCGCCCTCTTTCCACGCGGTGTAGATCTCAAAACATGCTGTGGGAGCGGGGCAGGCGAATCCCAGGACTGCACCAGCACCACCGGCTTCAAGGGAGGGCTTGAGCTTATCCGCCGCACCCACCAGCACTTGAAAACCGACTTCTTTTTGACGCGTCTTGAGACCCCCGACGACCTTGACCGCAGCGGAGGAAGGTTTCGGCTCCACGGATCCGCTACCGGAAGCAGCACCGATCATCACTAGTTCGCCACCGTCGTTAGATTTGGAGGCGTTCCCGGAATCCTGTGGCCGCTCGGCAGCCTGGATCATGCGCTGCGTGACAGCGGCGAAGGTTTCAGTGACCGTAGCGCTGCGACGGATCTGCCGAGTAAGCTCGACCATCTTGCGGACTTTTTCGACATCGCCGCCCGATTCCTTGATGCCAATAATGTTGGGATGACTCGCGAGCTCAGCCACGAGTTCTGCAGGCAAGTCATATCCCGTAAACCCGGGCACGCTATACAGAAGCACCGGGAGGGGCGAATGGTCGGCAACGGTGCGGAAGAACGTCAACATGTTCAGCGGCTTGGCCATCTGCGCCTTGTAGTAGTGCGGCGTGCGCACCAGGGCTACATCGTAGCCAAGGGTCGCGGCATACTCGGTCAGGCGGAGAGTTTCGATGGCGGATTCAATGCCAGTGGCGGCGATGAGAACTTTTTCCGGCGCGGCAGCTTCACGAGCGGCCTTGAAGACATCACGACGCTCCTGATCGGAAAGCAGGATTGCCTCACCCGTGGAACCCTGAACAACGATGCCCGCGACCGGCGTGCGTGAATAGCGGTCGACGTTGTGCTCAATTTTCTTGTAGTAGACCTGGCCGTCCGGGTAGAACGGGGTGGTAATGGGAGGTAGGATTCCGTGAAGGAGCATGGCCCTTCTATGATAAAGCAGGAGTGTTATCCGGCCTAGATTTTAGTCTGTCACCCCCACCGGAGTGATTGCTTTGCTATGCGAAGCAATCGCTCCGGTCGGATAACAAGTTCGTGCGGCTAATGATCGGTCGCAGGTGGGCGAATAGTGATTGGAAAGCATCATCGAGCCGACGGTTCCATTGGCTCCAGTCGTGGCCTCCGGGGCCGGTGTGGAATTCGTTGGGGATGTGGCGGGCTTTGAGGAGTGCCGCGAATTGCCGGTTCGCCGGTAACAAGCCTTCTTGCTCACCGCATGTGAGAAAGAGGTACGGTATTCGTGTGGGATCAACTGACCGTGCAATAACGAAAGGATCGTTAGCGAGGCGATGCTGACTTTTCCAAGGCCCAAAAATCGAGGCGTGTTGGCGATACTGTTGAATTCGCTTGATTGAGAATGGGCGGCTGGGGACGTCGATGGCTGAACTGATCCCAGCAGCAAACACGAATAGTTCTGGATGCTTGAGGGCTAAATTGACCGCACCAAAACCTCCCATCGAAACTCCCACAATCGCCCGGTTAGCGCGGCCCGCAGCCACAGGAAACTTACTTTCAACATCGGAAATGAGATCGTTCACGATGTAGTCTTCGTAGCGATCCTGCGGCCGCTCGGCGGAATTCGCATAGTACGAAGAGTTTCCTTCCGGCATAACGAGGATTAGGCCGCGTTCGGCAAAGCGCGCGACATCCGAATAGTTCGACCAATCGTGGAACCCGCCTCCTCCGCCATGAAGCAGATAAACCACCGGGAGCTTTTGGCCTGATGGAATGCTCGCGGGGAGGATCACGCGGAACGGGATGTCACGATTGAGTGCAGCGCTGTGGAAGGTGACGTCGCGCATCGTCACGTTCGGGGTGAGCCGGGGATTGTCGGGCTGGGCTTCCTCTTTCCTGTTGCACGCCACTAGCAGCAAGACGACACAGAAAGACACTACAGCAGAGCGCAGAAGCAGGGCAGCTTTCATGAAAGCTCTACGGCACAGTGCGCGTTACCCGCTCCGCGTGCAGTTGCTGCAGCGCGTGAATCGTTACTTGGCGGCGCTGGAGGGCAGCAATACCCTCAGCAGCGGCTCGCGCGGCGGCTAGGGTTGTAATGGCCGGAATGCGATGAAAGATCGAGGCTCGGCGGATCGCCTTTTCGTCAAACCACGGGTCGGCACCCTGCGGTGTATTGATGATGAGCTGAATTTTCTCGCCCTTCACCAGGTCGACGACGTTGGGACGGCCTTCCTTAACCTTGAAGACACGGTCAACTTTGAGGCCAGCGCGCTCCAGTGTATCGGCGGTGCCGTGCGTGGCCACAAGCGTGAAACCGAGATCGACGAACCGGCGCGCGACTTCCGCGACCGTGGATTTGTCGTGATCGGCCACGCTGATGAAAACCATCCCTTTGGTGGGAAGCGTTTGGCCGGCGGCGAGTTGTGCCTTGGCGAAAGCTTCTCCGAAGTTATCGGCGACGCCCATGACTTCGCCCGTAGATTTCATCTCTGGGCCGAGAACCGTATCCACACCGGGGAATTTATTCCAGGGAAATACGGGAGATTTCACATAGTAGTGGCTGCCCGTGTCGAGATCCGTGCGGCGCTCGACATTCTCCGGCAGGAATTCGCGAAGTTTCCGTCCGACCATGAGACGGGAAGCAATTTTCGCAAGCGGCACACCAGTGGCCTTGGAAACGAACGGCACGGTCCGAGAGGCACGAGGGTTGACTTCTATGACGTAGACTTTGGGACCCGCACCGTTCGCGCCGGGCGTGCTGCTTTCCCCAGGGGCAGTACCACCATTCCGGGGAATAGCGAATTGAATATTCATGAGGCCCACAACCTTCAAGGCGCGAGCAAGTTTGAAGGTGTAATCCCGCATAGTGTCGAGAAGATGCTTGGGGATATCGACAGCCGGAAGCACGCAGGAAGAATCGCCGGAGTGGATGCCAGCTTCCTCAATGTGTTGCATGATACCCCCGATGACCACATCTTCGCCGTCGGAGAGCGCATCGACGTCGACTTCGATGGCGTCCTCGAGGAACTTATCGATGAGGATCGGGCGGTCCTGCGAGTATTCGACGGCTTCCTTCATGTAGCGGTGGATGGATTCGTCGTCGTAGGCGATTACCATGGCACGTCCTCCGAGAACATACGACGGGCGCACGAGGACGGGATAACCAATCTGGGCAGCGGCGGTGACAGCCTGTTCCGGCGATGTAACGATGGCTCCGGCAGCTTGCGGAATCTGCAACTCTTCGAGGAGTTTGCCGAAACGTTTGCGGTCTTCGGCGAGATCGATCGATTCCGGAGACGTACCAATAATGTGCACTCCGGCGGCCTTAAGCGGAAGGGCGAGGTTTAGTGGCGTCTGTCCGCCGAATTGCACGATGACTCCGACGGACGCGCCACCAGAAGTTTCGTGCTCATAGATGGCGAAGACATCCTCGAAAGTGAGAGGCTCAAAGTAGAGGCGGTCGCTGGTGTCGTAATCCGTGGACACGGTTTCCGGATTGCAGTTCACCATGATGGTTTCGTAACCATCGTCGTGTAGTGCAAAAGAGGCGTGGCAGCAGCAGTAGTCGAACTCAATTCCCTGCCCGATGCGATTCGGTCCCGCACCGAGAATCATGACTTTGTGCTTCGGGGTTGGCGTGGCTTCGTCCTCCTCCTCATACGTTGAGTAGAGGTACGGGGTAAAGCTTTCGAACTCGGCGGCACAGGTATCGACGCGCTTGTACACAGGAGTGATGCCGTGCTTCTTGCGCAGGTGACGAACCTTGTCCTGCGCACCTTTGGCGGCATCGAGACGCCAGACTCCGGCTAGACGGCCATCGGAGATGCCCATGCGTTTGGCGTCGCGCAGCACTTCCGCCGGAATGGATTCCATCGGATGCTTCTCGAGTTCGAGCTGCATGTCGTTAATTTCTTTCATCTGCTGCAGGAACCAAGGGTCGATGCCGGTCATGCGGGCAATCTGCTTGACGGTATATCCCTGGCGGACAGCGTAACGCAGATAGCTCATACGCTCGGGGTGCGGGGTTACCAGGCGCTGCGTGAGAATCTTCGGTTCGATTTTTTCTGAACCGACTCTTTTGCCTGTGTCGAGCGCGCGCACGGCCTTGAGCAGGGCTTCTTTAAAGGTGCGCCCGATGGCCATAACCTCGCCGACGGACTTCATTTGTGGCCCGAGGGTCTCATCTGCGCCAGGGAATTTTTCAAATTGCCATTTGGGAACCTTGACGACCACGTAATCGAGAGTGGGCTCGAAACAGGCCGGGGTCTTGCGGGTGATGTCGTTGGGAATCTCGTCCAGCGTGTAACCAACGGCAAGCTTCGCAGCTATCTTCGCGATGGGAAACCCGGTGGCCTTCGACGCCAGGGCCGACGATCGCGAGACGCGGGGGTTCATTTCGATGACGACCATGCGCCCAGTGTCGGGATTCACGCCGAACTGCACGTTGGAGCCGCCGGTTTCTACGCCGATTTCGCGAATGACCGCCAGCGCGGCGTCACGCATCAGCTGATATTCGGGGTCGGTGAGCGTCTGGGGTGGGGCCACCGTGATGGAATCGCCAGTATGGACACCCATGGGGTCAAAATTTTCGATGGAACAGATGACGATGACGTTGTCGGCAAGGTCGCGCATGACCTCAAGCTCGAATTCCTTCCAACCGAGGACGGATTCCTCGATAAGGCATTCGTGCACGGGAGAAAGATCGAGACCGCGGGAGAGGACATCCGACAACTCTTCGCGGTTGTAAGCGATGCCGCCGCCGCTGCCGCCGAGCGTGAACGACGGACGGATGATGACGGGAAATCCAATTTTTCCTGCGAATTCGGTGCCATCCTTCACGTTGGCCACGAGCGCCGATTTCGGGACATCGAGACCGATCTTCTGCATGGCGTCTTTGAAGAAGAGACGGTCTTCGGCTTTCTTGATCGCTTCGACTTTCGCGCCGATCAGCTCAACGTTGTATTTCTCGAGAATGCCGCTGTCGGCGAGGTCCACGGCGAGGTTCAACGCGGTTTGTCCGCCAACGGTGGGCAGCAGGGCAAAGCCTTTGCCGCCACACATTTCGGATTCAATGCGGATGATTTCCTCGAGGTACTCGCGGGTGAGAGGCTCGACGTAGGTGCGGTCGGCGGACTCTGGGTCGGTCATGATCGTCGCCGGATTCGAGTTCGCGAGCACGACCTCGTAGCCCTCAGCCTTAAGAGCCTTGCAGGCCTGCGTCCCGGAGTAGTCGAACTCGGCGGATTGCCCGATAACGATGGGCCCGGAGCCGATGATGAGGATCTTCGAGATGTCAGTGCGTTTGGGCATTTAACTCTTTGCCAACAAGTAGTAGCCGACCTTTCGGTTTAAGGCGTAGGCGAACCTCATGCGGTTAATTCTCACCGCTTCGATTCCTCCATCATTCCCACAAATTCCTTGAAGAGGTAATGCGAGTCGTGCGGTCCGGGTGCGGCTTCGGGGTGGTATTGGACACTGAATAACGGGAAGTTGCGGTGGCGAAGGCCTTCCAGCGTATGGTCATTCAAATCGATGTGTGTCAATTCCACTTCGCTTTGCGGGAAAGAATCGGGATGGACGGCTAAGTTGTAGTTGTTGGCGGTGTCCGCGGCCGCGGCCTTGTTGTAGTCGGCGTAG
>CAZUCC010000029.1:0-53719 GCA_964619065.1 uncultured Acidobacteriaceae bacterium | reverse complement strand
TAGTTCTCGATGCCGTGGCAGTAGCCCATTTCGCGGATCATCTCCAGGTCGAACATGACCCGCTGATGAATGCGCTGTGCCTCGACAGGTCGCCCTTGCTTTTCGAGTTCCGCCTCCCACCACGCCAGTTCTTCCTTGATCGTAGATACGGCCCGGTCGCGGGTCTCTGGTTTCATCACGTAGTGCGTCTTCGGATAGATTGGGAGCCGCATGTACTTCTGCTTTACCGTGCCAAACAAGGGATCGATCTGCGCCAGCGACTCGACCTCATCGCCGAAGAGCTCGATGCGGTACGCCATGTCGTCGTAGGTGGGGAAGATCTCAATCACGTCGCCGCGCACGCGGAAGGTGCCGCGGCGAAAGTCACCATCGGTGCGCTCATAGAGGATCTCGACCAGCTTCTTCGTAATATCCTGGCGGGCGATCTTCTGCCCCTTTTCGAGAAAGAGCATCATGCCGTAATACGCTTCCGGCGAGCCCAGGCCGTAGATGCAACTCACCGATGCGACGATCAGGCAGTCACGCCGCTCAAACAGCGTTCTGGTAGCCGAAAGCCGCAGCTTATCCAGTTCGTCATTGATGGTGGCTTCTTTCTCGATGTAGAGGTCGGCGGAGGGAACATAGGCTTCCGGCTGGTAGTAGTCGTAATACGAGACAAAATATTCGACCGGATTCTGCGGGAAGAAAGCTTTGAACTCGCTATAGAGCTGAGCCGCCAAAGTCTTATTGTGCGCAAGCACCAGCGTCGGGCGGTTGGCTTGCTCAATCACCTTCGCAATGGTGAACGTCTTGACCGAGCCGGTAACGCCGAGCAGCACCTGATGCTGCTCACCCTCGGACAGACCCTTGACCAGGGCCGGGATAGCCGTGGTCTGGTCGCCGCAAGGCTGGTAGTCGCTAATGAGGCGGAAATCCATGAATGACGATTATACGAGGGATGGCGGATTGCAAGCGGACGGTTTACGGTTACGGTTTCGCCTCTGCCTCGCCAACGGTGATGATCTTCGTCTGCGATCCAAATTTTTTGTAGTCGCTGTAGGTCTGCGTCACGTCGTAGTTCAAGTCCTTAAAGAGCGCGATCCGCGCCCCTAGGTTCAAGCGCACCAGCTTCGGTAGCCATACTTCGTCGTTGACGCGCGTCTGCTCGACGTAAAAATGCGTGCCCTTGTGCAGGCGTGCCAGGAACCACCCAAAGGAAATGGTGTCGATCGTCTCTAAGTCGAGTTTGGCCCACTGATACTCGCTCTGGTCGATCCAGACCTTCCCACGAAATTTGGTGAGATACTTGCCGTTCTGAGTGTGCGGCTGGTAACCGGGTTTTGGTTCAGCCTGGATGACATAGAGCTGGCGTCCATCCACGGTTTCCGGGGGGAGCATGGTGAAGTCGAAGGCGTCGGCAATTTCCTTCACAAACGCCCGATCTTCTTCTTTGGCTTTCTCCGCTTTTTCCAGGCGCTTCGCCTGCTGTTCTTTCGTTTCGTTCTTGTGCCTCTCCATCAGCTTGTCGATCTTCTCTTCCTCTTTGGCGGCGTCCTTTTGTGAAAGGGGCTTGTCATCTTTCGCCACCAGGCGTTCCACCTGCTCGCCATAGATGACCATGACGTCGTACGTGCGAGTTTCCGTGGACTTCACGGCACCCTTGCCGTCGAGCTTCTTTTCGAGGACATACTGCACATAGGTGTAGTTGCGTTCCTTTTTCTCGTTTTCTTCGTCGTGGACGGCGACGCGGCGGATGATCTCGATGGGGTCGTTTGTGGGTGCCAGCGTAGGCTGGATGGTCTGAAGCAGGGAAGGGGGGCCTGGACGAAGGGGGAGGACGATGGCCTCATTCTTCACAGGTCCGAAACAATCCGCCACGGTTCCGGCAGGTTTGTTTGGCGGAGGCTCGCAAGAGACGACTTTGGCTGAGCCAGCCGCTTCAGGAACAGTCTTCGCTGGCGGCGCATTCTGCCCGGGAGCCAGGGCGGCAGCGCCCAGCAACAGGACAAGCATACGAATCCCTGGAGTCGGCATAGTCATGATTACTCGGTTGGATGCAGAAAGGTTCATTGTCGGTTGAACTGGACGGCGCCATTGTCAATGGCGCCGTCCGGGCTGGCATCTTTATGATTTCTTTATGAACTCCCTATAAAGTCCTTACGAACTCTGTGCTGAGCTAGAAGTATGGCAACGCTCGGAAGTTCGCTGCTGGTCGTAGCAATTCGGCTGCTGGAAGGAATGTTTGCCATAGGTGCAGTGGGCAGCGTTCTGGTCCTGATCCTCACCACGATTGATGATGTAAAAGTATTGTTCAGCACTGACGAAAAGCACTAGAGGCGTTGGCGTTTACTTCACCGCGCGGTCCACACATTCCCCGCGAAACAGGCGGTCATCCACTCGCGCCAGCCTTTTCTCCATGCCTTTCTTGAGCAGGGGGAAGTGGCGAATCTCAAACAGGTGCTCTGCCACGAACCACACCGGTTTTTCGGTGGTCATCCAGTTCTGTGAATCGAAATATTTCAGGTTGAAAGGGACTGAGAACCTCCGCAATGTGCGCTCGCGGCGCAGGTTGAAGTAGCCGTGAAAATAGCTCATTGCCAATTCCCGCAGTGAGCGGTACACAGGTTCGCGTCCGCGGCACCCCGTGTAATTGGATTTCGCCACAGAGCCCCAATGCCCGTCCATGCGGTAGATAGCGATCACGTGATCCGTATCGTGCTCCGCTTCCAGGTCGAAGATGAGCGGTGGGTAGCCAATCGCGCGCAACGCGGCAGCCGCGAAGAGTGCGCCTTCATAGCAATGTGCGGTGTTTTCCTGCAAAACCCGGCGCGGCGACCATGCTGTGTCAGCCAGGTGATAGGGCATGCGGTCGAGGGCACGCTGAATGCCAAGCGGTGTTTTCAGGCTGCGGAGCTTGCGTAGTTCGGCGGGAGAGAAGCCGTTGAACACAGACGCGTTTTCATTGCGATGGGCGGATCTCAAGGCTCCAGCACCCCGGCTAGTTCCAGCGGACTATCCACCATGACATCCCCGGGTGTTTCCACCAGCGTGTGGGGAGCAAAACCGTAGGTCACTCCGCACGTCCACGTTCCGGCGTTGCGTCCCGTGAGAATGTCAACGGCGGAGTCGCCAATCATCAGTGTCTCCTCCGGACGGAAACCTGTTTCGGCCAGAATTGTGTTGATGCCGAGCGGGTCCGGCTTCTTCGTCTCAAAGCTGTTGCCGCCGTATACGCTCACAAACCTCGACGCGATCCCCAGAGCGTCCACAATGGCGCGGGAAGGGTTGACTGGCTTGTTGGTGAGCACAGACATCAGACGGCGAATGCCATTGGCGCCTTGCAGAGTGTCCAGTGCCTCAGGAATTCCGCTATACAGGCGTGTGTGGTCCAGCTTGTGTTCGCGGTAGTACGAAAGGAAAAGCTCCAAGCCATGCTGCACCAGTTCCACATCCGCCGAGTCGCCCAGTGCCCGCCGCACCAGCGCAGGAGCGCCATCGCCCACCATGGCCGCAATTTCGTCAGACGGCAGCTCTGCGCGATCCAGTGACTGCAGGGCCGCGTTAACTGAATTCACCAGATCCTGCCGTGAGTCGATCAACGTGCCGTCCAAGTCAAAAATCAGCAGTTTGATCTGCTGGGAGGGAATCGGGCGGTGGATGTGCATTCCTGTGGGCGCGCTCTCCGGAAAAGAACTTCCAGTATATTCCCAACCGCCACTCAACAGTTACAATGACTAGTTTGCATTCATGCCGGCGCCAGCGGAGATGTTGAATGGCCGTTACCAGGGTTGAACTCAAAACCGAGCTACTGACGGATGTTCGGCAAAAGACTTACCAGGGCCTGACTCAGCGCCAACTGGTTGACGCCTACCGCTTTATGTACACTTCGCGGCGCGTGGATGACCGCGAGATACTCCTGAAGCGTCAGCAGAAGGTATACTTCCAGATTTCCGGCGCTGGACACGAGGCCCTAAGCGTAGCCGCGGGCCTAGCCCTCAAATCCGCCTACGACTGGTTCTATCCCTATTATCGCGATCGCGGCCTGTGCTTGGCCCTGGGGGCCACTCCCTACGAAATGCTGCTAGGAGCGGTCGGTGCGGCGGATGATCCCGGGTCCGGGGGGCGGCAGATGCCGTCGCACTGGGCTTTCAAACACCTGAACGTGGTCTCACAGTCCTCCTGTACCGGCACGCAAGTGCTGCAAGCTGTCGGCTGCGCCGAAGCGGGTCGGTATTTCTCCCACTTCCCAAACTCGATAAAGAAGGCGAAGGGCGACTACCGCGAATTCAAAGACGTCATGTTCCAGGGCGATGAGGTGGTGTATGTTTCGCTGGGTGACGGCACCACCAGTCAGGGTGAATTTTGGGAGTCGATGAACGCGGCGGCCATGCTCAAGCTGCCGCTCCTAGTGTGCGTACAGGACAACGAATACGCGATCTCGGTGCCCGTTGAAGCGCAGACAGCAGGAGGCAGCATCTCGAAGCTGGTGGCGAATTTCCCGAATTTCCATTTCGACGAGTTTGATGGGACCGATGTTCTTGCCAGCTTCTCCGCTCTTCATCGGGCTATCGACCACATTCGCTCGGGACGAGGGCCAGCTTTCCTGCACGGCCACGTCACTCGCCCTTACTCACACTCTCTTTCCGATGACGAAAAGCTCTACCGCTCAGCCGCGGAATTAAAAGATGAAATTGCGCGGGATCCGCTGGCCAAACACCGCCGCTTCCTGATCGAGGAAGGCATTCTCGACGAAGCGGGGGTGCATGCCATCGAGAAGGTAGTGGACAAAGAAATCCAGCAGGCGGCAGATCGCGCACTGGTTGCGCCGCTGCCCAAGCTGGAATCGATCACGCAATGGGTGTATTCCCCCGATCTCGATCCCGAGTCACCGGCCTTCGATCGTCAGCCCGCAACGGCCAAGCAGGGAACTGACGAGGTTGCGAAAAAAGCCGCCACACCGAAAACCATGGCGGACTTGATCAATCACACGCTGAAGGACGAGATGAAGCGTGACGAGCGCATCCTCATCTTTGGCGAAGACGTAGCCGATTGCAGCCGCGAAGAGTATCTGACGAAGAAGATGGTCAAAGGCAAGGGCGGAGTCTTTAAGCTCACGCATGGCCTGCAAATGGATTTCGGTCCAGATCGCGTCTTCAATTCGCCGCTGGCCGAGGCCAGCATCGTTGGCCGGGCGATCGGCATGGCCACGCGCGGGCTCAAGCCCGTCGTGGAAATTCAATTCTTCGACTATATCTGGCCCGCGATGATGCAACTGCGCAACGAGCTTTCCGTCATGCGCTGGCGCTCCTCAAATGCGTTTTCGAGCCCGCTGGTCGTGCGTGTTGCCATTGGTGGGTATCTGACAGGCGGCGCGGTCTATCACTCGCAGTGCGGGGAGAGCATTTTCACCCATACGCCGGGGTTGCGCGTCGTTTTCCCGTCGAATGCGCTCGATGCTGCGGGTTTGCTGCGCACTGCAATCCGCTGTGACGATCCCGTATTGTTTCTGGAACACAAACGGTTGTACCGCGAAACTTTCGGCCGCGCACCCTATCCCGGGGCGGATTTCATGGTCCCGTTTGGCAAGGCGCGGATCGTGCATCCAGGCGACGATCTCACCGTTATCACCTACGGCGCGGTTGTCCCACGAGCGTTGCAGGCGATCAATAAACTCGAACGCGATCACGGGGTTCATGCCGAGTTGGTGGACCTGCGCTCGTTGAGCCCCTATGACTGGGACAGCATTAAGGCCTCTGTCGGTAAGACGAGCCGCGTGCTGGTAGCTTATGAAGACTGTCTGAGTTTTGGCTACGGGGCAGAGATTGCCGCGCGTATTGCCGACGAGTTATTCGAGAGTCTCGATGCCCCGGTCCGCCGTGTGGCCGCCACCGACACCTTCGTGGCCTATCAGCCGCTATTGGAAGACGAAATCCTGCCGCAGCCGGAAGATATCTACAAAGCGATGCTGGCACTCGCGGAGTACTAGGGCTTGTTGAAAAACCAATGTATTGTCATCCCGAGTGCCAGCGAGGGATCAGCGATTGTTATAAATAAAAGGAAAACTACAGATTCCTTGCTACGCTTCGCAGATGTGGACCGTGCGTTTGCTGCGCTAGCGCGAATGTTTTTTCATTGCGTCGAAGGTCATTTCTGTTACGGTACTTTTCATTTTTTTCTTCCAGGAAGAGAACAGTTCGGTGTAGGACTGCGTAATGTATTGGCTCGGGGTCACTCCGATTTTGCGGGCGGTTATATCGATCCATCGCGACGTGCCTTCGATCTCCCCAATATTGCCGAGCGGAGTTTCGTCGATCACCACGTGGCCCTTGCCATCGGTCCATTCGGCGCGGAATTTCTCATAGATAAAGCCGGAACGAAAGCCCAAGGATTCAAGAATGAATGCCATTTTCGCGCCATCGCCGATTTTCGTTTCCGTTTCGGCGCGGGACTTGTGGCGGCCGGTGCTGGCTTTGCCCTTGTGCGTGAGAATCCAGGTTTTCCCGTATTTGCGCAGACGCAATAGCTCGCCGCGCTTGCCAAGAGCCTGGCCCGGCATGTCATAGAGTGCGTTGTGCTCGTGAGTACGCGGCGTGACGCGACGGAACCCAGCAGCGAGGAGTTTACGCTCCAGCGACCGCAAATCGTCAATCAGGAACTTGATTTCGATTTCTTGGGTTGCCGTCATTTGTGCAACAAGATCTACGCGAAAGTCGGTAGCTTGACCAGATCATCGTGCGGTGGCGCTTCCACAGCGTACCCAGCTTTGCGCCAAGCCGCCAGTCCGCCGACGATAACGAACGTAATGAATCCTCGTTCTCGGAGTATGTGCGCCACCCGGGCGCTCGTGGCCTCGCGCTGTCAAGTACAGTACAGAAAAATGTGTTTGTCGCGCGGCAGCTTTTCGATTTCAGCGTCCAGGTTGTTAGGCTCAATACGAATCGATCCGTGAATCCGGTGCGCGCCGGCATCGTAGTAGCCGTGACTGCGAACATCGGCAACAATGATGCGCTCTCTTTCTTCTTCCGACTCGAAAAGCTTGGCCAACTCACCAACCTCAACCCTCGGCACAACCCGGTAGACCCGTTGTTGCTGATAAGACCAGATGCGGTAGGCCAAGTAAGCAAGGAGAGCGACGACAAGCAGCGCCTCAAATGTGTGTGAAGCCACTGCGAGGCCATGTGTGATCGTGCGCATGAAGTCGCTGAAAAGGAACCCCGCGCTTCCGTACGCCAGAACATAAAGCAGCGCACCCCCAATGTCGTAGCGAAGGAATTTCGAGGGTGGCATCTTCATGCTCCCCGCTAAGGGAGGAGCCATGGTATTCAAGCCCGGAACAAACTTGGCGAAGAGCAGGGTCGCCTTTCCGCGCTTGTAAAAAGACTCCGCCGACCGCAAAATGCAGGTTTCCGGATTCATGGAGACGCGGCACAGAACGCCGAGCAACCACCATCCAGAGACGCGGCCCAGCCAAAACATGAGCACGTCCCCCGTTACCATGGCAGCCACAGCGAACAGCACCGCAGGGAAGGGATGCATGACGTGCAACGCGCTGGCGGCGCCAGCGGCGAGCAGCGCCACAGCGGCAGGCACAGGCAGCCCCATCGCTTCCAGAAAAACGATGAGTGCCAGCAGTCCGTAGCCGTGACGCGCGAATAAGGTAAGAAAATCGTCCATGATAGGGAACAATCAGTATAAAGAACCTGAGTCATAGATGCGGATGCGGGGAGAAAGTCGCAGATCGGAGCTTGAGCAGGGGAATCGGCGACCTACTTCTCGCGCAGGACCACGAAGTCTGGCGCCCAGAGCAAGGCGCGCTTGATCTCGGAATCAGGAAACGTGCAGATGGCTTTACGCGCGGATTCCGCATACTGCGCGGCCCGCTCGTGGGCTGCCTCAATCGAGCCGTACTTGTTGAGAATTTCCAGGATCTGTTGGTGGGTCACGCCGTTGAAAGCGCGATCCCGTAAAACCGTTTCGATCACAGCGTGCTCCGCTGGTGTGCAGCACTCCAACGCGTGAATCACCGCCATGGTGGCTTTGCCTTCGCGAAGGTCGCTGGCGACGGGCTTGCCGAGCACGCTTTCCGAGGCCGTTAGGTCCAGAACGTCATCCACAATCTGGAAGGCCATGCCCAGGTCGCGTCCATATTGCGCGATCTTTTCTTCTTCTTGCGGCGTAGCATTGCCCAGAATCGCGCCCATCCGTACGCACACCGAAAACAGACAGGCCGTCTTGCGGTAGATGAGGTCGAAGTGCTCATCCAGAGAAATACACTTACCAAGCTTTTCCATTTGCAGCAGCTCGCCCTCAACCATCTGCTGCGTGAGTTCGATCAGTGCATCCAGAATCCGAAGGTTCCGCTCCTGCAGAGCAATGCGGAAAGACTGCATATAAAGCCAGTCTCCGGCGAGCACGCACTTGGAGTTGCCCCACTGCGTGTTGGCGGCCGGGCGCCCGCGGCGGGTCTGGGCCTCGTCGATGATGTCGTCGTGCACTAGCGTGGCGGTGTGAATGATCTCCACCACTGCTCCGAGCCGCACAGCGCCTCTCCCTTCGTAGTTGAATAGCTTCGAGGAAAGCAGGAGTAACGCCGGGCGAATTCGCTTGCCGCCGCCACCTCGCAGATATTCGCCAATCTCAGTAATCGCGGCTACATTCGAGACGGTATCCCGCCCGAATTCGCGCTCAATAGCGGCGAGGTCGTCCCGCAGCAACTCGAAGACTTCTTTTCCGTTGGTGACGATGGTCGTGTTCACTGAGCCTAGTTGGTGCGGAAATTCACGAACTGCAAGTCTATCCCGAAATCCTTCTGCCGTACGGCCGCAATCACGCCCTGGAGCGTGTCCCGGTCCTTCCCGCTGACGCGAACCAAATCCCCCTGAATCGACGCTTGGACCTTGTGTTTCGACTCTTTGATGAACTTTACGATCTCCTTCGCCTTCTCTACCGGCACACCCTGCTGCAAGGTGGCCTTTTGCCGCACTGTGGCGCTCGCAGCGGGCTCAAGCGCGCCATAGGTCAAGCTTTTCAGCGAGATTCCGCGCTTGACGAGCTTCGCTTGCAGCACGTCGTTCACCGCCTTCAACTTGTATTCGTCAGCGGAATGCAGCGTGATCGTCTCCTTGCCATCGAATTCCACCAGTGACTTCGAATCCTTCAAGTCAAAGCGCGTCACGATTTCCTTCATGGCCTGTGAAATCGCATTGTTGACTTCCTGCAATTCCGACTTGCTCACAATGTCAAAACTGTTATCTGGCACTCTCGAATCCTTTTAATCCTTTAGATTTCTGTGGTTTGGCCCAGGATGCACTTCTTCAGGCTAACCCGCGATTCGCTTTTCGTGAAGGGAAAAGAAACGGTGAAAGTTTTCTGAAGTCTTGCGGCCAATATCTTCCCGGGAAAGTCCGCGAAGTTCGGCGATTTGACGTGCTACTTCCACCACGTACGCCGGTTCGTTGCGTTTTCCGCGGTAGGGCACCGGTGCCAGGAAGGGGCAGTCGGTTTCGATCAGCATCCGGTCGAGCGGAACTTCCCTCGCTGCGTCGCGGATCGGCTGCGCCTTGGGAAACGTGATGTTGCCCGCAAACGAAATCATAAAGCCAAGATCGAGCGCGCGCCGCATCTGCTCTAACGTTCCCGTGAAGCAATGGAGGATGCCACCAAGGCCGCTGGATTTCCAATGCTCTTCGATCATGGTCAGCGTGTCGTCCCAGGCATTTTCGCTGTTCTCCGACGGGCGGCAATGAATGGCAATGGGCAGTTTCGCCGCCTGGGCGAGTTCCATTTGCCGCAGGAAAACCGACTTCTGCACCTCGCGTGGGGAGTGATCGTAAAAATAGTCGAGCCCAATCTCGCCCCAAGCGATCACTTTGGGATGCCGTGCCAGCGTCGCGAGCTCTTCAAAATCGGAGTCCGTCGCCAGTTGTGCTTCATGTGGATGAATGCCAACGGTGGCAAAAATCCCTTCGTGCTCGGCAGCAATCCGAATCGCGCAGTCTAGTGAACCGGGTCCCGTGCCGCTGCCAATCAGCAGCATGGTTTCAACATCAGCCTCACGAGCGCGCGTGAGAACTGCGCTGCGGTCTTCGTCGAAGCGTTCGCCGTCGAGATGAGCGTGAGAGTCTATGAACATCGAGCTAAATGAAGTAGTTAAAGTTTTACTTCCATAATCTGAAATCTACAATCTGACTTCTGCAATGTGGTTCCTGAAGTTTTACTTTAAGCGCGCTCCAACCGGAACATCTTCCAAAAAACCGGCAAGTACGGGCTTGCCTCCTTCGAGCGAGGCGGCCACAATCATGCCGTTCGATTCCAACCCGCGGAGTTTGCGCGGCGCAAGGTTCGCCACAATCACGACCTTCCGTCCGACCAGTGGCTCCGGATCATAGGCTTCAGCGATGCCCGCGAGGATCTGGCGCACTTCGCTGCCAATATCGACTTCGAGGCGCAAAAGCTTGTCCGCGCCTTTAACGCGTTCAGCGACTTTCACCAAGCCAACGCGCAATTCGATCTTGGCAAAATCGTCGATCGTGATCTTGGCATCAGCGACGACAGGCGCCTCTGGAGCAGCTACCTCCGGGGCCGACCGCGCCACGGCTGTCTCCGCCGGAGCCGGACTCCGCCGTTCTTCTTCCATTTGGTGCATCCTTTCCACGGAAGTTTTGTCAGCACGAGGGAAAACGGGCTCGATTTTGCCGAGGGCGGTTCCGGCTTGCATTTGACCCCACGTGAGTTCGCGCACGCGGGTGGTTCGAATATCGCCGAGGCCGAGTTGGGACCAAATGCGTGCGGTAGAGTCGGGAATGACGGCGTGCGACAAAATCGTAACCAAACGCAGGGCTTCCGCACTTGTGTACAGGATCGTTCCAAGGCGGGCGCGGCTCGCTTCGTCGGTCTTCTCGCCTAAAGTCCATGGGGCATTTTCGACAATGTACTTGTCGACGGTACTGACCAAAGACCAGGCCACTTCGAGGGCGCGCGAGAATTGGTAGTCGTCGAAGAGGCGGCCGTATTCGGCGACCACTTCAAGCGCTTGTGCAGCGATGGCTTCTTCCGCATCGGTGGGCGTTCCAGAGGCAGGCACCACCCCACCGCAATACCGCGCTATCATCGTCAACGTGCGGCTCGCCAGATTCCCCAAACCATTCGCCAGGTCAGCGTTATAACGCTGCACCAGCGCGTCGAATGAAAACGACCCATCCTGCCCGAACACAATCTCGCGGAGCAGAAAATATCGCAGGGCATCCGAGCCGAGCACATCCAGAATCGTCTCCGCCCGCACAATATTCCCGCGCGACTTCGACATCTTGCTCTCTTCAAAGAGCAGCCAGCCATGCGCCACAATCGACTTGGGCAGCGGCAAACCAGCCGCCATCAAAGTCGCCGGCCAGTAAACACAATGAAAGCGCACGATTTCCTTGCCCACCATGTGCACATCGGCAGGCCAGTACTTGTCGTAACGCGAGCTATCGCCCGATGGGGAGCTCGCACCGTAGCCCAGTGCCGTAATGTAATTGGCCAGCGCGTCGAACCAGACATAGATGACGTGAGAAGGGTCGTCCGGAACCGGAATTCCCCATTTCAGCGTCGAGCGGCTGATGGAAAGGTCCCGCAACCCGCTTTTCACAAACGAAATCACTTCATTCCGCCGCGTCTCCGGACGAATGAAGTCCGGATGCTCGGCGTAATAGCTGAGCAGCTTGTCCTGAAACGCCGAAAGCTTGAAGAAGTAGTTCTCCTCTTTCAGGGTTTCCGTCGGCCGCCCGCATTCAGGGCAGGGAGCACCCGCGCCGACGACATCCACGTACATCTCGTCGAACACGCAATACTGACCCTCATACGAGTCCTTGTAGATGAAGCCCTTGTCGCGCAACTGGCGAAACAGCGCCTGCACGCCACTCTTGTGCCGCGGCTCGGTGGTGCGAATGTAGTCATCGTTGGTGATGCCCATCCGCTTCCACAGCCCTTGAAACGCCGCCGAAACCTCATCGGTAAGCTGCTGCGGAGCGATCCCAGCCGCCTGTGCTGCCCGCTCGATCTTCTGCCCGTGTTCGTCCGTGCCAGTGAGGAAGTACGTATCCACGCCCACCTGCCTCTGCCGCCGCGCGATCGCGTCGCAGGCAATGGTCGTGTACGCATGCCCGATGTGGGGCTGGGCATTCACGTAGTAAATCGGCGTCGTGATGTAGAACTTGGACATGGTTTGATTGGCGTCAACTTCGAGTGGCCGCCTCTTGTTTGGCCGATACTTCAGGCGACAAGTGCTTGTTCGAGCCCAGTGGAACGGCTGAATCCTTCATCATAGGGAACGTGGGATGGAGGCGTCAAACTTCGCGCGGGTAGATATTGCGAACAGGAATTGGCTCCAGTCCGTAAGGCTGCTGACTGTTCCAGCCCGATTGTGTCAGGTAAGTTCTACAACGCCCTCCTCATTTTCACGTGGACTTACTCATATGGAGGAGGCTAGACCATTACAGGTTCAGCCTGCTTGGGGTACTCTCGGAACCACATCGTTTCGAGCAGACTCTCCTCGGAACCGAACAGCGAGAAGGCGTTCAAGTTGTAGTCGCCCAGTGTCCCAAGGACCTTATCGCGCTCGCTTGAGGGAATGTCGAACTTCCAGAGAAGGTCCTGGTTTTGGTTGGGGTGTCTGTTCTCGAAGACCTTCTCATGTGAGTCGAAACGCCACTGCGCGTCCCATTCAACGAAGTTTCCACAGAACGTGTACTCGGACCGCTGACGAAAGTGCCTATGGTGAGTGTGAACGTAAGGCCCCAGTTGGGAGATCATTGGCTTGTAAAGAGTGCCTCCTGAGATTGCTCCCGCGCAATAGGCGTAGATGGACCGCTTTGCGACAGCAACGACAGGCGCTTCCCGGAAGGCGAAGAAAGCCGCGACATATGGTGATCGCGACCAGTCAAGCAGAGGTGAGGGGAAACCAAATTGCCGCAGGTACGCCATGTAGCCGTAGAGAGGCTGATCCGGGAACTTCCTGGGAAAGGCAAACATCAAACTCTTATCAAAAAAACCCTTCGCGATGTTTTCGCAGCGCTCCGGCACGTTCACACCAGAAAGTTCTGACCTCAGGTCCGAGGCTGCCTGTTATCAAGTTGTAGTAGCTGAGGAACGTCATGCTGTTCTTAGTTTGTCGATCAAGTGTGGTTGTCAGCTGCCACTCGGAGTTACCTTGACCACGGAACAGCAACGGCGATGATTCGGTCCCGTTTTTTGCTCGCAGCTTTTTGAGCTTCTGCTCGAGATCCTCCCAACTATCTGTATTGATAGCGTTCATATTACTAAACCTCCAACTCGTCTCCCGACGGTCTATGGCGTACAATTTCACCTAAATTCTTTGCGCATTTGCCTTAATGTTAATGGTCCATGACAGGTGGCCTTCGGGTCAACTGGTGTAACATCGCTGCTTTACTCAGAACCGTGCCGAAGTTGGGCTTACTACGGCGGGTGGGACGAGCCCTATTTCCAGTCCCGCATTTTATCTGTCAAACGTGGCCAGATCCTCGCGTGGTTCGAGGCCGCCGTACCGTTTGTTACAATCACTCTTTTCTTTACTCAGTTGGATCAACACGTTCGAGGAGATTCTTGTACCGCAATCTGCAGCGCAACCTGGCCGCCCACGTACGCGAATTTCTGCGCCAAAAATACGATCTCAAGCTGAACAACATTGCCATCGAACAGCCCCCGAACGTCGAATTGGGTGAATATGCCCTGACGCTAGCTTTTGAACTCGCCAAGAAACTCCGCAAAGCGCCCAAGAAGATCGCTGAGGAAATTGCCGAGGGGCTAGGCGCGCTTCCGGGCATTGAGAAGATCGAAGTCGCTGGCGCCGGCTACATCAACATCCGCGTGAATCGCGCAAAGATGGCTGGGGCTGTTGCCGCCGATGAGAAATCATGCGAACAGGAAGAGTATGACCACCGGCCACTGGCGGAAATACCAATCGGCAAAGTGCTGGTTGAGCACACCAGCATCAATCCCAACAAGGCGGCGCATGTCGGGCACCTGCGCAATGCCATCCTTGGCGATACGTTTGTGCGCCTGCTGCGGGCCGCGGACCGGGTGGTCGATGTACAGAACTACATCGACAATACGGGCGTGCAGGTGGCGGATGTTGTTGTTGGTTTTCTCTATATCGAGAAGAAATCTCGCAGTGAAATTGAGGCCTTAACCCGCAGGCCGCGTTTCGATTATTACTGCTGGGATTTGTACGCGCGCGTTTCCCAGTGGTACGAGGCGGACAAGGAAAATCGCAATCGTCGGGCAGAGGTTTTGCACCAGCTGGAGGTTGGAGATAACGAGACGGCTTTGGTAGCGGAACTGGTGGCTACGGCCGTGTTGCGTCGGCATCTGGAGACGATGGAGCGCCTCGATATTCGTTACGATTTTCTCCCGCGTGAGAGCGAAATCCTCCATCTGCATTTTTGGGCTGCCGCGTTCGAGCGGCTAAAAGACGAGGGCGTTCTCTCCTTCGAGACCGAAGGGAAGAACAAAGGCTGCTGGGTGATGCGCCGTGCTGGCTCGGCACCAAAGGAGGCAGCGGAGGCGGCTTCCGTCGCCACGCTGGAAGGCATGCCGGAAGACCCGGAAGGCTCCCCCACTGAAATCGCCGAAGAAGACCAAAAAGTGATCGTGCGCTCCAACGGCACAGTAGGCTATGTCGGGAAAGATATCGCGTACCACATGTGGAAATTTGGCTTGCTGGGGAAGGACTTCGCCTATCGCAAATTCCACCGCTACTCGAGCGGCCAGCAATGCTGGATTTCCGCAATCGAGGGCGATCCCGAACATCCCCACTTCGGCGACGTCGCCGAAATCTACAACGTAATCGACGCTCGCCAATCGGAAGCGCAAAACACCGTAATCGAAGCCCTCCGCGGCTTGGGCCACAGCGAAAAAGCCGATCACTACACGCACTTTTCCTACGAAATGGTGGCACTCACCCCGCGTTGCGCCGAGGAACTCGGTTACCAGCTTTCCGATGAGGACAGGAGCCGCTCCTACATCGAGGTTTCCGGTCGCAAGGGATTTGGTGTGAAGGCGGATGACCTTCTCGACCGCCTCATCGCTTCGGCGCAAAAGGAAGTGGATTCCCGCCATCCCGAGTTAAGTGAACCCGAGCGCCAGGAGATCGCGCGCCAGATTGCCGTAGGTGCCCTACGCTTCTTCATGCTGAAGTTCACCAAGCCCTCGGTGATTGCCTTTGACTTCAAAGAAGCACTCAGTTTCGACGGCGAAACAGGACCCTACGTTCAGTACGCTGTGGTGCGTGCGACGAATATCTTCCGCAAAGGCGGCATAGATCCCGACGAATTCTCCTCCGCGGGAGTGGACTTCTCGAAATACCTCACCGGCGAAGGAGCCAATGAAATCTGGACGCTGTGGTTAACGGCTTCCAGAACGTCGCTTGTAGTCGAGCAATGTATCGCGACGGCCGAGCCCGCATATGCCGCGAAGCATGCGTTCCAGTTGGCGCAGATGTTTAATTCCTTCTATCATCACCACCCCATCCTTGCGGAAGAGGATGCCAGCCGAAAGCAATTTCTACTCGCGACCGCAGCGGTGGTCCGGCGTGAACTTACCCGCATTCTCGGATTTTTGGGCATCACCGTCCCACCCGTCATGTAGTTTGGAAACCGCTGCTCGAGACCTGCTACCTTCTAGCTAGCTCTACCTCCTGTTCGTAGTTTTCAAAATTACGGAGATGTCACGATGACGCTGTTTTCTCGAAGTCACGCCTCATTCTTCCTGATGCTTGTCTTGTCGCTCACTGTTATCCTTTTTAGTTCCGCAGCGATGGCCCAAGAAGCCGCGCCCCCGCGGCCGAAAATTGCCTTGGTGTTGAGCGGCGGAGGAGCGCGTGGCCTCGCGCATGTTGGTGTGCTGGAGTGGTTCGAAGAGCATCACATCCCCGTTGACATCGTGACTGGCACCAGCATGGGTGGCCTCATCGGCGGCATGTACGCTACGGGCATGACCTCGTCCGAGGTCCACAAATTCATCAGTTCTATTGACTGGGATGAAGCGCTGCTCCCAGAGCCCGATTACGATCAACTGGCCTTCCGGAGGAAAGAAGACCGGCGCTCCTATCAACTGGGCATTCCCCTGGGCTTGAAGCACGGCTTGACGGGTCCGAACGGGTTCAATCCCGGGCATGGTGTGGCCTTGCTCTTTGATCGCGCCGCCTATGGGTATTCCGAAGTGGGAACATTTACTGATCTCCCCATTCCTTTCCGTTGCGTGGCAACCGATCTTCTCACCGGGAATAAGGTGGTTCTCAAGGATGGATCGTTAGCTCTGGCGCTGCGTGCAACTATGGCGGTTCCGGGTGTGTTTACTCCCGTCGATTTGGGCGACAAGGTTCTGGTAGACGGCGGACTTGTCGACAATATCCCCTCCGACGTGGCTCGTGACATGGGGGCGCAGATCGTTATCGCGGTTGGCGTGGCATCTCCACTTGCGGCTCGGACCGAATTGCAGACACTGGGAGGCGTGCTCGAACAAACGTTGAACATTGTCACACTGGAGAATGAGCGCCGCGGCCAAAGTCTGGCGAACGTTGTGATTGCTCCGGATCTGGGCAAGCTCTCAACGACGGATTTTTCCGAGGCCGAGCAAATCATGCACCTCGGCTACGAAGGAGCAGCCAAACATCTGGAAGCGCTGACTTCCTATGCGCTGCCAGAAGAACAGTGGCAACAGCACTTGCGGGAACGCTACGCCCGCAAGCGGACTCCCGCCGCCAAAATTGATACCGTCGAAATCGCCGGTGTTCAGGGCACCCAAAAGCAACGTTTGCAGGAATCGCTGGAGAAATATTCCGGGAAAGAATTGAACACAGGCCAGCTGGAAACCGATTTGACGAGAGTGACCGGGGAGGGACGTTTTGATCTCTTAGGCTACGAGAGCTTCTTTTCGCAGGAGGGTACCGGGCTGCGTATACGCGCGCATGAAAAGGGCTATGGCCCGCCGTTTGTGGACCTGGCGATCAACGTGCAGGGATCGGGAACGGGGAATTTTGATTTTTCCGCGGGTTTTCGCCTTACGATGATGGATGTGCGCAAGTATGGTGGCGAATGGCGCACGGATGTAGTGCTAGGCGGCACGAATTTTCTAGCAACGGAGCTCTATCGCCCGCTGGGGGCCAGCCGTTTCTTCGTCGCACCGCGTGCCTTTTTTCTGAAGCAGGCCAGAGGAACATTCCTGGGTAACCAGCAAGTGACCGAGTTTCACGATCGCCGCATCGGCGCCGGATTCGACATCGGCTACAATTCCGCGCGCCGCAGTGAAGTTCGCGTGGGTTATGAATACTTCAATGGGTCGTTGTCGACAGTCATTGGGTCTTCGCCGCTGCCTGGGAAGAGCGGAGGCAACGGTATGCTCCGCGCCAAGTTTGTATTTGAGGGGCAGGACAGTCCTAACATTCCCAGCCGCGGCACGCGCCTAACCGCGGAATTCGATCACGTGATTCACGCTGCCGGAGCACCGCATTCCTTCCAGCAGTTGAAGTTTACGGGCTCGCAGTTCATTCCCGTCACCACAAAGGGATCGATCTTCGGTAGCGGTGCGCTGGGCACAAGCTTCAACGACACGGCCGGTTTCTTCCAGCAGTTTTCTCTCGGCGGCCCGTTCCGGCTCGGCGCCTACAGCCGCGATGAGTTTCTCGGCAATCACTACGCATATGCCTCGGTGGGATATCGCTATGAGTTATTCCGCTTGCCCGTCCTCGTCGGGAAGAAAGTGTATGCGACTGCCAGTTTTGAGTCTGGCTCGGCCTTTCCTGACTTCGATCACATTGCCGTGCACCACAGCATCAACATCGGCGCGTTAGCGGAAACCATTCTCGGGCCTGTAGCGCTGGCGGGCAGCGTAAGTCCTACGGGCCGAACTAAAGTGAACTTCTCCATTGGGCGCTTGTTCTGATCGAGGAAGTTTGATGGAGCACATTTGAGCCCCGCCCTGAACGCAGCCGAAGGGTCCCGCCCGTGCGCGCGGCCAAAAGCACCCGTACAACGTCACCCACAAACCCCGCATCGAACTAGGTATTGGTAGGGGGTGACGAAAATGAGGAAACAGATTCGACGATTGGCCTTCGCATCTTTGGCCGCAATGTTGCTGACTTCAATCACTTGGGGGCAGCCCGCACCTTTTCCGGGAGTGCTCAGAAATGCGCGTTACGTCTACGTCACAAGTTTTGACGGCTCGCAGTGGAACCAGAATTTACTGCCGGATGACCGCGCCGCAATTGGCGATGTGCAAGACGCGATTCAGAGTTGGGGGCACTTCGTTGTCGTTCAGGAACGGCGTAACGCCGATATGATCGTTGTTGTTCAGCGCCGTGGTTCCGAGGACGAACTAGCGGTCTTCGACCCAGCTTTGGGACGCAATTCGAACTATTTGTGGCGTGTCATGGGCCGCGGTGGCCTCGACAAGAACGAGATGCCGCTGTTCCAGGAATTTCGCCAGGCTGTTGAAAAATCGCTGGTCGCAGCGAAGAAGTAATCCAGGCCAGAGTTGACGTTGAAGAGCCACGGTTGCCAGTCTCGCGAATCCAACCTGATCGCTTGAGACTGGCCCACCGTGGCGTAGTTTGTTAGGGACGGTCGCCTTCGGTCGTCCATGCTGAGCGCAGCTCCGCTGCTCTTAACTTCGTGCGAACTCTACAATCGACCGCAGCGCAATCCCCGAAGGCCCCTTGGCGATCCACGGTTTACCGTCTTCAATCCAAGCCGTGCCCGCGATGTCGAGGTGAATCCACGGTGTCTCTGCCACGAATTCCTTCAGGAACATCGCGGCTGTAATGGCTCCGCCGAAACGTCCACCGGAGTTAATGATGTCGGCAATATTCGACCGGATAAGTTCGCGGTAGTCCTCGTCCAGCGGCATGCGCCACATTTTCTCTCCGGCAGCCGTCTGCGCTTTGAGAAAGCGCTCATAGAGAGCGTCATTGTTGGCGAAGACACCCGCATTGATCTGACCCAGCGCCACCACCACTGCCCCGGTCAGCGTGGCCGCATCAATCAATTCGGTGCAGCCGAGTTGCCGCGCATAGTGCAGGCCGTCCGCCAGAACCAGGCGCCCTTCGGCATCGGTATTGATGATCTCAATCGCCTTGCCCGACATGGCAATTTGTACGTCTCCCGGTTTCTGCGCTTTACCCGAGGGCATATTCTCGGTGGCGCACACAATACCGATCACCTTGCGTTTCGGCTTGAGCAGGGCAATGGCGCGCATGGCGCCGAGCATGGTCGCGCCGCCTGCCATGTCGTACTTCATCTTTTCCATGCCATCCGCCGGTTTGATGGAAATACCGCCTGTATCGAACGTGACGCCTTTCCCCACCAGCCCGAGCACAGGACCCGTTGCCTCTGCTGGTTCGTAGCGCAGCACAATCAGCGCCGGAGGTTCATCCGAACCCTGAGCCACGCTCCAGAATGCGCCCATCTTCAATTCCTTGATCTTGTCCGGACCCCACACTTCGCATTTCAGTCCGACCTCCGTCGCCATCTTGCGCGCACGTTCGCCGAGGATGGTGGGCGTCATGCGATTGCTGGGCTCGTTCACCAGATCGCGCGTGAAATTCAGCGATTCGCCGAGAATGCGGCCCTCCTCCACGGCCTGTTGCAACTTGGTGGTATCCCCAGCGGACAGCACGGTTACGGTCTGCAAGCTCTGGTCTTTGCGGTCGGTCTTGTAGACATCCGAATCGAAATCGGCAATGTACAGACCCTCGACGATGCTGCGCACGGCCTGCTCTGCAGGCCAGGAACCGGTCGGCGCGGCAAACGCGAAGCTGCGTATGTTTTTCGCCTTAAGCGCGCGCGCGGCAGTTCCAGCGACCCGCCGTAAGTCGGCCAGGGAAAAGCTCTTTGCTGGGCCACCGCCGACAAGCAGCAAGCGTTTGGCTTTGATTTTCGCCGGAGCGTGCAGCAACGTGGTTTCAAACATCTTGCCCGTCACTTCGCTGCTTGCGAGGATGGTTGAGGCGGCATCCAGCACGGCCTGGTCGGAGGTTTCCACCGTGACTTGGGGTTTATCTTTTTCCCCACGGTCCAACACCACAACTGCGAGGCAGTCGGTTTCAAATCCGGAGGGATTCGCGGAAAGAACAGTCTTCATCGTCATGGAATAAGTATCTGTGCTAAGGCTGCCAAAGCGCAAGACTTCGTCAATGCTGTAGGTCGAACTCCCATGTTTAAGTCGAACGACAGGGTCGGTATCTGGCGGCGTCGCTATTTGTGTTCCGCAGATTTGAAGATTGCGAACACTGCGCCTTGTGGGTCAGCGATTACCGACATGCGGCCAATTCCTTCCATCGTCATGGGCGCGAGATAGAGATTGGCTCCCATTTCTTTTGCCTTGTTCGCAGAAGCGTCAACATCATCCACCAGGAAGTAGGCTAGCCAGTGGGGAGGCACCCCAGGCTTGCGATGGGCGGCGGGTGGGATTCCTCCGATGAAATGCTCGCCATTCTTAATGTGCACATAACCGGAGGAGTCCTTCGAGTCGGTGATCAACTGCCACCCGAAAAGACTGGAGTAAAAATCAGAGGCGCGTTTTACATCGGGCGTGCTCAGGTCGGCCCAGCAGAGCGTGCCTGCAACCTCTGCGATTCCGATTCCAATGTTCTTCTTTGCCTGCCAGAGGCAGAAAATTGCCCCGGTGGGATCCTGAACCACTGCCATCCGGCCGACATCCATGACGTCGAAAGCTGGGGCAAGAACTGTGCCGCCGAGTTGCTGTGCTTTAGCAGCCGATGCGTCGGCGCTCTCCACGGTGATGTAGATCATCCAATGCGGGGGAACGCCCTGTGCGCGATGCTCCGGACGAAGCGTGCATCCGGCGGCGGCATCGCGGCCCTGTAGTTTGAAGATGGTGTAAAAATCGTTAGGACCCATGGGTTGGTCCTGGGGGTCCCACCCGAAAAGATCGCTGTAGAAGCTCTTGGCAGCGTTCTGGTCGTTGGTGCTGAGTTCAATCCAGCAGAAGGAGCCAGCGGGGTGCTGATCGATGTTTGTCATAGCGGCAAGAGTGTACACCCAATCTGGCCTGCGAATTGTCAACAAGAAGTGAAAGAAAAAAGGCCGTTGGCCAAAGAATTAGCCTATCGCTCCGATGCGGTTTTTCTTCCCCTCGCAATGGCTTCCCGGGCCTCCTTGTCGGCAGTGCGGCGGCGCTCGGTTTCCCGCTTATCCCATAATTGCTTACCACGCGCAAGTGCAAGCTCTACTTTCACTTTGCCGTTCTTAAAATACAGGCGCGTGGGAATCAGCGTTAGGCCCTTGACTTGCGTCTTGCCGATCAGCTTGCGGATTTCCTCCCGATGCATCAGCAACTTGCGCGTGCGAAGTGCAGCATGATTGGCGTAGCTGCCGTGCTCGTAAGGACTGATGTGACAGTTCAACAGCCACAGCTCGCCGTCCTTGACCAGCCCGTAGCTGTCTTTGAGCGTGGCCTTCCCAGACCGGATGGCTTTGACCTCTGTACCGGAAAGCACAACCCCGGCCTCAAATTTTTCCAGCAAGAAGTAGGCATGGGAAGCGATCCTATTGACAGCGGCATCGTGCTGCCCGGCCGCCGTGGGTTCGCGCTTGGGCTGCTTCTCTTTGCCGGGCTGAGTGGAGTGGAGCGTCTGGCGGGCCATTCGGGTACGAAAGGGACTGCACTAGTGAGTTAAATGCTATCACACCAGTCACTTCGGAGAGGTTACCGGAGAGTGCTATAATCACGCCGCTACGTCAATTTTTCCAACGAAATCCGGCCCTCGCGCCGCAAAGCCGTTCCCTCAATAAATGGGCTCGGTAAGACGGGATCTGCGAAGGACCGATGTGCTGAGGAAACGACGAATGAGACGTTTGTTTCGCCCCGCTACAGGGCTCTTGCTTCTCGGGCTGTTCGCTCTGCCCGCCCTCGCCGCCGACAGCGCTGGCTCCGCTTTTAAAAAAGGGCGCGATGCCGAAGCTCGGCAAAAATATGAGGAGGCCTATCAGTTTTACAAACAGGCCTACGACGCCAAACCCAAAGATCTCCGCTATCGGGCAGCTTTCGAACGCACGCGCTTCCAGGCAGGAGCCTCGCATGTGCACCACGCCCAGATGCTACGGGACTCCGGCAAACTGGCTGAAGCGCTGGCGGAATTTCAGTTAGCCGCCGAGATTGATCCCGCCAGTTTTATCGCGCAACAGGAGATTCGGCGCACGCAGAAAATGATGGATGCGGCAGCCGGTGGAACGCCACCACAGGCGGCCGTAAATCCCAGCGCTGGTCAGCTGCGCAAACGACTGGATGAAGCTTCGGGGCCACTCGACCTCGCTCCCATCTCCACCGCCCCCTTCACCATGAAGCAAACCGAAGATACCAAGGTGATTTACGAAACCATTGGCAAACTGGCGGGCATCAATGTGCTTTTCGATCCCGATTACACCCCGCGCCGCATCAAGATTGAATTGAACTCGGTAACGCTCGAAGAAGCTCTTGGCATCGTGGCTCTGGAATCGAAAACCTTCTGGCGCCCGGTCACTCCTAACACGATCTTTGTTGCTCCCGACAATCCTGCCAAACGGAAAGAAGTCGAAACCAACGTCATCAAAACTTTTTATCTTTCCAATGTCGCGACTCCCACCGAGTTGCAGGATCTTGTCAACGCCATGCGCCAGATTCTGGAAATCCCGCGCATTCAGCAATTGCCCTCGCAGAACGCGATCGTGGTTCGCGGTACGCCCGACCAGGTGGCTCTGGCGGAAAAGCTGATCAGCGATATCGATAAGGCCAAGCCTGAAGTCATTGTGGAAGTCGCCATTATGCAGGTGAGCCGTGACAAAATAAGGAATCTTGGCGTGAGCCCGCCGACCTCCGCCAGTATCCAGTTGCAGCCCAATATAACCACCACGAACACAACGACGAATAACACCAACAACACCACCAACAATAACAGTAGCAACGGCGGCATCAATCTGAACCGCCTCGCCAACTTGAACGCCACGGATTTTCAGGTCACCATCCCGCAGGCTTCGGTCACGGCTCTGTTCAGTGATAGTGACACCAAGATCATCCAGAATCCTCAGATTCGTGCCCTTGATGGTCAAAAGGCTTCCCTGAAAATTGGTGACCGCATTCCCATTGCTACGGGTTCCTTCCAGCCAGGTATCGGTGGAGTCGGTATTAACCCGTTGGTAAATACACAGTTCCAGTATCAGGATGTGGGCGTTAACATCGACATTACGCCGCACGTGCACGCGGGCAGAGAAGTCACTCTCAAGATGATGATGGATGTTTCGTCTGTAACCGGAACCAGTAACCTGGGCGGCATCTCACAGCCCGTGATTGGCCAGCGCAAAATCGAAAATGAAATTCGCTTGCGCGAAGGCGAGGTCAACCTCCTCGGAGGCATCTTTGAAAATCAGGACGTGAAGGCCGTGAGCGGCCTACCGGGTGTCTCCCAGATTCCGTTGCTCAAGTATCTGTTTTCCTCGACCAACGTCGAACACAAGGAAAACGAGATTGTCTTTGTGCTGATTCCGCACATCGTGCGCGGCCAGGAGCTTTCCGACCTGAACGAGCGGACGATTGTAGTCGGCACCGGCAACGCAATCGGGTTGCAGCGTTCCAGCCGTCCGGCGGCTCCCGCATTTGGTTCACCGGCCGCAGCGCAGCCTATGGCAGCGCCCACCACTCCCGCCGCTGTGCCGCAAGCCGTTGCACCCGCGGCGGTACCCATGACCGCATCTCCGGCCCCCGCCACGCCGCCGGATACCACTCCAGCTGCGTCTCCGGCCAGTTCGTCGCCCGCGACCACAGTTCCTCCCACCGGGGCCGCCTTCATGATGGATCCGCCTACAGTCAATGCTTCCCCCGGGGGCACCTTCGCTATGAATGTGTTAATCACGGGGGCGCAGAATGTTTATTCGGTGCCGGTGCAGATTGCTTTCGATCCAAAAACGCTGCAAGTGGTGAATATCTCGAATGGAGGCTTCCTGTCGCAGGATGGGCAGGCCGTGGCCATCGTCCATCGCGAGGATGCCACAACGGGCACCATTCAAGTCAGTGCGACGCGGCCTCCGGGATCCCCCGGTGTGGCGGGACAGGGAACCGTCTTCACCCTAACCTTCATGGCCAAGACCAGCGGCCGCTCCATGGTGACAATTACACAAGGCGGTGCGAAAGACCCAGGAATGCAAGCCATTCCTGTCTCTCCAGCGCAGGCTGCCATCACGATTCAATAGCGGACGGAGTAGAGAGCGGAGCGCGACATGATGGGTAGAAACACATTGAGAGTTTCCGGGGCTCACCCCATCTCCCGTGTTCGAGGATTCCGGTCTTCCGGCTTCACGCTGATCGAACTGCTGGCTGCAACTGCCATCCTCCTCATTCTGGCAAGTGTGGTTCTTCCAGGGGTTCGCATCGTTCTCCAGCGGCCTCGGGAACACGAACTACGGCATGCCTTGTGGGAGATGCGAGACGCTATCGACCGTTACAAAGATGCGGCCGACCGCGGGTCGTTCCAGATCAAGGTTGGGAGTGAGGGGTACCCGCCAGACCTTGAGACGCTGGTAAAGGGAGTGGATATTGGCGGCAAGAAGTTGCGCTTCCTGCGCCGCATCCCGATCGACCCCATGACGGGTAAGGATGATTGGGGCATGCGTTCGATGCAAGACGACCCTAAATCCGATTCCTGGGGTGGACAAAGCGTATTTGACGTGTACACAAAATCCGAAGGCGAAGCCCTGGACGGGACGAAGTATAAAGAATGGTAAGACACTTTCCAACACGAACCCAGCAAAGAGCCACAAGGCATTCCCGCGGTTTCACGCTGATTGAGATGGTGATCGTGATCGCCATGATCATGATCCTCCTGGGGTTTGCCGTGCCGAGTTACCAGGGATCGATTCAGCGCGCGCGCGAGGCGAGGCTGAAAGACGATCTGAATACGATGCGGCTTTTAATTCAGGAATTCACCCTCGATAAACAGCGCGCCCCGCAATCCCTCGACGAGCTTTCCCAGGCTCACTACCTGAAGGAGATTCCCGTAGATCCTTGCACCAGTCAGAGGGACTGGACCGTTGAGCAGGAAGACGTCCTGCTCGCCGTCGATCAGAACCAGCCCGGAATCACCGACGTCCACAGCAACTGCGCCTTGCGCGCCAGTGATGGCAGGCCCTACAGTGAGTGGTAACTGAAAAATCTTTTCAGTTTGTTCACCAGCAAGGGAAGGGCACGCCTTCCAGCCGGGGCTTCAGTCCCCGAGGCGGCTTCTTTCGCGGTGCTGACTTCTGCAATGCATTTCAGACTCAGGAACCTTCGCATGAAAGAATTTGCCTTGTGTAGCAGCGTCTTCATCTTGCTCGTTTCCCTACCCTTGCTTCCTGCCCAATCGACTCCGAAGACCTCAGGCACTGCGCCAGCCCAGCAACCCGTCGCCAAATTGCTCGCTCCGACTCCGCCCATGGGCTGGAACAGCTACGACTCCTATGGAACCACCGTGAAGGAAGCGGATGTAAAAGCCAACGCCCTCTGGCTGGCCCATCACCTCAAGCGTTACGGCTGGCAATATGTCGTGATTGACATGGAATGGTTCGTGACCAATCCAACTCCTTCCGGCAATGGCAAGGATTCGCTGTACAACATGGACGAAAACGGCCGCTACATTCCCGCTCCCAACCGCTTTCCTTCTTCTGCCAACCATGCGGGATTCAAGCCGCTGGCGGACTATGTTCACTCGCTCGGACTCAAGTTGGGAATCCACATCCTTAAAGGTATTCCCCGCCACGCCGTTGCGGAGAATCTGCCCATCGCTGGTTCCTCCTATCACGCTGCCGATGCCGCCGATCTCACGGACACGTGCCCCTGGAACCCGGACAATTATGGGCTGGACCCAAGCAAGCCCGCGGCCCAGGCTTACTACGATTCGCTTGCCCAGCTCTATGCCGGCTGGGGTGTGGATTTCATCAAAGCCGACTGCATCGCCAGCCGCCCTTACGACGGCGACGAAATCCGCCTACTGAGCCAGGCTCTCGGCAAGACGGACCGTCCCATCGTTCTCAGCCTTTCTCCCGGAGAGGCGCCTATCGAGAAGGCGGATGAACTGCGAACTTACCCGCAAATGTGGCGCATCTCCGATGACATCTGGGACATGTGGCACAGCACTGTGGAGTATCCGCAGGGCTTGGGAGATCAATTCTCCAGGGCTGAAAAGTGGTCGCCAATTTCCGAGCCAGGCCACTGGCCCGATGCGGACATGCTCACCCTGGGGTTCCTGGAACCGGCTCCCGGCTGGGGCAAACCGCGGAGGACTCAATTTACCCGCGATGAACAAAGAACGTTGATTACGCTTTGGTGCGTCTTCCGCTCGCCTTTAATGATGGGCGGCAACTTAGTTAAGAATGATGCATGGACAACGTCCTTGCTGACCAATCCAGAAATTCTTGATGTGGATCAGAAGTCCAGTGACAGCCACGTTGCGCTCTCGAACGGCAAACTCGTCGTCTGGACGGCGCAGGCCGCCCCTGGGAAAGGCAGCTACGTAGCCATATTTAACATTGGAGACGCTTCCGAGCACGCTCACTACTCCTGGAAGGAGCTAGGGTTAACCGTCCAAAAGCAAAAAATCCGTGACCTCTGGCAACGGAAAGATCTTGGATCAGCCGCGTCCGTGGACATAACCCTCGCTTCGCATGCTTCCGTGCTGTACAGGGTGACATCCCCGTCAGAGCACTAACCCGTTGGCGCGGGACATCGGCACCGGGTAGGATAGTCCCTTCGTGCCCACTTCCCGCAGCCACTACGACGCCATCGTTATCGGAGCTGGGCACAACGGCCTGACCGCAGCCGCCTACCTTGCTGCTGCAGGTCTTTCCACGCTCGTGATCGAGCGCCGCGAGATTGTTGGCGGTTGCTGTGTCACCGAAGAAATTGCGCCCGGATGCCGCGCCTCCACTACGTCCTATATCGCCAGCATGTTGCGTCCCGAAGTGATTCGCGACCTCGGGCTTGCCGCGCATGGACTGCGCATGGTGCCCTGCGATCCGCCGCTATTGGTGCCGTTTCCCGATGGGCGCATCATCCGCTGGCAATCGGACCGTCAGCGTACGGTGGAGGAGTTCCGCCAATATTCCGAGCGCGACGCCCAGACTTTCCTCCGCGTCGACGATCAGCTCAAAAAGCTGGCGCGTTATCTCCAGCCATTTTTTTTAGAACCTCCTCCGAAAATCGAAGCGCGCGGTCTCGATGCCCTTGGCGAACTGCTGCGTGTAGGCAGGCGTTTTCGCTCCATCACAGGAAATGAAATCGGGCAGCTGGTCGCGTTCATGACAGGTAGCCTCGGAGAATTTCTCGACCGCAACTACGAATCCGAGGAGGTTAAGACGCTCTTCCTCGCCAACAATGTCTACGGCAAGCATGGAGGTCCGTACCAACCGGGCACAGCGATCGGGCTGCTCTTTCACTTGTTAAGCGGTGGCGAACACGAACTTCAGGGATTCAGTGGCCACGTCATCGGCGGCATGGGAGCCATCACCAGTGCCCTTGCTGCTGCCGGGCGCGTGCGTGGCGTCGAGATTCAGACTTCCGCCAGCGTGGCACGCATCCTTGTTCGCGATGGCCGAACTCGTGGCGTGGCTCTCGAAGACGGTGCAGAGATTGCTGCGAAGGTCGTCCTCTCCAACGCCGATCCGAAACGGACGTTCCTCGGGCTGGTCGAAGAAAGGGAATTACCCGACGATTTTCGCCGTCAAATCAGCGGTATCAAGATGACTGGCCCTTGCGCCAAAGTCAATTTTGTTCTGTCGGAGGAGCCTCGCGTCCGAGGCATGGCCACGAATGGCCCACCCGGTGAGCGCTCCCTGTTCACTCTGGTCCCATCGCTTGAATTCGCCGAGCGTTGTTACGATATCGCCAAGTTCGGCGATATCCCCGAGGAGCTCTGGGTTGACTGCGTAGTAGCCTCGAACGTCGATGACACGTTGGCTCCCAAGGACCGCCATGTGATGACGTGCTTCGTGCAATATGTACCTTACCGCCTGCGCCGGGGCACCTGGGATGAAAACAGGGAACTGCTGGGCGACCGCGTGGTGAAGAAGATTGCCGAGTATGCGCCTAACGTCCCCGGCGCGATCGTGGCGCGGCAGGTGATTACCCCACTCGATCTCGAACGCACCTACGGTTTGACGGAAGGCAATATCTTCCACGGCGACCTCAATATGGAACAATTATTTTTTATGCGGCCAGTCCCGGGATGGGCGCAATATCGTACTCCCATCGGCGGCCTGTATCTTTGTGGTGCTGGAGCCCATCCGGGCGGAGGCGTCACGGGCGCGCCCGGCCACAACGCGGCGCGGCAAGTGCTGCGGGATTTCCGCGGAGTCAAAACGGGTAGGAAGTCTCGATGAACGCTGCCAATTCAACCAACAGCAACACTGCCGACATTGTCATTTTAGGCGCTGGCGTCATGGGCGCATCGATTGCGTTTCATCTCGCCCAGCGCAAAGCGGGCCGCATTGTCGTTTTGGAGAAGGACAACATCGGCCAGGGAGGCAGCGGCCGTTCCTCCGCGCTCGTCCGCATGCACTATAGCTTTCCACCCGAGGTCATGCTCGCCGTCAAGAGCCTGGAGATGTTCAATCACTGGAAGGATCTTGTCGGCGAAACGGGAGATTTTCATCGCACCGGATTCCTACGCATCGTCCCCGAAACTGATCTGCACTTGCTTCGGGCCAACGTGAACATGCAAAAGGGTCTCGGTGTGAAAGTCGAGATCGTTGATCGCTCTCAACTCCTGGAGATCGAGCCCGAGTGGAATTTTGACGACGTGGCCGAAGCCGCCTATGAGCCGGATTCCGGCTACGGTGATGGCTCTTGTGTCGCCAACGATTTCATGGCGGCGGCGCGCGAGAAGGGCGTGGAATACCGCCGCCGCACTCCTGCAACAGGTTTACTGGTCAGCAGCGATCGCATTCACGGCGTCAAAACGGAGCAGGGGAACATTGAAACACCGATTGTGATTGTCGCTCTCGGTCCGTGGTGCCGACCCCTGCTGCAAGAGGTAGGTGCGGACTTGCCCATCGAAAACGAATTTCATGAAGTCGTTATCCTGCGGAACCCGCCCGGCATGCGGGGCGGCGGTTGCGCCTGCATCGACTCGCTCACGACCACCTACTTTCGCTCCGATGCGAGCGACAAGACACTGATCGGAGATTTCTCTGGGAAGCGCGGCGTCGATCCTGATAACTTTCCCCAACGTCCCGCAGATGATTCGGTGGAAGACATTGTCGAACGGACTTGCCGCCGTATGCCCAAGTTGCAGCATGCAGAGATGATGCGCGGTGTTACTGGCGTGTACGACATGTCGCCCGACTCGCGTCCGCTTCTCGGCGAAATTCCCAGCATCCGCGGATTACATGTCGCCGCGGGTTTCTCCGGCATGGGATTCAAGATTTCTCCTGCGGTCGGACTGGTGTTTGCGGAGCTACTCCTCGACGGGGCGGGGAAAACTGTCGACATTTCCGCCTTCCGCCCAGGCCGCTTTGCCGAAGGCCAACCGATCAAAGCGGAATTTGAGTACGCCGACGATTGAGCTCCCTTGCCATTGCGGTCTTATGGACAGGCCGCAACGCAGTCTGTAAAAAAGAGGCGAATTGACCGATCTCTCTGCCAGCAACCACGTTGAGCCCCACGGGCTAGCCGGTGCGCAACCTCCGCGCGTCATGGGGCTCGCCGACTTGGTTTTGTTCTACATTGTTACCGGAATCAGCCTTCGCTGGATTGCAACCGCCGCCGCTTCAGGGCCGAGTTCAGTTGCCATCTGGGGTATTGCTTGGTTTTGTTTCTACACACCGCTGGCACTCTCAGTGCTCGAGTTGTCATCCAGGTATCCCGACGAGGGCGGACTTTATGTTTGGAGCAAACGCGCCTTCGGGGACTTCGCTGGCTACATGTCAGGCTTTTCTTATTGGACCAGCAATCTACCTTACTTTCCGGCAGTACTTTATTTTGCCGCCAGCAACGCACTCTTCATCCGGGGAGGGTGGTCACGACTCTCCGCCAGCGCCAGTTTTTACATCTGGTTTTCCCTGATAGCGCTTGCTCTCATCACGCTCCTCAATCTGGTTGGGTTGAACGTGGGGAAGTGGCTGCACAATCTTGGCGCATTTGGGATGTGGGTGCCTGCCGCGATTGTGATTGTCATGGGACTCTATGCGTGGCACCGCTTCGGTTCGGCCACCTCGTTCACTGTGGCTACCATGATCCCCCACACGCACTGGAAAGACATGGGACTCTGGGCCACGCTGACCTTCGCGTTCGGTGGGTGCGAAACCGCCTCTTTCATAGCAGGTGAGATCAAAAATCCCCGCCGTACCATGCCGCGTGCTCTGTTAAGCGCGGGCCTCTTGGTCACAATTTGTTACATTTTCGGAACGGTCTGCGTGCTGCTGGCCCTGCCGGCAAATGAAGTCAACGATCTCCAGGGGCTGATGCAGGCCATATCGGCAACAGCAGGGAAGGTCGGCTGGTATGCAGTTGTTCCGGTCGCCGCCGCGTTGATCGCCCTCAGCAATCTGGGGTCTTCCGGCGCATATCTTGCCGCAACGGCGCGCCTCCCATTCGTAGCCGGGATCGACCGCTTCCTTCCCCCAGCCTTTGGACGTCTCCATCCTCGTTGGGGAACGCCCTGCGTCGCTCTTATCTTGCAAGCCACCATTGGCGCGCTATTTATCTTCCTGGCGCAAGCGGGCACAAGCGTGAAGGGAGCCTACGACATTCTGGTGAGCATGGGGATTATCACCTACTTCGTGCCGTATCTATATCTGTTTGCCGCCATGTACAGGCTGCAGCGCGTACCGGCCGGACCCGATGTGATTCGCGTGCCCGGCGGCACGCGTGTGGCTAAGCTCGTCGCATGTGTTGGGTTCACGACGACGTTAGTCACAATTTTCCTGTCCCTATTGCCGCCGCCCGACGAGCCCAACAAAGTTCTAGCGGTAGTCAAGATTATCGGATCGTCGGGGGCACTGCTAGGCCTGGGAGCGTTGTTCTATTATTTAAAAAAGAGGGACCGAGTGAAACTCACTTAGGGGCGGGCCCCGGCCTGCCCTGCGGAGCGAAGTGCCGCAATATCTTTCTACGTCACACCCAACCGCTCCCGCACATACCGCCGAATATCCAAACTAGGATTCTCCATCGGGGCGTAATATCCAAACTCATGCACGCGAGTCTGCACACCAAGCTGCACGCGCTCGCAAATCGCCCAGTCTTGGCGGTTGACCAAGTCCCAGAACTCCACCGCGTCCGATGGATCAAAGTCCGGCTTCGCAATTTCGCTGGGATGAAATAAAAATCGGCAAACAATCCGCGTACGGTCTGGGGCTTGCGGACAAAGCAAAAATGCAGCTACGTGATCACAACTCACGCTGCACATCAGATTGGGATAGAGCAATTCACCCTTGTGGCGAACTTTTTCATCTTCGTTAAGTCCAGAGAAGGGCGCACGGTTTGTGGTTCCAGAGCGCGTGAATGTGTATGCGCCTGCACGATGCGGAATACCGCGTTCCCAGTCCAAACTGAAACCGCCCGCACGCTTGAAATCGGGAACCACCTCGCACAACTCTGGATGAACCCCTCCACAGTGGTAACACTCGTTGTAGTTCTCTAAGAGCAGCTTCCAGTTCGCCGCGACGTCGTAGGTGATCTCGTGCCTGGTGCGCAGTTCCTGCAAAGGATAGCGCACCAACCTTTCGGCGCCAGCACCAAGCTGTTGCAACAGGCTTTTCTCCGGCATGCCCTTTGTGAAATTGAGATAAATAAATCCACCCCAAGTCTGAAGATGCACGGGATAGAGAGAAAAGTCGCTCTTGGAAAACCCTTCCGCTTCATTCAGAAACGGAGCACTCAGGAGCTGCCCATCGAGACTGTAAGTCCACTGATGATACGGACATCGAATCGTGCCCGCCGAAGTGACGCCCCCCGGCAGCTTCACGTTCCAACGAGCATCTTGCTGTGGCGTGCATAGCCGCGAACCACGATGGCGACATACGTTATAGTGCGCTTTGAGTTTGCCAGCTTTCGTGTGGGCCACGAGGACACTTTCGCCTGCAACGTCGAGCACCAGTGTGTCGCCGGGCGTTGGCAGGTCCTCCTCACGGCCCGCGCAAAACCATTCCCGGCCGAAAATAAGTTCCCGTTCCCGGGCAAATATCTCGGGAGACGTGTAGTACGAACTTGGGAGCGATTTTTCGAGCAAGCGTATCAGCCTCAATATTTGAAGAGAATTCGCAGAATTATCGAAGACTACTTGCCTTGAAACTGCGCAGGCCTTTTTTCCAGAAACGCAGATGTGCCTTCCTTCTTGTCGGCCGTCGAGCAGCATACCCCAAACAGCGCAGCTTCCAGAAAAAGGCCCTCCGCCAACGTCATCTCCATGCCTTTGTTCACCGCCTCCATGGCGTACTGCACCGCGAGCGGCGCGTTGGTGGCGATCTTCCCGGCCATCGCTTCGGCTCGGCCAATCAAGTCTGCGGCCGCGACTATCTCGTTCACCAGACCGACGCGGTAGGCTTCCTGCGCGCTAATCATTTCGCCCGTCAGCACCAGTTGCATGGCGATCCCTTTCCCTACCAGCCGCGGTAGCCGTTGCGAGCCCCCATATCCGGGGAGGATGCCCAGCTTTACTTCAGGCTGGCCAAGTTTCGCGTTCTCACTGGCCAGGCGCAGGGTACACGCCAGCGCGATTTCGCAGCCACCGCCCAGCGCAAATCCGTTGATACACGCGATCACGGGCTTCCCCAGATTCTCGATCAGATCCAACACGGACTGACCACGATGTGCGAATTCCTTACCCGATACCGCGTCCTGTTGCGCCAGTTCATGGATGTCCGCTCCAGCGATGAAAGCCTTCTCGCCCGCTCCTGTCAGGATTGCGGCGCGCAGGCTGCTGTCGTTCTTGATGTCCGTGAAGGCAGCTCGCAACTCCTCCATCGTGGCCATATTCAGCGCGTTCAGTGATTTGGGCCGGTTCACGGTCACGTAACCGATAGCATTCTTTTTTTCGAATACTATATTTTCGAAGGTCATGGAATGTCCTCAATCAGGAAGCATGAATCAGAGAGCATGCCGGGCAGCGCACCAGTCAGCATACAAGACTAGCGCAGTCAGGGTGTATTGAGAAAATGCAAGGCGTGCGCCGTGAACTCTGCTGCCGACTCTACATTAAAAAGATGTGCCCCTTGCAGTTCTAGGTATTGCGCACCCGGAATGTGTTTCGTCAGGAAGTGGCCATCCGTCGGCGGCGTCACAGGGTCCTGCGCTCCTGTGACAACTAGCGCATGTAAGCGAATTGCAGAGACCGTCTCGCGCAAATCCGTATCGCGCACCGCCGCGCAGCAGGCCGTGTACCCATCTACGGAAGCACTCTCCAGCATGTGCCGCGTGGTCTCCACAGCTTCCGGTGAGCGTGCGCGAAATGCCGGAGTGAACCAGCGTTCCAAAATGCCGGGGACCACGGCATTCATCCCGTCCCGGCGAATCGAGTCAATACGTGCGTTCCATACGTCGGGTGTTCCAATCTTTGCTGCGGCGCTGCATACAACCAGCTTCCGCAGGCGTTGCGGGGCACACAGTCCCAACCACAAGCCGGTCATCGCTCCAATCGAGAGTCCGCAAAACGAGGCTTGCGCGATTTCCGCGTGGTCGAGCAATTCCAGCACATCTTGCGCCAACTCTTGCAGCGAGTAGGGACCAGGCGGAACGGAAGAGAGCCCGTGGCCGCGTGTATCGTAGCGCAGCACGCGGAACTGCCGGGAAAACTCGGACGCCTGCGCGTCCCACATCGAAAGATTAGTGCCCAGTGAATTCGAAAAGACGATAACCGGCGCGCCTTCCGGACCGGCTAGGTCGTAATGAATCCGCGCATTCTTCAACTCTGCAAACGCCATGACGCTCTTCAATAGCGAACAATGGCCGCAAACGACTTCGCATCCAGGCTGGCGCCGCCCACAAGACCGCCGTCGATCTCGGATTCCGACATGAGAGCCTTCGCGTTGTCGGGCTTGACAGACCCGCCGTAGAGAATCCGCAGTCCATCCGCGAATTCAGCCCCGAACGCTTCCTCCGCTTCGCCGCGGATCACCGCATGTGCACTGGCTGCGATTTGCGGAGTCGCCGTCTTGCCCGTGCCAATAGCCCACACAGGTTCGTAAGCGACGGTCAGCTTAGCTGCCTTCTTGGCGGAAATTCCACTAAAAGCGCGTGTGCACTGGCGTCTGAGCACATCGTCGGTGAGTCCAGATTCGCGTTCCTCCAGAACTTCCCCAACGCAAACAATCGGTGTGAGCCCCGCATCCAGAGCGGTTTCGAGCTTACGATTGACGGTGTCGTCAGTCTCCGCAAAATACTGCCGGCGCTCGGAGTGCCCGATAATCACGTGCGTGACGCCGAGCGTGAGCAGCATTCCAGCAGAGATCTCCCCGGTGAACGCGCCTTCCTTTTCCCAGTGCACATTCTGCGCACCCACTCGGACATTCGATCCCTGCACCGCCTCCAGCGTCGCAGCGAGATCAACGTAAGGAGCGCAGAGAACAATCTCGTCACGATCTTGCCCCGCAACCAGCGGCAGAAAGTCGCGCGCGAATGCGCGAGCGTCGTCGGGAGTTTTGTACATCTTCCAGTTGGCGGCCATTAGTTTTTTGCGCATGGATTCCTTTCAACAACGGATTCCCTCAGAAGAAGATGAGGAAAATAGTGAGTGAGGTGCATATGGCCTCGGCCATCAGGCCTTGTCGCTCAGCGCTTCCACGCCAGGCAGACTCTTGCCTTCCAGAAATTCGAGCGAGGCTCCTCCGCCGGTCGAGATGTGTGTGATCTGTTCCGCCACGCCGGCTTTGTGCACCGCTGCCACGGTATCGCCGCCGCCCGCAATGGAGATTGCGCCCACGTTTTCGGCGACTGCCTCTGCTATCTTCATGGTGCCATTGGCAAAGGGAGCCATTTCGAAAACCCCCATCGGTCCATTCCACACGATGGTGGCAGCACAGGAAATTTCCTCGACAAACAGAGCAATCGTTTTCGGTCCGATGTCGAGCGCCATCATATCGGCGGGGATCGGCTGACCTTCGCCGATGGCTTGGGTGCGAGCCGCCGCGTCAAAACGGTCGGCTGCAATGTGATCCACAGGCAGCAAAAATTTCACCTTATTCGTTTTCGCTTGCTGCAGCAGTTGGCTGGCGAGTTCAAGCTTGTCTTCCTCCACCAGCGATTTCCCGATCGACTGGCCCATGGCCTTCAAGAAGGTATAAGCCATGCCGCCTCCAATAATCAGGGCATCCACCTTGGTCAGGAGATGTTGTATCACCCCAATTTTGTCGCTTACTTTGGCCCCGCCCAGAATCGCCACGAACGGGCGCGCCGGATTCTGCATGGCCTTTCCCAGGTACTCGAGTTCTTTCTGCATCAGCAGGCCAGCGGCGGATTTCTGCACGAATTTCGTGATGCCCGCGGTCGACGCATGGGCGCGATGCGCGGCGCCAAAAGCATCGTTGACGTAAAAGTCAGCGAGTTTTGCCAACTCTTTCGAGAAGCTTTCGTCGTTCGCCTCTTCTTCCGGATGGAACCGCAAGTTCTCCAACAGCAAAGCTTGGCCACGCTCCAGATTCATAGCCATCTCCTGCGCTTGTTCGCCCACGCAATCCGGACAGAAGCCTACGTTCTGGCTACTCCCCATCTGCTTGTCCAACAGAATGCGCAGGCGCTCGGCTACCGGTTTCAGGCTGTATTTCGGATTCACCTTGCCCTTGGGGCGGCCAAGGTGGGCGCCGAGAATCACCCGCGCGCCGTGGCGCAGAGCATACTCGATCGTAGGCAGCGTCTCGCGAATGCGCGTGTCGTCGGTAACGCGTCCATCTTCAATGGGAACGTTGAAATCGACACGCATAAAAACGCGGCGGTCGCTCAAGGAAAGATCGCGAATCGAAAGCTTGGACATGGTATTGATGTCTCCAATTGCCCCCGTGCTAGTTCGCGTAGAGGCAGAGCCTGCCCTGAGTTTACCGAGAGCGCCTCGCCCGCCCGAGCCGGGCAAAGCTCGGCTCTGCCTCCAATCAGGGATGATTTCCTGAATCCCGAAGCCCTACAGCCCCTTGCCAGCTATGTAGTTGATCAAGTCACGCACACGGCACGAGTAGCCCCATTCGTTGTCGTACCAGGCGATGACCTTCACGCAGTTACCGGCTACCACGCGTGTCATGGGCGCGTCGACGATGGAAGAAAGAGGGTTCCCCTTGAAATCGCTGGAAACGAGTTCATTCTCTTCATACCCCAAATAGCTCTTCAGCGGCCCGGCTTCCGAGGCCTTCTTCAGTGCGCCGTTGATTTCTTCCACGGTGGTCTTTTTCTCCACGAACACCACCAGGTCGACAACGGAAACGTTCGGTGTGGGTACGCGCATGGCAAAGCCGTCGAGCTTGCCTTTCAGTTCCGGAATCGCGAGATATACAGCCTTCGCTGCCCCAGTGCTGGTCGGGATCATCGACAGTGCGGCCGCCCGTGCGCGGCGTAGATCCTTGTGCGGAAAGTCTAAGATTACCTGATCGTTCGTATAGGAGTGGATCGTCGTCATCGTGCCGCATTGGATCTTGAACTCATCGTTTACTACTTTGGCGACCGGCGCCAGGCAGTTCGTCGTACACGAAGCATTCGAAATGATGTTGTGCTTGGCCGCGCCGTAGGCCTGGTGGTTTACGCCCAGCACAATCGTGATGTCCTCCCCCTTCGCTGGCGCCGAAATGATCACTTTCTTCACGGTTCCGCGCATGTGTTTCTTGGCACCTTCGGCATCAGTAAAGTGCCCGGTCGACTCCACCACCACCTGCGCTCCAGCCGATGACCAGTCCAGCGCCCCTGGATCCCTCTCCTTGAAGGCCTTAATCTTCTTGCCGTCCACTTCAATGAAGCCGTCGCCAGCCTTGATCGTTTGCTTAAGGTTTCCCAAAATCGAGTCGTATTTGAGCAAGTGGGCGAGCGTCTTCGTGTCGGTCAAATCGTTGACTGCGACGATGTCCACATTGGGGTCATTGAGCGAGGCGCGCAGGACGTTGCGTCCGATGCGTCCGAATCCGTTAATGCCAACTTTGGTAGCCATGATGGAACTCCTCCAGGAGGTATAAAGGGTTTGGAATATGTGCGAACTGAAGATGGTAGCAGGCTGAGTGTGTGGGCAGCAATGCGCCGGATCACACTTCAGCTTATCAAATAGGGAAGATCGATTTCATCGATCCAACGTCAACGCGATTTCAAAAAATTTCTCCAGCTCAGACAAACGGAAGCCCTCCGGCGCCAGTTTTTCATGCACGCACTTTCTACATATCCGTTATGGTAAGTGTTCTCCAGCGTGCGCGTAATTGCCCGAGGGTATATGCTTATGTTTATAAACCTTTATGCGTAATTGGATGCGTGATCGCCTTATGAAACGTAAAAAGAAGGACGGAGACTCGGAGAAGTCCTCCTCCGAACAACTGAAGCAGGCCCCGCTACAGCCCGACTTCTACGATGCGCAGGGAGCCGCTCCGGTTCGCGATGCAGCGCCGAGTCACGCAGCACCTGCTCATGACGATGCCATGGACGACGACAATCGCTGGAACCGGATCGACCACTCGGAGCCGCCTGCGCCCCGCCGTGCCGTGCCCCAGCGGTCACAGCGCTCCGCACCGGTCCGTGGGGAGAGCCAGGATGCAGCGCCTTCCTCAGGGCATCCAGATGGGCATCCTACGGATATTGCCGAAGCAGCGAAGGCCCCGGGCGGCGGTAGCGAGCGCGCAGCCGAAGGACGCGAAGCAGGACCGAATCGTGGGCGCCGCCGCCGTGGTCGTCGTGGCCGTGGCCGCGCGAAACCAGCCGAGCTTTCCGTGGATGGTGCTTCAGCGGCAGCGCCGCCTCCAAGTGCTGTGCCGGATGCAATGCCGAATACGGACACAGCCCCGCGCCGTCGTGCTCCAGTGCGAACCGCCGATGCTCCCTTTGTTGCGCAGGCATCAGCTCCGCTCGAGCCAGCCGTTCCTAAGAAATATAAAGGAGTGGTGGTGCTCTCCATTGGGCTTCCCGGATCGGGCAAGAGTTCGTGGTTCAAGCGCAATAACATCACGCCACTATCCAGCGATCTCCTGCGCGGGCTTCTCTTCGACGATCCCAGCGAGCAACGCTTCCAGGATCTGGTATTTTCCAATCTGCGCTCGCTGTTGCGGGCGCGGCTGGTGGCACGCCGTCCCATGAATTACGTGGATGCCACCAACCTCTCTCCACACGAACGCCAAGGCTGGATCAAGCTGGCCCACGATTACGGCTACGAAGTCCACGCCGTGTTCTTCGATGTGCCTCTGGATGTCTGCCTCGACCGCAACCGGAAACGGCAGCGCGTCGTGGCCGAGGACGTCATGCGGCGCATGAGCTCCAAGCTGCAAGCCCCCACTTTCGAGGAAGGCTTCACGAAGATTACGAATGTTCGCGTGAAAAAGAAAGAGGGCGAGGACGGCGCATCTGCTACCCCGTCCGCGAACACTTCATCTGGATCAGACGTCCCAGAAGAGGTCGGTCTTTCCGCCGAAGCAGTGGAATAGAAATGCGCTCAGGAGGGCTGCGGATTCGTGCTCGTGTAGGGCGCACTCTTGTCTGCCGCTTTTTTCCAGATCGATAATACTGCTCGCACAACGTGAAAGAGCAGGCCATTCATGGCCGCGTAAGCACTTGAAGCGAGCAGGCTTCAGCCCAGTGGTTGACCGCAAGCCGTCCTACCCATAAAATCGAGCCTGCGGCTCAGATTTCTCCCGCCGCCGAACAGCATTGCCCCCTCGTTCAACGGTAGGACATCTGCCTCTGGAGCAGAGTATCGGGGTTCGAATCCCTGGGGGGCAGCCAAACTCCTCTTTCCCGCATCCACATTTTGTCGAAAGGGTTTTTAGGAGCCATCATGCAATCCCTCCAACTCGGCAATTCCGGTCTCAACGTCTCAGCCCTTGGCCTCGGCTGCATGGGGATGTCCGAGTTCTACGGTGGCCGCGATGACGACGAATCGATCGCAACAATCCATCGCGCACTCGAACTCGGAATTAATTTTCTGGACACGGCCGACGTTTACGGCCCCTACAAGAATGAAGAGCTCGTCGGCCAAGCCATCCGCGGACGGCGCGACCAGATCATCCTGGCTACGAAATTCGGCATCGTGCGGGATCCCAGCAAGCCTAATGTGCGCGGTGTCAACGGGAAACGCGACTACGTCCGCAATTCCTGTGAAGCCAGCCTCAAACGCCTGGGAGTGGACTACATCGATCTCTACTACCAGCATCGTGTCGATCCGAACACGCCGATCGAAGATACCGTTGGCGCCATGGCGGAACTCGTCCAGGAGGGCAAGGTCCGGCACCTGGGTCTGTCGGAGGCGAGTCCACAAACACTTCGCCGCGCCGTGAAAATTCACCCTATCGCAGCGTTGCAAACCGAGTACTCACTCTGGACACGCGATCCCGAAGACGAGATTCTTGCTACCTGCCGCGAATTGGGGATTGGTTTCGTCGCCTATAGTCCACTGGGTCGCGGATTTCTCACCGGCCAATTCAGGCAGTTTGAAGATCTGCCTGCCGAGGACTACCGGCGTTTTTCACCGCGCTTTCAGGGAGAGAATTTCCAGAAGAATCTCGACTTGGTGAGCCGTGTTCAGGAAATTGCAAAAGAGAAGGCCTGCACCGCTTCACAACTCGCGCTGGCTTGGGTCCTCGCACAAGGACAAGATATTGTTCCTATCCCCGGAACCAAACGCCGCACCTATCTGGAGCAGAACATTGGCGCCCTCGACGTGAAGCTTTCCTCGGATGACCTGCGCCGAATTCATGACGTTTTTTCACCGGGCGTTACTGCCGGTCAGCGCTATCCCGAATACATGATGAAAATCGTAAACGGCTGAGCAATCCAAGGTTTCCATCCATAAATAAAACTGGGCTGCATTTTCTGCAGCCCAGCGGTAAGTTTCAGTTGAAGCCTAGTGCACCCGGAACAGGTCGGCCATCTCGTGCGTATTCTTATCGCAGGCGTGGTTCAGGCAGCCTACCCCTAACCCTCCCTCGATCGTCTTAAGCAGCGAGAAGTGCGTGTAGAAATTCGAACTCTGTACTCCGTGGACTCCGTAATTGGTATCCACGATCACCGCGACTTGGTTTAGAATCGGCGCGAGGCTGTAGTCGTTCTCATCCCACAGCAGAACGATCACGCTCTTGCCGGACTTCCATGCCGGAGACTGATGGATCGCCGTCACCAACTGCTGTTCGGTCACATCACCCTTGTAGATCAGCGCCGGGTTCAGCCCCGACTGTGAACCATCGGCGATCGGATCGAAGTTGCAGAATGCGCCCGCATTGCCGCGACCATGTTGATCGTTGCACTGGTTCGGCACAATGAAGGAGTAGTTCGGCACGTTGCCCGAGGCCAGGTCGGCGTAGAGTTGGTTGAAGTTAACCGTGTTCGCCAGGCTGTTCTTCGGGTCCATGCCTTCTTGCACGCTTTGGAAGTAAACAAACGGGTTGTGCTTCACCGCGTAGAGCTTCACCAAATCGGCTTGCGTGAGCGGCGGATTCAGTTGCGGGTTGATCAGGCTGAAATCAGTCGTGTCGGTGTAGTAGCCATCGCTATTGTTGAGATTGTCCGCTCCCGCCAGGGGCAGGCTCTCTTGGTAGGACTTCCAGCTCTTTCCCGCCGCCGCGAGCTCGTCGGCAATGGTTTCGCCCACCGTATTCGGGTTTGCTGCGTAGGAGTGAGCCTTGGTCCCGTCAACATTGATCGTCGGATTGCCGGGGCTTTCGTTCGTTGTGTCTATCACGACGGTGGCTCCATCCGTTCCGCTGCCTGTGATGGGGCAGATATTCGGGCTCGGCGGGTTATCGGTCGCCACGATGCCCGTGGCCAGGTTCGTTGTGCACAACATCCCGTTGTGCCAATCGGGGCTGTTGTCCGTTTGCACTCCGAAGTTCGACCCGCCCACTACCTCCAGGTAATTGGTCAGGCTGGGATGAGCCACCGCGAAATAGTTGGTCGCAAGATTGGCGGTTTTGGCATATTGGTTCGTGAAGGGTGCATTCGGATTATTCAGAACCTGACTGAAGCTGTGGTTTTCCATCATAATCACAAATACGTGATCCAGATGAGGAACGCCTTTGGGGACTGGCCCCAGCTGCGCGAAAGCCGCGCCGGTCAATGTTGTGGCCAACAGACCTGTAAGTACTGCCTTCATCTTTATCATCAAATTTCCGTCCTTTCCAGACGTGAATTCACAGGGCGGCCAGGATTTGTTCCGGGCACCCATCGTAGGGACGCTAGTTGACGCTTGTTACGCTTCGGTTACAGCGGAATCAAGTTCTTGTGAATACACTCCCCGCTTGAGGAAAACGGGTCCTCGATTCCTTGGGTTGGAAGTTTCCTGATGGGCAAGTGAATCAGACCTGCAGCACATCCCCTTCCCGCGCCACCATCTCATACAACACGGGATTGACGAAGAATCCGATGAACAGCCGTGAGATCAATCCGGCGACAATCACGATAGCGAACGGTTTCTGAGTATCCGAGCCAATGGCGGTGGAAAGCGCCGCCGGCAGCAATCCCAGGCAAGCTACCAGAGCCGTCATCATGATGGGGCGGAGCCGCAGCAGGGAAGCTTCCCGCGTGGCCGTGCGGATGTCCATACCCTCTTGACGCAGCTTGTTGATGTACGAGACGAGGATGACCGCGGTCTCAACCGAAACGCCGAGCAATGCAAGCAACCCCAGAACTGACGAAACGCTGAACGGAGTGTGCGTAAGCTTCAGTGCGACAAGCGCACCCACTGGTTCCGTCATGATTACACCCAGGGCAATCGTCACCGGAAACTTCAAGTTTCCGTAGAGTGCAAACAAAATCATGAAAATCAATCCCACAGCCAGCGGACCAATTACGTACATCTGCTTTTCGGCCTCCAGAAACTGGCTGTACTCGCCGCCCCATTCCATCCAGTAACCTTGTGGCAGAGTCACGGCCTTGTTCACTGCGGCCTGGCCATCCTGCACCGCCCGTTGCAGGTCACGCCCTTCGATGCTGTACTGCACTCCGATGTAGCGGGAGTTATTTTCACGATAGATAAACGACGCTCCGTTTCCCTGATCGATATTGGCAAGCTGACTGAGCGGGATTTGTTGCCCATCGGGTGTACCTACCAGCAGGTTTCCGATTTCATGGGCGCTGCTGCGGAATTGGGGCTGCATGCGGACCGCAAGATCGAACCGCTTCTCTCCCTGAATGACCTGAGTGACCGCTTGACCGCCTACGGCAGCTTCAATCACGGCTTCTACGTCCGCCACGTTGATCCCATACCGCGCGATCTTGTCTCGGTCCACATCTACCAGAAGGCTGGGCTGGCCCAGCTCGCGTACGACCGTGAGTTCGCCAAATCCTCGCACATTGGAGAGCGTATTTTTGATCTGGATCGCCTTGTCCTGAAGGACGTTCAGATCCTCGCCGTAGACCTTGACCGCCAAGGCACTCTTGAGGCCCGTCAACGCTTCGTCCACCGCGTCTTCCGCAGGCTGGGTATAGTTGAATACTATTCCGGGAAAGGCAGTGAGCTTCTTGTTGATCGATTCGATGAGTTCTTTTTTCTTGCGAATCTCCCCGCTCCACGCTTTGTCTTTGTAGGGTTTCAGGCCCACGTAAAACTCGCAGTTAAAAAAGCCTGTGGGATCGGTACCATCGTCGGGCCGTCCGTGCTCGGAACCCACCATCGTGACTTGTGGATACGACATGAGAATGTCGCGAATCTGCGGGGAAATCTTGCTCGACTCCTCAAAGGAAATCGTGTAAGGCATCGTCGCCCGGATCCAGAGGGCGCCTTCGTCGAGGTGAGGCAGGAACTCACCGCCGATAAAGGGCACCAGCAGCAGCGCCGCACCAAAGATCAAGGCTGCGATCACCATGGTTGTTTTGGGGCGATCAAGCGCCCAATCCAACTGCTTGGCGTACTTCTCTTTCATCCAGTCCACGGCGCGATTTTGCTTCTCACGTACTCCGCTTTTGAACCAGTACGAGGCCAAGACGGGGACCAGGGTCAGCGTCAGGATCAGAGCGCCGATCAGGGCGAAAGACATCGTTTCCGCCATGGGATGGAATAACTTCCCGGCTGGACCAGTCAGTGCATAAATGGGTAAATACCCGGCAATAATGACTGCGACCGAGTAAAAAATGGGACGGTCTACATCTTTCGCCGCTGTCAGAATGACTTCGCTGAGGCTGTAGCTTTGCCCCTCGCGCAATGCCAGTTCCCGGTAGATGTTCTCCATCATCACAACGGTGCCGTCGATGACAATGCCAAAGTCAATAGCTCCGATCGAGAGAAGATTCGCCGCCACGTCGTGCGCGTGCAGCACGATGAATGCAAACAACAAAGACAGGGGGATTGTGATCGCGACGATGACGGCCGCGCGGAAGCTGACGAGGAAGAAAATCAGTACGATCAGGACTAGCACCATGCCGCGCAGCAGATTGCTTTCCACGGTTTCGGTAGTCAGTTCGACTAAGGTGCTGCGGTCATAGAAGGGGTGAACCTTAATGTCCTTCGGCAGTATCCGGCTGTTCAGTTCCTCCGTTTTCGCTTCCACTCCTTGCAGCACATTTTGCGTCTGTCCGTCGCGCAGCATGAGAATGACGCCTTCCACGGCATCGTCGTTTTTCTGGAAGCCAAATTGACCCAGGCGCGGTGCGTGCCCGATGCTTACATCTCCTATATCGCGCACGCGAATGGGCACACCTTTGCTGGCGCCCACCACAATATTTCCAATGTCCTCTGTGTTGCGCACCAGCCCTATGCCGCGAACGTAGGAAAACTGTCCGCCCTGAGAAAAAAATCCGCCTCCGGCATTGGAATTATTCGCGGCCAAAGCTGCATTCACCTGGGGGACCGTCAAGTGGTATCCGTAGATCCTTGCCGGGTCGAGTAGCACCTGGTACTGCATCACCGTTCCGCCCAAACCGGAATCGTCCGCCACTCCGGGGACAGATCGGTAGGCCCGCTCGACCACCCAGTCCTCAATTGTCTTTAAATCCTGCGGACTGCGGTCGGGACTTTCGAGCACATAGCGATAAACCAACCCACTGGGGCTAAACAACGGTGCGACGCCTGGAGCTACTCCGGCCGGGAGTGTGGCGTCCGCGAGCCGCTCAAACACAATCTGCCGTGCAAAATAACTGTCGGTATTATCTTCAAACGTGAGCTTGATGTCGGACAGACCGTACAGCGATATGGATCGCATCACGACCATGTGGGGAACACCGTTCATCGCCGTTTCGAGGGGAAGGGAAACCAGACGTTCCACCTCCTCCGCCGCATGGCCCGGCCACTGGGTCGTGATTTCCACCTGGGGTGGCGAGAGGTCGGGATAGGCATCCACCGGCATGCGCTGGAACGACAGAATTCCTCCGACCGTGATGAACGCGGTCAGCATGAGTACCAGGAACCGTTGCCGCAGCGCTGCTTGGACGATTCGGTGGATCATTTTCGATGGATCATCCGGTGTGGTGGACACTATCCTTGCGTTGAATGTGTGGAACCAGTAGATCTTTTGACAACTGCCATCCTGAGCGCACCGAAGAATCCCTGCACCCTGGACTTAAGCCGACTCTCTCTGCAGCTTTCTCTTGTGCCGCTTGCCGGTGGGAAAGCTTGCGAACCGCCATTCCGCTACCAGCGTCTCAGGATCCCTTCGCTATGCTCAGAACGACAGGGCTTAGAGACTGGCCGACGAAATCAACTTTCGTTACCGCTGCAGCGAGTTCGCAAACTGCACGAACACGCTGCCATTTCCAATGACTTGGTCCCCCGCCTTGAGTCCGCTGGTGATCTGCGTCTGTCCATTCACGCTCTCGCCGAGAGTCACCGTTCGCCGCCCATACTGATTCGCAGATGTTGCGGCATAAACGAACGGCTGATTTTCACTGTCGCGCAACACGGCCGCATCCGGCAGCGCTATGGCACTGGAGATCTTGCCAGCATTTACAGTTGCGGTCACATACATATCCTTCTTCAGTTTTTCGCCAGGATTCCCGGTTTCGATGCGGGCCTGCAAAGTGCGCGTGCTCGGGTCCAGCGACGCCGCAACATAAGAGATTTTTCCGTGGAAAACTTGCGGGTAAGTATCCGTCTGAATTGTCACCGCATCCCCAACGCGCACATAGGGCAAGTCCTTCTGATAGACATTCGCCAATACCCAGACGCTGCCGGTGTCCGAAATCATGAAACATTGGGTTGTGCCTGTCTGCAGGAGTTGTCCCGCCGATACATCCTGCTCCACGACTTCACCGCTAATCGGCGCTCTTACCGGAACCTCAAACGAAGGCGGACCATTCACGAGAGCGTCGAGATCTGTAATTCCCATAACCTTCAGGGCGGCTTGTGCCGACGCCAGGTCCCCGCTTGCCTGCACCTCTACCGATTGAGCCTGTTCCAAACTCTGTTCTGCAATCGCATGATGCTGGTACAAGTCTTGCGCTCGAGCATTGGATTTTTGTGCAAAAGCATAGGCATCCCGGGCCTTGATGTAGTTCGTGCGCAACTGCGAGTAATCCGGACTCGCTACGTACAACAGGGGCGTGCCTTTGCTGACTTTCTGTCCGGGAACCACCACGATCCGGCTGACCGGTCCGCTCGCCTGCGTGATCACCGGCGTTGTGCGAAAACTGTTGTACGCCACGGCCCCCGTCAGCCGCAGGGTGCGAGTCAGGGTCATAGGCTGAACCGTGAGCACTTGCAGGTGCGCCATCTGGTCCTGCGGGATCGTGAACAACTCAGGACTGTTGGGATTCTTTGCGCTTCCGTTCGCGGCGGCATTCGACCCGGCTCCATCGCACCCGGCCAATATCAGCAACATCGCCGATACGGCCGCCAACGGAGCCCAGATTCGCCCAAGATTCTTGCGCATGTTCATGGCAGGTTCCTCGTTCCCACCGCTTCTTTTAACTGTTCCAAAGCCGTCATATAGGATGCCAGTGCTTGCCGATAGGCCAGTTGCACCGACCGGTAACTGCGCTCAGAGTCAAGAAAATCGAGCAGGCTCGCTGCGCCACGTTTATACGCATACTCGCTGATGTCGCGCGAATCCTGAGCCTGCTTCAAATACCCGGACGTATAGAGTTGCACGACCTCATCGTTGCTCTGGACGGCGCCATACGCGTTCGCAACGTCGGCAAGAACCGTATCGCTCGCCGATTGCTGTTGTTCTTGCGCCTGCGTGAGCGCGTAACCGGTCCGCGCGATCTCGCCTTGATTGCGATTGAAGAACGGCAGGTCAAAGCTCGCGAAGAGGGAAGTCGTCGTAGACCCGGCAACATGTGACAACGCATACGTGCCATTCACGTCCACTTTGGCATTCGCCTTTGCCAGAAGAATCTGGCTCTGCGCCGCGGCGATCGCCAGGTCTGCGGCACGGAAGTCCGGTCGCTCCAGCAGCGCCTTCGCCTGCAAATCTTCCAGTTTCATCTTCAGCGGCTCATACGTCAGATCGCCCACCACATCATAATCTTCCGCTACGGCGTTGTATCCCAGCGACTGGCGCAGACTGACCAGCGCCTGCACTCGTGCTAGCCGCGCCGAGGAAACGTCGGTTTGGAATTGCAGAAGTTGCAACTTGATCTTGAGATAGTCACCCTCCCCAATGGCTCCCGCCTTAAGTTGGGCGTCTCCAATATCGACGGTCTGCTGAAAGTCTTTGAGACTCTGCAAGGCAAACTCAAGCGTCGATTCCGCCAACAATACGCTGACGAACTGCTGTCCCACACTAAACGCCAAGGTTCGTTCCGCGTCGGCGACTTGCGCCCGCGTCACCGCCGTTTGATCGCGAGCTGCTTGCAACCGCCGCTGCCGCTTGTGACCGCGTTCGAAAAGATACCCAAGTCCAAGATCGAACTGCTGCAGTTCGTTCAGATTGTCCCCGGAAAAATCCTGCGGGCTAAAAAACGGAAGGAACTGGCTATCCGCCGATAAAGTCGGGTTGGGCCGAAGGTTCGCCGTGATCTCCTCGGCCTGATTCTGAAGAATCAAGGTTCGCATGGCCTTGAGCGAATGGTTGTGCGCCAGCGCCAGATCAATGGCCTGATCAAGACTGACCCGCGTCGTACTTTGCCCCAATGCTGTTCCTGCGAACATCAGGACGACCTGCGCAAACGGGCCCAATCTCCGTAAGTGTCTGAAACGCATAGGGATCAATATCGCCAGGCACGGCCCCTGGAGCAACAGATCTCGTGTGGATGCCTAACTGGAAGGAGCACAACGCCAATCTCCATCATACGCATTATCTTACTCATTCTTAAGAGGCAATTGGGCAGGGAATGGATGTATTTGTAATTCATGGCAATCACGGTCTCGGGAGAACCTTGACGGGCAATCATGCTTTTAATGATGCAACCCAACCCGAAGGCGGCTGGTTGAGGCTGAAATCCACAGTCAGAGATTAGGACAAGTCCAGCTCCACCTGATGTACCCCGCCGCCCTTTACGCTGACTTGTGCGTATCTGGATTGCTCCACGGTCCTTATCCTGGCAGCCACGAGACGGCCGTCCAACCTAGCAGCTCTGAGTTCGGCATGTTTGGGCAAGAGCACCGCAACCTCGAAGATCTGCCCGTTGCCGGTGAACTCCAGCAGGATGCGGTTTCCTGCTCGATCCTGCTCATAACGGTAACTGCAATACCCTCGCGAAGCTGGATACCTGATAGTTACGTCTGCGGTATTAATTCCCGCCGCCTCCCATCGCGGTGTGAGCGAGACCCTGCTGAAGGCCACCCCATCGTCAACCACGCCCGCCAATCCTTCTACCAGCGCGTAGATGATTTCGGCACTCCAGCCATCCGGGATTCCGCTGGATAGATCATCGTAGGGCGCGAAAAACATCGGTGCATCACTCAGCGTTCCCGCGAGCACCATCCATTTCCCATTTCCGATGCCCGGCACAAATTCGAGAGCGGCGATCTCGAGCTCCGGATGAGGATTGTTGAACCCTGCGGCATAGACTCCAACAGCGGGAAATCCTTGGCTTGCTTTTTGCCAGGCAATGCGCAACCGGTCGTGGGTTCTCGGACCCTCGCGTACGTATTGGCTATCGTGTGGTTCCCACCATGACCCGATGTTCTCGTGATCTTCGATGTACTCGGAATAGAACGTTCCATCGGCATAGTGCATGGTAAGCATGCCCAAGGTACGTTCTGGCCCTGCGGCCGTATGAAGCAAGTAGACGGAGCCGGCTTTGGCGTGCACCGGCAGGGATACACTTTGGACAGAGCCAGCACGTTGCGGAAGGATCAGACAAGTGCGGTAGCCATTGGAAGCGAGATCCATGACATGAAAAGGCACACCTTGGAATTGCTGGTTGCCACCGGGAAGATACTCCAGTGTGGGCTCACCCTCACTCGCCCAGCCGTGAACGTCCCCCATTCCTCGATGAAAGCTGGCATTGGCAATACCGGTGAGATCGAGCTTCTGAAAAGTTCGTAGCGGCGCCTCGACACCCTTGCCGCGTAACGCCACCGGTAGAAAGCCTCGATACCGTTCTGCGACCGCCTTCTGACGCAGCAGGATGTCGACCCCGTACTTTTCAAACCCATGTTCAAAGGCGCCGCGTGCCAGTTCCGCGGCGACCACCGAGAGCACGCCACCGTTGACGTATTCCCAAACTTCGCCCGGCTCGTTTTGTTGGAAGTTCTTTTGAAATGGGGGATAAATTCCATAAAACTCCCCTGGCGAATCCGCGGGCATCTCCTTCCGAATGCGCTGGTAGGTTTGGAGGATGGCGACGCATTGCTCATGCGAGATCCCGCGGTTTAATGAGTAAGCGTTGGATAGCGACACCTGTTCCGAGGTATTCACCCCCATATCGGGCCGATAGTCGGGGCTCTCAGCAATCCAGTGGGTATAGAAGCGGCCATTCCAGGCGAGCGCGTCGAGCCGCTTCTGGAGTGTGTCGGCTAAAGCGGAAAATTCCGGAGCTTCCGGGCCGCGGCCTGCATGATGCAGCATCTCGGCCAGACGCCGGCATCCGATCACAAGATTTGTAGTATCTCCGAAAAATACTCCGAACTCGCTCTTTTCCGGATGCACCACGAAAACACAATTGTCCCCCACCTTTTGTTGGTCGTCGGAAACGAAGTCCCAAGTGTCGATGGTGTATCCGCGGTGTATCAGTTGGTATTTCTTCGACCAACGATAAGGGTCGCTGGTCGCATAGCGCACCGCCTTGATTGCACAATCCAGTTTCGTTTTCATCCACGCGCTATCGCCGGTTGCCTGCCAGGTGGCGTACAACGCTTCCAGGAAGAACTGCTCTACGTGGCTCTCAACCGGGGCCCGGCGTAGCTGGCGGAATCCTCCGTCAATCCGGCGGACAAAATCGCCATTGCTGAATTTCCAGTCGAAGTAAGTAGCCTCGGGCGTAACGGGGTAACAATCCTCCCAGATCATTCCATCATCGCGTTGAGTATCAGCGTAGAAGTCAATGGTGTCCTTAAGCTCTGGCCAAAAATACTTCATCCCTTTCAGGGTAAGAGTGTGATCGAAAAGCCAATTCACGAATGACTGATAGACGCGTCCGTTGTGGCGGACCACATTGACCGGAGCTTCTTTGTTCCAGTCCATCATGGTCCAGAGCACGTGCGTCACAAGTTCGCGGAACTGGTTCTTTTCATCGCGGATTTCAGTCGTGCAATCGACCTCGAAACTCAGCGACCCAGCCACACTTCCGCGTGCATCGAGCGCGCGAACGACATGCGTACCGAGCGCGCCGCCAATTTTGAATGGCATCGGATCTCGCGCTGGCTGCCGGATGTACTGCTGCCCCACCCCGTCGCTCACCACCACAGTTCCTGCAAGAACTCCGTGTAGCGTGATTGTCTGAAGAGGTCTGAAAGATCCTTCCGCAGCAGGCTCGAGTCGAAGGAGTGGGACGGAAGCAAACGATTCGGCCGGCGGAACAAGAGCACCACTAACGACTGCCGGGATGATTTGGAGTACTTTGCGACGGTCGATAGTCATGTTCGCCCTTCACTTTTGCCATTGCGACCCGGACATTACCTGCGTCTCACGTGACAATCCCCTTGCCCTCGACGATACGAATATATCGATTGATCGGGAGTTCCGTGAACTTGTCGACTTGTTTGCTGGGAGCAGGCCAGTGGATCTCCAGCTCATCAATCTTGGCGATTCTCCCGATCCCCAGCACCTCCCGTGGATCGTGCGAGGACAGATAACTGCCTCCGTTATTCTTCAAGCGATATCGCTTCTTCGCGCCCGCAGTCCAGTAGATCTTCGCGCCGATCGCATCGCGGTTGCATCGTACGCCTTCCAGTTTCAGCCCCAGCCAATGATTGCCCTTCGCAGCCTGGTTCTTCAGCAGCAGGGGCGGACCACCGTTGTTCCCGATCAGCACGTCGAGAGCACCGTCGTTATCGAAATCTCCGACGGCGAGTCCACGTGCCGGGAAATACTTCTGGAAAGTTGGCCCGGCTTGTTCGCTCACGTTGTGGAGCTTGTGATCGTCCCCCTGGTGGAACAAAAGGAGCGGCTCCTTGTACTTCACCTGCATGGAGTAGCCATCGATCATTTCGTCGGGGTGCCCGTTCGCAAGGATCAGGTCCACCGCGCCGTCGTTGTCGTAGTCGAAATACTTGAGTCCCCAGCCGCTCAACAATCGCGTTGCTTGAGCGACACCGTGTAGCTGAGCGGCATCGCGAAACGTTTCATCCTTATTGTTCTCATAGACGGAGAACATCTCATGATCGACGTTTGCCACAAATAAATCCTGCCAACCGTCACCGTTGAGATCGGCAGCATCCACTCCCATTCCCGACCGCGATTGCCCGCTTTCACTGAATCCTACCCCGGCCTGCAAGGCTATCTCCTCCCATTTCCAGTGGTTGTTGGGAGCGGGGCCACGATTCACGAACAGGAAGTTCTGTACCGTATCATTGGCCACAAACAAATCCATCCGTCCATCGTTGTTAATGTCGGTTGCGACCACGCCAAGGCCTTTTCCCAGAGCTTTCGCAATGTCCGTTCCCTTGCTGACCTCCGTGAAGGTGCCGTCACCGTTATTGTGATAGAGAAAGCTGGTAGTCGGACGGAAGACGCGGGGAATGCAATAGTACTTTTTGCCGATCTTGTTATCGCCACATTCGAACTTGTGTTCGCCTGAATAGTCGACAAAGCTGCAAAGGAACAAATCCAGCTTGCCGTCGTTGTCGTAGTCGAACCAGACCGCGCTTGTCGTCCACCCTGGCGTAGCCAAGCCTGCCTTCTCCGTCACATCGGCGAACGTTCCATCGTGGTTGTTCTTGTACAGAGTGCACTTGCCGTACGCTGTGACAAATATGTCGGGCCAGCCGTCGTTGTCATAGTCACCAACCGCAACTCCCATTCCGAACGACGTGCCTGTCACGCCTGCGCTCTCTGTCACATCCGTAAAGGTTCCGTTGCGATTGTTTTTGTAAAGGGCATTGCGAACCGGCTTGGACGGTTTCCAGAAGTCGCTGGGGCCACTATTGACCAGGAAGATGTCCATCCAGCCATCGTTGTCAAAATCCAGAAAGGCGCAACCCGGGCCCAACGTTTCCGGCAGATAGTGGTTGGCCGACATCGCGTTGTCGTGTACCCAGGAAATTCCGCTGGAGGATGCCGGTACCTCGGCAAAGAGCGGCTCTTGCGCAACTCCAATACTTTGCTGTCCCCACAAGCGCGTAGCGCCGAATGTGGTCGCGAGCCAAAGCCACTGTCTTCTCGAAATCTTCATAAAGTGGCTGCCCGGGACCTTGGGCGGGTGGAAAGAATCACTGGGCGATTCCTCTTGACGATCGACTCCATCTCGCGTCGCGCGTCCTCAGTTTTGCCTTCCAATAGAACAATCACGGCCAGTTGATAGCGCACGGTAGAGTCGCCCGGCCGCGTCTCCAGGGCCCTCGTCAGAGTTCGCCTTTTGAGCCGACTTCCGCAGACGTAGTTTACATGAGGTCGAGGAAGAGACTCACGGAGTATGGATCGCGGCAACGCCTCATTCCGCCGGTTCCTCAGACAACCCACCCCGCCGCAGCGTTCGCTCCTTCATCAACACGAAGAACACGGGAACCAGGATGAGCACGTGAATGGTTGAGGTAATCATTCCCCCGACCATGGGCGTGGCAATTGGCTTCATCACATCAGAACCGGTGCCACGAGCCCATAGGATCGGAATCAGGCTGGCGAGAACGGCACAGACCGTCATCAGCTTTGGCCGAAGCCGATGAACAGCACCCTCGATTGCCGCGTCCTCAATATCGGCGTTTGTAAGAACACGACCAGACTTCACACGCTTATCCAGCGATTCATGCAAATAGACAACCATCACGACTCCTGTCTCGACCGCGACACCAAACAGAGCGATATATCCAATCCACACGGCCACACTGAAGTTGTAGCCCAGCAGCCACTGCAAGATCAGCCCGCCCGTCATGGCATAGAACGTGGGAAAGATCAGGACCATAGCCTCAGTCAGGTTGTGGAAAATCATGTACAGAAGGAGGAAGATCACGAAGAACACGACCGGCAAGATGATCTTCATCCGCTCCTTCGCACGCAATTGAAATTCATATTCCCCAGACCACTGATAGGTGTATCCGGCAGGCAACTGCAACTTTTGCCGAAGCATCTTGCTCGCCTGCTCTACAAAACCACCGTAGTCGGTGCTATTGAGATCAATGTAGACATATCCCGTAAGCTGGCCCTCTTCGTCGCGGATCATCGCTGGCCCCCGCGAAAACGAAATCTTGGCCACTTCGGAAATCGGTATCTGTGCGGCAGAAGGTGTCGCAATCAACACGCGACTCAGCTCTCCGACGTTGTCGCGAAAATCACGCTGGTAGCGAACATTGATCGGATAGCGGCTGCGGCCTTCGATGTTTTCGGCAACATTCATACCTCCAATGCCCGATTCCACCGCCTGTTGTACGTCGGCAATGGTCAAACCGTATTTCGCCGCTTCTGGACGATTGACGTCTACGTTGATGTAAAAGCCCTGCGAAACTCGCTCGGCAAAAACCGAACGTACCTGCGGTAACTCCGAAAGAATCTTCTGCACTTGTGCCCCGAGCTGCTCGATTTGCTCCAGATTCGTCCCTTGAAGTTTCATTCCCACGGGTGTCTTGATCCCCGTGAGAGCCATGGCGAGGCGGTTTTGCACTGGCATGGTCCATGTATTCGTCAGCCCAGGAAATTGGAGCTTCTCGTCCATCGCGCGAATGAGCTTTTCATAGGTCATTCCCGGCCGCCACTTTTCGCGCGGCTTGAGCATCACGGTCGTGTCATACATATCGAGCGGAGCGTTGTCAGTCGCGCTGTCGGACCGGCCGATGGAGCCGAAGACGGTGTCAAATCCTGGAAAAGGCCGGAGAAGCCGGGCCTTTTCCTTCAAGAGCTTGGACGCTTGCGTGATTGAAATACCGGGAAGCGCCGTCGGCATGTAGAGCGATGAGCCTTCAAACAACGGCGGCATGAACTGACTGCCCATCTTGAAGATCAAGGGAAACGTTACCACCAGGAAGACCAGATTCAGCAGCAACGTTGTCTTACGGTATTTCAGGCAGACTCTTAAAATCGGCAAATAGAGTGCCTGCGTAAGCCTTGAAATCGGATTTTCCGATTCGGGATGTAGCTTCCCTCGAATGAAGATCACC
>CAZUCC010000028.1:0-54654 GCA_964619065.1 uncultured Acidobacteriaceae bacterium | reverse complement strand
GGGCAAGCTCGCCGATTGCTCCGAGCGCCAGCCCGAGCGCTGCGAACTCTACCTGGTCGAGGGAGAATCCGCCGGTGGCACCGCCAAGCAGGGCCGTGACCGCCGCTTTCAGGCCATCCTCCCATTGAAGGGCAAGATTCTTAATGTGGAAAAAGCTCGTTACGACAAGATGCTCGCACACGAGGAAATTCGTTGCATGATCACCGCCCTCGGCACCGGCATCTCAAAAGATGACTTCGACCCATCCAAAGTCCGTTACGGCAAGATCATTCTCATGACCGATGCCGACGTCGACGGTTCCCACATCCGCACCCTGCTGCTCACATTCTTCTTCCGCCACATGCAGGAGCTCATCAAGCGCGGTCACGTCTACATTGCGCAGCCGCCACTCTACTCTATCAAGAAGGGCAAGTCGCTGCAGTTCATCAAGGATGACCGTGAGTTCGTCAAAGTCATGGTGAAGCGTGCCTCCGAAGGCATCACCGTTCGTTACGGAGAAGGTGCAGCCAAGCTGGAAGGTTCGGCGCTCGCGAAGTTCATCACGTTGTTGAATGAGTATCTCGGCTTCGCGGACAAAGTTGGCAAGCGCCTGCGCGACGAAAAAGTTACGGAGCTGCTCCCCGGCCTCGACCTGGCGAAGCGCGCCGACTTCGAAGGCGACAAGAACACCCTGCCCCCGAAGTTGCAAAAACTGGAAAAGGCTCTCAAGGCCATGACCAAGGAACGTGGCTTCAAGAGCGTGCAAACGCGCTTCGATGAGGAACACAATCTCTGGGAAGTCTCCTACGTCAGCAGCCAGGGCGCCGAGTACTTTATTCGTTGGGAGCTCGCCTCCACCGCCGAGTACCGCCAAATGATCGCCAAGTACCGTCTGATCGAGGCCAATCTAGAACCACCTTTCGTGGTTGAGCACGTTCGCAAAGCTGCATCCGCCACGAAGAACGGAGAAGCCGAAGACGAAACCGGTGAGGCTGAGTCCGCGGAAATGAGTGTGGAAGAAAAGGCTGACAAGAAATCCGCCAAGGCCGTCAAACGTGGCCCCGAGCGCGAGCCTGTCGAAAAGTCAACACCTCGCGAGCTTCTCGACTACGTTCTCGGCGAAGGCAAGAAAGACTTCATCGTCCAGCGTTACAAAGGTCTTGGCGAGATGACCGCCGAACAGCTCTGGTCCACCACCATGAATCCGGAGTCGCGCACGCTCCTCTCCGTCAAGCTTGAAGACATTGCGGAGTGCGAAGCCATCTTCACCACGCTCATGGGCGAGGACGTCGAGTCCCGTCGCAAATTCATTGAAGACAACGCTCTTGATGTGAAGAATCTAGATATTTAAGGACTGCGTGGTGGCGGCCCACTTCGGCCGCCCCAGCGGAGCGAAGCTCCTCTTTGCTTGGTCCACAACATAACACTGCACGCTTGTCTAGATTCCCCAACCCTCCCTCTACCCGCTACAATAACCCGTCCCCTGACTTGAGCCACGAGCGCCAACACAATACTCGACGCAGAACAAGGAAACCTCCATGCGAATTGCCAAACTTCTTCTAATGTGTTCCATTTTCGGCACGATAGCGATGACATCCGTGCCCTTTATCTCCGCCCAGTCTTCCGGCGAGGGTAAACTCCAGCACTTTAACCCCGATCAGGCCGACCGCTCGCTCGATCCCTGCCAGGATTTCTACAAATTTTCCTGCAACAAGTGGTTTGCCGCCAACCCTATCCCCGCTGACCAGGTCGTTTGGGGCACGGGCAGCGGCCTCAACATCTGGAATCTCAATGTCTCCCGCGAAACCATGGAGCTAGCCGCTGCCAAGAAAACCGGCCGTTCCCAGATTGAGCAGCAGGTCGGCGACTACTGGGCCGCTTGCATGGATGAAAAAGGTATCGACGCCGCTGGTATTCGCGACCTCGCTCCCGAACTCCAACGCATTCACGCCATGAAAGACAAAGCCGGCCTCATCGACGAGGTGGCACACCTGCACCAGACTCTTCCGGGCGCATGGCAGGGCGATGACAATCAAACCAATGCGCCCATGTTCGGCTTCGGCTCCGGCCAGGACTTCGATGACGCTTCGCTCGTGGTCCTCCAGGTTGACCAGGGGGGCATGGCTCTCCCGGGACGCGACTTCTACCTCAAAGATGACGCGAAGTCCGTCGAAATCCGCAGCAAATATCAAGCCCATGTCCGTAAAATGTTTGAGCTCTCCGGGGAAAGCAAAGAAGAAGCTGCGAAGAGTGCAGATACGGTTCTAATGATGGAAACAGCTCTCGCCAAGGCTGCCATGGATAACGTCAGCCGCCGCGACCCCAAGAAGCTCAACAACAAGATGTCTCTCGAACAGGTGCAGGCGCTGACGCCATCTCTCAATTGGAAACGCTACATCGAGCTCGTCGGCGCGCCCCCCACGCACCACTACATCGTTACCTCGCCCGATTTCTTCAAGGCCCTCGACCAGCTCGTGCAGCAGCATCCCCTCGAGCACTGGAAGACATACCTGCGCTGGCATCTTATCCACGGATCCGCGCCTTATCTGTCGCCCGCCTTCGTTGAGGAAAACTGGGGCTTCTACGGACACACTCTCGCCGGCGCTGAAAAAATGCAGCCGCGCTGGCGCCGCTGCGTCCGCGCAGCTGACCGCGATCTCGGCGAAGTTCTCGGCCAAGCGTACGTCGCTCGAGCCTTTCCTCCGGAGAGTAAGCAGCGCGTTGTGAACCTGGTGCATGACGTCGAAGCCGCTCTGAATCAAGACATCAAGTCGCTCGACTGGATGAGCCCCACGACGAAGGAAGAAGCCGCCAAGAAGCTGCAAGGCATCGAGGACAAAATCGGCTATCCCAACAAGTGGCGCGACTACTCCTCGCTCAAGATTTCCAGCGATAGCTATCTGCATAACGTGCACGCGTCCACCACGTTCGAGTACCGCCGCCAGCTCCTCAAAGTCGGCAAGCCGGTCGATCGTGGCGAGTGGGGCATGACGCCACCCACCATCAACGCTTATTACGATCCGCAACTCAATACCATCAACTTCCCAGCGGGTATTCTTCAACCCCCGTATTTTGAAAAGCAATATGACGCCGCGGTGAACTATGGCGGGATCGGCGCTGTCATCGGTCATGAAATCATCCACGGTTTCGACGACCAGGGCCGCCAGTTCGACGCCACCGGCAATCTCCGCGACTGGTGGACGCCGGAAGATTCCAAGGCCTACGACGAGCGTGGCAAGTGCATCTCCGACGAATACACGCAGGAGATTCCCGAAGCAGGTCCTGGCGTCAAGCAGAACGGACACCTCACCCAAGGCGAAGACACCGCCGACAACGGCGGCATCTACTTGGCCCTCATGGCTCTCGAGTCCGCGCTCAAGAAGGAAGGCAAGTCTCTCGATGACAAAGGCGAGGATGGCTGGACCGCGCGCCAGCGCTTCTTCCTCTCTTTTGCAAACGGCTGGTGCGACCAGATGCGTCCGGAAGCGCTGCGCACCCTGGTGCTCACCAACCCACACTCCTTTCCCAAATACCGCGTCAACAACACGGTTGCGAATATGCCGGAATTCCAACAGGCCTTCGGCTGTAAGAAAGGTCAACCCATGGCCCACGAAAACGCCTGCCGCGTCTGGTAGGAATATGTTCTATATATGAAATAAAAAATACCTCGTCCTTGTCCGCGTACTTTGCGAACGGGGACGGGGTATTTTTGCGTCCTATGGCGCGTACGCCCTCGCCCGCGTTTTTGAGCTTAATGCCATAAGAGCTAACCCCCTTTACGCAATCCCTTCCTCGCCTCTACACTTGTCAGTCCCCCGGAGCTCAATGTGAAACATCTCCTAATTCTCCTTGCCCTCTCCACCACGCTCGCCGCCCAAACCAAGCCGCTCACCATCGAGTCTATTTTCGCTGAGGGCGGGTTGACGGGCCGCCCTCCCGAAGTTTTCAAATGGAGTCCGGATGGTGCCCGCCTCTCCTTCGTGCAGCGTGACGATTCCGGCGATCACGGCGAACTGTGGTTCATCGATGCCACGACCGGCGAAAAACGCGTTCTCGTCACCGAAGACCAGCTTTCTCACCTTGCCCCGCCCCTCAGTAAGATTCAGGATGAGCGCGAGAAGGAGCGTCTTTCCCGCTATGGCGTCGCAGCCTACCACTGGGCGCCGGATTCCAAGCACATCCTCTTCGACTCCCACGGCCAGCTTTGGCTGTTCCGTATCGACAATGGAACAGCAGTCGAGTTCACCTCCAGTCCTGAATCTTCCAGCGACCCCAAATTCTCCCCCGACGGCAAGGTCGTGTCGTACATTCGCCAGCACAATCTTTTCGTCCAGCCCGTCAACGGACAGAAGGAGAAGCAGATTACCTCAGCGGGAAACACCACGCTCAAAAACGAAGACAAGAATGAGCGGAAGAAGCACCTGGTGTCTCCGGAGGAAGACGACGACATTCTCAACGGCGAGGTCGATTGGGTCTACGCCGAAGAGCTTGGTGTCCGCAGCAATCAGTTCTGGTCGCCCGACAGCCGCAAGATCGCGTTCCTCCAGATGGACGAAACCCACGTTCCCTCTTACCCCATCACGGACTGGATCCCCACCCATCCCAGGGTCGAGAAAGAACGATATCCCAAAGTAGGCGATCCGAATCCCATCGTCCGTCTCGGTGTTGTGGATGTCGGCAATGACAAGGTCAAATGGATCACACCACTACCAGACTCCGGCAAAGATGCAGCGAATCTCTACATCCCACGCTTTGGTTGGGTCAATGCGGGCATTGTGTGGGCGCAAGTTCTTAATCGCCGTCAGGACCAGATCGACCTCTATTTTATCGACGTGAATTCTGGCCGCTTTCGCAAGGTCCTCAGTGAAACCAGCGATGCCTGGATTAATATCAACGATGATTTCCGAATCCTGAAAACAGCTCCGAACGGAACCAGCCGCTTTCTTTGGACCAGCTGGCGCGATGGCCACACCCACATCTACCTCTACAGCTTCGATACCTCGGATCCTTTAGTTGCCGATGCCAAGCTCGAACGGCAACTCACTCACGGCGATTTTGAGGTTCTCGCCGTTGAAGCCGTGGCCGAGGGAGCCAACGACAATTCCACCTCGGTTTTTTTCACCGCTAACGAAGGCGACGCCCGCCAGCAGCACGCTTATGGAATTCAGCTGGATGGCAGTGCCTTCCACCGGCTTACCACGGACGCAGGCTCCGAACACGCCGAGTTCTCCGACGATGGCAAGCACTTTGTATCCAGAGCCACTTCCGCCAGGCAGCCCTGGCGTTTCTCTTTATGTTCTGTTAATGGAGCATGCGGCAAGTTTTGGGAACCTCGTAGCATTACGGACTACGGATTGATCGAGCCCAAATACCTCGACTTTCACGCCGAGGATGGCACTCCTCTCTACGGCCAGCTCATGCTGCCCTCGAATCCGCCTGACAAAATTCCGCTCATTGTCTACGTCTACGGCGGGCCCGCCGCGCAAACCGTCACGGATGCCTGGGGCGGTGGCACCTTCCTCTTTCATCAACTCCTCGTCCAGCGCGGCTTTGCCGTCTTCACCGTCGACAACCGTGGTACCCCCAACCGGGACAAAAAGTTTATGGCCGCACTCAAAGACCAGTTCGGAGCTATCGAACTGCGCGACCAGCTTGGCGCACTCGACGATCTCCTCACTCGCTTTCCTCAGCTCGACAAGGACCGTATGGCAATTTGGGGATGGAGCAACGGCGGCTCCATGACGCTTTATGCCATGACGCACTCTGCGGTCTTCCGCGCGGGCGTATCCGTTGCTCCGGTCGCGGACTCCCGCAATTACGACACCATCTACACGGAGCGTTACATGGGTCTGCTCCCCAACAACGCCAAGGCTTACGACGCTTCCGCTGCACCCAAATCTGCCGCCAATTTGCATGGCGCTCTATTACTCGTTCACGGCACGAGTGATGACAATGTCCATTTCCAGAACAGCGTTCAGATGATCGATGCCCTCATCAAGGCAGGCAAACAGTTTCACTTGATGATCTATCCAAACAAGACTCACGGCATCGCCGGCCCCACCGCGAGATCGCATCTCTTCCACATGATCGAGGACCACTTCGAGCGCGAGCTGATGGAACCCGCGAAGCAGGGGAGGCAAGCTGACAGCCGATAGCCGACAGCGGAAAGCCATGCCCACCCACACCCTCGGCAATTTCGAACTCTCCATCGTCTCTGACGGTACTTACTATCTCGACGGAGGCGCCTTCTTCGGAGTAGTCCCGAAAGTCCTCTGGGAGCGCCGCGTCGCAGCCGATGAAAAGAACCGCGTCACTACTGGCCTCAATTCCCTGATCATTCGCACCGGTGAAAAGACGATTCTTATTGAAACTGGCATTGGCAACAAGCTCAATGAAAAACAGCTCAAAATTCACGGCAATCAGGCCAAGCTTCTCGACAATCTCGACGCCGCCGGCATTTCTCCGGAGGACATCGACATCGTCATCAACTCCCACCTCCATTTCGATCACTGCGGGTGGAACACCATCCGCCAGGGTGACACCATCGTCCCTACATTTCCCAGAGCGAAGTACTATGCCCAGGCCGGAGAATATGAACATGGTCTTCTCCAACTGGAACGCGACCGCGTCAGCTATCTCGACGAAAACTACGGCCCTCTCATCCGCAGCGGCCAAATGACGTTGCTCCGCGGGGACACGGAAATTCTCCCCGGCATCAAGGCCCGCCTCTATCCCGGCCACACGGCCAACATGCAAGCCATCCTCATCGAGAGCGAGGGCAAAACTGCCTGCTTCACCGGGGACCTGGTCCCCACCACGGCCCACCTGGATCCCACATGGGTCATGGCCTTCGATCTCTACCCTCTCGACACAATAGAAAACCGCAAACGCCTCTATGCCGAAGCCATCCCGAATCAATGGCTCCTAATTTTTACCCACGACCACAAAATCCCCTGGGCCTACGTCCGCAAAAACGAAGAAGGAAAGCCAGTCGCCATCTCGGTTTAGACCTCGTACATGAAATGCTGCAGCGATGCATGCACAATTGTGGCGAAAGCAAAAAAGGCCAGCCACCCGGCTTTCAAGATCCGGAGTGACTGGCCCCCAGGAAAAAACGTCTACTGCGTGCGCACGTTATCCATGTAGTACGTGCCACCGCCGCTATAGTAAACGTTGATGTTTTGCAACACGCTTGTATCCGGCGCGCCGCATGACGAGAAGAGGCTCGCCAAATCCACGTCTACGGTTGTGCTCGTGTTCGCGTTAATGAAGCCAAAGTTCGTTTGGCACCAGGTCCAGCTGGGGCCTACTTGCAGGGATACCGCTTGCGAGGTTCCCGCCCCGGTTGTGGTGATGTCCAACAAGATATGGTGAATGTTGGCTAACGGAATCGCCGCCGCGAAGGTTGGGTTGAACCACCCGCCATTGATTCCCGTAATCGCCAGGCTATGCGTACCATTCGTGGGGAAGAGCGTGCTTTGCGCCACGGTTCCCGCGGTTGCGTTGAAGCTGGCCGCGGCCCAGGTGTCCGGACCGTCCTCAAAGGTATACAGGATGCTCGGATCGCCCTTGACGTCGACCACGATACTGGCTGCATTCGAGGTGAGCCCGCTTCTGTCGTCGATCGTATAGGTTGCGATCGCCTTGCCTGAGAATCCTGGCGCTGGCGTGAACTGCACCACCCCGGGAGACTGCAAGACAAAAGTACCGAACGCGGTGGTAAATTGTGATTGCCGCCCTGGCGTAGCCGGGTCAAGGTCAATGGAATTCAATCTCAGCAAGTGTCCGTAAGTTATGTCGTTGTTGGTGAGTGGCAGCGTCACCGCCGTGTCGTGCTGAGTTACAGCGAAGTCGTCGTCCGCCACGGGAGCATAGCTAAGCGGTTTGCGGCCTTCAATCCGTTGTGCAAAGTTCGTGAAGGCCAGGCACACCGGGCTGGGGCAGTACACCGTAAATCCGTCGAAGTCGGGATACAGCGTTCCGCCATCCTGTTGGCCGGACAAGATCCAATACAGCGCTCCCGTACCCTTATTCTTGAGAACCGTATCTGTCCATTGCCTGTAGGTCGGATTCCGCGTGCTCTTATCCAGCCAGCCAAATTCCCCCAGGATGGCCCGCTGATCCAGCTTGTGGGAGTCAATAATGTGCTGTGCAATCCATTGCTGGGCCCAAGTCGCGTCCTTCCCCCAATAGTCGGGATAAAGGTGGAACGACATCGTATCCATGTTCGGCAGACTGGCAAGTGCGATGGTGTCAACACCCTGGCTGCAGTTCATGGTCCAGTCACTCGAGGCTGGAATGCAATAAAATCCTTCGTCGCCCGTGGAGAGCAGATGCCTGTGGTCGATCGACTTGACGAACGTACTGACTTCGTCCGCCCAGCTCGTCAAAGTTTGCGTGGTGCAGGTTCCGGACTGCGGATAGAGGCCGCCGCTCGTACTTCCGCCGCAGCGGGGTTCGTTGCCCAATTCCCATTCCATGATGGTCGCGTCATCCTTGTATTTCACGCCCGTATAAACGTTGACGTGGTTCAAGAGGTGACTGATCCAGGCGTGGTAGTAAGTTCGTACGGTGGGATCCGTGTAAAACTGGTCGTGAAACTGTCCGCCCGCCCAGCGTACATACTGGTCCATTCCTCCGAACGCGCTCCAGTTGTTCACAAAGGGAATAATCACGTGCAGGTTCAACTGGCCCGCCTTGTAAATGACGTAGTCGAGATGCTGCAATCCCGTAGGGCCGTCGTTGTACGCCGTCTGGGTTCCATTCCAATACTGGAAGTACACCCCATTGTGGATGCCGTCCACCGAATTGCTGCCGTCCTGGTTTCCAATATCGAGCGAGCCCCAGAAGCGCACCACGTTGAAGCTGTTCGCCGCCGCCCGGGTGAGCAGGTCGTCCACCATGAATTGCGACGAATACATCGGATAGTAGTTGCTCGCTCCGGCTACCCGAAACGGCGCTTTCTGCGAAAACAGCACATTGCCGCTCTTGGCTATAAAGTGGCGGCCGCGAGCATCCATTACGTCGGGAGCCGCCACTTGAGCGACGGCGGCACTACTCCAGGCGCACGTGGCCAGAAGCAGGAAAATTGTAACAGGGTTAACGTTTACCTTGCGGGGGTCTGGGGTCATAAGCTGGTCCTTTCATCGAAAAAATTGTCGTGAAATGTGATCCGGGACGCAGCGGCGCGATGGGCCACTCCGTGAATCGACGCCACATCGCGAAATTTCTCAATGTGGTACGCCGCAAGCACAGTAACCGACTCCGAAACGCTTGTCAATCGTTTTAGAAGACTGGGTTATGGGCCAGCTTCAGACCGCCCCGGATCGGGACAAAATCAGCAGCCAAGCGGGGATTGGCCGTTCATGGTTTGTTCCTAAAAGAGCGTGAAATCGTTTCCATTTAGAGCTGCTATTCATACCGCAAAGCCACCATGGGATCCACCCGGGAAGCCTTGCGGGCCGGCAAATATCCAGCGATCGCCGCGACCATCAGCAATACAACGGTAGCGCACACTACCGTAAATGGGTCCGTGGGCTTGAGCCCAAACAGCATGTTGGTGACGAAACGATCTCCCCCCAACGCCACCGGGATGCCAATGGCGATGCCACTCGTCACGAGTATCAGGATTTCACGCAGCACCAGCCAGAGCACATTCGAGCGCCCCGCCCCCAGTGCCATACGGATGCCGATTTCACTCGTCCTTCGGGTGACGACATAGGACATGACGCCATAGATCCCAATACACGAGAGGAATACCGCCAGCAGACCAAAAAACGTGGAAAGCTGCGCCACCAGCCGCTGATTCGCAATCGACCGTCCCACCTGCTCATCCAGCGTGGTCACATTCGAGATCGGCAGATTGCGATCTACCTCATGAATCGCCCGCCGAACGGACGATACGATCGCATCGAAATTTCCTGTGTACCGCACTTCAACGTCATTCAAATAACGCACTTGCTGCGAGTAGGGATAATAGTCGACCGTTTGCGGATCTTCCTGCAACGCTTCAAACTTCGCATCCTTTACCACGCCGATCACTTCAATGTCATTGGCGTGTTCCGGACCGATCCTGCCATACCGGTGCCCAATCGGAGAGCCTTTGGGAAACATTGTGCGCGCCATCGTTTCACTGATCACGGCCACCTGCGGAGAGGTTGCCGTATCCTGCGGCCCAAACGTGCGGCCTTCCAGCAAAGGAATTCCCATCGCCGCAAAATACCCTGTGCCCACGACGTTATGCTTGACGTTATTGTCTTTATCCACGGCATAACCTTGCACCCAAACGGTGTTATTCCAACTTCCCTCGTTATAGGTGAACAAGGAGTAGCTTGCCGCGCGTACGCCCGGAAGCGCGCCCAGTCGCTCTTCGATCTGCTGATACAACGCGACAAGGCGGGGATCGTTTTCCTTGTAGCCGACCGAACTCGCATCCGTTTGCAAGCGAAGAACATTCTCCCGGTTGAACCCTGTATCCACATTGGTCAAATTGATCAGAGTGCGTAGAAAGAGACCAGCGCCCACGAGCAGCACCAAAGAAAACGCAATCTGCGAAACCACCAGCGCCTTGGCCAATGGGCTCTTCGCTCCTGCGCTCACCGAACCACGCCCTTCTTTCAACGATTCCGTAAGTTGTAATCGCGTCGCGCGAAATGCCGGAATTGTCCCAAACAATACGGCCGTTATCAACGTAATCGCCAACGTGAACAGCAGCAGACGGAGGTTTATGGAAACGTCGAGTGGTACGACCTCCTGGCCGCCCGAAACCAAACGCAGCAGCAAGCGGCTCGCTCCGGCCGCAAATGCCACGCCGAGCGCACCACCGGCAAGCGCCAGAACCAGGCTTTCTGTCAGTAGTTGCCGTATGAGCCGAAAACGCCCTGCTCCGAGCGCCTGCCGTACCGCCAGTTCTCGCGCTCGCGCCACAGACCGCGCCAGCAGCAAATTCGCGATATTCGCACACGCAATCAGCAGCACCAATCCCACTACGGCCATCAGGATCTTTAACGGCTCAGAGAACTGCCCTCGGAGTGCCGACAACCCTGTGGTCATGGAGGTTAAGTCAACGCGCATTTGGTTCAGCTTCGCGAGATTCTCCTGGCTCAGGGGCGCGTCAGGAAAGCTCCGCAAGATCTGCTGAAAGAGCAGGTTCGCATTTGCACTCGCCTGCTCCATGCCCACGCCGGGCTTCCGTCGCGCCATCAAGTAGAGCGATTCGGAAAAATTGTCACTGTATCCATCGAAATTCGGCGGAACCTCCTTCTGCATCGACAAGGGAATCCACATATCCGGCGATTCGCCAACCTTTGTCCCAAAAAATTCTTGAGGAGCGACACCTACGATCGTGAAAAGGGTCTGCCCGATCTTGAGCTTCTTACCGAGCACGGAAGAGTCGCGCGCCAGGCTCCGCGTCCACCAGGAATAGCTGACGACTGCTACCGGATTTGCATCCCGCGTCCGGTCATCCTCTTCCGTCAAAGTGCGTCCAGCCAGGGCATGCACACCCAGCATGGGAAAGTAGGTGCCAGCCACCAGTTGAACATTCATCGGTTCGGCTTCACTCCGCCCCTCCACCGATCCGTGTACACGATTGATCATGCTGAAAACCGCAGTCACGTCCGAGAAGACCTCGTTCTTCTTCTGCATCTCGCGATAAAACGGATAGGAGTAAAGCTGGTTGACGGGAAAGCCGTCGCTGATCCCAGACCATGTCGCATCGCCAAACAAAACCAGTTGTTCCGGATCCTTCACCGGGAGCGACCGCAGCATGACCGCGTCCATCAGGCTGAAGATCGCAGTATTTGCGCCGATGCCAAGCGCAAGAGAAAGCAAAGCCACAATCGTGATGCCCGGACTCCGCAGCATCGCGCGCACGCCGTAGTTCACGTCCTGCACCAGATGTTCAAACCACTCCCATCCCCATGCCATATGACTTTTCTCCTTCAATACCGTCGCATTTCCAAATCGCCGTAGCGCTGCATAGCGGGCGTCGCCTGGCGCGAGCCCCGCCTGCACCTGTTCTTGCTCTTTGAGTTCCAGATGCAGGCGCATCTCTTCTTCGAGGTCCGCGTCAAATTGACGGCGGCGTAGGAGCATCCAGCACCGCCTTCCCAGTTCGCTCAGCCAAGCCATAATGGCGCTCCCTTCAAGCCGTCCGCAGCACGCGAGTGATGGCCCCAATCACCCGCTCAAACTGCGATAACTCGGTTTCTAATTGCTTGCGGCCTGCAGTCGTGAGCTGGTAGTACCGCGCCCGGCGGTTCCCGGCCGTAGTTCCCCACTTCGCTTTCACCCAGCCCTTGATCAGCATCCGCTGCAGCGCTGGGTACAACGATCCTTCTTCCACTTGGAGAACATCGTCGGAAATACGCTGGATAGAGCCTGCGATCTCATAGCCGTGCATCTCGCCAGAGCGCGCCAGCGTTTTTAGAATAAGAAGATAAAGTGTTCCGGGAGGAATCTCGTCTCGTTGCAAAACCTGCCCCCTATCCAAAATACCAACTGCCATAGTTAGACTATGGCAGAATTGAACAGTTAGCACTCGCCAGTCAAGAAAATAATGCTTTTCGCAGCCGCTTACAGAAACAAGTGTCTGGTGTCTAACGTCGATGGCTTAAAAATGGCACGTGCCGAGGTAAAGATTCGTACCAAGACACGGCTTAAGAAGTCTGCCCTGAGCGCGACCGAAGGGTCCCGTTCAACGCTCCCAATATGGTGGCTTCCTTCGGCTGTCGACCTGAACCGAGGCGATCGGAACTGACTCGATGTAGACTGGCCGAAGCCTGACCATGACTTCCACCGAAATCTCCGATCTGCTGGTTCCATTTATAGAACACAACCGGCACGAAACCACCCCGCCCGAAGCCCTGCTGTCCCAAGTCTCCACCTGCCTCGACCTCCTCCTCCGCTGGAATGCTCGCACCAACCTCACCGCCGTCCGCACCCCCAACGAGATCGTCACCCGGCACTTCGGCGAGTCCTTCTTCGCCGCTCGCCACCTCTTTCCCCATCATTCACCGGAGACCGGGAATGCGACCGTGACCTTGGCCGACGTCGGCTCCGGCGCAGGCTTCCCTGGACTCCCCATCAAACTCTGGGCGCCGCGGGTCCACGTTACCCTTATCGAATCGCACCAAAAGAAAGCCACCTTCCTCCGCGAGGTTATCCGCGCTCTCAAGCTAACGAACATCGAAGTCCAAGCCACCCGCGCCGAGTCGATCACCCGGACCTTCGACGTCGTTACACTGCGCGCCGTGGAACACTTCGACCAAATGCTACCCACCGCAGCGAGCTTGTCGCACCCCGGAGGACGCATCGCCCTCCTCATTGGAACGGGAGAAGACCAAATCTCCCGCGCCAAAGTCCTCCTTCCGGCCTTCCAGTGGGAGAATCCGCACACAATCCCCAATTCCGACCGCCGTGTTCTCCTTGTTGGCGCGGAGCCTCGCGGGAACCCGATCCGTTAACAAGTGGTCCAGCAGGAGCGCGAAATCGCACGTCCGAGAGCTGAAGTGGGCCGGCTTGCTCGCAGAAAGCGTGAATTCCTTCATTGGGACGGCTCTTCTACCGACGTACTTTCAAGAGCACGAGCCCGTCTTGCTACGAACCAAGACGGTTATCATGTGGGAAGGAGCGTGTGTTCTACAGGCAGAACGAAGAATTCGATGTACTTTTCAGGGGAACCATTCTCCGAACGAATCAAGCCCGCCACGAATCGGCGTCGACAACGAGTGGGACAATAGAGGCCGTTTTGATACCCGGCGATGAGCAATAGGCTCAGGCCCTTCCCCGTCGGGGCGTAGGCTGCAACAAGAACTATGTTGGGATTTAAGGGATGGGTGGATCTATGCCCCCCAAGTGTAAGACACATCATTTTGCCCGGAAGACATTCCTGGGAGGGTGCCATATTCGGGACCACTCCCGAGTGGCAGGTACGGTCGGAGGGGAACTCTTAGTCTTCAGACAGACGCGATTTTCCAAAAAAATGTTCCACGTGGAACATTTTTTCGGAGTGAGAGCCCCGAGTGCCTGGTGCCGGACATTTTGAAAGCCTTCTTCGACAGCTAGGCCACGTTGGAGGGGACCTGGCGCTCACTGCCCGCGTTTCCCACACGAAAATCACACTTTCCTTGTGGAATCCTGTTCCAAAAAATTGTTCCACGTGGAACATTTTCCTCTAAACCTTCTGGATTCATAGACTTAATCTAAGAACTTGCGAATTGTTCCACGTGGAACAATTTTTTCAAATATCACGTTGCCACAGCGGGATGAAGGAATTACTCTGCGAATACGAACTCTCTCTGGGGTTCTCCCGGTTCAAAAACCCATGGCTCGAATCATAGCTGTCGCCAACCAGAAGGGTGGCGTGGGGAAGACCACGACCGCCATAAACTTGGCCGCCTCGATTGCGGCCGCGGAAGTCAACAGCTTGCTGATCGATTGCGATCCGCAATCGAACGCCACGAGCGGACTGGGCCTGGTCAAGGATCCGGACCGCATCAACACCTATGACGTTTTGATGGGTCTTGCCAGTGCGCAGGAAGCACTGCTGCCGACGGAGCTCGAGCAACTCTGGATCATCCCGGCGCACAAGAATTTGATCGGCGCAAATATCGAGCTGGTGGCGGGGGAGCGGCGCGAGTTTCGGCTGAAGGATGCGCTGGCATCGATTCGCGACAGCTTCGAATACATCGTGCTGGATTGCCCTCCGGCACTGGATTTGTTGACGCTCAACGCGCTGGTGGCGGCGGACACAGTGTTGATTCCCATGCAGGCGGAGTACTTTGCGCTGGAAGGGATTAGCGAGTTGATGGATACCATCGAGAGGATTCGTGTGTCGCTGAATCCCGGGCTGTCGATTGAGGGCGTGGTGCTCACCATGCTCGACGAACGGACCAACCTGGCGCAGCAAGTGTCCGGGGAGCTGAAGAAGTTTTTTGGCAGCCGGGTGTGCGAGACCACCGTGCCGCGGAATATACGGCTGGCGGAGGCTCCGAGTCATGGCAAGCCGGCGTTGTTGTATGACGTGCGGTCGCGGGGGGCGGAGAGTTATATACGGCTGGCGAAAGAGATTTTGTCGCGGCATGCGCCATCACTAACGACTTCGGGGGAATTGGAGCAGGCTGGGTAGTGTTCTTATTATGGAACACGCTCCCGCCCAGAGCGTGTCATGCGAAGTTGGAGAGAGTGAAGTTGGGTCGAGGGCACAGGGGTCCTTCGACTCCCCATGACCTTCGCAAAGCGAAGGTCATGTTCCTCTCAGGATGACAAGAGTTTTAGAGGAGCGAGTAATGCTGACTGAGAAGGCACAAGACAAAGTGGGGGAGAAGCCGGTGGAGAGAATGGTGGACAAGCGGCGGGCGCTCGGACGCGGACTGGAGTCTTTGTTGCCGGGGTCGCCTCGGGTAGTCGCGGGTACGGCTGCGGCGGACGGTGGTGAGCCGGGGGTAGTTGACATCCAGGCGCAGGCGGCGCGGCGGGTAGGGCAGGAAGTTCTACAGTTGAAGCTCGACGAAATCCTGCCGAATCCCTATCAGACACGGTCGCAGGTGAGCAGAGACTATCTCGTGGAGCTGGCGGCGTCTATTGAGACGAATGGCGTGTTGCAGCCGGTGACGGTACGTCCGGCGAAAGAGGGCAAGTACACCCTGATTGCAGGCGAGTGCCGCTGGAAGGCGTCGGCGATCGCGAAAAAGGAGACGATTCCGGCGATCGTCAAAGTTGTGTCGGACCAGCAGGCGCTGGAACTGACGATTATCGAGAACCTGCAGCGACAGGACTTGAACTGTCTGGATCAAGCGAGGGCCTTCGAGCGGTTGAACCATGAATTCCAGCTAACGCAAGAAGAGATTGCGCTCCGAACGGGGCTGGAGCGGTCGACGGTGGGGAACTACATGCGTATGCTGCGGCTGCCCGGGCCGGTGCAGCACCTGTTGCAGCAGGGGCAACTCGTGTTCAGCCAGGTGAAGGTAATTATGGGGCTGGACGATCCGGGCATGATCATACGGGTGGCGGAAAAAGCTGCCAAGGAAGAAACGTCTGTCCGGGATTTGGAAGAGATTGTGTTCAATATCAATGTGCCGGTGATGGGGGGGCGGCAGCCGGGGCAAAAGCGGTACATCGATCCGAATGTGCGCCAGGCACAGACGGACTTGGAGCGGATTTTGGGTGTGAAGGTGAAGATTCGGGACACCAAGGGGCATGGGAGCATCCTGCTGCAGTATCGGAATCTGGAGGATTTTGATCGGGTGGTGGAGATGCTGAAGGGGAAGAGCTAGCTATCAGTTGTCAGCTACCAGCGTTTCAGCTAGCGCTTCTTGAAGGCAGCGATGGTCGAGGATTTGGCGAGGTAGAAAATTAGAGCGACGCCGACGATCATGGGGAGTCCTGCTATAGCGAGGCGCACGTAGCTGAGACTGATGGCGTTTTCGGAGACCTTGGGCAAGGCTAGGATCGCTTGCAAAGCGGCGAGTCCGATGGTGACGCGTCGGGCCCAGTTGCGGAGAGTCCATAGGCCGTAGGCGGTGAGAGCGTAGGCCGCTGCTCCGATCAGGAAGGCGAACGGGCCCGCGGTTTCGAAGCCGGCCAGGAGTGAGGCTCCGGCGGTGAATGAAAACATATCCCAGTTGAAGAGCATGGTGGCGGCGATGGCGAGCAGGTAAGCGGCTGCGGCTGCGGCTAGGATGCTGAGGATGGTTATAGGGGTGGGACGCATGGAGCTTTAGGTTAGTCCTGCACCCCGTCAGAGGTAAAGGCAGACCGCACCTTTGGTCCGCTGGGCAGGCGAGGGCGCCTGCCCCTACATGTTTTTCGCTAATCCTGCAGTCTCACGCCAAATCGAACAACAGAATCTCTGCGTCGTCGGTGGCTTGGATTTCCAGCTTCGTTTCGTTGCTGGCGGAGGCGCCGTCTCCTTGTTCCAGTTTCTTGCCATTGAGTTCGCCTGCGCCTTTGGCGATTTGGAGCCAGGCGGAGCGTCCAGAGGCGAGGTCGTGCTGGACTTTTTCGCCTGGTTTCAAGACGCTGACGTAGAGGTTGGTGTCGGCGTGGATTGTGACCGCGCCGTCGCGTCCATCGGGTGCGGCGATGATGCGCAGCTTGCCTTGCTTCTCTGCGGCGGGGAACGTTTTTTGTTCGTAGCCGGGGGTGATGCCGCGTTCATTGGGCATGATCCAGATCTGGAGCAGGTGGACGGAGTCGGTTTTCGAGGCGTTGAACTCGCTGTGGCGGATGCCGGTGCCGGCGCTCATGCGTTGCGCGTCGCCGGGGCGGATGATGGAGCCAGTGCCGAGGCTGTCCTTGTGTTCGAGCGCGCCCTCGAGGACGTAGGTGATGATCTCCATGTTGTCATGCGGGTGGGTGCCGAAGCCCTGGCCGGGGGCAACCCAGTCCTCGTTAATGACGCGGAGGGCGCGGAAGTGCATGTGCCTGGGATCGTGGTAGGTGTTGAAGGAAAACGTGTGGCGGGTCTTGAGCCAGCCGTGGTCGGCGCCTCCGCGTTCGATGCTGGGACGTAGGGTGATCATATGTAGAGCCTCCTGAGGGCGGCGCGTTCGCCGCCAGTCTATTATCGAGTCAGTTAATAGATGCTGGGAGGGGGAAATAGTTGCAATGGGGCAACATCTCCGCCCTGTCGCACAGGACGCTACAAGGACGAGGCATCCGAACGCGCCCTAATACGAACCAAACTCGCCCTACTCGCGATAGAGATCGGATTCTGGAACCACTGGGCTTGCTGGCGTATGTTCTCTGCCGGTACGTTGCATCGCGGTGAAGCGAGCGCCGCGCGCGGAGACGACCGGGGCGAAGCGCAAGAATCCGATGGGCTTGGGAACATCGTCGTAGATGGCTTCCATGCCGCCGCGCATGCAGTAGGTCTCGTGCCAGAAGCCGGTGCCGCCGGAGTCTTTGAGAAATTGCGTCCACCAGGTGCGATGCGGTTCGGAGCGGGTCCAGGTGAGAAGGCTCTCCATGTCACGCCAGTACTGGCGCATACCGATGTTGGGTGGGAAGAGCGAGTAGATAATTTGCTCATGCAGCAGGAGACCGTCGGGTTGGGCTGAGACCGAGGCGGCGATCTTGGGGCCGAAGCCGAAGACAGTCTTGAGGCCAGCCAGAGCGTTAACGCGCATGCCGAGGTAAATCACAACCAGGTCGGGATAGCTGGTGAGGTCGATGGTTTGGCGGGTTACGCGAGGAGGCATGACGGTCACCGCGAACTAAGCTTTCTTCTTGTCGGACTTCTTGGACTCGGACTTGGGTTCCGACTTGGTTTCGGATTTCGATTCCGGCTTGGCCTCGGACTTTGCTTCGGATTTGGACGAAGTGTCTTTGGAGTCTTTGCCAGAGGAATCTTTGTCTACGGATTTTCCCGTGGCTGCGCCGTCAGCCGAAGATCCCGAGGAACTCTTCTTGGCGTAGTCGGTGACATACCACCCGCTGCCTTTGAACTGGACTGCGGGAGCGGAGATCATTTGTTCGACTTTGCCGCCGCACTCCGGGCATTTGGTGACGGGGCGGTCGGAAAACTTCATGATTTTCTCGAAACGGTGGTGGCACTTGGTGCATTCGTATTCGTACAGAGGCATCGGAATGATTCTATCAGCGAACGCGGAAAAGCTGGGGGCAGGCCTAATCGAGGGTCGTGGTGCCGTTTCTTAAATACACTCCTCTGGCTCTGTCATTCCGGGCCAGGTCTATCGGCAAGGAATCTGCTCCTGGCAGTAAAAGAGCAGATCCTCGCGCGCTACTGCCGCGCTTCGGAATGACAATTTTGTAGAAATATCCAAACTGCACCACTGCCTAATCGAGCAAAAGTAACAAGAACAAGACCACGCGGGCGGGGCGCCCGCGCCACATAGGCACGTGCTAGACTTCCGGCCATGCCCAAGGAGTCCACTGCGCGGGGAACGTTGTATCTGGTGGCGACGCCGATTGGAAATTTGCAGGACATTACTCTGCGCGCGATTGATGTGTTGAAAGAAGTGGATGTGATTGCGTGCGAGGACACACGGCACACACAGAAGCTGCTGGCGTATTTTGGAATTACGAAAGCGACGGTGAGCTATCACGAACACAACGAGCGCGAGCGGGCGATGGAGATTGTCGCGAAACTGAAGAGCGGGCAGCGGGTGGCGGTGGTGACGGACGCGGGCATGCCGGGAATTTGCGATCCGGGATATCGCGTGGTGGCACTGGCGGTCGAGCAGGGCGTTCCAGTAGTACCGGTGCCGGGAGCGTCGGCGCTGGTGCTGGCGTTGGCGGCGTCGGGATTGCCGACAGACGCATTTGGTTTTGGTGGATTTTTGCCGGCGAAGAGCGGACAGAGACGGGAAATCCTGGCGGGAATTTTGGGGTCGTCGCGGACGGAAATGTTTTATGAGGCTCCGCATCGGGTGGTGGAGACGCTGGAGGATTTGGTAGACGTGCTCGGTGGCCCACGGCGCGTGGTCGTGGCACGCGAGTTAACCAAGCTGCATGAAGAGTTTGTGCGCGGGCGGGCGGACGAGGTGCTTGCGAATTTGAAAGCGCGCAGAGAGATCAAGGGCGAGATCACGCTGCTGATCGGGAAAGCGGACGAGACGGCGGCTCCGGTGGTTGCGAGGGTGAGCCTGCGGGCGCGAATGGAGCAGGTGATGCGCGAAGAATCGCTGGATGAGAAAGCGGCGCTGAAGAAAGTGGCGAAGGAGTTTGGCTTGGGGAAGAGTGAGGCGTATCGGCAGTGGCAGCGGGGGAAGTAGGGTTTCATCAATACACCCTTTTTCGAACTGTGCTGCACGGGGAGAGCGCCTTGCAGTAGGGGTCCTTCGCTACGCTCAGGATGACAGTTCTTTTAACTCGTGACAGTTTCTAGAGTTGACGCTCTTACTTCCCAGCCAATTCTTTCTTCACCAGATCGCTGACGAGTTTGCCGTCCACTCGCAGGCCGGCGGCGTTGAAGCGGGCCATGGCGTTTTTCATGACAGTGCCCATGTCTTTCATGGTGGGCGTGCCCATCTCGGCGATGGCGGCGCGGACTCCGGCTGCAATTTCTTCTTCTCCCGCGGCTTTGGGCAGGTAGGCTTCGATCAGCACAATTTCGGCGGCTTCCTTCTCGGCCATTTCCTGGCGACCACCTTTTTGGAACTGCTCGACGGAATCCTTGCGTTGCTTGATGAGCGTTTGCAGGACCTGCTGCGATTCCTTGTCGTCGAGTGGGGCCATCTTCTCAATTTCGCGGTTCTTGAGGGCGGACTTGACCATGCGCAGGGTGGAGAGGCGGGCTTCGGCGCGCGCCTTCATTGCTTCGGTGATGTCTTTCTGGATTTGCTCGGTCAGGCCCATTGTTTTCACATTATAAGGTCGAATGCGGTCCATGCGAAAAACGGGTGGATTTCAGGCGCTTCGAGCGGAGATTATCGACTAAAATAAAGAGTTCGCCTTAGTTTCCTACCTTCATAGCGAGGACTTCATTTTATGCTGCGTAAGACACGGCTGTTTACACCGGGACCGACGCCTCTTCTGCCTGCGGCACAGCAGGCGATGGCGTTTTATGACATGCATCATCGGACGGCGGATTTCCGTGCGCTGCTGACGCGGACGCTGGCCGATCTCAAGGAATTTATTGGGACGCAGAACGATGTGCTGATTTTGGCGTCTTCGGGAACGGGAGCGATGGAGGCGTCAGTGTCGAATCTGACGTCGCCGGGAGACAAGGTTCTGGTCCTGACGGCTGGGAAGTTCGGCGAGCGCTGGACTGGGCTTACCAAGGCTTACGGCTGCGCAGTGGAAGTTTTGAGCGCACCCTATGGCGAAACGTTTTCCCTGGACGACGTGAAGGCGAAGATTGCCGGCGCCAAAGTTGTTTACATGCAAGGGACGGAAACGTCGACGGGAGCGCGGCACGACGTGCAAGGTGTGGCGAAGCTGGTGCGCGCGGAGGGCGACTGTCTGCTTGTCGTAGACGCGATTACGGGGCTGGGGACCACGCACTTCGATGTGGACGGCTGGGGTGTGGACTTCATTATTGGCGGATCGCAGAAGGCATTGATGATTCCTCCTGGGCTGGCGTATTGCGCGGTGAGCGAGAAGGGTTGGCAGCGGATGGAGACGGCGAAGAATCCGCGGTTTTATTTTGATTTGAGAAAAGAGCGGAAATCGCAAGTCAAGGGCGAGACGGCTTTCACTCCGGCGACGACCCTGGTGGCGGGCATGGGCGCGGCTTTGACGCACATTCGGCAGATGGGATCTGGAGATTTGGTGGCTGGCCGCAAGGCGCTGATCGACAGCGCGGAGTTGTGTGCGGAGTTAACGCGCGTGGCGGCACAAGCGCTGGGATTGCAACTATTCGCAGCGAAGTGCCCGTCGTCTGCGGTGACGGCGATTGTTGCACCGGCGGGCGTGGATTCGAGCGCACTGGTAAAAGATTTTCGTGAAAACTTTGGCGCGGTTGTGGCCAATGGACAGGGTGAAATGAAGGGCAAGTTGATCCGGGTGGCGCATCTGGGATACTACGACTATCTGGATACGGTGGCTTGCGCGGCGGCGCTGGAGCAGGTGTTGAGCCGGGCTGGGGTGGCGGTTGCGTTTGGCTCGGGCGTGAAGGCGGTGCAGGAAGTGTATGCACGCAAGACGGCTGGGGCTCGGGAGTTGGCAGGCGTGAAAAGCTAGATTGGAGTTAAGAACCCGCGGAGCTTTGCTCCGCCGGGCAGGCGAGGGCGCCTGCCCCCACGTGATTTTATTTTTACGGAGGCGAAATATGCGGACACACAAGAACCTCGTCGTTCTGGTGGCAATGTTGCTCGGCGGAAGCGTGGCGAGTCGCGCCGACTTCAAGTACACAGAAAGCAGCAAAATGACTGGCGGGGCGATGATGGGCGCCATGAAGTTCGTGGGTGTCTTTAGCAAAGACGCCCGACAGGCGAATGCGCCGCAGGTGAGCACGAAGGCGGTGAAGGGCAATCGGTTTCGGGAGGAACGCTCCGACGGCAGCATTGAGATTATCGATCTCGATGGACGGCGCTTCATTAAGATCGATCCCAAGGCGAAAACGTACTCGATCCTGACGTTTGAACAAATGAAACAACAAATGCTCCGGGCGCAAGAGCGCATGAAAGAAGAGATGGCAAAACAGCCGGCACAGGCGGGACAGCGTCCGAAAACGAACGTAAAAATCACGCCGAAGATTGAGACCACGGAAACGGGCGCGACGCGGACTATTTTAGGGTTGGAGACGAAAGAATCCAAAACCCGGTTCGAGATGCAGATGGAAACGGACGATCCGAAGATGCAGGGACAGCAAGTAAGCACGGTGATGAACACGGATTCTTGGATTACGCCGTCGATTCCGGGTTATGACGAGATCAAGCAGTTTTACGTGAAGATGGCCAAGGAGATGGACTGGGTCCCAGGCGCGGTGGCGGGAGGCATGGCCAATGGCATGGCTAACAGCAATGTGCAGATCAGCATGGCCGAGCTGAAGAAAAATAATGCGAAGATCAATGGGATTCCGCTGCTGCAGACGGTGAGCATGACATTGGGCGGCAACGGGATGCCACCCGCAGCGGGAGCGAACGCACAGGCACAACCCTCGGCTCCGCCGCCACCTCCGCCTTCTCAACCGCCAGCGCAAACGCAAGAGCCCACAAGTGCGAAGGAAGCTATCGCGCAAGGGATCGCCGGTCACTTTGGATTGGGCGGCTTTGGCAAGAAAAAGAAGAAGGCTGAAGATCATCCTGCAACAGACCAGCCTGCGACCACCGATAACTCACAACCGGCAACCGGGTCGGGGAGTACCGCGAGCAGTGCTCCCGCAGCGGCGCCAGCCGGAACACCTGGAGCCTTGATGGAGATGGTGATCGAAGTGACTTCATTCTCGAACAGCGCGCTCGACAGAAGCTTGTTCGACGTACCCGTGGGTTACACACAAGTGCAGCCGCCGGACCTGGACGCGAAGCCCAGCCGGCACTAGAGCTCCAAGACTGGGTGTTGGCAATACAACTATGGTTGAGAACGACGCCCACTATTTGATTCGACCGGCTTTGGAGGCCGACCAGGCAGGAATTCTAAGTTGTCTGGCAGCCGCATTCGAACCGTATCGCCGAGACTACACGGCCAAGGCTTTCGCCGATACCGTGCTGAATTCAGCAACTTTCCTGGAGCGGCTGCAAAAGATGCATGTCCTGGTTGCCACTGCAGAATCCAAGAACGTGGGCACAATCGCAGGAAGCCGCGAGGACAAAGGCCGCAATGCCACCGAAGGACACTTGCGTGGAATGGCAGTGCAGCCCGAATGGAAAGGTACGGGCCTAGCCGGGCGACTTCTGTTGACGATGGAAGCCTGGTTACGAGAACAGGGCTGCACTCGAGTCACTCTCGATACGACTCTTCCTTTGCAAGCGGCTATGCGTTTCTACGAGAAGAATGGGTATGTACGCTCTGACAAAACTTCCGATTTCTTCGGAATGCCTCTGTTGGAATACGTTAAAGAGTTGTGACACGGCGCATTCTTTCCGAGGGCGCTCAAATTCCACATGTAATTTCTAAGCATGCAATCATCAATTCTTAGCTAAGGAAAAACAGCAGAATGAAGATCATAGTTGCAGAGAAAATTGCGGGCAGCGCCGTGGACGTACTTCGCGAACCTGGCTGGACGATCATCACGCACGACCAGCTCGACGGAAAACTGGCGCAACAGTTGGAGACAGCCGACGCACTCATTGTGCGGTCTGCGGTGCAAGCCGATGCGGCACTGCTCGAGCACGCAAAACGACTGCGCGTGATTGGGCGCGCGGGCGTGGGAGTGGACAACATCGAGTTGGATGCGGCGACACGCAAGGGCATCGCCGTGATGAACACACCGGGCGCGAACGCGGTTGCGGTTGCGGAACACACTTTGGCGTTGATGCTGTCGATGGCGCGCCACTTGTGCCGGGCCAACGAAACTATGCACGCCGGGAAGTGGGATAAGAAATCCCTGCAAGGGACGGAATTGCGTGCGAAGACGCTGGGAGTGATCGGCCTTGGGAAGATCGGACTGGAAGTGGCACGACGCGCCCGCGCTTTTGGAATGGAAGTGGTGGCGCATGATCCCTATGTTTCCGCGACGGTGGCGCAGGCAGAGAAGATCCGTATGGGTACGGTCGAGGAAGTGTATGCGGCGGCGGATTATCTGAGCCTGCACGTGGGGCTGACTCCGCAGACGACCGGTATGATCAACGAGAAATCGATTCAGCAGATGAAGAAAGGCGTGCGGGTTGTAAATTGCGCACGCGGGGAGCTCATCGTTGAGGCTGATTTGGCCAAGGCAGTGCAGCAAGGGCATGTTGCGGGGGCAGCTTTGGATGTCTTTGAGCAAGAGCCTCCGAAAGGCTCACCCCTGGTGGGGCTGACGAATGTGCTGCTGACGCCACACGTGGCCGGATCGACCAATGAAGCGCAGGATGCGGTCGGAGTTCAGATTGCGCAGCAGGTGAAAGAATATTTGAAGCATGGCGTGATTCAGAATGCGGTCAATGTGCCTTCGGTTTCGCACGAAGAGTATCAGGAACTCGAACCCTACATTGCGCTAGCGGAACGAATGGGCGCATTTCTCGCGCAAGCCACGGACGGTAACGTGGAGGGAATTGCACTGGAGTACCGTGGCCAACTGGCGGAATGGAAAACAGACCTGGTGCGGAATGCGGCAGCGATGGGAATTCTGAATCGAACCTTGGAAGAAAAGGCCAACGTGGTGAATGCCGCGTCCATTGCGGCGAGCCGCGGAATTGCTGTGCACGAGTCGCGGGAAGCCAAAGGCAAAGGCGGCGCGGGGAACGTGCTTTCGGTGACGTTGAAGACGAAGTCGGCTGAACGCGGAGTGAAGGGCGCTGTGCTTCGGGGGAAGTCGCCACGGTTGCTGAGCGTGGACGCCATCGATATCGAGGCCCCATTGGGGAAAGATCTGCTCTATTTGCGGAACAAGGACGTGCCGGGCGTAATTGGGCAGGTGGGTACGATCCTCGGCAAGCACCAGATCAACATCGCCGATTTCTCATTAGGGCGGGATGAGAGCTCTGCCGGCAAGGTGCGGGAGGCGATTGCTGTGATCCACGTGGATTCTCCGGTGGCGGAAGTTGTGCTGGCGGAGCTGCGGAAGCTGGACGCTGTAAAGGAAGCGCGGGCGATCCGGTTGTTCTAGCGAAAGGCTTGCGGAGCTTTGCTCCGCTGGGCAGGCCAGGCGCCTGCCCCTACGCGAGTCGTTTCGACGCAAACGAAACTACTCGTCGTCTTTTTCTGCTTGCCGAAGGCGTCTGCTTTCGGCGAGGAGACTCATGGAGTGCATGAGATTTTGCCGGGTTACGATGCCAACTAAGCGTTCGTTCTCCACGACAGGCACCAAGTTCAATTTGCGAGCGTTGAGGCGGCGGAATGCGGAAGCAAGAGACTCGCCCGTGTGGGCCGCTTCGGCGAGACGGATCATCACTGCCTGCACATAGCCGTTTCCCTCGGAGCGCAGCGAGCTTACGATGGCTTGGCGCGAGACCGATCCCACCAAATCACTGCCGCGGACAACGGGAAAATCTTCCTGCAAGGTGTGAATTGCTTTTTGCAGTGCATCTTCGAGAGTGTCTGCAGGAGAGAGTGTGGCAAACTCGGTGAGCATGATTTCTTCGAGCCGTACACTCTCAAGAACGGATTCGAGAAACACCGCGCGCTCCTCAAGCTGTGCGCCGATGAAGATAAAAAAGCCCAGCATGGCAAACCAGGAACTGCGGGGCCGGGTGGACTCCGAGGCGTAAAGAACCATCCCAAGAACCATGAAGACGAGCGCCAGACTGTGGGCAATGCTGACGGCGCGACGCGTGGCCGTGGCAAGATCAGCGCTGCGGGTAAAGAGCGCACGCAGGAGCCGGCCGGCGTCGAGCGGGTAAGCGGGGATCAGATTGATCGCGGCCAGTAGCAGATTTACCCAAACGACGCTGCGTGCTAACGACGAAGGATGAATCCAGGGCCAGATGCGGAAATTGATCTCTGGATTGGCGGCGACGAGTACGATGGCGGACAAGGCGGCCAGCAGCAAATAAACCAGCGGCCCGAGGAACGCCATGCGGATTTCGCGCTGCCGGTCTGCTTCAGCGAGGGCGCGTCCGGGAAGATCGTCGAGAATGAGCAAGCCGCCGACGGGTAGCAGAATGATAGCTTTCGGAGCGGCTCCCGCCTGTCGTGCCAGAAATGCCAGAAAGAGTTGGTGAACGAGATTGGACAGAACGCCCATCCCCAGTATACCGGCCACAGCCGAGGGGAACTGCGGATACACGGTTGCCAAGAAAACAAGCGGAAAAAGATATCCGATGTGTATGCGTAATTCGATACCGAAAAGACGGCCGGCCGGGATGGCCCAGGTTCTCATAGGGTGAGCAAATTTACTCGCACACTCATTGTATAGAAATTGTGTAGACTGCGGCGGGAGCGCGGGAATCTGGCACTCGACAAAAACCAGATGCGGGTCATCGCGGGAAAATATCGGAGCCGTCCGCTACGGTCGATGCCAGGGATGGAGATCCGCCCCACGTCGGACCGTCTGCGGGAGACTTTGTTCAACGTCTTGTGTGCAGGGAATAGGGATGCGCTGGCCGGAATTACGTTTCTTGACCTGTTTGCGGGCACGGGAGCGGTGGGAATCGAGGCGCTCAGCCGTGGCGCGGGGCGCGTGGTGTTTGTGGAGTCCTCGGTGAAAGCCACGGCTCTGATTCAGAAAAATTTAAAATCGCTGGGAGTTGAAAGAGGGTATTCCGTGCTGCGTTCCGATGTGGTAGATGGGCTTCGCGAGCTGGAGACCGAGGGGATCGCCGCCAATGTGGTGTTTTTGGACCCTCCATATGCTGGGCAGGCGCTGTACCAGGCAACCTTGGAGGCGTTGAATCAATGGAGCGGAGTGAAAGCTGGGAGTATCGTGATCGCTGAGCATGACAAGAGGTTCGATCCAGGAGAGGCAGTGAGCGCTTTGCTGAGGTACCGAAAGCTGGCGCAGGGCGATGCGGCGCTGAGTTTTTACCGGAAGGCGTGAAATCTGGCAGAGCGAGCTCCACCTCCAGAGACGCGTCTTGCCGCGAGCATCCTCGCGGACAAGAGTGTCCGCGCCACACAACCCTACATAATGAGTTCGTCAGTGCGGCGGACGATGGGGTGTTGCATCTCGGCGAGTTCGTTTTTCACCATGTTGAGGCCGTAAACGCAGTCCTCGAAACGAGCGGAGAGCTGCTGGAAGAGTGGCGCAACCTTTTGATATTCGAAGATCTCGAACTTGGAGACAATATAATAGCTTTCCTTGCCGGTCTTCATGAAGTCAACAAAGGTTTCCATACGGTTGCGGCGCAGACGCCAGCGGTTGATGCTTTCGGGATACATGCCGGTGAAAAAAAGCGCGTAATCTCCGATATGCTTGCGAACCTGGCGCTCGCGGTCGAAGGAAGGCGCAAAGCCGAAGACGGGATCGGATTCGAGCAGCATTTCGCCGAGGTCGTGGAGCGGTCGGTCGGCGGCATCATGAATCTTGGCGAGCTGGTCGGCCTGGCAGAATTCAGTGAGCAAATTCGCTACATAGTTACTGATCTGTGGATCGCGCAGTCCGATATCGTGAGAGTAGTGACGAGTCACGAGTTCGAGAAAAAATCGCTCGAGCGGATGGGACTCCGGTATCATGCAAGGCTCCTCCGAAAGCCCGCGTCCCGTTTGGGAACGTGCCTACAATGTAGGTTGCGTGGATTGTGGGCGCAGTTGCACGATGACGCAAGTAACTTCCGTAAGACATGCAGGAATTCTTTTGATACGCCACATTCGAGCTATGTGTACATCGTGCAAGTTCTTGAAATTGGCAGCCGAATGCACTGTGTGCTAACCGAAATAGGATGATTATGAAGTTGGAAGGATTAAAAATTGAGGTGGCCGTGATTATGAGAGAGGAATAGGCGACTATGCGGATGATAGGTGGAGCGATTGCATTTTCGGTTTTTCTTGCGTGCGCGTGGGCGCAGGCGCAGAACGTCACAGTGGTTCGCGCGGGTGTGTTGATCGATGGCAAGTCGGATGCGCCTCGGCGCAACCAGGCGATCGTTATTCGTGGCGACAAGGTGGAGAGCGTGGGCGACGCAGCGAGCACGAAGATTCCAGACGGTGCAACGGTTCTCGACCTTTCGCATGCGACCGTGTTGCCAGGTCTGATCGATGCGCATACCCATATTTTTCTGCAAGGAGAAGTACCGGCAGACGGCGGGTATGACGTGCAGTTGTTGAAGTATCCGCTGGCCTACCGGGCGGCGCGCGCGACGGTAGCGGCACGGCGCGCGCTCGAGCAAGGCTTCACCACCCTGCGTGATGTGGAGACAGAAGGTGCCGGCTATGGGGATATCGGCATCAAGCAGGCCATTGGGGAGGGGTACATTCCCGGCCCACGTCTGTTCGTAGTGACGCGTGCGATTTCGACCACCGGAGGATATCCGCTGGAGGGATATGCGCCGGAGATTGAGGTCCCGAAAGGCGCGCAATTGATTGATGGTCCGGTCGAAGCCCGCAAGGCCGCGCGCCAGCAGCTCGAGCACGGAGCGGACTGGATCAAGGTCTACATGACACACCGTTCCTGGATTGGAAAAAACGGAGAGCTAGTGTCCCAGCCCACACTCACGTTGGAGGAAATCCAGGCGGTAACGGACGAGGTGCACGGGTGGGGCAAAAAAGTTGCCTGCCACGCGTATGGCGGGATCGGGTTGCATCGTGCTCTCGACGGCGGCTGCGACTCAATTGAGCACGGGCTCGACTTAGACGATGCCGCTCTTGCCCAGATGGCGAAGCAAGGCACATGGTATGTGCCGACACTCGCCGTTTACTACGTGGATTGGAGTCCGGAGAGCACGCCGGATGGGCAGCGCGACCGCAAACGTGCGTCCGTCCACGAGGAGTCGTTCAAGAAAGCGCTCAAGGCCCGGCTCAAGATTGCTTTTGGCACCGATGTTGGGGGATTTCCCTGGACTGAACCTATCGCACAAGAGTTTTCTCTGATGGTGAAGTTTGGCATGGCGCCGATGGATGCGATTCGGAGTGCCACGTCCCGCGCCGCCGAGCTGCTCGACCGGCAGGGGCAACTGGGAGAGATTCGCGCGGGGACGTTCGCGGATATCGTGGCTGTGGAGGGCGATCCGCTCGCGGACATCCATCAACTGGAACATGTGAGCTTCGTAATGAAGGACGGGAAAGTATTCAAGAACGAGATGAAATAAACGCTCGCGGAGCGGGGCAAGGCTTATAATTCCGTTCATAATTTTTTCGAAGAGTAGGGGCCCATGCTTCGAAGTCCAAGTCCTTTGCAGAAGACAATCGCTGTCGTGAGAATTCTTACCGCGGTTATCTTTATATTTTTCGGACAGTACAAGCTGTTTACGCCAGCTTTCGCGCACGGCGGATTTGAGCAGTATGTGTCGGGCTTCGTGCAGAGCCAGGCGGTAAGTTTTTACAAGGGATTTCTGCAGATTGTTATTCTGCCGCATCCGATGTTGTTCGCCTACTTGGTGGGATTCATGGAGATGTTCATCGGCATCTGCTTGCTGCTTGGGATCTGGGTGCAAGCGGCGTGTGTCATCGGCGCGCTGCATATGCTCAACCTGACGTTGGCCACGTGGTGGGGGCCGGGCCGCGATGCGCCAATATGGCAGTATTTTGGGGCGGAACTGGATCACCTGCCATTGCTGTTTCTTTTCGTGATTTTCTTCGTGGCGAAGTCGGGACAGACCTGGGGTCTCGACGGAATGCGGGGCCGTTGACAGCCGGGCGCTGCTTGCTAAGATTCCAACTCATCTGTTCCACAACCAATACTCATTACGCAGAAAGAGAAGGTTTGATGAACAACACCAAGCGCTTCATCCTGGCGGTCGCGGTCACATGGATTTTTCTGACGGCCTTAAGTCCGGCACAAGTTCCTGTCCGGCGTGTCGTCGTCAAAGCGGGGCGGCTGCTCGATGTCAAGACTGGCGAGATCGCGCGCGATCAGGCGATAGTGATTGAGAACGACAAAATCATCAGTGTGGGAGCGGCGAAAGATGCCAACACGACGGGTGCGGCCATTGTTGATTTGTCGCGTGCCACAGTGCTGCCGGGACTGATCGATGCACACACGCACCTTACAGGTGACCCTTACCATTTTGGCTACAACGGGCTGGGGATTTCAATTCCACGCGAAGCGTTGACCGGGGCGAAGAATGCGCGCACGACACTGGAAGCCGGTTTCACCACGGTGCGCAACGTTGGCGCGGGCGGTTACAGCGATGTGGCACTGCGCGATGCGATCAACGAGGGTGATATTCCCGGTCCGCGCATGTTGGTGAGTGGCCCGCCGCTGGGGATCACGGGCGGTCATTGCGACAACAACTTGTTGCCGTTTGAGTATCACGTGGCCGAAGCCGGCGTGGCGGATGGTGTGGAAGCGGTGCAGCACAAGGTTCGCGAAGTGATCAAATATGGAGCCGACGTGATCAAGATTTGCGCCACTGGCGGCGTGCTTTCGAAAGGGGACGATCCGAACGCTTCGCAATATACGCTGGAGGAAATGAAAGCCATCGTCGCGGAAGCGCACCGCCTGGGCCGGAAAGTCGCCGCACACGCGCACGGAGCACAAGGCGTGCAACTGGCGTCGGAAGCCGGCGTGGACTCCATCGAACACGGACATCTGATGGATGACGCTTCCATCGGGACGCTGAAGAAAAATGGTACTTATCTAGTTCCCACGTTGTACTTGATGGACTGGCATCGGGAGAACGCGGCGAAAACGAACATGCCCGACTTCATGAAACGCAAGATGGAAATGGTTTCCGCACAAGGGCAGAAGAATATCAAGCGTGCGTTCGAAGCAGGAGTCAAAGTAGCGTTCGGCACGGACGCGGCCGTCTATCCGCATGGTTTGAACGCGCACGAGTTTGCCGTTTATGTTCGTTTGGGAATGACGCCGCTACAGGCAATCCGCACGGCGACGCTCAATGCTGCGGATTTGCTGGGTTGGTCCGACAAGGTGGGATCGATCGAACCGGGCAAATGGGCAGATATTGTCGCAGTGGACGGCGACCCGCTCACCGACGTAACCACGTTGCAGCAGGTGAAATTCGTGATGAAAGGCGGAGAGGTCGTGAAGAACGACTACGCGCGGTAAAGCGTGTGAACAAAATCTCGAGTAACGAAATAAGAAAAGGGCCAGCGTAACGCCGGCCCTTTTTTGTGCGTGGAGAAATTACGCCTTCTTGGGAGCGATCGCATCCTTGGCGGACTTCGCGAGATAGAACTTCGCTGTGGTCTTCGCTGCGATTTTGATGGCTTCGCCAGTCTGCGGGTTACGGCCCATGCGAGCCTTGCGATGAACCTTCTTCAAACGGCCCAGGCCAGGAAGCACGAATAGGCCATTCTTCTTGGCTTCCTTGACGGCGAGATCGACCAGGTGCTCCAGGAACGAAGCCGCAGTCTTGTTATTGGTCTCCAGCTTCTCCGCCAGATGGCGGATAACTTGACTCTTGGTTAAACCGGCAGCCATGAATCCTCCTTCGAATTCCTCATTGGAAAATGCTTTACAGGCCGCATCTTAGCGCAGTCGCCCTGTGGAAAACAGCATTTACCGGGCTATTTTGCTGATATTTTTGTGAGAAGTGCCAAAAACGACAAGTTCGGCGCGGGTTTGCTGGATTACGCCCTCGCCGCAGCCGCTAAAATCGGGCTCCGCGTGCAGCGCCCAGCAAATCCCGATCTGCGTGCCGCCGACGGGCAGTGCCATAATGCTGGGCAGGAGAATTTTTAGACGGTGAATTGCAGCCTCTGCGAAACACGGAAAGAAAAACGCTTCTGTCCAGCGTTGCATAGCCGCATTTGTCCACAATGTTGTGGTGAGCAGCGCGAAGTGAGTCTGGACTGTCCGAGTGATTGCGTCTATTTGCGGCAAGCGCGAGAGCACGAAAAGCCGCGTCCCATGGACGAGTTGGATCGTGAAGCACTGTTCCCGGCCGTGAACATCGAAGAATCGTTTCTCTATAAGCAGGAGAATCTGCTGCTGGGCTTGAGCTTCGCTCTGGCGAAGAGCGCGCGGGCGGCCCGGGGTTTAATGGGCCAGAATTTGACGAAGCAAGATTTAGTGGATCAGGATCTCATCGCCGCGCTCACAGCGTTGGGGAAAACCTACCAGACGCTGGTCCAGTCCGGCCTGCACTACGAAGCGTCGGCGCCGAACTTGGCCCAGCAGGCAGTGATGGCGGAAATCAGGAAGATGCTGGAAGAGTTTCGGCAGGTGGAACAGCAGCATCAGGGCCACAGTTCGTTACGAGATTCCGACATCCTCAAGGGAATCGTGTTTCTGACGAGGATGGCGTATGGACGCACCTCGGGACGTCCTAAGTCCAGAGCGTTCGTAGATTTCCTCTTCCAGCAATTTCCCGAAAAAGCTGCTGCAGCCGACGAAGCTGGCAGCCGGATCATTGTTCCGTAGGATTCATTATTCTCCAGCAGGCTAGGCAACTCCTTATGAGGACATTGCCAACTGGCAATAGTGTACGCGGCGGAAAGCTTCTATCGACACGGGTTTCAGGCCCCGGAAACCTTACGGTGCAGAGGGAGGCAGCTTCCGTACCCGCTGCCCCGCAGGCAGACGCTCGCGCAATTCCAGGATCGTGCAATGCAGCAGCGGATGTCGAACATCAGGGGCGATTTCAGCGAGTGGCTCAAGCACAAATCGGCGCGTGTGCATCGCGGGATGCGGGAGGGTCAATTCCGGCGAATGCACGACCACATCTCCAAACAAGAGAATATCGATATCAATCGTGCGCGGGCCCTTGGGCGGCTGCTCCGCACGGTTCCGGCCCATGTCGCGTTCGATAGCGAGAATGCCTGCGACGAGGTGTTGCGGAGTGAGAGTGGTTTCCATCTCGACCGCGCAATTCAGGAACTCAGGCTGAGTGGTGAATTCGACAGGCTCGGTTTCATAGTACGAAGAACCCTTAGTAATGAAGCCCAACCCGGCGAGTTGACCGAGGGCACGCTGCAAGTGCGCTTCCCGGTCGCCAAGATTCGATCCTAGAGACAAGTAAACCCGTGTAAGCACAGTAGTTACAGTGTGCTGGGGTTGGCGAAAGTTTGCCAGTCAAAAAACAATAGATTCCGCGTTTTCTGGTAGTACCCCAGCCGGAATTACCCCTGTGACGTAGCCAAGAAGTGCCATTCCAGCGACGATGACTCATTATGAGTCTCGCCTCCCTGCTGCTAAGTCGAGATCCGGATCTGGTCCGGCCATTGCGCTCCGCCCTCGAGAAATACTCCATCGGAGTTGAGGTGTGCATCGGACCGCACGCCGGAATAGAAATTCTTTCGAGCGAGCATTTCGACGCTGTGATCGTCGACTGCGATGATCTCCAAGGTGGTGCCGATGTGCTGCGCGATTTACGCACCATGTCCGCGAACAAAAGCTCGGTGGCCGTTGCTGTGGTCAACCAGCGCACCTCGACCTCGCAGGCTTTCCAATTGGGCGCCAACTTCGTGATCCAAAAGCCCGTGACCGCAGACAACGCCAACCGTTGCACCAGCGCGGCTGTTGCGATGATGACGCGGGAACGCCGCCGCTACTACCGCCATCCCCTGGATTTTGCAGTTACTGCATTTTTCGGCAAGGACGAAATGCGGGAAGCTCAAGCGACCAACATCAGTGAAGGCGGAATGGCCGTATGTTTTAGCGATCCGCTTCCCAAGAGTGGTCTTTCCAAAGTCTCGTTTCGCCTTCCCGACTTGCACTCGCCGATGGAGTTCCGCGCGGATCTGGCGTGGGCGGATGATGCAGGCCGCGCTGGTCTGCGGTTTGTCGATCTGCCCAAGAAGGCGCAAGAGACCATTGAAGACTGGATGACCCGGCAGGCGGCGATGCATCCGCACGCGAAGCCGTCGAGCGCGTTAGCAGCTTTGTCCAGAGCGGAAAAGCGCTAAGAAGACGTTGGCCCGGACGCCTCATCTGGGCAGGTGAGCGAACCTCGCCTAAGGCAAGTGGGATAAGAGGCAACCCAAGAAACTACGTCCCCTCGTCAAGCGACGAAGGGACGTTTTCTTTTTGGCCCAAGCGACTGGTCCCGGAAACCAACGAGCTAGTCCTTGTCGGATGCCAGAGCCTGGTGAAGATGTTCGATTGCTTCATTGATGCTCTTGATGGCTGCGGCCTTGTGCCCATGGAAATCGCTGGCAGCTTTGTGTTCCAGCTCGTCCCTGGTGAGCTGTAGTTGACGAATCGCCTCGCGGATAACGGGATGCCCCTCGCGCTTTTCCCTTGCTTCCTTCTTATCGTCCTTGTCTTGTGGTTGTGCGAAGGAGGCGACGGGCATTGCCAATGCTGCAGCAAGCGCGGTCGCAACGAAAACACGGCGTAGTTTCATATTTTTCTCCAATTGGGATTGGCGGATGATCCGCCTTGTAGTTCAAACGCCACAAGTCTAGCTGAAAAGTTTCGTCAGCGGATATTGGGAAGTGCGTTTTGTGAACGCAGGGCTACAAGGGCGCAAGCTTTGCGTGAAACAAGTTGTTACAGCGCCGCAACGTAGGCTGCAGCGGCGCGGTTGGACCCGTCGAGTGTGACTTCTTCGCAGAGCGAGGGATTTTTCAGAATGCGCGAGACCAGCGCGGTATGCATGGCATGCCCGGCGCGATCCGCAACAACGCGTCCGAGCAATCTCTTGCCGATCAGCGCCAAGTCGCCAATGAGATCGAGAACTTTGTGGCGGACAAACTCATCGGGGAAACGCAGCGGGGGATTTTCAATGCCATCGCGCGTGAGCACGACGCAGTTGTCGCGAGAAGCTCCTCTGATCAGTCCCATGTTCCGCATCGCTTGTTCATCCTCGCGTGAGCCGAAGGTGCGCGCTGGAGCGATCTGCTCGACATAGCTGCCGTTCGAAAGTGCGACCTCAAAGGTTTCGCGGCCGATCGAGGGATGAGGAAAGTCGATGGAATACGATGCGGAATAATTGTCCGCGGGATAAATGGCGATGAACTTTCCGCGGTCAGCGAGTTCGATGGGCTGCAGTACGCGCAGATAAATCCGCCTACGCCGCTGGCGGCGCAATCCCGCTTGTTGGATCATGGCAACAAACGGCTGCGCGCTGCCGTCAAGGATCGGGAGTTCCAGGTTATCGAGCTCAATAATGGCGTTGTCCACCCCAGCGCCAACCAAAGCAGAGAGCAGGTGCTCGGTGGTGGAGATGAGAACACCTTTTTTCATCAAGCTGGTGGCGTAACTGACTTTGGCGACGTTGTGGCCAACGGCTTCAATCTCAAATCCGTCCAGGTCGGTGCGGCGGAAGACAATGCCCGTACCGCTAGGTGCCGGGAGCAGGCGCAGATGAACCGCAGCCCCGCTATGGAGGCCGATACCGCTGCATTCGACGGAGGCCCGAATTGTCTGTTCGTATTCCAAGTGGCTGGGGGACGGAATGAACTACCGCCCGACTCTACTAGGAGAGGAGTAATCTCGACTGTGGCAATTTAACCACAGTCTGACAGTCTGTGGCGAAGAATAGAAGCTGTCAGACGGAGGGAATATCAGCTAAGAAGCGCATTATCATTTAGTTGGCGATCCCTTTGTCGGCGTTCCTTCGCTGACTGCAAAAAGAGAGTCCGCCAGCTCGTTGTTGTAAGTTACTTTGCTCAAGAATCGCTGGGAGACCAGATCGCCGTTGTAGAACCGGCTGAGTGTGTAGGGCGTCATGATCCCCTGGACGGGTTTGTAATTGTCGTAGATTTCTTCTTCCGTGTTGCGGTACTTGTCGGTGCGGTCGCGCCAGGAAAACGTCTTTTTCACGGGAAGGTGAGTGGTCGCGTCCAGGAAGAGCGTAACCGACTCGTTGCGCACATTCATGATCGTCAGTTGCTCGGTAAGGTTGTTATTGGCAAGGGCCGTGCCATCATAGAAAAAAGCAACGCCGGGCTCCTGGATCCATTTGCGCAGAACCCACTCGAGGGAGCGCGCACGGCGCCGCAGGTAATCCTCCGTATCCTTGGCCTCCTCGGGCTCCGTCCCTTTGTAGCTGATTTGGTACCCTTTATCCCCGTTATGAACAACGGCAACGTCGGTTTTCTTGTTGGCCTTTCCCTCCGGGACGGGCAGGGGAAAAGGGATGATATCCATGACGGAAACGCCACGCTCCAGCGCAATCTCAAAGCGATCCTTATCGGCATAGCGGTAGAATCGCCGGTAAAGGACACCAGGGCCACGCGTCTGGCTGTGGTATAGGCTGTAAGTGCGGCCTTCCTCGCTCCGGGTCGTATACGTGGCGTAGGCCCGGCCTCCAAGAGCGTCAATCGCCTGATCCACGAGAGCGCGAGCCTTGCGCGAACCCTCGTCTTCGATCGTCTTTGCTGGTTGTGCAGTAGGTGACGCAGACGGCGAGCCGGGCGCCGGAGCCTGTGCCGAGGCCGTGCCGAACAGCAATAGGATAGCGAGAATGGATTTCATGAGTTCCTACTGAGAACTGCGTTTTATTGTGACCCCGCTTGCAGTGGTAATTCCGAGCGCAAGCTTGGCGCGAGGAATCTGCTATCTCTAACATTGGACGCATTCTGGACGATTCTAGCTGCCTGATCCCTTTCAATCAGCCCACTAATACCGCTCCGCCATTGACATTGAAAATCTCACCCGAGATGAAGCCGGCGAGCTCCGTGCAAAGAAAGACGATAGGCCCGGCGATCTCGGTTGGGGTTCCCACACGCCCCATGGGAATCGTGCTCAGAACGCTGGCGGAAATCTTGAGATCGGCCAAGGCCCCAGCCGACATATCCGTATCCACCCAGCCCGGGGCCACGCAATTCACATAAATTCCCTGACGAATCAATTCGCTGGAAAGACTTTTGGTCATGCTGATCAAAGCGCCCTTGCTGGCGGAGTAGTCCACGTGGAAAGCTTCTCCTCGCTGCCCCGAAGTGGAACTGACCAGCACAATGTGTCCCGCGGCAGCGCCCCGTCGGGGCTGCTTCTTCATCTGCGCCACGGTGTGTTTGGCGAGAGCAAACACGGAATCCAAATTAATAGACAGAGTGTTGCGCCACTGCGCGTCGCTCATTTGGTCAATGCCGACGTCTTGTTCCGGCCAGACGCCATGATTTACCACGAGAATATCCAGCCGGCCAAAGCGTTGCACGGCGGCATCGACCAGAGCCTGAGCGCTTTCCGTGCCTGTAAGATCGCAGGCGACGGCATGGCAGCGCTCCGGATCGCACTCCCGAACGAGACTCTCCGCCTTCCCCCGGGCTTTCTGGTAGTTGAACACGACATTGGCACCCGCTTGCGACAAGAGACGCACAGTGGCTGCGCCAATACCACGTGAACCTCCGGTGACTAAGGCAACCCGATCTTTTAAGGAAAGAGAAATGCTCATGTCTCTAGTTTCGCTGCTTCTCCGAGAAAGTTGCAAGCGAAGCAGTGTGAATGAGGTCGTAAGTGTAAACGCTGACGCTTCGGAGTAGCGAGGCGAGATGGCAGGTAACCCAGCCTTTATTTTTGATCTCGCCGATGCTACACGCAAAGGGTGCCCCATCCCTTCGGCCCCGCTCTGGGGGCTCTTGCGTTGCTTGTGCCAACGAGATCAAAGACTAAGCCGCCCGCCCACAGGCGACGAGTTTGTTCCAAACCAGTAAACGTTGGATTTTGCGCAACCCACAGAAGACGCCGTCGTATTTTCATCTCCCTGAATCGTGAGCTTACGGCTTCGGTTCTATCGCCAAACACCTGGCAAGAGCTGATGCGCGTCTTTACATCCGCCCACCGCCGTCAGACAAGCCAAGTTGAACTGATATGCGATTCGTCTTTCCTCTTCGGTGGCCCGAGTGTCGAGATTGACGAGCACTTTATGCGGGGCACCATTGGGGATGACGTTAAAGCCCGGATTCCCATCAGTCTCGCTAGGATTGAACTTCACCTCGCGAACAAGAGCCACGCAGCAGATGCCCTGTCCTAAAATCGCTTTCTTGCTCGTCAGCACCCCGCCATGGAAATCGAATGAAAAGTAAAAACCAGTGGGCGGAACAAGCCTCAGTGCCCTCATCCCGGTATTATCAAAACGATATTCGAGTTCGCATTCCCCCGAAGAGCATGACTCGTTTGAGGACCGATAGCGTTGGAACTGATTGAGTGTACCTACCGCCTGCTCATAAGGACTAGAACCCACGTCTAGGTGCCGCGATCTGTCTAAGAGTGCCTCGGCCTCCGTGCGCACATGTATTGACTGTAGAATGCCCCCGCCAATCGCGATGATTCCCATTGCGACCAGGATCGCCAGAACATTTTTTAGCAGCTGCTTTCTTCTTGGCATAGTTTGACCCGCTTTCGAGGGCCTGTGGGGTTAGAAAACCAGTGGAGTCCGCCGTTTATTTGTTTAGAAACCGGGAAGAGGAACTTTGTTCCGCTTGGGCAGGCGTGGCGCCTGCCCCTACACGAGATCGGACGACGGGGGGCCGTCCCTGCGCAAATCTCTACGCTTTGGACTCGCGGTTCTTTAGAACTTCGATAGCTTTACGGAGTTGTTCGTCCTGGCTGGCTGGAGCTTTCTTGGGTTCCTGATCGGCGGAGGGGGGCGCATCTTCGTCGGGAAGAGCTACTTCTTCTTCGTCGGCTACGAGTATGTTCGGAGTCACTGCGGAATCCTGAATCGCTTTGCCACTGGGCGAGTAGTACTTGGCGATAGTGAGATTCAGCGCGGAGTTATCCTGCATGGGAATCATCTTCTGGATGGATCCGGCGCCGAAGGTTTTGTCGCCGAGAACATCGCCGCGCGCATTTTCCAGAATTGCGGCAGCTACGATTTCCGCAGGACCTGCGGTGCCGCGGTTGACCAAAACTACCACCGGTAACTTCGTGATAGCTTTTTGCGGCTCGGCTGCAAAGGCTTCTTTCGGGTATTTCTGTCCCTGCAAGTAGGTGATGGTGCCGTGGTCGAGAAAGAGGTTGGCGGTGGCAATGCCTTCCGCGGGTTCACCATCGGCGCTATTGCGCAAATCGAGAATGAGTTTGGTCGCACCGGATTTCTGCAGGCTGCGAATTAGGTTTGCGACTTCGGTACTCTTCCCCTTGGTGAACCAGTCCACCTTGATGTATCCCACGCCAGGTTCGACCACCTTGCTGCTGGCGGCGGGGTTGGTGACGATGTCGCGGGTGATGGTGATCTTCTCCGGTTCGGCGCGGCGTGCGCGCACGACGGAAACGCTGACGGTGGATCCGGGTTCTCCGGCGAGCAGGCTGCGAATTTCTACCGGGGACATTTCGTGCGTGGTCTTTCCGTCGATAGCCTCAATAATGTCGTAGTTCTGGATGCCGGCTTTTTCGGCGGGGCCTCCGGGGAGGATGGAAACTACGGCGGCGTATCCGAAACGCTTGGAGACGGCAGCGCCGATGTCTCCCGTCTTCTGCGCGCCACGCGCCTTGAATTCCTTGTATTCCGCCGGACTCAGGTAGCTGGAGTTCGAATCGAGCGCTTCCAGCAATCCATGCAAGGCTCCGTTGGTAACTTGCGGAATATTGGGCTCGTCGACGTATTCGCGTTCGACCTTGGAGAGGACCTCGCTATAGACCTGCAACTGAGGGTAGGGGCCGTCGCCACTGGAGGCGCGCACGCCCAAACTTCCCAAAGCCATGACCACGACCAACGCGAGTGAGCAGGAGAGAACGAACAGCTTGGATTTTGTCGACATAGTGAATCAATTCTCGAGAGGAACGAAGGTAGTTTTTGGCGCCGAGCCAGTCATCAATTATATCGAATTGGATGCCGGTTCCGAGCTGGGAGTTGCGGAAGGACACCCCTGAAGTAACGTGTTCGTTTGGCAGGGGTTAGTGCTCCGCCCCTACTGGTTTGACGGCTCGGAGGGCTGGAGGCGAGCTGGAAATGGAGGGATTTGGTGGCGGCGGTTGGACTCGAACCAACGGCCTAGGGATTATGAGACCCTCGCTCTAGCCACCTGAGCTACGCCGCCACGGTTGCGACGTGCGCAACCCTAGTATTGTAGCATCGGCGGGCAGCGGGTTCGGGTGCGGCCGCGCCCTTGCCTCGATGGCTAAGCAATCCTCAAACCACCGTGATCGCAGCGCTGCTCAAAGCTTTATGAAAGCAGTTCTAGTCGGTTGGCTTCTCCTGGGGCGGTGGCTCGGTGGCGCTAAAATCGGCTAGAAAGCGCTCGGTGTAGGAATTTAGCAGACTGTGGATGCGCTCTGGGTCCGGGGATTTCAGCAGGAGCGCGGCGTGATGTTTCTTGGCAGGGCGCGCCACGATTTCCGAATCGTTGTAGGCGGCGAGGTCGGGATGCTCCTGCCGGGCGAGCGTGAGAATGATACCGGCGTAATCGTGTTGCACGTCGGGCAATTTGTAATTTGCGGCGAGGACTTCAACTCGCGCCCATTCGCGCCAGAGATTGATTCCACTAGCGGCTTCGACGAGATCGGCGATGTAGGCTCCGCCGACGCGGGCCGATGTTTCCAGAAAGTAAAACTCACCATCTTCTTCGGCGCGGATGAATTCCGTGTGCGCCACGCCGCGCACCAAGCCTAGAGCTTTTTGCAGCTTGTGCTGGATAGATTGTAGTTTCTTCGCTTCAGCGGAAGTTCGTTTCAGCGTGCGCGTGGTGAAGATTCCGCCACCATGGGAGATTTGCATGGGTGGCCGTCCGTACTGGTGGACGTCGGAAAAGACGACCTTGCCCTCGGAGATAACGCTGTCAACATGAAAGACTTCGCCGGGGACGAATTTTTCCAGCAGATGATAAGACTGCTTGTCGCCGAGCTGGTCGAGAAGCGGCCATAGATCGTCGGCGCGCTCGATTTTGCGGATGCCTATGGCGGAAGCTTCTGAGCGCGGCTTGAGCACCCACGGCGGAGCGACACGCGCCATGAATTCGCGCAGCACATCGTAGTTGAGGACGGGGCAAAACGGTGGGACAAGGATGCCGTCTTCGTGGGCGCGTTCTCGCATGGCGAGCTTGTCGCGAAAATAGCGTAGCGTGGTGGCGCCCATACCGGGGATGCGCATGTGCTCGCGCAATTCGGCGGCGGCTTCCTTGTCGTATTCGTCGAGGGCGACGATGCGGTCGATGCGCACGGTACGCGCCATGTAGGACACGGCGTGGATCATCTGCTGCAGAGTGAGGTTCTCTGGGATGAAGAAAATTTCTTCGAGGATTTCTCGTGGCCAGTTGGCGTCGCGGCGCTTTTCCAGAGTGAGCAGAACTACGCGACAACCCAGGCGCTTGGCCTCGCGCATGAACTCCTGGCCCTTTTCGTACGACGCAATGCAAAGGAGAGTGAGCGGCTCCGGCATCGTTGGACTCATTTACAAAGTGCACTACGAGCAGTGTTATAGAACCGGTGGTATAAGAACAAAGAGACTATAGCAATTTGCGGCTTAGTCCGCATGTTTCCGGCTCGTCTAGTTTGCGATAGGAGAGATTTGTGAAAGCAATTGCCGTGATCCCCGCCCGCCTGGCTTCCACGCGATTGCCGCGCAAGATGATGCACCTGATCGCGGGAGAGCCGCTTTTAGCGCACGTGGTACGTGGCGTGCGGTCGTCACCGGTTTTGGCGGAGACGATTGTGGCGACCGACTCCGAGGAGATTTTTGAGCTTTGCCAGAAGAATGGCTGGACGGTACGCATGACTTCGGCGGCGCACCGCAGCGGCACCGAGCGGGTCCACGAAGTCTCCCAGTCCGTGCAGGCGGATGTATATGTGAACGTGCAGGGAGATGAGCCCCTTACCAGGCCCGAGCATATCGCAGCGCTGCTGGAAGTAATGCAAGACCCCGCAGTTGAAGTTGGGACGTTGAAGACGCCATGCCCAGCGCACGACATCCACACTCCGAACGCAGTGAAGGTGGTGTGCGAAAGCGGCGGGAGAGCACTTTATTTTTCACGAGCGACGATTCCGCACGATCGCGATAACAGCAATCCCCGCTACTTCAAACATCTGGGATTTTACGCCTATCGGAAGCCCGCGCTGAATCGCTTTGTTGCTTTACCGGAATCTTTCCTGGAGCGGAGCGAACGGTTGGAGCAATTGCGATTTTTGGAAAATGGAACATCGATTTACGTGGCCGAGACGCCCTTCGATACGGTGGGCGTGGATACAATCGAAGATGTGCAGCGCGTGGAGGAAGTTTTGCGGAAACGTTAGGACGCTAATCCCTCTACTTAGCGCGGGCTGCGTTCACGGCCCAGGCACGCGCCGCGGCTACCCGGTTCGAAATGGAAGGATGCGAATGGAAGAGCCTCTCTACCCACTTCGACGGGGTTCGCTCTGCGAGATTCTGCTCCGCCAGCTTGTTCATTGCGGAGACAAACGGATCGACCGAACGGATGGATTGGAAGCAATAACGATCGGCCTGGCGCTCGTTGAAGCGGGAGTATGCGTTGAGAACCGGCATCAGCAGAACTGAAAGTGCAGTCGAAACCAGCACCAGCAGCGGAAGATTGGCGAAATCAGAAAGCGCTTCGAACCAGCGCTCATGGTCCACTGCGTAGTGCAGTACTTCCGAACCGAGCCAGAACCCCGCGAACGTGACGGCAGCCTGCACCAAAATGCTTTTAAGAATATGGCGATGGACGTGATGGCCGAGTTCGTGGGCCAGCACCGCTTCAATTTCGTCGGCGCTATAGTTTTGCAGCAGTGTGTCCGCAAGAATGATGCGACGCGTTGCGCCCAGACCAGTGAGAGCGGCATTCGCCTTTTTCGTTTTCTCGGAAAGCTTCCATTCGTAAACTCCGCGCACGCGAGTTCCGGCGCGCTCACCCAGCTTGACGAGGCGATTCTTTAGGTCTTCGTTGTCGAGCGGCGAAAATTTGTAGAAAATCGGGAAGAGCACTACGGGTGCGATCTGCGCCATCAACACAAAGAGGGCGAGAAACACCACCCATGCGATCAACCACCAGTTCTGCGGTGAAAGGCGGATCGTCCAATAAATGAGTTCCACCACAATAGTGCCGAGCACCCAACTGAGTAGAAATGTTTTGGTCTCATCCCACAGCCAGGAACGCAGTTTTTGGTCGGACAGATGGTAATTGTGTTCCAGGCGGAAGCCGTAATATTCCAACGCGAAGCCCAACGCCTTACCGATCAATAGCAGAAACAGAACGTACAACAAAACCGCTACGGAATAGTTCTGATGCGCGCCAGAGTAGGCGAAGTCGCGCAATTGGCTACTCCAACCTGTCACCAGGAGCACCAATAGAAAGACAAAGCCAAGAGCAAGGTCGGCGAATCCGAGCCAGCGTTTGATCCGATTGTAGCGGCGCGCTTCAAGTGAATCCGCTACGGGCGAATTGGGAATGGCCAGATCCATGCTTCGTTCAATCAAGGTTCAGTCACTATTTAGTTAGACTGATTGTCGCTTGTCGCGATGAAAAATGCGACTCCCAGCAGTTCAACGAACTAGGGTCACCAGCTCAGTCAGGCCAGCAGCCCTTTACGCAGCATTGACGAAGGCTTCTGCTGACCCTAAAATTTCGTTGACCAATTGCGGCGAAGCAGCTTCTGCATAAACACGGAGGAGCGGCTCGGTGCCCGACGCGCGAAAGAGCACCCAAGGCTCGGCGTCTTTGCTATTCGTGGAAGCGTCCAGGAAGAACTTCACCCCATCCATACTTTCTTTGCGGAGAACGCTATAGGCACCGAGGCGATTTGTCTCCGTCGCACCTGCTCTCCGAATCGCGCTTTGCTTTACCTCTTCCGGGATGTGCATGTCGCGACGTCCATAATGGTGTTCGCCAAAATCCTTCTGGAGGCTGGCTACGAGCTGCCCCAACGTCTTGCCTTCTTCAGCCATCACATTCGCCAGCAACAGAGAATTCAAAACGCCATCCCGCTCGGGCAAATAACGCGAGTATCCGATGCCGCCGGATTCCTCACCCCCGATGAGAATGTCGCGCTCCATCATCAGGTCCGCAATGTATTTGAATCCGATGGAGCATTCAATCAGTTTGCGGCCGTGCTTGGCAGCAATGCGGTCAAGCATCCTGGTGGTGTTAAAAGCACGCACTACGTCGCCCGACCAGTGGCGGCGCTCCAGCAGCCAGCGCAGGAGAACGCAGAAAATTTTGTGTGAATCGACGAAGCTGCCGTCTTCTGCCACGGCGCCGAGGCGGTCGGCATCGCCGTCCGTTGCGAAGCCGGCATGGCAGCGCTCGCGTACCACTGTTTGCTGCAACATCGCCACGTGCGGCTCAATGGGCTCGGGGTTAATACCAGGAAACAGCGGATTCAGCTCCTGACGAATGGCCGTGAAGTTCACGCCTAGGTCCGTGAAAATTCGCGGCAGAATCCCGCGGCCAGAACCGTGCATGGAATCTACTGCAAACTTGAACCCGCCTTGCGCGATGTTCTCCGTTCCAGCAAACTTGCAAATGGCCTCGGTGTAGGGCTGCGTCAGATTCACTTCCTTTATGGGCGCTCGGTTGCCGTTGGGCATCGAGCCGGCGCGTAGCTCCTGCTCAATGATCTTCATGATCGCTGGCGTGGCGGAACCTCCAAAATTCCCCTTAAACTTCATACCGTTCCAATTCCAGGGATTGTGGCTGGAGGTAATGACCACACCGCCCGCTGCACCGGACTGCCTCACATGCAACGAAATCGCTGGTGTGGGTACAAAATCGTCAGCCAGCTTGACCGGGATGCCAGCGTCCGCAAGAACTGCACTGGCAACCTCCGCACCTCGCCGGGAAGCAAAACGCGTATCGTAGCCGACGACCACCCCCTTGCTCGCGTCCTCGTGCTGGAGCACGTATGCGGAGATTGCGCCTGCCACGCGACGCACGTTATCGAACGTAAAATCGTCGGCAATGATGCCGCGCCAACCATCGGTTCCAAATTTGATTTCAGGCATGGGGCTCTAAATCCGGCCTAGGTAAGCTTCTCCAGCTTCTTTTCGTCCAGATACCTTACAATTTTGCCCACGTCTTGGGCATGTTCCAGGGTGGTGATGAGCAGAGCATCCTCCGTCTCTACCACAACGAGACCGCTCACTCCTACCGTCGCCACAAATTTGCCGGGCGCGTGCACATAGTTGCCTGTCGCGTTTAGCGCGTAGTTCCCTGTGGCGAGGATCAAGTTTTCGTCGGGAGTGGGGTTCTTCATGACGTGATGCTCGTAGAGCGCCGTCCAGGAGCCGAGATCGTTCCAGCCAAAATCCGCAGGAACGCAGAAAATGTTTGAGAGACTTTCTCCCTTGGCGGAGCGTGGTTCGAGCAACGCGTAGTCCACGCTAATGTTTTCGCACTTAGAGTAAAGTTTGCGAAACGTGCTTTCAAACTTACGCGTGCCAAAGCAAGCGGCAATTTCGGCGAGGAGGGAAGCGGTCTTAGGTAGGTGTTCTTCCAGAGCCCGGGTCAACGTGCGCGCGCTCCACAGAAACATACCACTGTTCCAATAGTAGTTTCCGGCTTGCAGGAATTCCGCGGCGCGCTTTGCATCAGGCTTTTCGGTAAAGCGGCGGATGCGCAGAACCTGCGGCTTCGCTGCCTCGCCAACTTCAATGTATCCGTAGCCCGTTTCAGCTCGCGTGGGGCGAATACCGAGAACCACAATGTTTTCGCCCGCCGCGGCGATCTCAATGCCTTTCCGCAGCGTTTCGCGGTATGCCTTCTCGTCGGCGATCACATGGTCCGACGGAAATAGCCCAAGAACGGCCTCAGGGTCCTGGCGGAGCAAGAGGTAAGCAGCCAACCCGATGGCGGGAGCCGTATTTCGTCCACAAGGTTCGGCAAGAATCTGCTTCGCGGGGAGCTTCGGAAGCTGGCGCACAATGGCGGGGCGAAGATCGCCGTTCGTAATGACCCAAAAGTTTTTAGGCCGCGCCAGTGCCAACAGGCGCGCCACGGCTTGCTGAATCATTGTCTGCTTGCCGTCGAGTGAGAGCAGTTGCTTGGCACGGCGACGGCGGCTCATGGGCCAGAAGCGCGTCCCCCGGCCGCCAGCGAGAATCACGGGATAGAAATGTGGGTCGTTCTTCAGAGGAGATCCCAGTGTTGATGAGTTCGAAGAATTGAGTTTAAAGAATTATGAGTCAAAAAGAATATGGTTCAACGCTGTGTTTGCGGCTCTGGCCGAGGCTTTCCGGGAACCCGCGAGACCAAAAACTCAATCTGCCCCTGCGGATGAACCCGAAATTCGTTCGCGCTTGCCGGAACTACAACCGCGTCACCTCTCGCAAAAGTGACAGTTGGGCAACCTTCGCACTCCACCGTTCCGCTGCCTTCCACTGCCACCAAAATCTGGACCGAGGCTGGGCCTCCAGCATCCTCCGTTGAAAATTGTCGGTCTGCAGATAAATTGTATTTGTCGACGACAAAATACGGTCCGGCAACGAGTTCTTCGCCCTTGTCTTTATTGTGGCTACTCCCTGTACCATTCAACAGCATAGGACGCCGCAAAACCTTACCCGAAGCCGCGGTTTCCTTAATCGCCGCCAAACCACGTTCCAGATGCAGCTCGCGGGGACGGCCATAATCGTACAAACGATAGGTCGCATCGGACTGCTGTTGCGTCTCGACCAAAATCGACCCCGGTCCCAGGGTGTGCACCGTGCCCGCTGCCACGTAGATCATATCTCCGGAGTGAACGTCGAGCCAGTTGAGCAGTTCCTCGGCGCGCTTTTCCTGAATTGCCTGCGCGAACTGGTCGCGCGTCACACCCGGCTTCAGCCCTAAACCCACTTGCGACCCGGCCTGCGCGTGAGCGATGTACCAGCACTCGGTCTTGCCCCAAGGTTCGCCAAGATGCTGTGCGGCTGCATCGTCTGGATGAACCTGTACGGAAAGCTTCTCGTGCGGAAATAGAAACTTCAATAGCAGCGGAAAGCGTTGCGCATCCCGCGCCGCATCTCCGACCAACGCGCGTTCAAACTGCTGGCTGACCTCATCCAAGCGGCGGCCCACAAGCGGCCCATTGGCAATCTTGCAGTGATCACCGGTCAACCAAGCTTCGCCAATCTTCTGCGAAAACCGCTGGCCGGAATAAATAGGAGAAAGGTCCAGCGTCCCCCAGGGACGAGGATCGAACTCCGGTACCATCAAGAATGGATACAAGGTCTTCATAGACTGATAAATGCGTTCAGCTAGAGAGCCGCGAAAAACTTGCGCATGCGATCAAGGCCACGATCCAGTTCAGCGATCGAAGTTGCATACGAGACGCGAATATGTTCCGTTGTACCAAAACCCTCACCTGGAACTGTGGCGACATGTGCCTCCCGCAGCAATTTGCCGGCGACATCGGATGCGGATTTCGCTCCGCCGCGTCCAACGAATGCTGAAATGTTCGGATAGGCATAGAAAGCGCCTTCCGGCGTCGTGCACTGCATTCCCGGCATGGAACGTAACCCCGCAACACAATGGTTGCGCAGCCGGATATATTCGGCGCGCATTTCCGCGACGCAGTCCTGCGGCCCCTTCAATGCGGCGACCGCCGCCTTTTGTACGATGGAGGTCGGGTTCGACGTGCACTGACTCTGCAGCTTGCTCATCGCGCTAATCACGGGCGCGGGTGCCAAGGCATATCCCAGGCGCCATCCGGTCATGGCATATGTCTTCGACAACGAACCGATCACCAGCAGACGCTCACGAAATTCCTGCAGCGCTCCGACGGAAAACTGCTTTCCCGTGTAGTTCAGGTAGACGTAACATTCATCGGAAAGCACCCAAATACCGCGTTCCGCCGCCAAACGAGCAATTGCAGTTTGATCCTCTGGCGAGATCACAGCTCCTGAGGGGTTGGACGGCGAATTCAGAATGATCATCTTCGTCCGCGGCGTGATCAGCTTTTCTACCATCGCCGCCGTGATACGGAAGCTGTCTTTCTCGTCGGTCACAAGCAGCACTGGGTCACCACCGGCATAGCGGATGATGTCCTTGAACGAAACCCAGTACGGTACCGGCAGTATGACCTCGTCTCCGTGATCGACCAGAACCGAAACGGCATTGAAGATCGCGTGCTTGCCGCCCACGTTGGCGATGCACTCCTCGCGACGATAGCCGGAACCGAAGTCTGCCGCGTGCCGTTGCACGATGGCATCACGCAGTTCGATTGTGCCGCCCACGGCTGTGTACTTGCTGAAGTTGCCCTGAATGGCGGCGACGGCCGCATCCTTTATGTGTTGCGGCGTGGCGAAATGCGGCTCACCCGCGCCAAAATACACTACGTCGATGCCCTGCTGGGCTAGCTTATCGGCTTCGGCAACAACGGCCATGGTGGCCGAAACTTCAATGCGTTGAATACGGCTGGTGAGTTGGAGCGCTGCGGCTTCGGTGGTTGGACTCATGACTGCGTATTCCTCTTTTTTCCGCCCTTGCTTTGCGAAGCACTTGTTTTCGAACGGGATCTCTTCGGGGTGTCGCCTTGGCTTTTGAACTTGGCGCGCAACCGCTGTTCGATCAGTCCGGGAACAAGTGAGCCTACTGGGCCGCCCATCGCGGCGATTTCGCGGACGAGGCGTGAACTGATGTAGGAGTAGTGCTCGGCGGGCATCATGAACACGGTCTCCAGGCTGGGCTGCAATTTGCGGTTCATCAAAGCCATTTGCAGCTCATACTCGTAGTCGCTAATGGCTCGAATGCCGCGCAAAACTGCGGTAGCGCGCAACCGGGTCGCATAATCGACCGTGAGGCCCTCGAACGTATCGACACGAACGTTCTTATATCCCGAGGTAAGAAGCTCGATCATTTCCTTGCGCTCGGCCACCGTAAACAGCGAAGTCTTCTCCGGATTGCGTAGAATCGCCACTACCAGCTCATCGAAAATGCGGCTCCCCCGGGCGATCAGGTCGAGATGGCCCTTGGTCGGAGGATCGAAGGACCCCGGATAAATGGCTATTTTGCGTGACAAAAACCCTCGTTCTGGATCTCTGGGAAGTAGCTGCCTATTGATTCTAAAGCCCAGCGCTGCCTGGGGCAAACGAGGGTCCCATTGAGCTTGGGAGAACACCAGGCATTGCGCCTTGGGATAGCACAACCCAGCCAACAAGCAGGTTCACGCTCGGCAAACGTCCGAGGATTATTGTGCATCTATGTGCGAGAAGCACCAAAGTCCTTTATGCTTATTGTGAGGAGCACAGAGTGAACCGATTCTCGAAGTGGATTCCGTTGGGTGTGGGTGCAATGATTCTTGCCGTAATAGTGACCCTGGTGGGTTGCGGGACGTCCTCGTCGGCCAAGGGCACGCAAATGAGGATTGTGCACCTTTCCCCGGATGAAGCACCCCTGGACTTGCTGATCGACAACAAGAGCGTGTCCAGCGCTATTACTTACGGCGTACCAACGGCGTTTGTGAGCGTCGCCGCCGGAACCCGCGATTTGAAACTGAACCTCTCGAGCGGCACGACTAATGTGCTGGATAGTCCAAAAGAGAGTTTTGCCGCGGGCACATCCTACACGTACTTGATCATCGGCTTTGCCGCAACTCTTGGCGGTAACAAACTGACGGATGACCACACCAAGCCGGATAAGGGCAAATTCAAAATTCGGGTAGTGAATGGATCGCCAACCTCAGGATCTGTGGATGTCTTCATCGTAACGCCGGGAACGGACATTACGGATCCCGCCGTGAAGCCGACAATCGCCGGCCTCGGGTCCACCGCCGCATCAACGTATCAGAGTCTGGATTCGGGCAGCTACCACATTGTGATCACGGCGAGTGCCACCAAAACGCCTGTCCTGGTCGACGCCGGGAGCCCGACTTTCTCGGATGGGCAGAATCGGACACTGATCATGCTGAACCAAATCCCGGGCAGCGGAACCTACACGACCCTACCATTGCTGACCGACCTGAATTGATACAAGAACGCGAATACCAGCCTCGATTGGGGCTAGGAACTACAGTTGATCGCGCTCAGGCGTCGCCTTTGGTGGTCGTGGCGTCCGGTTCGTCTTCGTCAAAACCCATCAGCATAGTATTCACGCCCATCTCCGGACCTGATCCTGGCTCGCGTTTTTCCGACTTGCGCTGGTCGCGGCGTTCGAGTTTGTCGCGCTGTTTCTGCTGACGCGTATGTTCTTTCTGGCGTTTGGTGAATGTGGTTCGGCTTCGAGTTGAAATATGCGCCTCCGTGGCACGTTTCTCGCTGACCTGCTGTTCAGCAGCCTATTCTAGGTTCCTGCGCCAGCTATTTTGACGCCTTGGGCGCGGTAGCGACCGGACTTGCGGCGGATTTGCTTGTGGCTGCAAGATGCTCACGCAGCTCACGGTTTTTTACGCGCATCTTTTCCCGGTGTTTGCGTTGCCGGTCGTTGCGGGCTTTATCCCCGTTAATTCGTGACATAAATGCGTCTTCCTGAGATTGGACTCTCAATCGCGAAGGCGCAAGGAGGATCGTCTGCGCTGATCTTCTCTGCGTTCGTCTTCGAGGTTACGGCACTATCAGTATACGCGAGAGTAGCGGCGAGCGCAGTCCTCTGGAGAGTGCACCCCTCGCTCTTCCCGGTCTATCTTCCTTGTTATCTATTGCCTGCGGGCTGCGGGGACCTTCGCCCCGCCTTCCGGCGCATTGGGCATTTGTGTGACGCGGGCGCCCACGACGGCGGGAGCACCGTCCGTTCCGGTCTTGGACTCCGGCATCAGCGCTTCTGGCGTCAACCCGATCACCTTCCGCACTTCGGCTTCGATCTTGGCGGCGGTGTCTTTATTTTCCTTGAGATACGCACGAACGTTTTCACGTCCCTGGCCGATCCGTTCGGTCTTGTAGCTGAACCATGATCCGGATTTTTCGATCACGTTGTTGTTGACCGCGAGATCGATCAAATCGCCTTCGCGCGAAATGCCCTCACCGTAGAGAATGTCGAATTCGGACTCGCGGAAGGGCGCGGCGACCTTGTTCTTCACGACTTTGACCTTGGTCCGCGAACCGGTCACGATATCGCCTTCCTTGATGGCGGCGATGCGGCGGATATCGATACGCACCGACGAATAGAACTTGAGCGCACGGCCGCCGGTCGTCGTTTCTGGATTGCCGAACATGACACCAATCTTCTCGCGAATCTGATTGATAAAGATTAGGCACGTGCGCGACTTCGAAACAATACCCGTGAGTTTGCGCAGCGCCTGCGACATCAGGCGCGCCTGCAAGCCCATATGGCTGTCGCCCATTTCACCATCGAGTTCCGCTTTTGGCACAAGAGCCGCGACCGAGTCCACCACCAGCACATCCAACGCGCCGGAGCGCACCAACGCCTCGGCGATTTCGAGCGCCTGTTCACCGTAGTCGGGCTGCGAGACGAGAAGATTGTCCACGTCCACGCCCAGCTTTTTGGCATATTGAGGGTCGAGCGCGTGTTCCGCATCGACAAAGGCAGCCATGCCACCGGACTTCTGCGCCTCCGCAATCACCTGCAGCGCGATAGTGGTTTTACCGGAAGATTCCGGACCGAAGATTTCGACTACACGCCCACGCGGAAATCCACCCACGCCCAGAGCCGCGTCGAACGAAATGCATCCCGTGGAAATAACAGCGATGGGGACAATGGCTTCCTTCGATCCCAACCGCATGATCGAGCCTTTGCCGAATTGCTTCTCAATTTGCGATAACGCCAGTTCAATTGCCTTGCCACGCTCGTCGGCCATGAAGGCTCCTTCGGAAATTGTTTAACTGAGGCAGATTATATAGAGAACTTATAGCGAAGAAAAGGCGAATTTGCAACGTAACGCGTCTACTTTTGTGGAAAACTCGTTCGTGGGTAGCAGAGTTGACAACAGATTTGCTTCGTATATACTAGCAATGTTTGTATATACGCTATGGCAATGAGCATACGCAATCCCGAGGTTGAGAAGCTGGTCCGCTCCCTCTCCCGCATGACGGGGGAGAACATGACTGAGACCATCCTGGAGTCCCTGAAGGAGCGTCATCAGCGGATTCGTGCGGCCAACGCGAGTCAACGCCTGCTAGACGACCTCAGCGCGATTGCCAAACGCACGGCGGCACTTCCCAAGCTAGATGACCGAAGCGCGGAAGAAATTCTTGGCTACGATGAACGCGGGTTGCCGCGCTAATGGTCGTCGATAGTTCCGCGGTCGTGGCGATTCTGGAAGAAGAACCCGACAGTGGCGAATTGCTGCGCCGGTTGGTGGAAGCTGGCGTGTGTCGCATTTCCGCTGCGACTCTGCTCGAATCGGCGATCGTTCTGGAAGCGAAATCCGGGGAAGCCGCCGGAGACCAACTCGACCTGTTCCTGTCCCGCGGCGGAATCGCGGTGGAAGACGTCACCGCCGAGCAAATACAAATCGCGCGCAAGGCCTGGCGGAAATTTGGCAAAGGCAGCGGACATCCGGCGGGGTTGAATTACGGCGATTGCTTCAGCTATGCGTTGGCGAAGGCGTTTGGAGAAGAGCTACTTTTCAAGGGTGGGGATTTTGGCGAGACGGATGTGAATTTTTGAGACCCTTCCAAAAGCTGCGTAAAGAATGAATCCACTTACATCTCCTTATCGTTTGTTGGGCTTCAGTGGCCAGCGCTTCTCAATTTGAGCATCATCGTAAAAATATCTCCGAAGACTTTAGAACTCGGCACGCGAGAATGCCTCTCTACTACACGAATGTGCCGAGGGCTTAGGATTCTTCGCAACGCTCCGATGACAATTCTTGTATTTCTTTTGTGGAATCTCACCAAACCGTCTTTACAAACCGACTAGCTCGAATCTTCTCATCGCGCGTGACAAGCGCAAGTCCCGCGGCGCGGGCTGTGGCGGTGATTTGGCGGTCGGCTGGGTCGCGAGAATATTCTTCAGGGAACTGAGTGGCTAGCGCAGCGATGTCGGCAGTAAGTGGCAGGATTGAAACACCCTCGGTCAACATCCGGACTGAGGCCTCCACAGAACCGTAAGCTTGAATCTTCCGCCGCGCCACAAGGATCGCTATTTCCCATAGACTAACAGCCGCTATTGCGACGCCATCGTCGGCGCGGGCTTTCACAATGGCTGCCGCAGCGGCGCGGGAGAGGTTCTTCGGCTCGGCAACCGCCCAGATCAGGGCGTGGGTATCAAGCAGGATCACTTGAGCGAGTCCCAGGCTTCGGGAGGCTCGACTGGAGACTCGATATCGCCAGTGATAGTGACGATGCCCTGCAGTCGCCCTAGGAAGTCGTCGGTAGCGGTCTCCGCGGGGACCAGTTTTGCGACGGGACGTCCGCGTTTGGTGATGGTGACGGGCTGACGCGTTTGCTGGACGACATCCATTACCTTGAGACAGTGGATTTTGAATTCGCCCGCGGGCATGGTTTTTTTCATGACTATTACTCCATGACTATAATCATATTGAAGTTACTTGTCAGAAGACAAGGGTATTTTCTACTGCGGGTGAACAGTGGATTCCACTGGGCCGAAGCTCCTCGGAATGACAAGCTTACAGACCTCACGCGGAGAATTCGTCTAAGCACCGCAAGAGCATTGGGGTGAAAGGGATTTCTCGCTGCGCTCGGAATGACAATTCAGTAAGGCGTCTACCGCTTCAGCAAATCCACCGGCTCCCGCACGTCGTGGACGCGGAAATACTGCGCCAGAGAGGGATGCTTCTTCGCGACCGCTTCGTACATGGCGTAGGCCACGCGGCGGTAAGAAGTGTGCCCGGCGGGTGTCGTGCGCAGCTCCGAAATGTACAGCGCTTCGGCGAAATCCATCTTGAAAAGGGTACGTTTGCGAAAAGCAAGAGGAATGGCGTACTGCGCGGACTCAGCGGCTTCAGGTGCTTCGCTTTGCGCTAGTTTAGTGACTGCGTTGGCTACGCGCTGCATCGTCGCCTGGTAACGGGACGTCAGTCCTGCGGCTTCGAGTTCCTCGGGCACGTCGTAGCCATGCGCGGTCGTAAAATCCTGGATGATCTGCACGCAACGGCGGTGGCGGTGCATGTCGCGAAAACCGCCAATGTCCATCAATATGTCGAAGCGGAAGCCGTGGCCGGAGGAATAGGCTCGCAGCAGTTCATCGTGCTTGCCGCGATGGCGTACGCCGAGCCCGATAATCTCTTGCCGTCGCATTTCCCCTGCGGATTCCACGGCTTCGCGAATCTGCCGGTAGGGATAGTGGCAATGTTCGTAGAGCAGCGTGGTGGCTAGCTCGATCTCGATGGGATCGTCGTCGAGCAGTTCCACCATCTCCGCCTTCGCGATGGGGGCGCCCTTCATGAATTCCGCGGCAGCCTGACCCAGTTCGCGGCGGGTTTCGATTTCGTAGGTATTCGGGTCCGCGTACTTCACCAGTGTAGGCGCCACACGCACGTCCTTGAGCAGTTCGCCCGCCGCACGCGCGCCGAGCTCGGGACTCAGTTCGCGAATCTTCTCGACTAGCCCCCGCAGCGAGTCGTGATTCACGTTGTAGGCCGGTTCGAGCGCGGCCTTCTTCAGCAGCGTTCCCAGGTGCCGCACTTCCGCATGCGTATGCGAAAGCAAATGCGAGACCTGGGTTTCCAAGGTCCGCGCGTTGACGATCTCTCCCAGAGAAGTATTAGTAGCCAGCGGCAGCAGGTAGCGCGAAATATCGAAGGCGCGAGCGCGGAGGGTGCGCTCGTAGGCATCCTGCTTCATGTCCTCAGGCCGTGGTGTACGGCTCACGAGGTGCTGAAACATCTGCTCCGAAAGCGCTTCGTACTCGGCAAAAAGAAAATCCAGCGTCTCGCGGTAGAGCGCGAGCGAGGAATCGTCACTGAACTGCGGAGTGTAATAG
>CAZUCC010000027.1:0-55986 GCA_964619065.1 uncultured Acidobacteriaceae bacterium | reverse complement strand
TGCCAGCAAGTGGAGCGTTGCCCGCTTCTTCCAGTGCGCCACCCTCGTGGCTGATGTGCCACAAATTACGGTCGCGGCTGTGAATGTTGGTGCGGCTGGCGGTCACCTCAATGCCTCGTGCCGCAGCGTAATCGAGGCAATCTTCGCGAGATTTGAGTGTCCACTCGCGCCATGGCGCAATGACTTTGAGCTCCGGCGCAAGCGCCTGGTAGGCGTGCTCGAAGCGAACCTGATCGTTCCCTTTCCCGGTGCATCCGTGAGCCAGAGCCGAAGCACCCTCGCGCAACGCGACTTCCACTTGATGTTTGGCAATGACCGGGCGGGCCAGCGAAGTGCCGAGGAGATACTTATGCTCGTAAACGGCACCAGCTTGTAGCGCCGGAAAAACATAGCCGCGCAAGAACTCCTCGCGCAAATCTTCGACCACGACTTTGCTCGCACCAGTGTCATAGGCCTTCTTGATGACGGCTTCAATGTCATCCCCTTGACCTACGTCGGCCACCATGGCAATTACGTCGCAGGAATAGTTCTCCTTGAGCCACGGAATGATGATGGAGGTATCGAGACCTCCGGAGTAGGCGAGTACGACTTTCTCAGACATGGGCACTCCTAACGGGGATGCGGCTCAGGCCGCCACCCAGCAACTGGAAAAGAATCGCTTTCTGAATGTGCATGCGATTTTCCGCTTGGTCAAAGACCACAGAATTTTCTGAGTCGATCACCGCATCCGTGACTTCCTGGCCGCGCTGTGCCGGAAGACAATGCATAAAGAGCGCTCTTGGCCCAGCTTCGGCCATTAGAGCCTCGTTCACCTGGTAAGGTGGGAACTTGGCGGCACGCGCTTCCTGTTCACTTTCCCACCCCATGCTAGTCCACTGGTCGGTGTAAATAGCATCCGCTCCCGCCACAGCTTCGCGTGGGTCCGTAAGGATTTCCAGAACCGCGCCGGTTTGCTGGGCGATCGCTTGCGCGTCCAAAAGAATCTGCGCATCCGGTCCGTAACCTGCTGGAGTCGCAATACGAATCGACGAACCGAGCACGGCACACGTCAACAGCAGTGAATTCGCCACGTTGTTGCCATCGCCTACGTAGGCCAGAGTAACTTTCTTGAGATCTCCAAAACGCTCTTGCAGCGTGAAGTAATCGGCCAGCGCCTGGCAGGGATGCTCCAGACCGCTGAGCGCGTTGATGACAGGAATGCTTGCATATTCCGCCATGCCCTCAATCGTCTTTTGGTCGTATGTACGCAGCACGATCACATCGACCCAACGCTCGACATTGTGTGCAATGTCACTAAGTTTCTCGCGGGCGTCCAAGCGGCCCTGCGTCTGGTCGACAAAAAACGAGACTCCTCCAAGGCTCGCCATCCCCGCCTCGAACGTGAGCCGTGTTCGCAAGGATTGTTTTTCAAAGAACATCACCAACTGTTTCCCGCTCAGCGCGCCGCGAAAATCGGCGGGCCGGGCCTTCATAAGACCGGCGAGGTGGAGCAATCCCTCGGCGTCCTGCGAACTCAAATCGCGCGTCGAGATCAGATCCCGGCACGAGAACTTCGGGGCAGGGGCGGGTACAACCTGTGTGTGGTTGAAAAGTTGGCTGTTCAATTTAGACTCCTTGATCTCCTTGTGGTGGATTGTTTGAATTGGGCGGGCTGAACTTCAGGCCCGGAACGATTGGCACCTAAAGCAACATCGAGTGCGTGAATCACCTGATCGACGTGCTTCTTCTCAATGATGAAGGGGGGCAGGAAGCGCAGCACGGTTTCGTGCGTGCGGTTGATGAGAATGCCTTCCCGCAGTAACTGCTGCACAACGGCTTTGGCGACGGGCGCGGAATCGAGATCGATTGCCAGCATCAGACCCAGTCCCCGCGCCTCACGAATCGAAGTGTGTTTCTTGGCTAGTTTTTCAAGTTGTCCGAGAAAATACTTGCCCAGCTTCTTCACATGCCCGAGACAACTTTTGGTGACTCGCAGAACTTCCAGAGCTACTGCACAGCCCAGCGGACCTCCGCCAAACGTCGTGCCGTGCATGCCGGGATGTATGCAGGAAGCAGCTTCGTTGGTTACAAGAATCGCTCCCAGCGGAAGCCCCGCCGCCAGCGGCTTGGCGACCGTGACTACATCAGGCTTCACGCTGTAGTGCTGGTACGCGAAATAACGCCCGGTGCGCCCCAAGCCACATTGAATCTCATCGAGAACGAGTAGCGCTCCGTTGCGCTCGGTCAACTCTCGCGCGCGCCGCAGAAACTCCGCGCTGACAGGGCAGATTCCACCCTCACCCTGGACGGTCTCCATGCATAAGGCGCAGACGCTGGAGTCGAATTTGCTCTCCAGATCAGCGATATCGTTGAAAGCGACGAACTCCACTCCCGGAACGAGTGGCGTAAACGGGTCGCGATATTTGGCTTGCCCGGTTGTCGACAAGGAACCAAATGTGCGCCCATGAAACGAATTGTCCAGTGCCAAAATGCGCGTCTTGGGCGCCTTGGGATCTTTCGCCTGGCCGTAGGCCCGAGCAATTTTGAGCGCGCCTTCCCAGGCCTCGGTGCCGCTATTGCAGAAGAACGCTCGGTCCAGCCCCGACGCTTGCGTGAGCGCCTTAGCCAATTCCGCTTGATATTCGTGGAAAAACAGATTCGAAATGTGAATCATCCGCCGGGACTGGCGCTGAATCGCCTTGAGAACCGCGGGATGCGCGTGGCCCAGGGAGTTCACACCAATCCCGCTCAAGAAATCGAGGTAACGCTTGCCATCCGCATCCCACAAATAAACGCCACGTCCCCGTGTGAACAGAATGGGGTGACGGTCATAGGTGGGCAGCAACAGCTTGGCTTCTGCGCGGGCTGTGCTCGCAAGCGTCATGCGACCATAACCTCCGTTCCGCATTCGACTTTGGCGAAATAGAATTGAGGTAACACTTCCACTTGTGCAGCCGGAAGAATGCGCACCCGTCCAACTCCGCGCTGCAAAGCACGTCGACAGGCATCCAGCTTGGGCAACATGCCTCCACTGATCACCGTTTTTTCAATCAGCGCGTCGATCTGACTCGTGCTCAGCCAGGGAATCACCAACCCATCGGCATTCTTCACACCCGGCACATCGGTCAGAAAAATCAGCGCGTTGGCCTGGCAAGCAACCGCACAGGCGGAAGCCATCTCGTCCGCATTCACGTTGTAGTATTCGCCGTCCGCGCCCAGCGAGATCGGAGCCAGTACTGGCACGCCGCCTTGCTGCCAAATGGATTCGACCCAACGCGGGTCGGACGATGCGATTTCACCCACAAACCCGAGATCGAGGCCTCCCACAAATTTTTTCCGGGCGCGAAACGCCATGCCGTCGCCACCGCAAAGACCGACCGCGGCCTGTCCGGTGGCAGCAATCGTAGCCACTAACTTCTTGTTGACCACTCCCGCGAGCACCATCAAAGCAACATCGCGAGTTTCGGCATCAGTCACACGCAGGCCATTCAAAAACTCGCTCTTCTTGCCCATGCGCTCCAGCGTCTTCGTTATCGTGCTGCCACCACCGTGCACAACGGCGACCTTGTGGCCATCCTGGACAAGTTGCCCCACGGCCTCGGCGCACTTCTTCCGCACGGAATCATCCTCCAGGGCAACGCCGCCGATCTTGACCACAATTTTCACTGCAATCCCTCCACTTCCGGCCATCCGTACATCAGGTTCATGTTCTGCACTGCCTGTCCAGCGGCGCCCTTGAGCAGATTGTCCAGACAGGAAACAACAATCAGTCGTCGCCCACCTTCATCGAGGCAGAACCCGATGTCGCAATAATTCGTGTGCAGCGAAAATTGAATCTGCGGAAGCACCGAGGTCGTAAAGATGCGCACCCAGGGTTTTCCGTTGTAAAAGCTCGTGAAACAAGACTCGATGTCCGCTTGTTTCGCAGGTTGCTTCAGATACACATACACCGTCGAAAGAATCCCGCGCGGAATCGGCAACAGGTGTGGTGTAAAAGTGATCTCCGGCGTCTGCAGCCCCAATTGCTCCACGATCTCGCCGACATGACGATGGCGAAATGGGGAGTAGACCGAAAGATTGTCGGCCACCGAAACAAAATGCGTCTTCGACGTCGCCTCTTTCCCCGCGCCGGACACGCCCGATTTCGAATCAGAAATGATCCCGCGCGTCCGATCCACCACCTCCGCCTGCAGCAACGGCGCCAGGGCAAGAATCACGGACGTGGCATAGCAGCCTGGATTAGCCACCAGATTCGCTCCGTGAATACAGTCGCTGTGCAATTCCGGTAGGCCATACACTGCCTTCTCTGTGAGCTCCGCAGCGCGCTGCGGATTCACATCTTCAAAGCCATACACCGCGCGATGTTCCGACTGCTTCAACCGCCAGGCTCCACTCAAATCGATTACGCGCAGCCCTCGTGTTATCGCTTCCGGGACCAAGGCTCGCGAAGTCTCATGCGGTGTGGCCAGGAAAAGTAACTTCACTTCGTTCCGTTGCAGCTCGTCCCACGAGAATGGCTTCACGGGAAGAGGTCCGTTTCCCCTGAGCGCCGGAAACATAGCAGCAAGATCCTCGACCTTCTGTGCTCCACGAGAAGTCGCGTCCGCTTCGCGACGAAACAGCACAGGCGTATCCACCTGCGGGTGACGCAGCAGAAGCCGCGTGAGTTCACACCCGGAGTATCCGGTCGCTCCCGCGACCGCCGTCTTGAGTCGAGGCGCCATCAGGCAAGCATCCTCTCGATTCGCTTCCCAAGGCTGCTCGCGCTGCGTTTATCCACGCACACAATGAGGATGGTGTCGTCGCCGCCGATGCTCCCAATCTGCTCAGGCCACTTTTGCGAGTCGAGCGCAGCAGCCACAGGTTGCGCACTGCCGACAGTGGTCTTCAGGACCAAAAGGTTCTGCGCCGACCGGACGTGCAGCACAAATTCGCGCACGAGGCGCGACACGGGCGGCAACACGGGCTCGGACGCTACGCCTCCCTGCCGGACGGTATACCCTTCTTCGGTCTTCACCAGGCCGAGAGCGTGAATGTCGCGCGAGAGAGTGGCCTGTCCCGCTGCGATGCCTCGATGATTGAGCGCGCGCTGCAGGTCCTCCTGACTCGCGATGCGCTGCTGCGCGACGAGTCCGAGGATAGCTTCCTGCCTGGCTGGTTTATTCATTTGGATATTTATCCATTGACTTGCATGATTATTCATCATGGTCGGGCCTATCTCCCGCAATGTCAAGTAAAAATTGCACGCTGGTTCCCTTCCCGTCATGACCACCACCCCCCGTGTAAAGACAACAAAAAAGCCCGCCGCCAGTTTTTCTGGCTGCGGGCTTTCCTGTCCGTGTTGCTGTCGACCTAAGTTGTGGCCGGTGCTAACTCGTCAGAACCCGTCTCCAGAAGACGTACAACTGGACTCGGCTGGCTTGGGGCCGCCGGTCGCGGGCTTCTGGATGTGCGCGGTCGTGACATTTTCGGCTTTCGGTGATTCCTTATTTCAAGCTTCTAGCTACGCAGCATCATGTTCGTGCTCATGCTCGCGTTTGTCTGTCTTGAGGCCCGTCTCGAAAAACTCCACTAAACGGTGTATCAGCTTCTGACGGCCGCCAATCATATGCAAGCCATCTTCTTGCTGATGCTCGTCCAATAGCTTGGATAAACTCTGCTCCAACTCTATCATCGCAGACCTCCCATCTTAATCGTATGTATATCTTAACTGTACCGGGAGTAGCGCCTGAGGAAAAACCAAAAAATCGATACGAGCCATCAGAAAAACAACGTGGCGCGAGGCTATTTCGAAGCGGCGGCCAGTTGGCGGACAGCGGCGATAAACGTCGTTGTGGCCCGCGTGAGTGTGCGGTCCCGGCGATAGGCCAAACCGAGTTCCCGCCACAGATCTTCGTCTTTGTCTTTGCAGGGAATGAGTTTGACGCGGCCAGCGAGCACTTGATCGCGGGCAAAACTGGCGCTGATGAGGGAAACACCCATCCCAGCCGCCACAAAGCTCTTGATCATGCCCACGCTCGGCAGCTCCATCTGGATTTGCAACTGGTTCGCATGAGGGCGAAAAAGCTTGTCCATTAAGCGGCGTGTGTAGCCAGTCTTGGGGAGCAAAATCGGCTGCTTGGCGATCTCCTCCACGGAAACCACATCATGCTTAGCGAGCGCATTTTGCGGATGCACCATCCACATCAGCTGGTCACGAAAAATCGGGTGCGTCTTCAGGCTGGGCGACTTGACGGGCAAGGTCACGATGCCAACGTCGATGGTGCCGTTCTCCAGTTTCTCAACGATCTTATAGCTGAAGTTGCGGTAAATGCTGAGCTGAACCCCGGGATAAAGGCTGCAATACTTGGCAAAAACATCCGGCAGAACGTAGAGACAAGTCGCCTCGTTCGCGCCAATGACCAGCTTGCCGCGAGGCGCGATGCCATGATCGGCCACCGCCAGACGCGATTCGTCGCGCATTTGCAGGAGCCGTTCCGCATAGGCAAAGAGCACGCGGCCCGCCGGCGTCAAGGCCACGTCTTTGCCGGAGCGGTCGAGAAGGCGGTCGCCGTATTCATGTTCCAGTTGACGGATTTGTGCGCTTACAGCCGATTGGGAACGGAAAACCTTCTGCCCGGCGCGCGAAAAGCTGCCGAGCTTAGCGACTTCCAAAAAAGTCACAAGCTGATCGAAGTCCATGGATGGACGCGATTATAAAGCGCGTTCGATCAAATGTCTCCGTACTTTATGGGCGGGGGCAGTTGCACCAATGGTGCAGGAGCATCTGGCAGGTGCAATCCACATTCCGTCTTGCCGAAGTTCGACCACCGGCCCGAACGCGGATCTTCCCCGGGCAGCACGGCCCGCGTGCAGTGTGTGCACCCGATGCTCGGATAGTTGCGATCGTGCAGCACGTTGTAGGGGACATCGTGCTTGTGGACATGCTCCCACACCTGAGCTGATGTCCAGTCCACAATGGGATTGATCTTCACAATGTTGGCCTTAGGATCCATCTCCACCCGTTTTGCCTTCGCCCGAGCCAAAGTCTGGTCGCGACGAATGGCGGAGATCCACGCCTGCAGTTCGGCAAGCTTCCGTCGCTGGGGTTCGACCTTGCGGATGTTGCAGCACATATCCGGGTTATGGCTCCATAGCGCCGCCCCGTGAACTTCCTCCTGCTGCTCGGGGTTGAGTTTGGGATATTCGCGCTCGATCTTGATTCCGTAGCGCTTCTCGACCCGTTCCATGAGGTCGTAGGTTTCGGGAAACAGGAATTCCGTGTCGATGGTGAACAGGCGAAACGACGGATAGATGCGCGATGCCAGGTCAATCAGCACCATGCCCTCGACACCAAATGCCGATGCGATGGCAACATGCTTGCCGTAGGTATCAAAAGCCCAGCGCAGCGTTTCTTCGGGACTCCACGTTTCCGCCAGAGCCTGTATTTCCTCGAATTCCTTGGTCAATCCAATCATTGCTAAGTCTCCGAGCCCAATCAGGGGCCTGATCTCGCGCCGAATCCTGTTGCTTAATCTGGGCGCAAGTTTGATTCCTGCGAAAAGTCTGTCTGGACCGCAACACCCGCCGAATCTGCAGGTGCAGATGGCACCCACCATGCCGCCTCGGATTGCAACGTGGCATGGGCAGCCATGCGCACAACTTCCCCGACAAACAACAATGTGGGAGCGGGAAGCTGCGGCGCTGAAGCCAATTCTCTAAGTGTTGTGCGGTACACCCGCTCGCTGATGGATGCAACTTGAGAGACAATTGCGCAAGGAGTCTCTGTCGATAGGCCGGCGGCGATGAGCCGGGCACTCATAGCGGCATAGCCGTACCCCGGCATGTAAATCGCGTAGGTTGTCTTGGGCGAGAGGTGCTCTACAAGACGCTCGCCGAACCCCTCTGCGCTCTGGCCCTGGGCGTGATGGCCAGCAAGAAACACAATGGAAGACGACAGGTCGCGATGTGTCACTGGGATTTGCGCCGCTGCTGCCGCTGCCAGTGCGGAACTCACACCGGGAATGATCTCAACCGGAATGTTCGCCTGGCGCAGCGCTTCCAGCTCTTCCCCAGCGCGCCCGAAGATCAAGGGATCGCCGCCCTTTAGACGAACTACGCATACGCCGGGCGACGTCACCTCTACCAACAGGGCGTTGATTTCTCCCTGGGTCATGCTCTTACGCCCACAGCGTTTCCCCACGTTGTGTAATTGCGCTGATTTTGGGACGAGTTCGAGAACTCCCGGACCCACAAGATCGTCATGCAGTACGACTTCTGCCGAGCGCAGGATTCGCACCGCTTTCAGGGTCAGCAGTTCTGGGTCTCCGGGACCGGCACCCACCAGATAAACCTTCCCCTTCATCGTGAAACTCCCCCTTCAGCAGTCTTTCTGCGCTGCCAATTACGGCGCGCCTCGAAAGCCCGCTGGCTGGCCAAGCGATGCAACAACTGGCGTCGCCGCTCGGGAGGAAGATGGCCTGCCAACATTCGGCGCCGAATCCGTCCCAGGCGCTCGAGCCACCCGGCATATTCCGGAGAAATTCGCGCCTCAATATCCCGGCGGAGTCTTTGCGCAAGAGCAGGGCTCTGCCCTCCGGTAGAAATCGCCACTTGCAACTGCCCACGACGAATCAAGGCTGCGTAATAAAAGTCACAGCGCTCGGGGTCGTCCACCGCATTGCACAAAATGCCGCGCTGATGGGCTTCGTGAAATACCGCTTCGTTCACTTCCGGTAACGAGGTCGCCGCCACCACCAGGAAAACGCCCTCAAGATCTCGCGGCTCGAAGGTGCGGGCCTCCCATGTGATCACTCCCAGTCGTGCCCATTCCGCCACCACCGGACGAACCTCGGGCGCTAGGACTCGCACACGGGCTCCGGCTACCAGCAGACTGCGAATCTTCGGTTCGCCAATCGTGCCCGCACCGACAACGAGGCAATCTCGCCCTTCCAATTTGAGAAACATCGGAAATAAGCTCATGGCTGCAACACCTCTTCCTTTGCTAACCTTCCAGGCCATGCGGCGTGCGGCCCGGCGAAGGATCGCGCGTCGCTGCCGTGACCAGTTCTCCGGCAAGAAACTCCCGCAACTCCGCGTCGGAGTGCCGCGCGAAAAAGCGGCGCAGATTGTCCTCCGCAGTTCGTTCGCCGAGATACCGCTGCAACAGCCGTTCAATCGCGCTCGGCACCTCGGTCGCTAGACAACGATAGCCCACAGGCCGCGCAATGGACTGGTGCAACCCGAGCGCGCCGCCCACGCAGAAGTAATAAGCGTCCTGCATTTTGCCGTCGACCTTAATCTTCTTGCCCTCAATGCCGATGTCTGCAATCCAGTGTTGTCCGCAACTGTTGGGGCAGCCCGTAACGTGCAGCTTGAGATGCTGGTCGAAACCCGGGAAGCGCTCTTCTAATTCTCCAACCAGCCACCGGGCGTAGCTCTTCGTTTCTGTGAGAGCGAGCTTGCAGAACTCTGATCCGCTACAAGCGATGGCGCCACGCCAGAAGGGGGATCCGGCTACTTTGAGCCCGATCCCATCCAATTCTTTCACCAAGGCCTCGGTATTCTTTTGCGGCACATTCACGATGAGCAGATTCTGCATCACCGTCGCGCGAAGCTCGCCGCCGGCAAAGCGTTCGGCTAGATTCGCAGCAGAATGCATTTGCTCCGGCGTTAGCCGTCCCCGCAAAACCGAGGCTCCCACGTAGCAGTAGCCTTCCTGCTTCTGCGGCTGTACGCCTGCGTGATCGCGGAAAACATCGTCCGGCGGGGCATCCTCGACAGCAGAATCCAGACGAAACTTGATGCGCTGTTCCAGCTCGCTCAAGAAGCTCTCCGCCGTCCATCCCTGCTTCAGGAAGAGATACTTCATGCGCGCCCGGTCGCGGCTCTCGCGCAAAGTCTGGCTGTCGCGGAAAATCTCAGCCACGCCCTTCATCACCGGAATCACCTGGTTCCACTGCACAAACGCATTCAAAGGCACGGCGAGATGCGGCTCCGTAGAAAGGCCGCCGCCCACGCGCAGGGAAAACCCAATCTCGGATTTGCCTTTCACCGAGCGCTCAACCGCAGTCAGGCCGACATCGTTGATTTCCGGATAGGCACACCACACGCGGCAGCCGGTCACACAAATCTTGTACTTGCGCGGCAGATTGTAAAATTCGTTATTCCCAGCAAAGAGCTGTGAGGTCTGGTGAACCAGCGGCGAGGCATCGCAGATTTCCCCGGCGTCCACTCCAGCCAGTGGGCAGCCCGTCACGTTGCGGACTACATCGCCGCACGCGCCCAGAGTGTTTAGGCCCACTTTCCAGAGGCTTTCCAAAATATCGGGGATCGACTCAATCGCGATCCAGTGCAACTGAATGTTCTGGCGCACGGTGATATCTGCGACTCCGCGCCCATACCGCTCCGCGATCGCCGCGATAGTGCGCAGCTGGTGGGCATGCAGAATGCCATTGGGAATGCGTATGCGCAGCATGAAGAACGGCAGGGCCTTACCTTCCCCGCCCTTGCCGCCCAAAACACCCGCTCCATCGCCCTGGGTGTAAAGTCCCCACCAGCGGAAATAGGTATTCAGCCACTCCGGAGGGATGGAATCGAAGCCCTCGCGCGCGAATCGCCGAATGTCGGCGAGCCCATCCCAGGGATTCAGCTCCAGCTTCAGCCGCTCGGCGCGTTGTGCCTTGGTCTCTTTAACAATTGGATCGGTCATAGAAGAAATACGCCCAAAAAGGAAAAACCCGCCGCACTCATTGGATTGGGCGGTGGGTCCCTAGGATGCCTTTTCTATATTGAGTAAGGATTAGGTCAGCCGCCTGCCCCGCGCCCGGAGATAGCCTAGGCAACAACAGCACTGCATACAAATCGGTCGGCAAGCAGACATCATGGACAAAATTGTAGGAGAGACTCTCCGGAACTGTCCACCAGAGTCGATGTCTCCGACTATGCAAAATTCCGATAGCCCGGATCGCAAATTTTGACGGTAATCAATCCAAGCGTTGGCTTTTGCCCGGCGATTGAGGAGGACTACTAATTCACTGCCGTCGACCGGCTCTGAGGCATGCTGGCTAGGGTAGCCGCTTCCTCATAATGAGTACGCTTGGCGAAGTACATTCTACGGTCGGCATGGGCGAGCAATTGCTCCGCATCGGCGCCATCTTCCGGAAAGACTGCAATTCCCACGCTCAGGGAGATTTGTTCGCGACCGCAAATAGCCTGCCCTGCCTGGACCGCAATGGCGTTGAAGAGTACGGTTTTTTCCTGAGCGGCACTGGGTGTAAGGCCGGGCACGACGACCACGAACTCGTCTCCTCCCATGCGGGCCACATAGTCATATTCGCGGCAAACGTCCTTGATAGTTTGCGCGAACTGCCGCAATAACCGGTCGCCTTCAAGGTGGCCAAAGCTGTCATTCACCTGTTTAAATCCGTTGATGTCGCAGACCATTATGGCGAGATTCTCGTTGCTACGGGCGCAGCGGGCGATCTCCCGGTCCAGATGAAGAAACAGCGAGCGAGCATTGGGAAGTCCAGTCAGGTAGTCTGTGGTTGCGGAATCCTCGGCCAACTGGTACTTCATGGCATTCTCCACGGACAAAGCCAGTTTTGAGCCAATGGCTTGCAAAATCCGCAGGTGATCCGCACTGAAGGCATCTTGCTCGGCGCTGTAGAGCGCAAGGACGCCTACGAGTCCGCTCAGGCCTTCCAGCGGCAACGCCAGGGCGGAGCGCAGAATGGTAAATCGGCCTTCCTCACCCGTGTATCCCGGTTCGACGGCAGGATTCCCGTTCACGATGGCCTTCCGGTTCTGCGCTACCCAGCCACACAAACCCTCACCTACCGGCACACGTAACGAGGAAAACAGCCGGAAGTTGTCGCCACTCACGTGGGCCGGAACAATGTCGTTCCCTTTCACTGTAAAAGTCACGATTGAATCGTAGGGAATGAGCTTCCGGAGACGGACCGAGAGCACGGAAAGCGTTTCATCCAAGCTCAAGGACTTGCCCAGATCCTGGCTCAGCTCAAAGAGCATTTGCGCTTCCTGGCGTGCGGCGGCGATCGAAGTCAGAAAGTCATTCTCATTATGGTGGGCTCGGCGGTTGTCCGTGCGCTCAAACCCAGCCGCAGGCTGGGTTCCCCGGCTCACGCGAAGATGGGTGGAAATCCCGCTGAGATCCTCTTCCGGGCTAATTCGGAGGGCTTGGGCTTCCAATTCCGCATAGCGCCGACGCAGTACTTCCACAACTTTTGGATCAAAACTCTTTCCCGCCTGCTCCCCCATCATGCGCAATGCCTCCTCGGTGGGAACGGCCTTGCGGTACTGGCGGTCGGATGTCATGGCGTCCATGAAATCTACAGCCGCCAGAATTCGCGCGCCGATTGGGATGGCTTCGTCCTTCAATCCGTCCGGGTAGCCTGACCCGTCCCATTTTTCGTGGTGAGCACGCACGATCGGGGCAACGGGATAGGGAAACGCCACCCTCTCCAGGATCTCCGCTCCCACGATTGGATGGATCTTCATCTTCTCGAACTCTTCCGGAGTCAACCGGCCCGGCTTACTGATGATGTGCTCAGGAACCGCCAGTTTGCCGATATCGTGCAGAAGAGCTGCGGCACGCAGAGCTTCCAGGTCATCCGGCGCCAGTTCCAGTTCTTTGCCGACTTCCAGTGCAAAGGTGCGCACGCGGTTCAAGTGCTTATGGGTCGTGTGGTCTTTCGCATCAATGGCCAAAGCGAGCGCTTCAATGGTGCGCAAGTGCAGCGCCGTCAATTGCTCGGCATGGCCTTTTTCCGTTTCCACCCGGCGTTTTTCATCGTCAAGTCGGCCCAGATAAAGGTGATAGGAGCGATAAATCCAGTAGACCACGGGTGCTAATAACAACGAGAGTTCCCACCCGAACAACCGGTTCACATAGAACACCATGCCAACGATGGCTGCGCCAGCCTGATAATACGGAAAGGACCAGAAATAGCACTCCGCCCAGATCCCTCGAAATGACTTCTTTTCAGTGAGCACAACAATGGTCGTGACGAGCAAGGTGTTCGCGAAAAAATAAGCACTCGCTGCCACCGCCAACGACAAGGGAATATTGTTCTGAAGGAAGTGGCTGACACCGTGATACGCCCAGTAGGTGGCGGCTACCACGTTGGCCATCATGCTGAAGACATTAAAAATAATTTTGGCAGCACGGTTCGGTTGCCACGGCGTCCATAAACATTGCGCCAAGCCTGCTGCGCACCCAACGATCAGCGTCTCCGCCAGCGACATCTCCAGAATTCCCAGCAGGACGAACAGAAAGTTCACCGACATGGTGCCGTCAATGCCCGGCAGGCGCACCTTCAACCGCGAGGCGAGAATTGCGATGACAAGATAGCTGAAGAACCGCACGGGGTCGTTGCTGTGGGCATGTACAAAAGCCTGCGCGGCTGCGGCCATGCCGGCAGCCGCCGTAATTGCTATAAAAAATTTGGCTCTAAAAGGCATCATTCGTTGTTCTTGGATTTCCGATGAAATACGCCTGACCCCACTTCGCCCATTATGAGTTTAGGGGTCAGCATCTACCCGTGCACCTTACTCAAGTAATGAGAGGTAAAAGTTTTCTCTTGACCTGCAAAGCATTTATTAACAGCTACTTAAGGAGTTTTCAGTCTTTAAATCCGTCCCGTGTATCTCCACGCGTCGTGAAAATCTCCTTGTGGTAACCATGCGAATGGGTACCAAGGTTTACAATCTGTGACAAAGTTTTAACTTGCTTGTCACAATCCCGCAAACTTCGCAGGATAGACCTGAAGATATGCATAGTTCAGGACTTGCGGCACGAGACAGCAGTCCGCGGTCGCTTTTTGGCGCGCGCGAACTATTTGCCAACAGGGGCTTGATGGAAAAGTTCCTTCCGCTGGACCAGATTCAGGATCTATATGAACGCGCTCGACACGCGGAGAATCGCAGTCTTCTCGAGAATGTTCTTATAGAGATGCGCGTCGACTCGCGCCTTGACGAATCCGAAATATCCCGAATTCCCGCCACCGGGCCTGTCCTAGTGGTATCCAACCATCCTTTTGGGATTCTGGATGGCACCGTGCTTGGCGCAGTCATGCAGCGCGTGCGTCCTGACGTAAAGATATTGACGAATGTCTTGCTCAAGGGGATCGAAGGGCTCGATGAGCATTGTATTTTTGTGGATCCCTTCGGGACCAGGGATGCGATTTCCACGAACGGAACCGCGCTTCTGCAATCTGTGCGGTGGCTGCGTCAAGGCGGTCTGCTGGTAATGTTTCCTGCTGGCGAAGTTTCGCACTTGCGGCTGCCGTATCCAGAAGTTACAGATCCCGCCTGGAGCCCGGCGGTGGCGCGTCTGGTACGCATGACAGAAGCTTCCACCCTTCCTGTGTATTTCCGGGGGCGCAACAGTGCGACATTTCAAGCGCTGAGTCTGGTCCACCCCAGTTTTCGAACGGCTCTGCTGCTCAACGAGTTTCTCGCGCAGAAAGGCCGCAGCGTTCAATTGCAGGTAGGCCGCGTGATTCCCGCCAGTGCTGTCACCTTCATGGAGAGCGATGCTGAGGCCACGCAATACTTGCGCTGGCGCACCCACTTGCTCGCCCATCGTGGCTCGGAGAAAACAAAACTTGCATCGGTTCTGCGGCCGATGCTCCCCAAGAAACGTATGGATCGGCTCACCTTGCCGATTGCACCGGACGCGTTGCTGTCGGATATCGAAAATCTGCGACCGGAGCAGATCTTGGACGACAGCCGCGAGTTCACGGTCTTTGCCGCACGCGAACATGAAATTCCCAACGTCCTCCCAGAACTCGGACGTCTGCGCGAAGCCACGTTCCGCGATGCGGGTGAGGGTACAGGCAGGAGCACGGACCTCGATACTTTCGACCGTTATTACAGCCACATCATTCTCTGGAGCAAGCAGAAACAAGAACTGGTCGGCGCTTATCGCATCGGCAAAACGGGGGACATTCTTCCGCTTCGCGGTACGGATGGCCTGTACACCAGCACACTCTTCCGCTATGACGAACGTTTCTTCGAGAAGCTTGGCCCAGCGATGGAACTAGGGCGTTCATTTGTTCGTCCGGAGTACCAGCGGCAATTCGCGCCACTGTTGCTTTTGTGGAAGGGTATTGCCCGCTACATTTCTGCGCATCCGGAAACACCTGTACTTTTCGGCGCCGTCAGCATCAGCGGCCGCTATACTCGCGCCTCGCGCGAATTAATTGTCCGCTTCTTCGAGTCCCGCAAATCCGAAGACGAACTCGGCCCGCTCGTCCAGCCGCGTCGTCCCTTCCGTCCCGGCCGCCTCCGCTCCTGGGACTGCCGCTCGATTTGCCATGCCATGCGGGAACTCGACGAACTCTCCGATCCTATTGCGGATATGGAAACAGACGGCAAAGGAATCCCCATCCTGCTCAAGCATTACAGCCGTTTGGGCGGCCGCTTGCTCGGATTCAATGTCGACCCAAAGTTCTCCCATGTTCTGGACGGGTTGGTGGTCATGGATTTGCGTAAAACACAACCTTCCTCTCTAGAGCGTTACATGGGAAAATCAGGGCTGGCAGCTTTCCGCCACTACCATGGCTTGCCCGCCTTGCAGGACCAGTACTGATAGGGGCCCGATATCGCAAAGTTGAAATCCATGCCTTCTGCCACAAAGAAAAAAGCCGCCGTCTATCTCGACTCCACGCAGCAAATAACCGAAATTGCCCTGCTCGCCTGCCTGGTTGCCAAAGACGCCACGTTCAACGTTCGTGATTTCATACAGGGATCCTCGAAAATGGCCCTGCTTGCGGTACGCGATTGCGAAAAAGAGCTGGACCGCATTGAGCGCCAGATCGACGACGAATTGCCCAAGGCCATCACGCAGGTCAGCGAAGATGAAGCCCGCCAGCTACTCGCCTGTTTTCGTTTCACCATTGATCTGGAACGCATCGGCGATCTCACCTGGAGCGTCGCTCACCGCCTGGAACAACTCACCGCGCGCCTCCCCCGTGAGGATGCGCGTGATCTCGTCGAAATGACGGTCGTGATTGAGAAAATGCTTACCCAGGTTCATGCCGGGTTCTTAAATCGCGATCTCGAACTGGCGCAATCTGTCTTGCAGTTGGACGCAGAAGTCGATACCGCCTGCCGCTCAGTCTTCAAACGGCACCTGGAAACCACCGCGCAGCGCGTCAGCCCGGACAGCACCAGCGTTTTGCTCATGGCCCAAGCGTTCGAGCGCGCCGGCGATCACACCAAGAACCTAGCCGAAGAGCTTTTTCACCTTGTGCGCGGACACAGCCTCCTCCATGCCTCCAGGCAGAGAAAGCGGATCGAATAATTTTGCCTTCCTGTTGATTCCGCCCAGAAACGTTACAGAATTGTTACATTCTCATGAAAAAGTGTTGAAGAAAGCGTTTTACCGGCCAGGCGCATGTCTGGTTTTCGCCTTCCACGGCGATAATGAAATGTCGCTCTCTCGCGCAGTCTCAAATCATGTCGACATCGGCTTCCAAAAAGACTCAGCGGCGTGCTGCTCGAAAAAGCTCGGCGGCAATCAGCGGCTCCGCAAATCCTCAACTCGAACGTTTAAAAAAAATCAAGTAATTATAAGAAGAATAAAGAGTTAGCAAGTCTCGGAAAAGAGATCTCTCGTCCGTACCTTTTCGTGGTGTCGCTGCTCTTGGCTCTGATTACCGGCGCTCTATATGCCCAAGTCGGGCACTTCCCTTTCACGAATTTTGACGATCCCGGCTACGTCTTTCTCAACCACAACGTGCAGGCTGGGTTGCATTGGTACACCGTGCGATGGGCGCTTACAACCATGGAGCAATCCAATTGGCACCCGCTCACCTGGCTCTCACACGCGGCAGACTGCCAGTGGTTCGGACTGAATCCCGGGGCACATCACCTGACCAATTTGGTGTTCCATATTCTGAGTGTCATCCTTCTTTTCTTGCTGCTTGCTCGCGCGACGGGTTTTCTCGGCCGCAGCACACTCGTGGCCGCATTGTTTGCTCTCCATCCGATCAACGTCGAATCCGTAGCGTGGGTGGCCGAGCGCAAGAACGTTTTGAGCACTTTTTTGTTCCTGCTCACTCTGGGCGCCTATGGATGGTACGCGCGCCGTCCTCGCTTCCCACGCTATCTCGCAGTGGCCGGTCTATTCGTTCTCGCACTAGCCGCGAAACCGATGGCGATCACGCTTCCCTGCGTGCTGCTTCTTTTGGATTTCTGGCCACTGCGAAGAATCGAGGGCTGGACGCAAACCTCCCCAGAATTCCCGGTTGCCCCCGCATCCGCTCGGCGTCTTGTATGGGAGAAGGTGCCCCTCTTCGCTCTCTCTGCCGCCAGTGCTGTCATTACTGTGATCGCGCAAAACTCGACACACACTGTCGCTTCAACGGCGCGTTTCCCTATCGCAGTGCGCGTGGCGAATGCACTCTACTCGTACGGCATGTACTTGGTGAACATGTTCTGGCCCACCAGACTTGCGCTGCCCTATCCCCATCCTGGAAATGCGCTTGGCTACTGGAAGCCCGCACTGACGCTCCTCTTTCTTGGAACCTTGACAGCCTATGCTTGGCGACGACGATTCGTGCAAAGCTACCTCCTCACGGGTTGGCTTTGGTTTCTAGGCACGCTTGTCCCGGTCATCGGCTTACTGCAAGTGGGCGAACAAGCTATGGCGGACCGTTACGCCTACCTTCCACTCATCGGAATCTTTGTCGCTGTCGTGTGGGGAATCTCAGAATTCGCGGACCGTCGGAACTTCGCGGTCGGCTATCGCGTAGTGGCGGCGGCTCTGGTTTTGACGGTTTTATCCGCTCTGACCTGGCGGCAAACTTGGTACTGGCGCAGCGACTACGATCTCTGGTCTCATTCGCTCGCAGTGACACAGGACAACTACATCGCCGAAGACGGTATGGGTCAGGCGCTGATCGACCTCGGACGCCACGCGGAGGCATTGTCTCACTTTCAAAATGCTCTTCGAATCAATCCGTTTGATGCGCGGGCCCATCTGAATGCAGGAGCACTCCTCGCCGACCAGGGCCATTTGCAGGAAGCCATACCTCACTTTCAATCCGCGGCCCTTGCAGATCAGGCGAATGCCATCGCGCCGGTTGCGTATTCCAATTTAGGAGATGCCTACCGGGACTTGAGTGACTACCCGCAGGCGAGTGCGAGCTACAAAGAGGCTCTGCGGCGAAACCCCGAACTCTTTTCAGCCTTTGAGGGCCTGGGGAAGCTGCAACTGTACAAGGCTATCTCCAGGCTGTCCAGCTCTATGGGTACTCATCCGACAGCCAGCGCCTATTTGCAGCTCGGTCAGCTCCAGCAGCAGGCTGGACGCATCAGTGACGCGCACACTGCCTATCAAAAAGCAATCGATCTAAATCCCAAGCTTCAGGAAGCCCGTGAGGCCCTGGCAGCGCTCAACAGCAGTAATACCGCTCGCAATTGAAATTGGCTCGGGGCAGTGCTGGGATCAGGATCAAGACAGCGCGCGCGGTTACCACGTTCTGTAACGTGTCCCGTTCAACGCGGTGCCGTCAGACTTGGAGTAGACGTCAAATACCGTCGTCTCATCCCAGGAGTCGGATTCGGGATCGTCTTCCATGGAATGGATGCCCCATTCAGCTTTTCCGGTCATCGGATCGACCGGGACTTCACGCAGAAAACGCACCGTCTTCCCGCCGCGAATCTCTACGCCCTTCACCAGTGCTTCCAAGGTTTTCGGGTAGCCGTAGGAATCCGCCTTTTGGACGAGACTCCGGTCCGCAGCATCTTTATAGCGGTCGATCGCGTCACGAATCTCTTGCAGATCGTAGCGCAGCTCGCGTTCCTTCTGCCGCTTAATCGCACTGCGAGCCATTGGAACGGCCAAGCCTGTCAGGATCATGAGCAACATCACCGCCAGCATCAATTCGATGAGTGTGAACCCTCTGAACTTTCGCTGCTTCCCGGTAGCCATACCTAATTCTAGCGCGGCCAAGCCTGTCGTCAAAACACGAGCGTCCCTGCACCGGTTTCGATAGAGCACGGGACATTAGTTGGACTGTTTCGCAGGAACCGCGTCCTTGGCCTTACCTTCTGTCTTCTCTGCGACCCTGTCTTTAACATCTCCCGCGGGTTGAAGCTGCGCTTTGATCCAATCGAACTCCTTGCCCAGCATCAAGGCGTCATGCACCTGATTCGAATTTTCATACCGAGTCAGCGTGGCCGTGGCGGGGACCGACTTCGCTATCGTCTCCTTGGCCGCCTTCGGCGTAATGGTGTCAAAATTCATCATTTGTACACGCACTGCCGGTGTCTTCAGTTTCGGCAACCACTGCACGGGATCGAATGGCGCAATCTTCTCCAAGAACTCCGGCTTCACGAAAGCGGAACGTTCGTTGTCGGGGATCCGCGTCGATTCCGCCATCCAGTGCGGCCAATCGCCCCAGGGATCCATCAGATCTAGAACTTTGATTCTCGGGTCCACGGCAGCCGCCAGGATGGCAATCGATGCACCCGAGCCCTGTCCGAACATACCTACCCGGTTCATGTCGACATCGCCACGCGTCGCAAGATAGTTCAGAATCATTTGCACATCATGTGCCGAGGTCGCTAGCACCTCTTGCAGCTCGCTGACATACCACTCCTTCATGGGACGATCATGATAGCGCTGGCCCGAAAGCTCCGGAACAAAACCTACGGCCGCATACCCATTCTTCACCAGCAGCCGGGAAAAATCCTCATCCAGAAAACGGGTGGTTTCCGCGGGATGGCCATAGAGATACAGAACGACGGGTGGATTCTTCACCGCCTTCGGAAGAATCACGTACAACTCGATTGGGTCCGTGGGGCGCCACTGAACTTGGAGGATCTCGCGCGTGAAATCAGCATAGTCGTCTTTCTCCCCGACCAGTGGCGGGATAACGGGTAATTGACTTTTTGTTAAGTCGGGAGTGGTCCAATCCTCGTAAGGACTTGCGGAGGACGAAGGGGCGACAGAAGCCGTGACGGTGCCTGACGTCTTCGCCGGAGATGGCCGCGCGGCATCCGTTTGAGCAGATCCAGCTTGCCCACATCCACAAAAAACAATCCCGAGAACGAGCGCGTGAACACTCGGCACCAATTTGCTGCGAACAAACTTTAAAAACTGCCCTATTTGCATCAAATCCTCGAATTAATGATGATTTTCATTACTCCGATTGTCATTCCCAGCGTAATGAGAGCCTGCCCTGAGCAAGGCCGAAGGGAATCTGTAATTTTGCGCTTACAAGCAATAGCAGATTCCTTGCTACGCTCGGAATGACAATTATAAAGTCACGAATTATAGAGTCACGAACACACTGTGCAACTTGCCGTTAAAAGTGAAATACAAAAAGGAGGCAGAGTGCCAAACCAGCCACTCTGCCTCCCGCCTAGCTTGGTTACTGTTCCGCAACCGCAATCTTACTGCTTGCAGTTCAGGATTTCTGCAGGCGCGATCGCGAGCTCATCAGCCTTCAGCTCGATGCAACCACCCATGTCGCCACCCGACTCAGCGGCAGTGTTGATGCCGTTGTGGGGAGCGCCGTTCTGCGTGAAGTGCGAGCGGAACACCAACATTCCGAGATCCCCGTCCGCTTGAGCGGTGAACGGAACAAAGTCGGGAACCTTGGAGTTAATGCTCTTCTGCGCCGCGGCAATGAGTGCCGTTGCATAGATGTTGTTGGCGTTGGTGGCACTCTTGTCCGTGACTACACGGTAGACCGACCAGGCTTGATACCCGCCGCTCCGCAAGTTCGGGAAGGACGTGTTCGGAGCCAAAGCGCAAGGACCCGCGCAAGTCGGGAGTTGTTGGTTTACAGTACCGAGGCTGAGGGGATCGGAACCATTCAGTGTCAGGTACCCAAAGTTGGCGCTACCTGCGATGGAAGAAACGTTGCCGTAGCTGAAGAAGGTGTAACCGATCGAGTCGGTCGTCGCCTTCACAAAGGCCACCGCATTGCCGGTACCGATGGCACGGGTACGATCGCCGCCACCCTTAACGCATGGTTTCGCGGCCAACGGGTTGTCGGTCGCAGGATTCACACCCACTTCCTGCGAATTCTTGACTTGAGAGAACGTCCGGAAGGTCGTGAACTCGGTGGTATTCATCGTACCCGAGAGCGGTTCACGCAAAGTTACGTGCACCGGTCCGCTCACCGCACCGTTCGTGATGATATCAATCGCCGAGGTTTCGCAATCCAGACCAGCAAAAAGCCTCTGCGCTGCGTAGGTGTTGAGGTTTTTCGGAGCCGCAGTGGCAATCGCGCCACTTCCTGTACGGTTCACGATGAAGACAATCGGAGCCGCGCCCACAGGAATCGTGGTCGTAGCTGGTTCCGCGAGTGTCGTGTTGATGCAGTCCTTACCGGTAATGTTGAAGCAAACCGGGGTCGCAGCACCGCCGGAAGCCGAGGCGGCTCCGAGGATTTGCGTGCCCAATTGCGTTGCCGCACCCGTGCCGTAGCCGAGGCCAGCATAGGTGGTGGTGTTTAGCGCGGTCACAATACGGGCCTGTGCGAATTTCGCATCTTCCGGACGAATATCCGTCATGCCTGCCGTCACTACGTGACCATTCAGAGCCGAAAAAACCGCGGCGGGAAGAGTCGCTTGATCGACGCTGTTGTCATCGAACAATCCAGACGCAATCTTATTCAGTCCAGTGATGTTGCCCACGAGCACCGTGCAGCGCGGTACAGCGAAAAAGCAGCGGTTACCCACAACAGAGTCCACCGTCAAGTAGGCCCAAACATCGGTGTCGCCAGTCGTCACAACTGAAGGACCCCAAACCACCCACAAGTTGCCCGCCTCGTCCGGAATCGTGCCGGCAGAAGGGTTGCGCTGGTCATGGAGGAATTCGTTCTGGACGGTGGTCTTTCCGCCCGACCAATGGAAGCAGCCGGGGTTTCCGTTGTTACAAACCGAGTTGTAGGCAGCAAGACCAAATTGCTGGAACATCGCCGACGAGCCAGCGCCAAGGAACCGAATGTTCGTTGCCGCTTGTGCCGGGACAAGTCCCACGATCACGGCCACCACAACGGCCGCGAAAATCGATTTTACTCGTGTCATTTTTAGATCTCCTGAGATCTCCAGCTAGGGAGTCGTTAAATTGCATTTGGGTGAAGAGCACCCGTTGTAGCGCACAGCACACGGAAGCTGCCCGCCAGTCCTTCGATTGAATGCTCCTGCCGAACCGTAGCCTCGACAAAGCGTGCGAAGAGTATGTCCACAAGGGACCTTGGCATATGCACGGCACGAGCACGATCAACCAGGTTGAGTATCTGGAAGGGCTGTTACGCGGGCGTGACGCGAATGTTAAGGTCTCGTCAATTTCTGGACGATATGGAATATCATTTGTGGAAATCTTAGATGAATCCTATGCATTTTTTAGGACAAGGAGGCGAGTCGGCTCAGGCCTAGCTCAGCCTGAAATGTAAGACGACTTTAACCTGGGATTCATTCCCTGTTAACAATTCTCGGCTAGTCTTGCCGCTCATTTCCCTCCATAAGGTAGACGACCGTGAGATTATTGCGAGTTCTGAGTGTCGTTGCACTATTGTGTGGCATGACCATTGCCGCTTTTCCTCAAGTGGCTGCGCCGACAACACCCGCTATTCCGGCTCCGCCCACAACCGCGCCGGTGCCATCGGCCGCCACCCAAGCCGCAGCGCCTGCGGCGGATAAGGCAACGTTGAGCGGAATTGTTTCCGACAAGACCGGCGCTGTGGTCCAGGGAGCCGCAGTCTCACTCACAGATGCAGGAGGAGCGAAAAAAGAAGCAGTCTCCGACGACAAGGGAAGCTATTCATTCCCGGGTCTCGCGCCCGGCACCTACACCCTGACAGTTACGGCACCCAATTTCTCGGTGTACACAGCGGCCGATATCAATTTGCCAGCGGGCGGGGACATTCCTCTCGACGTGACGCTCGAACCAAAAGGCGAAAACACCCAGGTCGAAGTTTCCGGCGGCACAGCGGGCAAAGTTGAGATCACGACGTCCAACATCGAGGGCACGATCACCGCGCCGGAAGTCGTCAAAGCTCCCCTGAACGGCCGTAACTTCAGCCAGCTGATTGCCCTCGCGCCCGGCGTTAGCAACCAAACCGGACAGGATGAAGCCAAGGTAGGCGTGGTCGGCAGCGTCAAATACAGCGTCAACGGCGGCCGCGTCGAATACAACACCTTTGAGGTTGATGGCGCTGACGTTCTCAACACGGGCATCAACGGCGCCGCTAGCACGCTGATTGTTTACCCCAGCCTGGACGCTATCAACGAAGTAAAGGTGCTCACCTCGAACTACGGCGCGCAGTATGGACGCACCGCTTCCGGCACGGTTATTGTTACAACTAAATCCGGCGAAAACTTCGGCGGGAAATACCACGGCGTTGCCTACGAATTTCTGCGCAATGAATTCTTCAACTCGCGCAACTATTTCGACCAGGGGGCGCATGCACCGCTCTATCGCCGACACGATTTCGGCGGCACCTTTGGAGGCCCACTCTCCATCCCCGGCGTCTACAACAAGAAAAAAGACAAAACGTTTTTCTTTTTCTCTGAAGAGTTCCGTCTGGAGAAAACTCCTACCGACTTCAACCAAGCCGTCCCTTCGCTTACCGAACGCGCGGGAGACTTCAGCGATGTCTGTCCTCCGACCACAAGCCAGCCGGGGGAAAACAATCCCAATCCCATCGATCGCAGGCGGTTTCCCGATTGCCCGGCGGCTTTTAGCGGTAGAGCCTACGTTGGAGGAAATCAGTTGTTGCAGCCACCTACTGGAGGCCAGCCGGGACGTTCCGGCATCGACAACAATGCTGCCATCCTTCTGGCTTCCAACCTGATCCCCCTGCCGACATCCAACACCGGTTGCAACTCTACCATTGGATCCTGCTACACGGCTTCGGTTTCTCCTTCCACATACTGGCGGGAAGAACTCATCCGCGTCGACCACAAATTCACGGACAAGGCCCAGATCACGGCGCGTTATATCCATGATTCCTGGGATACTACGGTCTTGACCCCGCAGTGGGGGATTGTGCGGAACAGCTTCCCTACCGTGCAGAACCGCTTCGTCGGACCGGGAACCAGCATGATTGTGCACCTTACCAACACCATCACGCCCACGCTGTTGAACGAATTTGTCATTAGCTATGCCAATTCCAACATCACACTGGCAAACAGGAATGGGCCGGGGGGAGCGCAGTTTCAGCGTAACCCTCTAATCGATCAACCGCTGGTTCCCGACCCGTCGAATCCCAACCCATCCGTGTGCAACACGGCGCTCAGCGTGGACCCTTTCACCCAAATCCCGCAATGCCAGATCGGGTATCTGTTCAACAACGGGTTCGGGGGCAAGTTTCCTGGAGTTGTTATCGGCGGTACGAACGCCGCTTATGGAGGTCGGGGCATTGCTGTGGACCCCTCATATACTCCCTGGACACACAGCAATCCTACGTATAGCGTGCGCGACGATGTTCTCAAGTCGTTCGGCCACCACACAGTGACGTTCGGCGCGCAGGCCGTCCTCTCACAAAGAAACCAGGACAGCAACGCCATCGGTGGAGCCACCGGCGATCTTCAAGGCCTGCTCGTTTTCAGCAACGTGAATGGGGGGCAAACCGATACCGGAAATGCGTTTGCTAATTTCCTGGTTCAGAATCCGAACCCTGTCACCAATGCGAGTTCACTCAGTCCCATTCAGAGTTTTACACAGGATAGTTCACAGGGCCGCTACCACCAGCATTATCAGATCGTGGAACCATACTTCCAGGATGACTGGCAAATTACTAAACGGCTCACGCTAAATATTGGCGTCCGATTGAGCATCTTTGGCAATTTCGAGGAAAAAAACCGGCGGGCTTACAACTTTGTGCCCTCCGCATTCGATCAGACTCTGGCCTCGCAGACGACGGTTGACCCAACAACCGGGGTTTTGCTGGATACGGCGACCCGCCAGCCGATTCCGTTTGATCCCAACCAATTCGGTTCGGGGAATCTCGATCCTCGTCTAATTAATGGCTTGGTGCAGTGCGGTGTGAACGGCGTTCCGGCGGGCTGCATGAAAGAACACCTGGTAAATCCTGCGCCGCGTATTGGTTTCGCCTGGGATCCCTTTGGCGACCACAAGACTTCGATTCGCGGTGGCTACGGGATCTTTTTCGAGCATGGCACGGGAAACGAAGCCAACACAGGATCTCTGGAGGCTAGTTCTCCCCTGGTCTTGAGCATGACCCAGCGCTTTCCGCAGGGCTACTCCTGCATCGGTAACATCGGAGGCGGTAACAACACTAACTGCCCGGGATTGATTGGCGCCTATCCCCTCAACGTTACCGCCATTCCAACGCGCACGGTTTGGCCTTACGCTCAGCAGTGGAGCTTTAGCATTCAGCGCGAATTGCCGAAAGACTTTGTTGCCAGCGTCGCCTACGTGGGCAGTAAGGGCACCAACCTCACTCTGCAGCGTCAGCTCAACCAGTTGAGCCCCGTGGCTGCGGTGGATAATCCGTTTGGCGAAAGCGAACCGATCACCCCCATCCTCACCAAGACTCCTGGCCTGACAGGAGACTGCACCACCAACGGCACTTCTTTTACGCTTCTGAACGGGACGGTCGTTACCAGCAACAACCCCGCTTATCGGAATCTGCAGGCTGCTTGCACCGGCGTTTCACTGAGTGTTCCCGACACCAACAGTCTCCGCCCCTATCCCGGCTTCGGCACGATCTATTCCTTGCAGAACATCGCCGACTCCAGCTACCACGCCCTCCAGACCACACTCCGCCACACCAAGGGACCCGTCACACTCGGGGTCAGCTACTCTTACAGCCATGCGCTCGATAACTCTTCGGATCGCTCCGACAACGTCTTCGTCAATACGCTGGACCCCAAATCCAACCGTGGCAGTTCCAACTTCGACCAGCGTCACCTGTTGAACGCCAATTACATCTACCAATTGCCGATCATGAAGTGGGCAAACTCCCTGCGCGGCTGGAGCCGCGATGCCGGGTCCGGCGAGGATATACCGAAATTCACTTCCGAGCTGGCCAAGAGATTCCTGGACGGCTGGGAACTTTCCGGCATCACGACCTTCCAATCCGGAACCCCCTTCAGCGTAGTGAACGGTGGCGGCAACACGGGCATCGCTGTAGCGGACAATGGCGGCTTAGCCAACGGCGCGGGACCGGCCTCGTACCCTGACGTTATCAGGAACCCGAATGTCCTGTTAGGCCTGCCTTCGGCTGCAGGAGGAAATAATTCGCAGAGCTTCGGCCCGTTGCTCGGCAACCCGTCACAGTTCGTCGCCCCGCGCGGCCTCACCTTCGGCAACGCCGGCCGCAACTTCTTCAACAACCCAAGCCGGATCAATTTTGATATGACGCTGCTGAAACATTTCAAAGTGCGCGAAGGCACAGAGCTTGAGTTCCGCGCGGAAGCCTTCAACATTTTCAACCACACGCAGTTCCGCATCTACGATGCCGACAACCCAGGCAGCACAGGAAACAACATCATCAGTTGCTACGGTGGCCCGCTGAACTCGGCGGGATTCCAGGCTGCGGGAGGAACGGATTGTCTCACAGGCGCGTCGTTCCTGCATCCGATCAACGCACACCGCCCGAGGACGTTGCAGATGGGCTTGAAGTTGAGCTTCTAAGCGGCACACCTCGACGAGAAATATGTAGGCCCAGGCGCCTCGCCTGGGCAGGCGAGCAAGGCTCGCCTAAGGGTTGAAGTCCGCCGAAAACAACGAATGCCGAACCTGGAGCCGAGTTTGTGCTCGGCTCGGGCAGGCGGGGCGCCTGCCCCTAAGGGGCCAACCCAAAAAGTACTATTTTCTGGCAGCGAACAGTGCGGCACAGCCTTCGACACGAACAGAAGATTCAGAAAAATGTCGCTTCAACGCTGCCTGGAATGTGCTCAGTTGGCGGTGCCATCCAGCTGCACTGGGACTCTGGTGCTATCAGCGGTTGGTCCACTCGCATTATGTTCGTCGGTCACAATCTGAATCCCCTCGATAATCGGCTGACCAGATGTGGTATTGAGCGGGCAATAGACAATGTCGACCTTGCAACTGGCCAGTGGCGCGATGGATTGTCCCGTACAACTGTCTCGCAGAGAAGGTGGTGGAGCACAGTTGAGGGGTCCTGAACTGGAGAACTTCATCACGAAATCGCACGCGAGAAGGGGGGTGCCCGATCCGGTACCGCATGGCGCGAACGAAACACCCGTTCCGGAGTCGGACCAGCCAATCGTCAGGCCCGAGATCGTTACCGGTACTGGCCCCTGATTTACGAATGTAACTGTCAGAGGAGGACTGATGGTTCCAGCCGGAACTACTCCGAAATTGAGATCAATCGCATCGGGTATGATCGCGTCCATTCCCAGGCCCGAAAGTTGCAAGGTATGCGGACTGTCCGGATCGCCCGAAGGACCCGGTATCGATACTGCAGCCGTCCTCGGCAGTGGGCATATGCGCGGCTCGGAGGTTCCGGGAAGGAACGGGGGACAACTGGCAGTAGGAGTAAAGGTAACCACAATTGGGCAACTGGTCTGTGCCGGGAGTGTCGCTGGGCAGCCGCTGGTGTCCACGACAAAGTCGCTCGTATCTAACCCTTGCACGCTCAAGCCGGTCAGATCAAGATCCAAAGAAGATTGGTTGGTAAGCGTCACAGTTTGCGGAGTACTCGATGTCCCCACGAGCACCGGATTGAAGGCCGCCACACTCAACGAGTATGCCAACGGCTGCTTACAACTGGTTGCGCTGCCGATGTCCACGCACACATTGCCTCGTTCCTGCGAACTGCAACCGGACGCTTTGTTCACTTGATACCCAGTCCCACTGAAGCTCGAGAATCCCGAGCCGTCGGCTTTTGCGGTCACTGGTTTTGTTCCTATAGTTCCGCTGCCGATTGTCCCCAGAACTACACCGTTAGTTCCAACAATGTTCAGCTGAACCGACGTACCTGTGATGCTCCCCGAGAGAGTCGCATCGGTAAAGCAAGGGTAATTCAAATTCGGAACGCTAAGAGTCCCGGTCAGCGTCGCCCGCGTGGCGCCGATGTTGCCACTCTGCAAGAGTTGTCCTGTCACGGCAAAATCACTGCCCTGGATGACAGGTAATAAGCCACTGGAGTCCATGGAGTGCAGCACCCCCGTGAAGGTTCCCGTGAGCGGCTTAACCAAGGTAGCTGTCCACGTGCCGCTTTCATCCTTGCCACAGCCGCTGGCGACCAAACTGTAGGTACCGCCCATCGTGGATGCGCCACCGGTTCCGGTCAGACTTACCGTCGCTCCACCTTCATTGACAGTGAGAGTTACGTTTTGGCCATCGTTGGTGCCCGTAACCTGGAAAGAGCCTCCACAAGGTGGCGCGCTGGCCAGTGGGGGCGTCAGCTCTACAGCTCCCGTCACTGCTTTCCCTGTTTGCTGTAGAAACCCGGATAGCAGCGTTGTGGTGCGTGGTGTCGTGGTCTTTTGCAGCGCAAATTGCCAGTTTCCCGCAAGGCCGCCTACAATTGGCGGCGCGGTCGAACTTCCGCTACAACCCGCTAGCACCACCAGACTCGCCAAAACTACCGCCGCCAAACCCTTCACTGATATTCCTCCGATGAAACGCACTCAGCAGTCTGTCCGCTGCAACATATCTAGATACCCAGCGCTAAAATCTAGTTCAGCGCAACCATCCCATTTCCCGCGTCGCAGACCGTTGTATCGTTTGGAAACGCATGGAATACGTAGTCCGGTACCGTTATCGTCTTGCCATCCAGGCTCACTGTGCCGCTGAAATTGCCTAAGTTTCCGTTGGGGTCATCCACGGTGAAAGCGATCTCAGTACCTGTAATCGTTCCATTCAACGTGATGGGCTGTGCGGTTGGCGAAACGACGCAGGTTGAATCCGTCGAACTTAACGGCCCTGTAACTAGCGCCAAAGTTCCCCCATTCGGCTTGAGCTGTTGCGTCAGAGTGCCCGCAAGATGTACCGTGCCGGCGCCCTGGCTTGAGGCGAACGTAGCAGCGAAGCTGCCTTGGACAGGCTGCACCAGGGTCGCTGTCCAGGTTCCCGTCTCAGGCAGGCCGCACGTAGTCACGGTGTTGGCGTAGGTTCCGGTCATGGTCGAGCCATCCGCCGAGAGGACGCCAATGAGCGTCAGGCTCTGCCCCGTCTGACCAAACTTCAGCGTCACATCTTGCCGATCCACCGTCCCGCTGACATTGCCCGTCCCGGCGCAGGCACCAGCCAACACGAAGGCGCCGCGCACCGCCTGATCGACCTGTCCCAGGAATCCGCCGCCGTTTCGCTGATTCGCAGAAACATCCGCCACCATGTTCAGCTGCCAGTTTCCGGTAACGACTCCTTGATCGAATGGAATCTGCTTACCGCCGCAACCTGCGGTTACGGCCAGACAACCCAGCAACACTGCAAATCCAATCCTCATGGCTCCCGATACTCTTCTCTTCATGTGTTCACTTCGGTGTGTTTTCCAATTCTGTCCCGCAGACCTAACAAGCACCGGACTGGCAAAGTGTTCCCTTCCCACCTTCACAGCCAACAACCTTGACTCCCGTGCACAGCGGGTTTGTAGGACCGGGGCACTTACTCGGGTCCAGCGGGTCCGGCGTGCAGGTTGGATCGGTAACGCATTGTGGATTATTGAGATCAGGGTCCAAGCAATTGGGATCCGTCCCGCTTTGTAAATTGCACTTCTTATAGATGGCAAAGTTGTACAACGACGTTTTCGCCGAGAAGTCCAATGTCGGTTCCGCCAGGTTCGCGTTGCCCAGCGGCAGCCATTCGCCTTGAATCTGCCCTTTGATCGTTCCAATCGTCTTATCGGGCCCAGACAGGAGCGCAAGAATCACCGCGTTCCCTGAAATCTGCCCGGTCAGCGGTCCGGACGGTACGCATGCGTCACTTCCATCTGGGGTTAAAGTGCCGGTTACAACCGCACTGGCGCCGCCGGTGTTCGCCGCCTGCTGAAACGTGACGGACGCGGTCGAGGTTGTCCCGCTGCCGTTCGCCGTCAGAGTTCCGCTCAGCGTCATATTCAGCGGTTGAACCTGGAAGGCCGCCCACGTCCCACTTTCTGAACTTCCGCAACCGCTAGCCAGCAGAGTGTATGTCCCTGTCACGCAAGAGTTTCCACTTGATGGGTTTCCCGGTGTGCACAACAGCGCGCCACTGGGATCGAGGCTTGAAGTACCTGTATCCCCGGTCAGATTCACGGCTAGGCCAGGTTGGTTTACGGTGAGCGCGACCTTGGATCCATCCGCAGTTCCGGAGACGGGGCCCGTGCCTGCACAGCTTTTGCTCTGGAACGTCAAGCTGCCGGACACTTGTTTCCCCGATTGCAGCAAAAATCCCGTTTCATTCGACACCGTGGAAGTCTTGCCGCTGGTGCTGGTGAGCGCAACCTGCCAGTTCCCGGAAAGCGCGCCATTGCCAGGCGGCGGAGCGGGACTGCTGCTACTACCGCCACAAGCCGTTAACATCCCCACACAGATCAGCGTGATCGCTGCCGTGATTCTCATCGTCTGCCTGCTCGTCATAGTCGTAGCTGCCGGGTCGTAGCTGCGGGACTCCCCAAATCTGGGTAGACAAATCTCTTCCTGAAGGGCGTATTTCCCGGTCCGAGAAGACTAGGCAGTCTTCGTTACGAAATTGTTGCAACTGGGTTAAGGTTCTGTAAATTCGTCCCGGATCTGACTTCTTTGCACCGCAAACTGGGCGCTTTAACCCGGTGCGGGTGGTCTGCCTGCTCCCCGTGATAAGCTTATTGGTCTTAAAATCTTCTTGCGGCCATGTATGCCAGCACCTCCCAGTCGAGCGAGACACCAAGAACCATGTTTCGTGCCAGCTTTTTTTGTACCGATCTGTATCGAAGTGGCCTTTATTTCGTACGGATCGTCAAATCCTGAGTCCAAGAAAAATGAAGGGAGATGGGAATCATGAGGTCTTGCGGAGTTTTTTCAGCAAAGGGTACTTGGTCCCTAGCCAGCTGCCTGCTTCTCCTGTGCGCTAGCGGACTGGCGCAGTCCACGAACGGGCGAATTCTGGGCATCGTCACCGACCAGACCGGAGCCGTGTTACCAGGCGCTAAAGTCACTATCACAGACACGGAACGGGGCATTTCCCGTACTTTGACTACGAACGAGGTCGGCGAATACGTCGCCCCCAACCTCCAGCCTGGTCTCTACAAGATCACAGGCGAGGCCTCCAACTTCAAGAAGGTGGAACGCCCGGCCATCCGCCTCGAGGTCGCGAAAGACATTCGCATCGACCTTCAGCTTACGACCGGTAACGCTTCCGAAGTCGTGACCGTCACCGACGAAGCGCCCCTCGTCGACATGACCAGCGACACTCTCGGCGGGACCTTCACCAACAAAGCTATCAATGATCTCCCGCTCAACGGCCGCGACTTCCAGAATCTGGTCACGCTGCGTCCCGGTGTACAACGCTATCCGGGCGGCGGCTTCTTGTCGATCAGCTCAAATGGCGTCCGTCCGGAAGATAACAACTTCATCATTGATGGTACGGATGACAACGACCCTTACTATGGCGGAACGGTGATTAACGCCGAGGGCGTGCAGGGTACTCCTGCCACACACATGCCCGTCGATGCCATCCAGGAATTTAACGCCCTAGAAAATCCGCCTGCGGAGTACGGCTGGAAGCCAGGCGCGATCGTGAACGTGGGGTTGAAATCGGGCACGAACGCGATCCACGGGAGCACGTACTACTTCCGTCGCGACAGGAATTTCGACGCTCGCAACTGGTTCAATACCAAGCCTGCTCCGCAGAAACCATTGCGCCTCAACCAGTACGGTGGTTCGGTGGGTGGCCCGATCAAGAAGGACAAGCTGTTTTACTTCCTAGCATTCGAAGGCGTCGGCGACCTAGTCGGGAACTCGGAAAATCTTCCAGCTCCAGCCACCGTTTCCCTGGGCAGCCCGGGAGACCCGGCCATTAGCATCCCCGATGCGATCACCGACCTCCAGCTAAAAGGCTTTACTGTTAACCCCCTGAGTAATTCGCTGATCCCCCTCTTCCCCACCAACAATGGCACGAATCCAAACGGGGACCCAAGCTCTCTAAGTGTCGGCTTCCCTAATCGAAATCATGAGAACGATGGATTGGGGAAGATCGACTACCACCTCTCCGAGCGCCATGTAATCACAGGCCGCTATTTCATTGGGGACAGTCAGCAGACCGAGCGCGATATTTCGGTGCTGCGCGCCGAATGGCAATCCCAAGCGGTCACCCGCGCCCAGGCGTCTGGGGCGAACTGGACTTGGACAATCAACAACAACTTGGTGAACGAGGCAAAGTTCGGTTTCAACCGCTTCTGGCAGACGATTCTCACCGCCGACGCCAACCAGGATCCCAACAATTACCATTTGGGTGGAAGTGTCTATCAGATCAACACGGGAGTCACGACTCCCATCAATTTTGGCTTCCCTGAGATCGCGATCTCGGGTTTCACGTCTTTAGGGGGGAACCACGGCTGGCCGCTCGAAACCACGCCCGATCAGACGTTCCAATTTACCGACAACGTGTCATGGACACATGGGAAGCACACCATCCGATTCGGAGGAGAGTTTCGCCATGGCAGCACAGACAACGTTCGTGATCGTTATGGCAAGAGCCGCATTCGATTCGAGGGCGATGGTGCTTTCCTAGGAAGCACACCGCTGGAAGACTTTTTGGCGGGTGTCCCCGCTACGGGACGCATTTTTGTTGGAAACTCCGAGCGCCACGTAACTATCAAGTCGTTTGGGGCATTCCTGCAAGACGACTTTCGCGTGACACCGAGACTTACGGTCAATTTGGGCCTGCGCTATGACCTGACCACTCCCATCAAGGAACGCAACGACTTGTTGGGGAACTTTGATCCCCAGAAGGGATTGCAACAAGTGGGCAAGGATATCAGTTCGCCCTACAACACCGACGCCAATAACTTCGCACCTCGTGTCGGGGTTTCCTGGGATCCCACTGGAAGGGGCAAAACGGTTATCCGCGCGGGCGGCGGCATCACGTATGAGATTCCACACATGTCAATCTTTATTGGACAGAATGGAGTGGATAATGCCTCCACAGCAGGCCTCAACGTCATTCCGACAGGGGCAAATGGCGTTGGCCCCGGCGGCACTCAAGGCACTGGCAAGATTGTGGCCTATTCAACAGACACCCCGACCCTCGACTGGAGCACGACTGGCCCCATCTTCAACGCCAGCGTCAATTGCGATCCCGTAGCAGCGGCGCCATGCAACATTCTGGGCGTCAACCGCAACTTGCGAACCCCGTACATTACGACCTGGAATTTCAACATCCAGCAGGAACTGACTCGGAACACCTCGCTACAACTGGGGTATGTCGGGACACGCGGGACGAAACTGTACAGCGTTTATGACATTAACCAAGTGGATCCCACGAAGGATGACGGAGGCGAGCAAGTAGGTCGGCCGTTCAACACCCAATTCCCTTACCTCGGGGTGATCAACCAGTTGGGCAATGGTTACAAATCGAACTACCACGGCTTGCAGGCAAGTCTTACCCAGCGCGCGTGGCGAGGCTTGTCGTTTGTCGCAGGCTACACTTGGGCGCATGCGTTGGATCAGGCTTCCCTGAACCGCGCGGCACAGCCTCAGGACAGCCTGCACCCGGAAAAGGAATATGCCAGCAGCGATATTGATATCCGCCACCGGTTCACTCTGGCGCTGAGCTATGAGCTGCCGGGACGGAAGAGCTTTGCGCAAATGCTCGAAGGCTGGCAGATCAATTCCATTGTCACCATACAATCGGGTTTGCCGTGGAGTGTGATTGATGGATTTGTCAACGGTAACGACGTTAGCCTGACCGGCGAATTCAGCGACCGTTGGGATTTCTTTGGGAGCCCCAGCGACTTCAAGCCTTCTGTTGCTGGAATTCCGTTCTTTCTGGCCGGGACCCCTCCTTCAACGGATCCGCTAGGCCCAACGGATCCAGCCTATGCCATCAATAATGGTGCATGTGTCAATACTGCAATCGCCAACGGTTTGGATAGCTCCATGCCTTTCGGCTGTTACACCCAAGGAAAGGCAGTCATGCTACCCCCAATTGCCGGAACTTTTGGCGCTATGGGACGCAACCTCTTCCGCGGCCCTGGCTTTCGCAACATGGACTTTTCCATCGTGAAGAAGTGGAAGTTCAATGAGCGTGCGGGCGTCCAATTCCGCGCGGAAATATTCAACGTTCTCAATCACCCGAACTTCACCAATCCCTACGGCGTCGGTGGACAGCTCGGCAACGTCGATCCCTCGCAGGGAGGCTTCGGCTCAACCAGTGCCACAACCGACGTCGCGGCCGCCAATCCCGTTATCGGAAGCGGTGGGCCAAGAGCGATTCAGCTGGGGATCAAGTTCCTGTTCTAGGCCGGAGCCAACTCTACTGATCCATCCAGAAACCCAAAGGGGACCGGAACTCCGGTCCCCTTTGTGCTGTTCAGGCTGGCCTTCGCTTGACATGTAAAGCTTTCTGTTCCAAAATGGCAGCCTTCCTCCCAAGGCACGGAGTATCTCAGCGATATCAGCTATGGACTCTTCGGTTCAACAGCCAGTGAACACACCATCCGAAAAAGAAACAACAACTGCAGTCCAGCGCGTTGCCGTAATTGCTGTGCATGGCGTGGGCTACACCGAACCGGGCGCTACCGTCCGCCACCTCGCCGACCTTCTGCTGGGACTCGGACGCTTCCGGCTCAACCAGAAAACTCCTTGGGGTCCGGACATTCCTCCCTACAGCGGCTTTCGCACCCAACCGATTCAGGTACCGCTAAAGGCTGCTCCGGTCAGTGATCGCCAGATTGCCCGCCAGCGCACCGTAAACGTCCTTGCCTCCAAGCCCGGCTTTTGGCTCAACCTCTGGCATTACCTGGATGAGCACCGCGGTTACATCGCAGGTGTGTTCGCCAGCAAAAAGAAGCCCCCGAAACTCGACACGGATCTTGAAGATCGTGCCTTGCTCGGCCACGAGTTCATGCGCGCCCAACTGGCAGGCTATGTCAGCGAACCAGAAGGCAAGTCTTACGACACGATTCGCCTCGAGACTGAACGCTCCGATGTCCTCGCTCCACAGCGTACTGTTCACCTCTACGAGTCCTATTGGGCAGACCTGGCCCGTCCGCAGAACAGCATTCTCAGCTTCTTCCTCGCTTTCTATCAGTTGCTTCTGCACCTCGGAAGCCTCTCACGTACTGCTGTCGATTACGCCACTCTCGAACACTATGAGAACCGCTACTGGCGCTGGCATGCCTTTTGCCAGGCGTCTGCGGTCCGTTTTCTCGTCCTGCCGATTACCATTCTGAATCTCTACCTGCTCCTGGCCGGACTCTCCGGTTTGCCCTCTATGGTGGGTTGGAACCATTGTCTCCTCGCCGCCTTCGTTCTCGGCATTATTGCTCTCGCTTCGGTTCTCCAGTGGCCGAGATTTCGCGACGCTCCACGCTTACCGCTAAATTGGATCGGCCTTCTCGCGGGAGCCTTCTTCTTGGGCTGGCTCATCGGATACTTCTTCGCAAAGTGCATCTTAAGTCCCGATGTTTTACTGGGCATCGAATGGTGGCTGCTGGGCGGCGGGGTGCTTTACCTCGTCGTGCTCAAACCCTACGAGCAATTCCGCCGCGGTGCGGTGGGCGTGGGTGTCGTGCTCTACATTCCAAGTTTTCTCGGCTATCTTTACTGTTTGTATCAGGCCCCTCCCTACCCCAACATGCTTGATCAGGCTAGTTTCTGGAGCATGCAAATCATTATGTGCGGCTTGATCTTGTCCTGGCTGGGGCTGCTGGCGAGTGCGCTCTCCGCATGGGTCCTTCACTTTGTTTGCCTATCGGTTCTGCCGAAAGGCGTCGCCGCGAAGGCGGAACGAGTTCGTGCCCGCGCCGCTCTCCGCACCGGACGCCTCACTCTCGCGGCGTCCGCATCTCTCTTCCTCGTTCTGACCATCTTTCTTTGGGATGGCCTCTACTCCTACACCCGCAAACAACTGCACTTGCATGCCCACGTTCAACTCACTCAGGTGCCAATGAACCCATCTCTCGGACGGCTATTTCGTCTCATCGTTCCCACACTCGACGACGCCATCCGCTGGACCCATCGTGCCCCGAGTCAGCCTGAAAAGTGCCCGGCCTGCAAGGTTCCTGCTCCAGTCCTATCGCGCGAAGCCCGCCTCGCTAAGCTGGAGCGACTCGACTGGAGCCGACTTCCTGACTGCACGCCCACCGTCCCTCCTTGCGTCGCACCGAGTACCAACACGCTGGAGGTACCTCTTGTTGCTCCTGTTTCCGAGAATGACCTTGTCAGACGACTTGGCAGGCTCGAGGATAAGGCGGGGATTCGAGCCCGCGAGCAGGATTTCGATACGCGACTCATTGCGCCGCTCGACACCGAGAGTCGCCTTTACCGCCTCGAACTCCTGACCAAACCGAATTCCGAAGAAGCGCTCGATACCTACGCCAACGGTCTCCTACTGGTAAGCGCCACGGCCGGCCTCCACTTATTGCTGATTGGTTTTGCCCTGGCGCTCGCGCTATTGGCCTGGGCAGTCGTACCCTGCCTATTGGGGGATACGTACTCGCTGGCAGACCCCAAGGTGTTCAACAACCGTCTCTCCCGTCAACTGGGCAATTGGTTTTCCCGCGGCCTCGATTCCACGCGGTCCATTACGTTTCTTTTGTGGCACGCCATTTTTTCTCTCGTCTTCGTCTTTGGTGGCTTAGACTTTGCTTATTCTCACGGCTGGATGGATCCACACTTTTTCCTCTACGCCCACTGCCCCAGCCTTCTTCCCCTGGCCAATCTGCTCGCCCGTTTTTTGCGCGCTGCCACCGACGATGCCCTGCACGTGCTCACCTTCGTCGGAGCCTATCTGGCCGTTTCCGGCGCCGTCGTTGCCGCCGCCCTCTTGAAGAAGGGCCGCGTCGTTCTCGATATCATTCTCGACGTCGATCATTACCTACGCACCTCTCCGCTCGAGCGTGCGCCACGCGCTTGCATCGCCGAACGCTACACCTCGCTGTTGCGCTTCATTGCCACCCAGAAAGATCAGGATGGCAAGCCCTATTACACATCTCTCATAATCGCCGCCCATAGCCTGGGGGCGCTCATTTCCGCCGATCTACTGCAATATCTGAAACGCGAATGCGCCGTCGAGCCTGATCCGGAGCTAGCCTCGCTGGGGTTCACTAAGCCCCCTGAAAACAAAGATTCCACCAATGGCGAGGCCGCTCACACGGCTATGCCCATCCAGATGTTCACTTTCGGCAATCCGCTGCGGCAGCTCTTAAACCGGTTCTTTCCGCATCTCTATTGGTGGATCCGCGAAGAACCTGATAACGCTTTAGACCCGCTTCCCAATGCTGTGGAAACACTGCCGAACATTGAAAACGGGGCCACGCCCGACCCAGCGAAACACAACCTTGCCCGCTGGATCAACGCCTACCGCAGTGGTGACTTCATTGGACGCTCGCTCTGGCTGGACGGCTGGTTCGCTCGCAACAGTGACGGCCCGGAGAAAGGTAACTACCCAGATCCACCTGCCGTTGCGGTATCGCCCAACACTTCTCGTGTCGAGTTCTGTATTGGGCTGGGCGGACACAACAATTATTGGGATCGCTCCGCCCCGGATATGGCACATGCCCTCGACGAGATCATCTGCTCATAGAGTTCTCGGGATTCGGGATTTTTTTACTTCGCGGGAACAGCCGCCCCGGCCACGCAAAAATCAGCGGGTTGAGAAAAGATGTCCGAGTTTGTCTTTCTTGGTCTTGAGGTAGTCCTCGGCGTGGGAATGTGCTTCGACCTCGCACGGAACCCGCTCCACTACGGCCACGCCAGCGGATTCGAGCGCGGCAAGCTTGTCCGGATTGTTCGACAGCAGGCGCACTTGATGGACGCCCAACGCCTTCAGAATGCCCGCCGGCAGCTCGAAGCCACGGTGGTCGGCCTTAAAGCCGAGCTTCTCGTTGGCTTCGACCGTGTCGAGACCTTCGTCCTGGAGCGCATAGGCCTGTAGCTTGGCCATGAGCCCGATGCCGCGACCTTCCTGCTGTTCATAAATCAGAATGCCAGCGCCCTTTTCGGCGATGAGGCCGAGCGCCATCTCGAGCTGTTGACGGCAATCGCAACGCAACGAACCGAAAACATCGCCCGTCAGGCACTGTGAGTGGATACGCACCAACGGAGGAGCCGTGTGCACATCACCGAGCACCAGAGCGACCGCTTCTTCGATTCGGGTTTCTGCGGGATCCTCGAACTTGCCGATGAATCCGTGGATGCGAAAATGTCCCCAGCGCGTAGGGAAATCCGCGTCGGCAATGCGGCGGATAGCAGGCGGTTGCGTCACAGTTCCATTATAGCGGCGCTAGTCGCGGAGGGGTTTGGTGTCTGGCGCAGAACGCTGGTAGAATCTTCGTATCGCTTCGGATTTTCTCACCGTATGTGGGGCTATAGCTCAGCTGGGAGAGCGCGTCGTTCGCAATGACGAGGCCGTCGGTTCGATCCCGACTAGCTCCACCAAATTCATTTTGCATAGCTTTCGATCAGGGTAACTGTCGGCTACCTCCGCAAGGACGGCCGAGTGGCCGTCCTTGCCGGAATAGTCTTAGAAGTGAAAGGCAAGCTGAGCGGTCAGCGCTCGCGGCGTAACATAATGTGTGCCGCTGAACGTGGACAGGAAGTTATATAACGCCTTCTTGTTCGTCAGATTGATGGCCGTGACCTGAAGGCTCCACTTGTAACGGTCGCCTTTGAAGAGGTTGTCGTCACCGACTGCAAGGTCAAACAGGTTGCGTGGTTGGATACGCGGCGGGTTACGGTCGTCGCTCTCCGTGCCGACTGCGGGAATCTTTACAAGGTTGGAGCCGAATTGCGCCACAGGGCACACGTTCGTCCCCAAGCTTGAGCTGATTGGTGTCGTCGGAGTGGCGTGCAGCGATCCGCAAAACAGGCCCGCCTGGAACTGCTGATCGGGAGTGAAGCCGCTCAGATCGATCGAGGCATCGCCGGCATTTGCAAATGGCACAGAGCCCGCCACCAGACCACTGTCATAGCGCCAGTTGACGCCGACCCACGGTCCGGACTTCCACGGCTGGTATTGCAGGTGCGTCGTCTGATTGAATTTCTCGTCGTGGTCGATGCGGAACGGGGTGTTGCCACTTCCACCCGTTCCGGGCGGTACAGCCCCCGCGCCGCCGAGCTGCGGATTGTAGAACCGCGCGGCAACACTGGAGAAGATGAAAAGAGCCGAGAATCCATGGATGTTGGGCACGCTCAAGCGTCCGGCAACTCCTGGAATCTTGGAGTTGTGCCATTCGATTGGGAACGTGAGCGGAGTGCTCCCGAATATCCCGAAGTCGTAGGCGTTATGGGTGTATTTCCAGACGTACTCACCCGAGAAGACCAGATACGGACCCAACGCCTGCTGCAGACCCACGTGGAACTCATTGCGCCAGCCGGGGCTGAAAGGCGTGGCCACATTCGACGAACAGGTCAGAAGCGGATTCAGTACTGGATCGGCACATCCGGTACTGGAAAGCACCAGATTTTCGTTAAACGGGGTTTCCACAAGCCGCGCATACGACGCACGAAGAACCGTGCTGGTCCTCTTGATGTTATAAGCGACCCCAACACGAGGCTCGGCTTCCTTGTGCGAAGTGAGGCCGTTGTACAAATCACCGCGCAATCCGAGATTGAACGACCAGTTTCCCTTTGTGATGGCGTCCTGCAGATATAAGGACAAGAGCTTGACGTCTGTGTGACCGTGAAAAGGAAACAGGGATCCTCCGCGCGTCAGATCAACGGGAAGCAGGAGAGCGTTAAAGTCCGGATTCTGCGCACCACCCGGATTTTGCGGGCCGCCACACTGCCCAGAATCGGTAACCATAGGGTCGGTGTCAGGGCTTCCGTCTGCATTGAAGCAAACCGGGTTAAATGTCGGATCCACAATGCCGAAACGGCTGCTCTCGTCGAGAAATGTCTGGTGATAAGTAGCCCCTGCCTTCAGGTTGTGAATCCCTTTCACGTAAGAGATATCCGAACGAAGGCCTGCATTGGTCAACGTCCGGTTTTGGTCGAGAGTCTGTGACTGAGCACCGGGTGCGAGATCGGCGAATGGATTCGCGCTGCGGTAATAGTTAAACGCGTCGCGCCGGACGAATGCACCTAGCGTGAATACCGTGTTGGGATTGAGCAAGCGGGTCCAGGAGGGTGCGATGTTGAAGGTCTTGATTTGTGAACGCTGATCGGCGGCACCAACGGGGATGCCATCGGGACCGAGGCCACCATTGTCAACCACGAGCCCCGACCAAGCCGTCGCATTTTGCGCATCGAAGGAATTGGGCGTCTGGAACCAGGAACGGGTGAACCCAAGATTCAAGTGAATGGAATCGGCTTGGGAAAGTTGAAAGTCCACTCGGTCAAACACGTTTTCTTCGTTTCCCTTGTCGTGAAACACGGAAAACTCCGGTGGATCGAGAAACCGCCCGCTATTCAGTCCATTGGCGGAGATGAAGTTTCCCCACTTCGCCCCTCCGTAGGCCAGGTTGAAGCCAACGTTCGATGTTCCGAAACTCCCGTAGGAAGCGTTCACGCTGCCATGGGGTGTGGTAATTCCCTGACCCGAGCGCGTTGTGACGTTGATCACCACGCTCGTCTTCTCGCCAAATTCTGCGGGAGGCGCGCCGGAAATAACTTCCAACGACTCCACCACGTCCAGGGGAATCTGGTTGGAGAAAACCTTGCTTTGCTGGTCGGTGATCGGCTGGCCATCGACGGAAAACGAGTTTTCCGCGTGGTCGCCCATCCCGTGGAAGAGGCCATTGGAATCCGCCGCGATTCCGGGAGAAGCAAGCGTCACAAGCGAGCTCAAAGAAGACGACTGGCTTTCAAGCGGCAGTTTATCGAACAAGCCCCGGTCCACATCTGTGTGAAACGTTGAATCATTCTCCAAGAGATCGCCCGCAGCCTCGACGTTCACGATTTCCGACGAGCTTTGCACATTGAGCGTGATAGCCAGACTCACAGGAACGCTGGATCGAACATCAATGTCCTGCGAGTATGCAGCGAATCCCTGTCCCGTAACGCTCAGATGGTAAGGATTGAATGGGACATTCGGGATCGTAAACTTTCCCAGAGCATCCGTGGTCATGGTTCGGGCAAAACCACTGACAGGGTTATGAAGCTCCACAGTTGCATTCGGAACGATGGCGCCTGAGGGATCGGCAACAGTACCTGTCACGGACGTCGAACTTCCCGACTGCGCGTAAGCGCTGAAACTTAAACCAAAATAGAAAACCACCAATAAAGCCGCTTGAAGCGGCTTCTTATAAGAAGCCAACATAAATTCCTCCAGAGAATTGGTCTAAAAGATCAAGGAAACGGTTCTTCGAATACGAACCGGCCTGGATACGACTGCAATTTGATTTTTAGACGATAGGAGGAGGGCGAATGCAGAGGGCAAACGCGATGAGGCGTTGTTTGGCGGAAACTGGTTCCAGTTGAAGGATGGTTACAAAAGAAAACGTTGTGTTCGGAAGGGTTGAAACAGCTTTGGGAGAAGCAGAATGGGCGGCAACGCAGACCGTGCACTTTGCCGCTTCGATCGCGCCCGAATGGTGATGCAGGGCAAACGCTACCGCTGACCCGAGAGTCAGTAGTATGCAGAGCCAAGCTATCTTTTTCGAGAGCGAACGCATGTTAGTTATAACTTAATGATAGCCCTGTTTGCATTATACCGAAATGACACCGTATGCCACGAAAGTACCTGACCCACTGACCATCTCCAACCGTAGCCCGCTCCCAGCCCTTCGTCGCGGCGTGCTCCAGGGAGAACAGCGTCTGTGAATCAGGATACCTTCCCGACTTTCAGGTATACTTCTGGGCCCAGGACAGGTCATGGAACAACCGCTCATAGAATTTCTCGAAAAGCTTGGCAATAAACTCCAGGAACTGGATCGCATTGCTGGAAAACTCGAGGACTCTAGTAAACAGGTTACCGCGCCAGCTCCCGCAGCACCTGCGCCGCCTCCGGCTGCGGCGACTCGCGAACAGCTCGCCACCCAGCTCCGCAAGGAGATGTTCTGGGTTTATGGGGTTATTGTCGGATTTTCTTTGCGGCAAGTCATGATTGATATTCTTCCTCGAGTTCTTCCCGCCTGGTTTGTCGATCCTCCGCAAGCGGTCGCGCCGGGTAGCGACACTTGGTGGCTCGAGTCTTTTCGATTGCTCGTGTTCCTGTTGATGATTACCCGGTTTTACTTGGGAGCCGTTGTGTTTTTCAAAAATCCTCGCGGAGAACACATCCATGATGTTTCTCTGGGGTACGTACATTTTCTGATCTTCTTCGCCTGGAGTTTAACCCTGAAATCTCACGCGGAAGGATGGTTTGGTCTGAGCGCTTATCTGTTGGTGATGGGAATCGTACTTTTGTACGACTATGCGTACAAGATTTCTCCGTCGTGGAAGAAAGACTCAGCGCACATTCGGGTGTGGGCTGCGAGGAATTTGTCCACCGCTGTGTGCTCCTTGGCACCCAGTTGGATTCTTCAGAACTATTACCATGCCAATCAGTGGCATGTAGAACTTCTCCCGCTTCTACTCGTATTGTTCGTAACCGTGTTGGATTTCTACGAGATGTTCAAGGAAAAAGAACCAATGTTCCCGAAGTCCTTGCTTAAAATCCTTCCTTAGGGATCACCTGCTTTGCTTTCTGGCGCGGGGTTTTCCGTCAAGTAGACGCAGCGCTTTGTGGATGGCTGCTGCGAGGGCCTCCTCCGTGGCAAACGGCCGGTCGATCCTTACCGTGGCGGACTCGGACAGCATCAAGTTGTAGGTGGCCGACGCGGTATCGCCGGCGGCGCGAAAATCGGTGCGAAAGACGATCACAGGTTTCTTACCGTAGGCGTATCCGCATTCCCAGCAGGTACCCGAATCTGGATCGGCGCCGTCCATATTTGCGACCACCACGTCGGCCCAGTCGATTCCCTCCACATCTTTCAGAAAGATCAGGCGAGCATCTTTCTTGCGTGGCTCGTGCTCTTGAGGAAGCCAAACTTCGTGGCGGGACTTCTCCAGCAGCCTCCCCACTCGAACGTTAAAAGAGCGCTCAGCCGCCGAAAACAAGGGTCCTGCAAAGTAAATTTTCATGGTCAATGTACCGAGGCAGAGTATAAACGAGCCTCATCGCTGCGGAGAAATTTGTCCAGCTTGGGTATATTGTCAGCATGGCAAACAAGAAATCCACGAAGAACAATTCCGCGCAAGTGTTGTCTTCCAAAGAAATGTATCGCGGCCCTGTGTTCTGGGTGACGTCGGATCAGGTGATTGAGCCCGGCAATATCGAGGTGCGGCGCGACATCGTGCGGCATCCCGGATCAGTGGTGATCTTGGCGGTGGACGAATCCAGGAGAGAACCACAGGTCCTGCTGGAGGTTCAGTATCGCTACACAGTAGGAAAAAAGATATGGGAGCTGCCCGCTGGACGGATCGATCCGGGAGAAACGGAGCTGGCAGGAGCCAAACGCGAACTGCTGGAAGAGACAGGGTTTACGGCGAAGTCGTGGAAGCGGATCATGAAGTTCCACGCTAGCCCGGGCTTTCTGGCGGAGACCATGTCCATCTTCCTTGCACGAGAATTGAAGCTCGGAAAGGCGCAGCCCGAGGCGGATGAGATCATCGACGTGCGCTTCGTGCCTTTGTCCAAAGCCGCGAGAATGGTGCAAAGTGGCCAAATCCGCGATGCAAAAACGATTTGTGGAGTCCTCTGGCTCCGGGAATATGGGAAAACCCTGTAAGCGGTTTCTTTTTTAACGACTTGACACCTACTTGGACTGGTAGCACAATTTCCGGCATCCCTCGGAGGGGGTACCGCAGTGGATCGTTTGAAAGGGACAGTCAAGTGGTTTAACAACGCAAAAGGGTTTGGTTTTATCGGCCACGATGGCGGAGCGGACGTATTCGTCCACTACAGCGCCATCTCAACGGAAGGTTACAAAAGCCTGCAAGAGGGCGACACCGTGGAATTCGAGATTATCCAGGGACAGAAGGGGCCCCAAGCTGCCAATGTAACTCGGGCTACTTAGCTTCGCTTCACCAGGTAGTTTAGCTTTCCTCGCATGACGGCCCCCCCGTACGCTGCGAAGAGAGCATGTGTCTCCCGGCAGGGTTCCCGCTACAATCGAAGCGGGACCCATGGAAAACAAAGCGATAGCGAGTCTGCTTTACGAAACGGCGGACCTGCTCGAAATTGACGGCCAGGACGTGTTCCGGATCCGGTCGTATCGTCGTGCCGCGGAAGCGATCGATGCGCTGCCGCAACAAGTACGCGACTTGATACAAGAACCCAAAAAGCTCCTGGAAGTTCCCGGCATCGGCAAAGGCATGCTGGCGAACCTACAGGAGCTTTTTGCCACAGGGCAGATTGGCGTTCACACCGAAATGATCGCCAAATACAAGGCCTCGATGCTCGACCTGCTCAAAATTCAGGGCCTGGGGCCGAAGACGATTGCTCTAATCTGGAGCGCCCACCAGGTGGCGGACGTGGACGGCGTGGAGAAGCTGGCCCGCGAAGGCAAAATTCGCGAGCTACCGCGCATGGGCGAGAAGCACGAACAGAAGCTGCTGAAGGCGATTGAAAATTACCGCCGGATCACAGGACGTTTTTTGATCGATGTGGCCGCCGACACGGCGGAGGAGTTGGCGGCACATCTGAAGAAAATCGCGGGCATCGAGAAGATTACTCCGGCGGGATCGCTGCGGCGCGGACGGGAGACCGTGGGCGACCTCGACGTGTTGGTCACCGGCAAAGCTTGCGAGACGGAAGAGTCGCGCCAAAAGGTGATGGAGCACATCCTGCTTTTCCCGGGGCTGACCGATGTGATCGCGCGCGGCGATAACAAGATTAGTTTCCACATGCGAAACCACCTGCAGGTCGATGTGCGGCTGCTGGCAGCGGAATCGTTTGGCGCGGCTTTGCAGTATTTTACGGGATCGAAATCGCACAACATAACTCTGCGGCAACGCGCGCTCAAGATGGGCTACACGCTGAACGAGTATGGGCTGGCGCGCCTCGAAGACGAGAAGCGCGTTGCGAGCAAGACAGAAGAAGAGATCTACGCCACCTTGAAGCTGGACTACATTCCGCCGGAATTGCGCGAGGGCCTGGGAGAAATTGAAGCCGCGGAAAAGCACACACTGCCGGATTTGATCACGGTGGAAGACCTGCATGGCGACGTGCACATGCACACCGTCGAGACCGATGGGAAGAACACCATCGAAGAAATGGCGGAGGCGGCTCGTAAGCGTGGGTATCAATACATCGCCATCACCGACCACTCCAAGAATCTGGCGTTCGCCAACGGACTGGACGATGCGCGGGCGGTGCAGCATATCGCGCGAATTCGGGAGGTTGACAAGAAACTGAGCGGGGGAAAAAACGGCATTCGCGTCTTCGCTGGAATCGAGGTGGACATTCTGGCAGATGGCTCGCTCGATCTCTCCGATTCCGTTCTCGAGCAGATGGATGTCGTAATTGCCAGCGTGCATTCGCACTTCAATCAGGAATCGGCAGAAATGACGGACCGGCTCCTGAGGGCGATGGAAAACAAGAATACGGCGATTCTGGGACATCCAACGGGACGGCAGCTCTTGCGCCGGGATGCCTACGCGCTCGACATGGAAGCGGTGCTGGACGCGGCGGCCAAGCTGAAAGTGGCAATGGAGTTGAATTCGTATCCCGAGCGGCTGGACCTGAATGACCGGCATCTGCGCATGGCGAACGAAGGCGGCGTGAAGATTGTGATCAAAACCGACTCCCACCACACGTCGCACATGGAAAAGATTTGCTACGGGGTCTTGCAGGCACGGCGGGCTTGGTTGACCAAAGACGATGTGTTGAATACTTTGCCAGCGGCGAAATTCTTGCAGGCGTTGGGGTAGAAACCAGTGCAGTGTTTCGAAAATGCAATGAGTTGGGAATCTGCCCTTGGCTCTCCTAGTTCAGAAGACAAGAGCAGGAACGCCTCCCGGCGCGTGGGCATGAGCCTGCGCAATTTCGTTCGCCGCTTTCTGCAAGTCACCGGGGACAGCCCGTTGATCTACTTGCAGAAGCTACGGATCGCCGCCGCTAAACGCCTGCTGGAGAGCGGCCAGCGCACCTTGCAGGAGATCAGTGACGCAGGGGGGTATCAAGATGTGGCATTTTTCCGCAAGCTTTTCCAGCGACAGACGGGAGTCTCGCCCAGCGCGTACCGGCGGAGGTCGGGGTGTAGTGTCCACAAGCGATGGCTGAGATTGTGGGTGGGTCGTCGGCCAACGGAAGTAATTCGCGTGCGCGGGTCTTCATGGACGGTCAACTTCCGCGTAGTTCGTCAACCGAGAGTAATTTGAGGCGACGGGAAAGCTACATCCTCGTACGATGTTACTTGCCATCGCCCCAAAATGACATGCTCTAGTGTGGAACCCTCCGAACTTCTCCGGCCAGCACCGTATTTGGGTTGGTTTGGATCATGTGAAATCTGGTTCCGTTGGACGCGAGGAACAGATCGAACGTGAGTCCTGGCCCATTGAAGGTAAGCGTGCCGGTACAATTGGAGTTCACGGTATAGATCCCACTCCCAGGAATGCCGGAGTGAATCGTACCGTTCAGGCTGACCGTGGCCAGGCTGGTTAACGTGCCATCTCCCTTGAAAATCAAGGATTCAACGATGGCCTTGGGGGCCGGACCTGAGCTACCGATGTCGTACCCCGTTGCATTGAAAACATACGCGCCTTTTAGCGTAGCCAGCGTGCATGCTGTCGATGCCTCCTGGGCATAACCTTGCTGCGACATAAAGGCCCCGAAGCTGACGCAAAGAGCGATCACGCAAAAGGCCAAACGTTTTACACTTGATTTTTGTCTCATTGTTTTCCTCCTGTTTAAAGCTCTCGTCAAGATGGCGCGAGGGCCTTGGAAATATTTGCCTTGCCAGAGAGCAGGTTTTTACTCCCTCACTCTCTATTAGCGGAAACGGCGGGCGTCAGACGTAATCGGCCCACGGAGAGTACTCAGCCGGCCAGGGCTTGGAAGCGCCTCATGGCTGTGCTAATGTTTGCGGAACGTGGCTGTCGTCTTCCCGTAACGTAATGGTTTTCAATGACTAAACTCGAAGGAGACGAGATCACCGAACTGCTTCGGGCGTGGCGTCTCGGAGACGAGAAAGCCCTTGAGAAATTAACACCTCAGGTGTACCGAGAACTTCATCGGGCCGCCAAACATTGTATGAAGGGGGAGCGAGACGGTCACACTCTACAGACCACTGGCCTGATTAACGAGCTGTACCTGCGGCTAGGAGATCTGCAACGCATTGACTGGCAGAATCGTGCTCATTTCTTTGCGTTGTGCGCACGGCAGATGCGGCGCATTCTCACGGATCAGGCGCGGGCCCGCCAGTCGCACAAGCGCGGTGGCGGAGCGCAATCCATCTCGCTAGACGCGGCGCCGGTGGTTTCAGTACGGTCTCAACCCGAGGTGCTGGCCGTGGATAGCGCACTCAATGCCCTGGCCAAAGTTGACCAGCGCAAGTGTCAAGTTGTGGAATTGCGTTTTTTCGGTGGACTGAGCGTGGAGGAAACTGCTGTGGTTCTGAAAGTTTCGCCAGACACAGTTGTGCGCGACTGGAAGCTGGCGAAAGCGTGGCTGCTCCGTGAGTTGAGCAAGGAGAGCCCCGATGGATGCTGAGCGCTGGCAGAAAATCGAGCGGGTCTTTCATGTGGTATTGCAGGCCGGCCCAGGCCGCCGAGCCGCAGTCCTGGAGGATTCGTGCGTTGGCGATGAGTCTCTTCGTCGCGAAGTCGAGTCGCTACTTGCTCACTACAAAAACGCCGCGAGCTTCATTGAAATCCCGGCATTCGCGACTGCAAATGAGAATTCGGGTTCGGAACGGATATTTTCCACGTCTGAACGAGCTGTCCCTTTCGAAGCAGGTGCCACCATCGCTCAATATCGGCTGCTGGAAAAGATCGGCGCTGGCGGTATGGGGGTGGTGTACAAGGCGGAGGATTCGAAGCTCAGCCGCATGGTCGCGCTGAAGTTCCTGCCAGACACTCCGGCGACAGATACCTCTGCGCTAGAACGCTTCCAACGGGAGGCGCGCACCGCCTCGGCATTGAACCATCCGAATATTTGCACCATCTACGACATTGAAGAGTACCGGGGCCACCCATTCATCGCCATGGAATACCTGGAGGGGCGGACTCTCAAGGACCACATCCTCGGAAGACCGCTGGAAGGGGATGAGGTCTGGAAGTTAGGCATTCAGATTGCCGAAGCGCTTTCAGCGGCTCATTCGAAGGGAGTAGTTCATCGCGATGTCAAGCCGGCAAATATTGTCGTTAGCCCCTCTGGCGCGGTGAAAGTTCTCGACTTCGGGTTGGCCAAACTGATTGGTTCAGAGGGCGGAAACAGGCCAACCAGAAGCCTGACCGAGACGCATACGATAACCGGCACATTACCCTATATGCCGCCCGAACAACTGCGGGCCGTGCTGTGGATGCGCGCAGCGACATTTATGCCCTGGGGGTAGTACTCTATGAAATGGCGACGGGCCGGCGGCCATTCCTTGCGGATACTTCGCCGCAGCTGATCGACGACATCTTGAACAGTCCGCCTCTACCCCCGAGACAGGCGAATCCCAAGGTTCCTTCGAAGTTGGAAGAAATAATCCTGAAGTGTCTGGAGAAAGACCCGGAAGATCGCTACCAGACGGCTAAAGAGATTGCTGTTGATCTCCGTCGAATGACTGCCCCTTCGTCCGCATCCCAGCGTCTGGCTGCGGCGCGACCGAAGCGGTTCGCGAATATTCCGCGACGCATCCTTTGGGCAGCGATTCCTACAATCGTCCTCGCAATTTTGATGGTTGGATGGATTTCTCTTCGAACCAGTCTTTTCACCCCAATCCGCTCGATCGCTGTGTTGCCCTTTGTGGATGACTCGAAGGATACGTCAAACCAATACGTAGTCGATGGAATCACTGAGGGCGTGATCGATAAGCTCTCCGAAATCCGGTTGTTACGGGTCATGTCACGCACTTCCGTTTTCCGGTTCAGGGGCAAAGAAGCGGATGCGCTGACCGCGGGGAAAACTTTGAATGTGCAGATGCTTCTGATGGGCAGAATTGCGCACCAGGCGGATGCACTCGTGGTGAGCGCCGAACTCATTGATGTGAACGACGGGGCCCAGCTTTGGGGTCGTCAGTTCCGCTATTCCATGTCCGATCTCGCGCGAGTGCAGGACGATCTGGCGGCGGCGGTGTCCAACAAGCTGCAACTACGTTTGAACAGTGCAGAGGAAACCCGGCTCACCAAGCATGCAACGGACAATTCAGAAGCTTATCAACTCTATCTTCAAGCCCGTTATTTCCTGAACCAGAGAACGGGGCGCAGCGTCAGCAAGAGCATTGAGATTTTCCAGCAAGCGACAGAGAAGGATCCTAACTTCGCATTGGCTTTTGCCGGCCTTGCCGATGCCTATAATCTCAGCAACATCTTGGCGTTTCAGTCGCCTAGAGAGAGCTCGCCCGAGGCGAAAGCTGCAGCTACCAAAGCCTTAGTGCTGGATCCCCGGCTGGGTGAGGCTTACGCTGCTCTTGGGATGGTGAAGTCCCACTATGATTATGATTTTCCCGGTGCCCAACGAGACTTCTTGAAAGCAATTGAGCTGAACCCCAGCTATTCCAACGCCCACCTCTTTTACGCTGGCGGGTACCTGATACCTCAGGGGCGGCATCCCGAGGCCATTGCTGAGATGAATAAGGCGCTCAATCTGGACCCGCTCTCGTTACCGCTGAATTGCTTGATGGGCAACACATATTTATGGGCGGGAAACTACGATAAGTCGGCGCAGCAATTCCAGCAGACAATCGAGCTGGACCCTACTTTCCCGATGGCGCACTTTTTTTATGCCGACCTTCTCGCCATGACCGAAAAGTATGAGCAAGCTATCGAGGAGATGCAAAAGGGCGAATTGCTAACCGGAGCAAGTCCGGAAGAAGTTGCGGCGGAAGCAGCAATCTTCCGTACGGTATTCCAGACGGGAGGTGCAAAAGGCTACTGGCAGAAACGCCTTGCGATGATGCTGAAGCAGTCCGAGGAAGCCGGGGGTCAGTACTTTCCAGCCATGGCGGTTGCCCGCGCATATGCAAGAGTGGGGGATAACGACAAGACGCTGGAGTGGCTTGAGAAGTCGTATGCAGACAGGGACGGAAATCTCACGCTCGTAAAGTCATATCCGGAGTTCAACAGTATTCGAGAAAACCCGAGATTTCGAGACTTGGTGCGACGCATGGGACTACCTGATTAAGTCTGTCTGACTTTCCCAGAAGCCGACTTCTGGCCCTGAATTACGGCCCGATTGAGCCTCCACGCGACCGAATAAATGCCGCAGTCCCTGCCAGTCCCTCGGGTGATCCTATTTCGTAGAATCTTTCATGCACTTCGAACGCCGCTAGCTGGTGGCTACTTACAAGATCCCCATAGACCGCCGACAAGTCTCGCTGCTGGCTATTCTTGAAAGCGCGGTGACGGAAGGCCCCCAACCCATAGTCAAGATGCTGCATGCGAGGAGTGGGCCGAGTCTTGTCATAGGCCAGTATCCTGCCGTCAGCGTACTCGACATTGCTCGAACCCCACTTCCCCTCGTTTCGGAAAACAGTCATCAGCGCTGGCTTTCCGCTAGACAGAAACGATTTTTCAACCTCGTGATACGGGCAGACCAAGTACGAGTCCCCATACAGGACAAAAAAACGCTCTCCTAGAAGTGGCAGAGCTCGTTTCAAAGCTCCCGCAGTTCCGAGCAACTCAGGACCATCAAAGGAGTATTGGACATCCAGGCCGAACGATTTCCCATCCCCAACGACTTCCGTGATCATCTGCCCAAGTATGCCAACGCATAACACGATACGGTCAATTCCGCTCTTACGTAAGAGCCGGAGCTGATGGGCGATGAAGGGCACCCCATTCACCAGCACTAACGACTTCGGGACGCTGTCAGTCAGCGGTCGAAGCCGCGTGCCTTGCCCTCCGGCGAGCACTGCAACAGGGAGCATATCGAGATTATTTCAGAATAACGCATCGCACTTCCAGACTCTAGCTTCCCGGCACCACTTGCCACTATTGGCGCACCGCGGATATTCGAAAATTTGTTTTTCCAGTTCGCTGATGTATAACCTTGTCGAGGCAACGGGGGTTCTGAACCATGAGTTCGCAAACTGATGCCAACGATACGCTGCTCTCCCTCGCGGTCTGCCGGATTTACCACGAGGATATGCTTCTGGCGCAGCGCACTTATAACTTCTTGATGATGCAGGCTGTCCTTGTCGCCGCTCTCACGTTTTCCTCATCTGGTACTCCGCCCGGGCCGCAGGAGCAAACCTCAGTGCTGCCGAAATTTTTTCCTTGGATTATCGCGTTTCTTGGATTGCTTCTTGCATTGCTACAAGCTGCATTTGGAAGAAGGAGCCACGCTGCAATTGGTTTCTGGCGCACGTATCTGCACAAGATTGAGGGGGATCGTAAGGTGAGCTTTGACAGCCTCCAAACTCGGTTCTTCCAGGACAAGAAGGCCGCACTTCCGGACGGATCCTACATTGAGTATTTAGGGGACAAGTCGATCTACAAGACATTCCCGTGGACGTGGATACATGGGGCAAATGTCCTTGTGGGGGTCTTGATTCCGACTCTAGTAGTGGCGTTTTGGCTGTTATTCATTTGGTTTCTAGTCTTCGATATTTCCTCTAGATCGAGTGTCTGTGCTTTCACGATATTCGGGCACCCACTAGAGGTTCGTTATTTGGTGACTGGCGTAGTCGCTTTAGTGGAGATTCTCCTTGGTTGGAGATGCCTCCGTCCATGGCCACCGGCAAGATCGAAGTGGAAAGCTAAAGAAGATTAGCATGGCTATGCGGGCGGGAGACGCGCTTCCCGCGCCTAGCCGCCATGAGCGTAGCACGGCTATCGCTCATCCTCTTCGAGATCCAGCCTGTAGCCTCACCAAGAGAACGCACCCGCGCATGCGGTTCCGGAACAGGCCAGCCTTCGTCGTATCCAGATTCGATCAGGATAGTGGTGCAACCAGCTCCCAAACCAGCCCCGATATCACGCCAGCGATCACCAATCAGAAAACTTCCTGGCAACGATATGGCATACTTCTCAACCGCTTGATGAATGAGACCCGGCAGGGGTTTGCGGCAATCGCACCCGTCGCAATCATCGTGGTAGCAAGTGAAAAAGTCGTCTATCGGCAACTGGGCGCTGAGTGCCGCGTTAATAGCCTCTACGACGCTTCGATCTTGGGTCCCCCGAGCGACATCTGGCTGATTGGTTATGACGATCAGCAGAAATCCAAGCTTCCGCAAATCGCCGAGCGCACTGGCAGCGTCAGGAAAGACTTTCAACTCCGCGAGGTTGGAGGGGGGGGACAGTTTCCCATCACGAACAACAGCGTGGTTCAAGACCCCATCACGGTCCAGGAATACGGCCCTATTCAACAAAATGCCCTCCTCTTGCCGCCGGGGCCTTCAGACCGGGATGAAACACAAGGAGGTGCCAAACCACGGCTTGGAGTGTTTCGGCGTGCGGCGTAATGTGGGTGGGATTAACGGTTGGGATATTGACGCAGGCATCGGCGACCTTCGCCACATGCCCGCCATCTCTGCCAACCACTCCTGCGATTCTTGCTCCCACAGACTTCGCGAACTTCAAACCTTTGACGATGTTGGGGCTCGCCTCTTCGCTGCCCCCGCCGACCGAAAAGACAAGGACTAGATCTTCTTTCCGCAGCCGGCTAATACGAAGCCATGATTCGAACACAGAAGACCAGCCTTCGTCATTGGTGCGGGCTGTCAATTCAGAAATATTGTCGGTGGGAGCATACGCTTCCAATCCGAGTATCTTGCGAAAGTCACCTACAGCGTGCGAAGCGTTCGCCGCGCTACCCCCAACTCCCAATACAAAGAGCCTGCCGCCGCTGAGCCGAACGTCGCTCAGCATCTGAGCAAGCCGCTCGATCTCTCTCGCGTCAATTTGCCCGATCAGGCCTGTCAGCTCGTGGAGGTAGTCCTCAGCGAAACCCATGTCTCGGCTCTTCACACTCGGTATTCAATTCCCGATTTGCGATTCTAAATTATTGCTAGGACGATGGCCTCGCTTTTCGGGAGAAACGATCAGCTCCACTGTTTGGGCACACCCTACTGTCGGCTACCCCGCAACCAGTCCCGAAACGGGCTTATGGGAAATTGCCCGCAATGAATCCCCGATTTCTGTCCGGATGGCCGGCCAACGGAAGTTGGAGACTTCGGCTCGAAATACTGCGTGTTTTAACAATTGGACTCCCCCTGGTTAGTGCTTCTGCAAGAACTTCACGCGTCGATGGAGATTGTGGGCTTCGGGGCAGTCGTCGTATTTCAGGAAGCTGATGTTGCCGTCGACTTCCAGAACAGCCAGAGCGACGTCCTGCAAAGTTGCGATGCCATGTTCGCGAAGACCTTGCTGGATGTCGTCCATGGAGATGTGCTCTTTGGTCATGGTGCGCTCCAGCACCTTACCGTTGTGGATCAAAACTGCGGGATCACCCTTGAGCAATTTGCGCACCTTGCGGTTGCGACCCGCGATTTCCGCTATGGCATAGTTCACCACCAAAAGGGTGACTGCGGCGGTAGCGCCTCCTATGACGGACGTGTCGGGACCTGTCATGGCGTTCTGCACGGCATTCGAGAGAAGAAGGAGGAGGGTAAGATCAAAGGGCGTCATTTGCCCGACTTCCCGCTTACCGCTGAGACGCACGCCGACGAGTACGATCATGTACACCGTCAGCGTGCGTAAAGCGATTTGCAGCAGGACAGGCCCGCCCGGAAATACGATCGGGTTCACTGCGGGGCGGAAGCCGTCACCGGAGATGGAGCGCCCTTCGGAGTGCTCAAGTAGCCTGTGACCTTATTCTTGTCCACGGTCCACACCACAAGCTCATACAGCAGGTGATCGCGGCCATTGTAGAACTGGATCGGCTCATTCATGTTGCGGTCTTTCTTCTCAATGACGCGATCGTCGGCCGTGACGTTCATGGTGTACTTGCCCTTTTTGGGATCGACCTTCTTCAACTGCAACGCGACAGTCGAGAGAGGTGAAGGCGAAGCACCCTTGACCAAGGTGAACTCAAGGTAGTTGCGGTCGCCCTTGTGCTTGAGAGCTTCGAGGTCGTCGCGAGTATGAGCGATGAGTCCGCTCTGCACACCGAGATCGCCGATGGCGTGCTCAAGCTTCGCTTTGGTGGCTTCGAGATCGGTCTTGGTGGAGGCCACGTCTGTCTTGACACCGCCCACATCGCCTTTCACGTTCGTGACTTCGCCGCTGACCTTGCTGACTTCTTCTTTGGTTTGCGCGATGTGAGCTTCGGCAGCGCGCGTCTGCGCCAACAAGGCGGCAGATTTCTGTTCGAGCTCTTTCTTGGTCATTCCGAGTTGCGAAGCCAGCGTCTCGTTGTTGGCTTCGGCTTCGGAGAGACGCTTGGTAAGATCGGTGATCTGCGTCATGCTGGCCTTCGCTCCTGCCTCGAGCTGCGCCGTGCGGTCGCGAGTATCGTGCAGGAAGTAGCCGGAACCCAGTACGAACAGGGCTGCCAGCGCTCCTAGAATCCACTTCATCGGGCCACCACTGGGTGCGGGAGCGGTGTCATCGAGCATAGTTGTCCTCCAAGGACTTGAAATTATGGCTTCCGCGAGATTGTTTAGCAGATTGGCCCGGGTGTCAATGGCTTCGCGGTGACTGGCCAACCGGTGTAGTCCTTTAGAATGTGGTGGTGAAGCCTTGGGACGTGATAGTAGCGGGTGGTGGCGTGATTGGGCTTTCCCTGGCCTGGGAGCTGCGCAAGCGCGGCGCCTCCGTTCTCGTAGTGGAGAAGGGCGAGCTGGGGTGTGAGGCTTCCCGCGCCGCTGGCGGCATGCTGGCATGGTGCGATCCGCATTTGCCGAAGCCGGTACGGGCCCTGGCGCTGCTCAGCGCAGACTGCTATGCGGAGTTTGTCCGCGAGATTGAAGAAGCCTGCGGCCTGGACGTGGATCTGCGGCGCTTTGGGACGATTGTCGTCGAGGAAGGGCCGCCTGCAGCCTTTGTAGATGAGTGCCAAATATTGGGCAGTTGTGAGCTGGAGCAACTGGAGCCAAGCCTCAGACCATCCTCAACCAATCTGCAGCTCTGGCCCGAGTGGAGTGTTGATCCACGCCGGTTGATGGACGCCCTGTGTTCGGCTTGCCAGGCGCGCGACGTGGAGATGGTGACGGGACGCGCCGTAACTGGGGTCGTGGTGGCTGGGGGGCGAGCTATAGGCGTTCGAACAGCGGGCGAGCAGTTCGCCGCTGAAATGGTGGTGAACTGTGCCGGCGCTTGGGCGGAGCAGATCGACTGCGGCGTGGAACCATCGCCGAGCCCCACCCGGCCGGTCAAAGGACAGATGCTAGCTGTGACGGCTGAACGCGAACTGCTGCGGCATGTTGTTCGATCGCCGGAGGTGTATCTGATCCCTCGCAGCGACGGTCAGATTGTGATCGGTGCCACGGTTGAGGAAGCGGGATTCGACAAGGAAACGCAGCCCGCCGCAATCGAGCGCCTGCGGCAAGCGGCCATTCACCTGGTTCCGCAACTGGCGGACGCTGCCGTGTGCGAGATATGGGCGGGATTGCGTCCCGGATCGCCGGACAATCTGCCGATTTTGGGGGAGACTTCCCTGCCCGGTTATTTCGTGGCCAGCGGCCACTTTCGCGACGGCATTTTGCTGGCGCCGGGCACGGCTCAGGTCATGGACAAAATACTGCGTGGGGAAAAGTTGGAGGAGGATTTCACGGCATTGTCGCCGAACCGATTCGTGGTCGAACGGCGGTAGCCAGGTAGCCACTTATGGGTCGTGGTGCAGTTTCGTAAATACACTCCTCTGGCACTGTCATTCCGAGCCAGGTCTATCGGCGAGGAATCTGCTCCTGGCAG
>CAZUCC010000026.1:31626-60796 GCA_964619065.1 uncultured Acidobacteriaceae bacterium | reverse complement strand
TAGATCACATAACAGCTGACTGGCAAAACGCGCGACTTCAGCTGGTATTGCGACACATCGAAGAGGAATGTGGTTCCGGCTAGGGTTTCGCGTTTGCGTCCTTGCGCGACCACGGCGCGGCTCGGCTCGTACGTGGCGGAGATCGGAGCCGTAGGTGCGGTCCGCCGGCTCAGCAGCAAGCCGGGAACGCCTGTTATCAGTTTCTCTCCGGAGCCGATGAAAGAGGCAATCTTGCGGGCCAGCTCCACCCGCAATACACGGGTTCGACTCTGTGTCGAAAGGCCCTCTTTACTAGGGTTTTTCATGTAGACATTTCCCCCGCACTTGGTCCTAAGATAGCTGCTCCTCCGCCAATACGCCAAAGAATTCTCAGACAGCAAGATAAATAGGCAAGAAATCGGAAGGATCGGGCTACCACTTCCACAGCGTTTGGTCCTAACCTCGGATTGAGAGAAATCAGGAAGGGGAACAATGAAAAAACGCAAACTCGGAGAAAGCAATCTGGAAGTTTCGGCAATCGGCCTCGGCTGCATGGGAATGAGTTTTTCCTACGGCCCGCCCAAGGACAAACAGGAGATGACCGCTCTTCTCCACGCCGCCGTGGATCGCGGAATTACGTTCTTTGATACCGCGGAGATATATGGCCCATTCCTGAACGAGGAACTCGTGGGGGAAGCCCTCGCGCCGTTCCGCGGCAAAGTGGTGATCGCCACCAAGTTCGGCTTCGATCTCAGTGGCCAGGATCATAAGCCGGGAGCGGCAGGCGTAAACAGTCAGCCGGAGCACCTGAAGCAAGCAGTTGAAGGCTCGCTGAGGCGGCTCAAAGTCGAGACCATCGACTTGCTCTATCAGCATCGCGTCGACCCGAACGTGCCGATCGAGGATACCGCCGGCGCGGTGAAGGAACTCATCCAAGCCGGGAAGGTCAGGCATTTCGGAATGTCGGAGGCAGGGGCAAAGACGATACGCCGCGCCCACGCAGTGCAGCCGATTACGGTTCTACAGAGCGAATATTCACTTTGGTGGCGAAAGCCGGAGGTGGAAATTCTGCCTACCCTCGAGGAACTTGGGATTGGCCTGGTTCCGTATAGCCCGCTGGGAAAGGGATTCCTGACGGGGGCCATCAATGAAACCACCAAGTTTGACAGCACCGATTTCCGCAGCACGCTGCCAAGGTTCTCGACCGAAGCCATGAAGGCGAACCAAGCCGTCGTCGACCTGCTCGGTACCATCGCCATGCAGAAGAAAGCGACTCCGGCCCAGATTGCGCTGGCATGGCTGCTGGCGCAAAAGCCCTGGATTGTTCCGATCCCCGGCACGACGAAGCTAAATCGCCTCGAAGAAAACATCGGAGCCGCTTCCGTCGAGCTGACGGCCGAAGATCTTCGTCGGATCGAAGAAGCCTCTTCCAACATCAAAGTCGAAGGCGCACGATACCCGGAGCGTCTTGAGAAAATGACCGGCCTGTAATGGGGTTATTGATACCTGCAATGCTGGGTCATAAAATAAACGATCTTGGAAAGGAAACTGAATTCCATGTATAAAGCAAAGGCATACTCTGCTGTCAGCGCGACATCACCCTTAGCCTCCGCCTCCATCCCGCGCCGCGATCCAACCGATCAGGATATACAGATTGAGATACTGTATTGCGGCATCTGCCACTCCGACCTCCACCAGGCTCGCAACGAGTGGAGCGGTGTGATGCCCACCGTCTACCCGTGCGTCCCCGGACACGAAATCGTCGGACGCGTGACCAAGGTCGGCTCCGCGGTCACGAAGTTCAAAGCCGGCGACCTCGCCGCAGTTGGCTGCATGGTCGACTCGGACCGCACCTGCAAGGAGTGCCAGGCGGGTCTTGAGCAGTTCTGCCGAAACTTCACCTTGACCTACAACTTTCCCGACAAGCATCTCGGCGGCGTCACTTACGGCGGCTACTCCGACAGCATCGTGGTCGATCAGAGGTTCGTTCTGCATGTTCCATCCAACTTGAATCTTGCCGGAGTTGCTCCCTTGCTCTGCGCCGGAATCACGACCTACTCGCCCATGCGCCACTGGGGTGTGACCAAAGGCAAAAAAGTCGGCGTGGTCGGGCTCGGCGGGCTGGGCCACATGGGCGTGAAATTCGCACATGCTCTCGGCGCCCACGTGGTCGTGTTCACCACATCAGTGAACAAGAAAGACGACGCACTCCGCCTCGGCGCCGACGAGGTCGTTGTTTCGCGCAACAACGACGAAATGCAAAAGCACGCGGGCAGCTTCGATTTCATTCTCGATTGCGTCTCCGCTGACCACGACGTCAGTGCCTACATCAATCTGTTGGGCCGCGACGGAAACGTGACTCTGGTGGGCGCGCCAGAAAAACCTTTCCCAGTTTCCGCGTTCGGACTGATCTTTGGCCGCCGCAGCCTCTCCGGCTCGCCGATTGGCGGGATTCCGGAAACGCAGGAGATGCTCGATTTCTGCGGCCAGCACAACATCACCTCCGATGTGGAAGTGATCCCTATCCAGAAGGTCAACGAGGCCTACGAGAGATTGCTCAAGGCCGATGTGAAGTACCGCTTTTCCATCGACATGGCCTCTCTCAAATCTGAATAATCCGATTTCCAATGCTGCCCACGGGCGAACCCTTGTACGACGGGCAAGGCGCCCGTGGGCGCAAAAGGAACGAAATCCCTCATTCACAGGTGGCGACGGTCCCGCAGCGGTGGGAGTCAATGCGCTCGTGCCCGCCGCTCCATCCGAAACGCACCGCACCCGGAAACGCTCGCTGATATTTCCCGATATACAATCCCCCTAGATGCCGAGCGCGCAAAATCTTCCACAACCAACAACCGGTTTTCTGGCCCGAGCACTGCGCACGCTGCGGCCGTCGCATCAACACAGCAACACTTCCGCCACGCTGTTGTTGATGGCTGCCGTGATGCTCTCGCGCGTTATTGGATACGTTCGCGAGGCCTACATTGCTTGGGCGTTCGGGGCGGGACGGCTGACGGATGCGTACGTCGCCGGTTTCACGATTCCAGATTTCTTGAACTACATCGTTGCCGGTGGTGCAGCGTCGATCACTTTTGTTTCGATCTACACGCGATTCCTGGCGGAGAAGCGTGAGGACGAGGCCGAAAAAACTTTTTCTATCATCATTACGGTGATGACGACCGTGCTGGCAGCCGGTGTGGTACTGGCGGAAATCTTTACGCCGCAATTGCTGCGTCTGGTGGTTCCCAAGTTTGATGCGGAACAGATGGCTCTGTGCGTGCATCTCACGCGCATTCTGCTCCCGGCACAGATCTTTTTTTATGTCGGTGGCGTGGTTTCGGCGGTGCTGCTTTCGCGGAGGCTATTCTTGTTTCCGGCGTTCGGGCCGCTGCTTTATAACGTCTTCATCATTCTTGGCGGACTGGTTCTCGGCAAGCAATTGGGAATTTCTTCGCTAGCGTATGGAGCGCTGGCTGGGGCCTTCATCGGACCGTTCCTGGTCAACGCGATTGGGGCAGCAAGGATTGGCACGGGATTCCGCCCGTCTTTTGATGTTCGAAATCCTGCATTTCTCGAATGGGCGCGGCTCTCGATTCCCTTGATGCTTGGGTTTTCACTGGTCACGGCCGATGACTGGATTCTGCGCCACTTCGCGTCGGGAGGCTTCGGCGATATTACGCGGCTTAACTATGCCAAGCGGCTGTTCGCGGTTCCCATCGCTGTGCTAGGCCAAGCCACGGGGCAAGCATCGCTACCGTTTTTCGCGCGGCTGTTCGGCGAGAAACGCATGGGCGAATTTGCGGACACCGTGAATGCGTCGGTCTACCGCATTACCGCAGCCTCATTTCTGGCGACCGGATGGATGATGGCCGCCGCGTTCCCTGTGATTGATCTGGTCTATCGGCGAGGCAAATTTTCTGTAAGCGATTCCCACATTACGGCGATTTATTTCTTCTGGTTCGCACTCTCGCTGGCATGCTGGTGCGCGCAGGGGCTGTATGCGCGGGCATTCTACGCAGTGGGCGACACGCTGACGCCGATGATCGCATGCACCCTCATCACGATTGGATCGCTGCCGGTGTACTCGATCCTGTTTCGCAAGTTCTCGTTTGTGGGGTTGGCGGCGGCGTCCGACATCGGCATTCTCGCCAACACGCTGGCTCTGGCCCTGCTGTTGCATTCCCGCCGCCTGGTTCGCTGGGACACATTGCCCTGGGGCGAGTTGACCAAAGCAGCGCTGATTGCAGTGGCCGCAGGCGGGTTGAGCTACGGAGCCGCACGGATCCTACCCTCAAGCGACACGCGCGGGGGGGATTTGCTCTCGTTGGGATTGACGACACTGACGTGGACTGCCGCCGTGGCGGGCGGGCTTTGGTTGACTGGGTCGGATTTGCTGTCGTCTCTAAAGGGGAGGGCGACGGCCAATGCCACGAAAATGCAACGGGCACCCTAGAGTGCCCGTCCAAAACTTCCTTTTGCCAGAAAACTAAGCGCGCACTTCCGCGACAGGCTGTTCTTTGGCAGCCTCGCCATTGATCTTCGCGGGTTGGGCTTGGGCCGCCGGGGCTCCTCCGCCCTTGCGGATGTCGATGCCACCTTTAAAGTAAGCGCCATCTTCGATCGAAATCCGAGCGGCGATCACGTCCCCAGTGAGGGAGCCGTCGCTGCGGATATCCACGCGATCGCTGGCGGTGAGATTGCCCTTCACCTTGCCGAGAACCACAATTTCACGCGCCGTTACGTTGGCGTTGACTACGCCGTTGCGGCCCACGGTGACGCGGTTGCCGGCGAGATTGATCGAGCCTTCGACGCGACCATCGATGTAGAGCGCTTCCGATCCGGTCACTTCACCCTTGATAACAAGGGACTTGCCGATCGTTGCCTGATCCGCCGTGGTGGTTACAGTCGGCCGGGTCGGTGCCGCTGGGGTGGGCTCGGGCGCAACCTGAGGTGCTGATGTCACGACCGGGCGCGAAGGTTCAGGAGCTGCACCGGGTCGGGGAGGTGTCTGCGGCTGATTGGCGGGTTTCCACATATCGAAAAGTCCTTTCCTGAGTAGGTTCGAGGAATAATCACCGCACTTGGGTGACCAGTCTGATTCTACTCCGCAATGCGCCGCGTGGCTTGTGGAAATTGTTCAGTTTGTTAGCTTTCCATGAACCTCTGCGATCGAAAGTACACTGACCGGGCGACCAGTGTCCCGATGTCGCGACGGTAGTTCTTCCCAGGATCGTGGCTTTTCTTCTACTCTCTTGAAATTCTAAACCCCGCGGATAAGAGTGTCCGCCCTACACGAGCCCTCTCACTTCACGCCGTTGGGATACACCAGGATTTTGCTTGCCTCTCCTGTTTTGAGCCGCTCCATCGCGATCGAGAAGTCCTTCACTGGAAGCCGGTCGGTGATGACGGGGCGCAGGTCGAGGCGTCCACTCGTGAGCAGGGCCGTCATTTGATACCAGGTCTGGTACATGCGGCGTCCATTGATGCCTTGAATGGTGATGCCCTTGAAGATGACGTCCTCGGAAAAATTCAGTGGGATGGGCTTGGAGGTCAGTCCGAGAAGGGAAACGCGGCCACCGCGGCGAACGATGTCGAATCCTGTGCGGATAGCGTCGGGATGGCCAGCCATTTCGAGCACCACGTCCACACCGAGACCTCCAGTGCGTTCTTTAACGATAGAGCGGACATCGTCCTTCGTCGGGTCCAGAACATAATCCGCCTGCATCTGCTTCGCGACTTTGCGGCGGTGTTCGTTAATCTCGAGAGCGAAGATGGTGGAAGCACCCACAGCACGCGCTACGGCAATCGAAAACAGACCGATGGGGCCACATCCGGTAACGGCGACTGTTTTGCCGGCAATTTCTCCGGCAAGAACGGAATGCACAGCGTTGCCCAGAGGGTCGAGGATGGAAGCATACTCCTCCGGGATCGCGGGATCGAGCTTCCAGATATTGCTTTCCGGAATGACTACGTATTCCGCGAACGCTCCGTTGGCGTCGACGCCAATAATTTTCACGTTCTGACAGATGTGCGCTTCGCCGGTACGGCACTGCAAACACTTTCCGCAGGCCACATGCATTTCGGCGGAGACGAAATCTCCTTCCTGCACGCTGGTGACTTCGTCGCCGAACGCAGCAACCTCTCCGCAAAATTCGTGGCCAGGAATGAGCGGCGGGTGAATGCGTCCCTGCGCCCAACGGTCCCAGTTGTAGATGTGGAGGTCGGTGCCGCAGATGGAGGCTACCTTGACTTTGACGAGTACGTCGCGCGGACCAAACTGCGGAATAGGAACTTTACGAATTTCCGCGCCGGGAGCAGCGCTGGGTTTCACAACTGCGAGCATGGTTCCAGACATTATGAGGGCTTTCCGGCGTCATCGCGGACGCTTCGGGCAAACGTTGATTTTAGCATTCGGAGATCGGGTGGCGTTTGCAGCTCTACGTGGGGTCATAGCAAAACCCCACTACCCTGCCGATGCAAGACGATAAAATAGGCGCGTGCGTAGAGCGGGTTCGTCATTCTTCGCGATGTTCTTCCTGTTGTCTGTCTGCGTTGCCCAAACCAACTCGGTTTCGGCTTCGAAAAAGTCATTTACCTTGCAGTTAGTGGCGGCCGCTGTTGAGCGCGCGAACCACGCGGTCCGCTACGTTCCCGATTACGTACGGATCGACTATCCCAACGGCGATGTGCCTCCCAATACGGGCGTCTGTGCCGACGAAATCATTCGGGCTTATCGGGGAGTGGGAGTGGACCTGCAAAAAGAAGTGCACGAGGACATGGTCGCGCATTTCTCGGAATATCCGCGGAAGTGGGGTCTTACGAGCACCGACACGAATATCGATCATCGCCGCGTGCCCAACTTGATGGTGTTTTTTGCCCGCAAGGGCGAGGCTTTGCCGGTTACAAAAAACGCGAAGGATTACTTGCCCGGCGATATTGTGACGTGGGATCTCGGCGGAAATGTGCCGCATGTCGGCATCGTAGTCGACCGGCATGCGCTGCTGAGTTCCAACAATATGGTGCTGCACAACGTCGGCGAAGGTCCAAAGATTGAAGATGTGCTGTTTCGGTGGGAGATTACAGGGCACTACCGCTATTACGGGCCGGGATTGGAGCGTTAACTGCCCGGAAGTGCGAAACCGCAGATCCCTCGCTACGCTCGGGATGACAATTCTTATTTCAGCATCTCTCTAGGCCTTCGGCTCGCTGTGTTTCTCGCGCATCTTCGCGTTGAATTCTTCTGTCTTGCCCCGAGGGACGCTGAGCGTGCTCCAGTTTTCCGAGCGGAAGTATTTTGCCAGGTACACAATTTGCCCAACGTGGTAGGCGAGGTGCGCTAGCGCGCGGTTCAACGCCTGGAGAACGGTGTGCGGTTCGCTGCGGATGGTTACCGTTCGCTCGACGTCTTCGGGCTTGAGGGTATCCACCGTTTCGAAAACCGCCTTCCAGCCTTGCTCCCAAGATTTGAGAAAGGCGACGCGGTCGGCGTCCGTGCCGAGTTCGAATTCCTGGTCACGGTTGCGGTCGGGCTTCTCTCCGTCTGTGGTCAGAAAATTTGTGAAGCGCGAACGCATGTTCCCGGCCATATGTTTGACCACGATCGCGATACTGTTGGATTCAGGGTCAAGCTCGCGGAAAAACTCTTCCTCGGTGATCTGGGCGAGAGCACCGTCGGCCAGGCGTTTGTAGCCGCGCATCTGGCGGCGAACTTCTTCGAGGTAGTGGGCAGCGAGGGTCATAAAAGTATTTTAGAACATGGCGTCTGGATCGTCTGGCTCACGTCTGTCGTCTGGCTCACTTCCAAGGTGCTTTCACCCCTTCGGTGATGAGCGCCGCTTCTGATTTTTGGAGCTCGGAGGCCACCTTTTCCATTTGGCGCATGGCGCGGAGATGATTTCTTCCGGCGACTTTGAGGACATCGTCGTCGGAGTATCCGCGGCGCAGGAGTTCCGCAAAAAGATAGGGATAGCGCGTTACGTTCTCCAGACCGAGGGCCATCGAGTCCGTGGCAACATCGTCAAAGTCGGCGCCAATGCCAACATGGTCGACGCCTGCGACCTTGCGGATGTGGTCGATATGGTCGGCGACGTCGGAGATGGTGCCGCGCGGCGGCGGATTCATCTTCTCCCAAGCGGCAATACCCTTCTTGATTGCGTCGTCGGTGTCGAGGTGCGCGTGCAGATCTCTGAGGGCTGCGGTGCGCTTCTCCTGGTAAGCCGGGTTCAGGGGCGACACGTATTCGCGGATAAAGTTGACGTGCACAACTCCTCCGTTGGCCGGCAGCAGCCGCAATATTTCGTCGGGGACGCAGCGCGGGTGCGGGTCGATGGCGAAGGCGTTCGAGTGCGAGAAGATGACGGGTGCCCGCGTCACGCGCAGCGTATCCCGCATGGTGTCGGGACTGACGTGGGAAAGATCGGCAAACATGCCGAGGCGGTTCATCTCTTTAACGACCTTCTCACCAAACTCGGTCAACCCATATATCTGCGGGCGGTCCGTCCCGGAGTCGGCCCAGTCGATGTTGTCCCAGTGCGTGAGCGTCATGTAGCGAGCCCCCAGCTCATAGAAAATGCGCAGGGCCGCCGGAGAATTCTCGATCATGTGGCCGCCCTCGACTCCCAACAGGCACGCGATACGGCCAGACTTGTGGATGCGGTCAATATCGTCCGCGGTTCGCGCCTGCTCCAGCTCGGGCTGGTTATGGATGAAGCGTAGGGCCACATCGAACTCGCGCATCGCCTCATGCAACGACATATGCGATTTCTGCGTGGCGGATTCGACGAACACCGACCAGTACTGCGCTCCGATGCGTCCTTCGCGCAGACGTGGAATGTCGGCACACAGCGTGGGCTGGACCTTACTCATATCGAATGAAGTCAGGTCGCCGGCTTTGGTTTCGAGAAGCATTGACGGCAGATCGTTGTGCGCGTCGATGAGGGGAGCTTTCTCCAGCAGCGCCCTGGCGCGATCCAGCAGCTTGGGATCGGGAGTCTGCGCGTCCTCACCGGCGCTGACGCCCGCCAGCACAGAGTTTGCGAGGACTGCGAAACCTGCAATCAGACTTGTCTGCTCGAGAAAACGGCGGCGGGATATCAAGAAATGCTCCTCATTATTCTAGCGAATTGCTAATTCGTTAAGGCTATGGAATCCCGGATTTCAATCTGGACTCCCCCGAGCTTCTTTGCCGCGATATTGTAAGCCCACGCGCCTAAAGCACCCATGGCAAATCCCATGGCACCGTAGAAAATGGGAACAAATAGTACAAAGATCAGTCCTCCGGCGATCGCAATACCAGCACCTGTGTGATCTCCGGGAAACGCACCGGCAAATGCGCCGAAAAGGATTCCCACGAAAAAAATTGGTACGAGCAGCAGCCCAAGCGCCGCATATACGGCACCCAGAACTTTCGCGCACGAAAGAATCCCGACGGACTGAATTGATTGCATGCTCTCCTCCTGAAAATTCAAACCTCGCGATTGTACTGCTCGAGCTTTCAGGAAGAGCCGATGGAGAGATTCGACGCCGCAGGAGTCGCAAGAATTTGGTAGTGACGGAGCCGGCCTGTGCAAAAAACTGTTGACATTGTATTCATATACCTACAATATCTTGGGGTAGCACTGCCACTGATCCAATTTATTGGGTGGCAGAGTGTCAAGGGAGAATCTTTCAAGGAGGAGCTCAACATGGCAACGAAGAAAAAGGCAAAGAAAAAAGCCACCAAGAAAAAGCACTAAGAGCGGGCAGCCGCTTGAGTGGTTGAAAATCGAGTGGGCCTCCGGCGGGATGAGCTTCCGCGGAGGCCTTGTTCTTTTGAGGACGAACTTTTGGGGAGTTGCCGCTGGCCGCCACAACGTGCTACAACGCGAGTACGACACTCCACCATGCCGGCAAAGAAAAAAGCGCTCGCTGCCAAACCCGTTATCGCGAACAGTGCGGCGAAAAAGAAGGATGACGAGATCCTGATTCCGGACAAGCTATATTTCCGGATTGGCGAAGTTTCGCGTCTGTGCCGGTTGCCCGCCTATGTGTTGCGCTTTTGGGAAACGGAATTTCCGCAACTGCACCCAGTGAAAAGCGGCACCGGACAACGCATGTACCGGCGGCGCGACGTGGAGATGGTGGTCAAGATTAAGGAACTTCTTTACCGTCAAGGTTTCACCATCCCAGGCGCGCGGCAACATTTACGCGACGAAGTTAAAGCGCACAAGGGGCAATCGCCGCTGCCCTTCCCCAAGCAACCTTCGGCGGATCTCAAGCGGCTGCGGGCAGGACTGCAGGAAATCCTGGAGATTGTCTCTCCGCAACGTTCATAAACTTACTTGCTCGCCAGCATCAAGCGTGCCTGCCTCAATTCCGGGCGTTCCGAAGATGAACCGGCGCAAGTCTTGAGCAGTTTTCCGTAGAATTCCTCGGCTTCATCCCGCTTGCCCAGTTTCTCCGCAGCTTGCGCGGCGCCAGCGAGTCCGTTGAACCGTCCGGGATTCGACTTTAGCGAAGCTTCATATTCGGTGAGTGCATCCTCGGGGCGATTCATTTGCAGCAGCATGTCCGCAAGCATTTCGCGAGCGGGAATATCGGACGCGTCTCCTTCTGCGTCTTCCTCATCGGCTACGGCACGCAGGGATTTGATGGCGTCGTCACCTTTACCTTCAGCGAATGCGAGCCACGCCCCGGCTTTCTTGCTTAACCAGTCCACTCCATCCGCGGCGAATTGTTTTTTGTCGGAGACGAGGCTCTGGTGAATTTTTTCGAGCTCTTGCACATCGTGGTGGGCGGCTTCGACTTTCCCGTTTCTTGCAGCACCGATGGCGCGCACGAAGTGAATCATCGCATTGGGAAAGCGATGGTCTCCGGCGATGGGCTGCAATGCTGTGGCTTCGTCCCAGTGGTGCAGTTCGAGAGCGTAGAGCGCGGGAAACTTTGCCACTGAGTACGCCCACTCGTCTTCATCTAAACTCTTAAGTCCGCCGAGCTCTTTGATCTCACGCAATACGTCTGCCTCGCGCCCGCTCTGCAAATAGGCATAGATGAGGAAATCCATGGCGTGGAATTGGTGCCCGGCATCCCCCATGTGCATGGCGGCGGTTTTGCGCGTGGCGGCGATCGAAGCAAGGTTGGAGTCGATATCTTCCTGCCACAGACCCAGGCGCGCAAAAATGTGCGATGGCATGTGCAGCGCGTGCGGAGCCATCGGGGCAATCTTGGCGTAGCGCCGCGCCGCGTCGAGTCCGTACTCCGCAAGCTGAGGCTTGTCGTAACTATGAATCAGATAGTGCGCCACGCCCGGATGATTCGGCTCTTCGGCGAACACTTTTTCCAGGATCGAAGCCGCCTTCTTGCGATTGACGAAGGTCGTGTCATGCGGAGGTTGCGACGCCAGCAGGGAGAGCGCATAAAACACGACGGCCTCGCGGTCATCGGCATGATGGATGGCGAGTTGCTCCATGGTTTCCGAATAGGCGGTGGCGCGGGCCGCGTGGTCGTATTCCGGCTTGCCTTTAGGGGACTTGCCGTAATAAGCATGCAGCGCGTGGATGTATTCCCGCTCACGCGGAGTCGCCTTTAGCGCCTCAGCTTTCGAAAGGAGCGCATCGTCTTCCGCCAGCGTCTTGGCCTCGGGATAATCCCAGAGCTGGTGATACTGGCTCATGGCGATACCCCAATTCGCCATGGCGCATTTCGGATCCTCGTGAGCAACGCTGCGAAAAGCTTTTTCGGCTTCTTCGTACCAGAAGGAATGCAGCAGGGCGACGCCACGATTGAATTCCGCCTCCACCTTGGGCGAACACGAAGTCTGAAAGTGAACGGTACCCAGTTCCTCGGCAGTCATGGAGTGGTGGTGGCCTTCGTAGGCAAGCAGGAATGGGGACAGGAAGAAGGCGAAAAAAAGAAGCGCACACGCGGGTAGACGCATAGAAGTTTCCTCGGACAGTTGAGTCTAGCGTTTGAGGAAAGTGAGGGTCAACGTAGTTGGCCTCTTATTGCAAGTGAAACCGATCCCGCATAGCCCTCTGCAACCGCGGCTTGTACAGCAGATCGAATGCGAGCTCTTTGCCGGGGAACATACCGAGCGCCGCATTTCTGGCGTTGGCAACGAGTTCGGCTGCCTGCTCCACAGAGAGATTGGGATCCTGGTAGATGGCGGACAGGACCATTCCGATCATCCACTGCAGGCGGCGCAATTTACGAGCCTCTTCGTGGGTTTCCGCAGCCTCCGTGGCGGAGTGCGATTCTTCCGATCTGGCTCGCTCGGGACTTTCCATGACACCCCGCAAGATGTTGCTAGCGCCAACACCTTTTCTCTCAATGTCTTTCCTAATTTTAGATGCTCGGCAAGAAAAATTGACGTCCGAATGGACCGTTGAAGTTACGCTGGACACCTTGCCCGGCCCGGAAATTTCCACGGGGGCTGAAGCCCGAACTATTTCATGGACTTACGCGGCGCTGAAGCGCCGCTCTTTCACGTGGGACCAGAACGGCGAGCAGGAATGCTCGCCCTACACTGGGCTTGCGTGCTCACGCGGCCCAGACACACAACTACCGTTGGATACCCGTCTGGACAGAATCTTCCCCGCCTTTTAGATTGTTGGGATGTCTTCCATCACTAATTTCATCAAGTTGCACTATCGGCACTTCAACGCGGCCGCGCTCGTGGATGCCGCGGAGGGTTACAACAAGCTTCTGGGCTCGGGCGGCAAAATGTTCGTCACGATCGCGGGGGCCATGAGCACGGCGGAACTCGGGATCTCGCTGGCGGAAATGATCCGGCAGGATAAGATTCACGGCATTTGCTGCACCGGGGCGAATCTTGAAGAGGATGTTTTCAATTTGGTTGCCCGCGATTTCTATGAGCGCGTACCGCATTACCGTGATCTCACTCCCAAAGACGAGGCCGAGTTACTGGCGCGCCATATGAACCGCGTGACCGATACTTGCATTCCGGAAATGGAAGCTATGCGGCGTATTGAAGCGGTGGTGCTCGAGGAGTGGGTCGCCGCCGACAAGGCGGGGAAGCGCTTCTTTCCGCACGAGTTTATGTTCAAGATTCTGCGTTCGGGCAAGCTCAAGGATTCCTACCAAATCGACCCGAAGAATAGTTGGCTGTTAGCTGCTGCGGAAAAGAACCTGCCCATGTTTGTCCCCGGCTGGGAGGACGCCACGCTCGGCAACATGTACGCCGGACACTGCATCACTGGCGATGTAAAGAACGTTCACACCGTGCGCACGGGCATCGAATACATGATGGAGCTGGCGGAGTGGTACACCAACACCACAGCGAAGACTCCGCTGGGCTTCTTTCAGATCGGCGGCGGCATTGCGGGGGATTTCCCTATCTGCGTAGTCCCCATGCTGCACCAGGATTTGCAGCGTGAGCATGTTCCGCTCTGGGCGTACTTCTGCCAAATCAGCGATTCGACCACCAGTTACGGATCGTATTCCGGAGCCGTGCCGAACGAGAAAATTACCTGGGGCAAACTGGGAATTGATACTCCGAAATACATTATCGAATCCGATGCGACGATTGTGGCTCCCTTGATTTTCGCGGTTGTGCTGGGGTGGTAAGAGTCAGGCGCGCGCTGCGGCTTACAATTGGCAGGTTCAATGAATATGGGGTGGCGTGGTGGAAAATCTTCCGGATGAACACGCGGAGCTAGTCAAAGTTTTTGACTCGGAGCAGGAATCGGAAGCGCTCGTAGTTCACGCTCTGCTGGAATCGGCGGGGATCCAGTCGCAATTAACCTCGCTCAACCTGCAACAAGACGTTTACCCCGGCTTGAGCGGGGTCATCCTGCGAGTGCCCGCCCGTCAAGCCGACGAGGCTCGCAGTGTGATCGAGCAGTACCGGGCGCAACCCCTGGAAGAAGACCAGATTATGGAAGAGACGCCTCCTGAGCCGTAATGGAATGTCCATCCAAAACAAATGTTACTGCGCCGTCTAGATCGGTTCGGTAAGTCGTGACGCTTTTCCGCTCCAGTCGCTCCAGCACATCGAGTTTGGGCAATCCAAAAAGATTGTGTGTTCCCACGGAGATGATGGCATACTGCGGATGCACCGCCTCCAGGAACTGCGCTGTGGCGGACGTTTTGCTGCCGTGGTGGCCCACCTTAAGCAGCACCGCCGCTGGATTCCGGTCGACCATGCGGGCTTCGCTGAGTGCTTCGGCGTCGCCTTCCATGAGTGCGGCAGTTGCGCCATAGTTGATCTGCAAGACCAGCGAATCATTGTTGGCGGGACGGAAACTTTGCCAATTCCACGCTGGAGCCAGCACACGAATCTGAGTTCCGCCAAAAGGGAATTCGTCGCCGTCAAAATGCTGCTCTACGCGAATGCCGAGCTGACGCGCTTCGGTTAAGAGCTTCTTCAGATCGTCGCTGGCAGGAATCACGCTCAGCCAGAGTTCTTTCGGGCGGAAGTTTTTCAGGATTGAGCTCATGCCTCCCATGTGATCAGAGTGCGCGTGCGTGAGCGCGACGGCGTCGAGACGTTTGAATCCGCGTGACCATAAATAGGGGGACACCACATTTTCGCCGACATCGAATTCAGAGATGTGCGGCCCTCCGGTCGGGCCACCCGCATCGATGAGCAGTGTCTTTCCCTGTGGGGTCACGACCAAGTTGGAATCGCCCTCTCCCACATCCACCGTCGTGATTTCAAGAACGTTGCGTCGAATTTGTGGATGCACCGGACCCCAGGCGATCCACAAAGCACTGGCCGCGAGAGCGGTGATTCCCAAGCTCGTCCATGGCCAGCGTTTGCGCGCGAACAGCATGGCCGCGGCCAGCGCCAGAAAGGTCGCGAGTTGGACCCACGGTTCCGGCGTTGGGACTCTGAGATCGGCCGCGCGCAACCCGCCCAGCCCGTGGACCGCTCCCGTGATGCCCCAGAGAGCGAAGCTGGAAACGATCGCGGGGACTCGTGCCAGCAGGACGGAAATGTATCCAAAACTGACGGCGGCCACTGCCGCGGGCATGAAGATTTCTGTAAGTGGAACAACCAGCAGGTTTGCAGGCAGTCCAAAGCTGGTGCCGCGATGAAAGTAAAAGGCCATAGGCAGCGCCAGAGTGACCTGCATCACGCCGGAAATTACGATCAAATCGAAGGCGCCGAAGAGCGCACCAATTCCTCCCAGCAACGTCCACTGCGAAACGCGGCGGCCGAAGAGACGCTGAGCCCGGTCCAGCACCATGCGCAAGTCCAGCCGGAACTGCGCCACTCGCGCCGGAAGTACCGGGTCATACTCCAGCGAGTCGAGATGCCGCAGACCTGCGCGGTATGGAGCTGAGGTTCGTTCCAGAAGAGGCACGCCCGCTGCGGCAATCGTCAGCACGCAAAGGAAGGTCAACTGAAAACTCGCACCGAGTACGACTTGCGGATCCAGCAACATAAGCGCCAGCGCTGCCGCTCCGATTGCGTTGAGCATCGAGCGTTCGCGATAGAGCAGGCGCGCGCCCAGATACACGGCCATCATCAGGACAGCCCGCCAGACGGGCGCTCCGACGTTGGTGAGGATGGCGTAGAGAATCGCCAACACCACGGTGATGAGGCTAGCGGCAATGTCTCCAGCGCGGAGCCGGCGCAGCAGCCAGAACGTGACGAATACCAGAATGCTCACGTTCATGCCCGACACCACCAGAATGTGGTAAGTGCCGGAGCGCTGAAAGTCAGCACGCGTATCGCGATCGATGAAGGCGTCATCGCCAATGACCATGGCATCCACGAGCGCGGCCTGCTCCGGCGGCCAGAGTTTGTGGATCATGGCGATGATGCTGCGGTGAACGCGGGTTCGCCAGAGTTCGAACCGGTTTCCCACAAAGCCGGAGAGCCGTTCAACTTTGTCGGCACGGACCGAAGCGGACGTAACCAGTCCCTTGCCCGCCATGTAACCCACGAAATCGAAGGCCCCGGGATTGTGATAGTTGCGCGGCGGATGTAGCCTGGCGGAGAATCGCATGCGATCGCCGTAGTGGAAAGCTGGCAGTGCCTCGTATTCTTTTTTTGGAATAAACAGATTCACGCGAAGTCCCGTGGCAACTTGTTTCGATGTTCCCTCGAAGCCCAATTCTTCGGTCGCAACTTCCAGCGTTTGGCGGATACCCCCGTTCGGGGTGGGGAGAACTTCTCCCTCCGCCGTTACATGCGAGGTAACTATGACTTCGGAATCATCGCTTGAAGGAAGCTCATAAGGCGCTGTTGGAATACGAAGCTGCGCCGCCAGAATCGCCAGACTCACAAATGCGCTCAACGCCAGCATTTGCGCAGCGCGAGGGCGGCCTCGCGCAAAGAACGCGGCAGACGCCAGGAAAACCGCAATCGCGGCAAACCACCAGGTTGCGGGACGCCAGATGTGCGCACTCAGCGCTGTCCCGCCAGCGTATGCGAGAGCCGCCCAAAACAGCGGCTGTCGTGCATTTGACGAGCTGAGTTTGTCACCACTTGATTTGTCATTCCGAGTGGCTTCAGCCCCGAGGAATCTGCGATTTGCCTGGTTTGGCAATCCCGGAACCGGAGACTGAGAGCCCGCCGCATTCGAAGGCGATGGCAAGGAAGGGTGTGGCAGAGATTCCCGCTCCGATCTTACCCTGAAATTCAGCTAGGGAACGTCGGCTACGATGCAAATGTCGCTTGCGTTTGCCATTTCGGGAATGGTGGGGCCGTCGAGCAGCAGGCACTTGCCGGCATCGACGGCGAGACAGGACGCGCCAGCTCGGGACATAGCTTCAATCGTCTTGAGCCCAATTACCGGCACATCAAAACGCATATCCTGATTTGGTTTCGCGACTTTGACGACGGTGAGGGCGCGGCTCAGAGTCGAGACACTTGTGGAGTCCTTCATGCTGGCGTCCAGGGTCGCCAAGAGCGATCCCGCGCGCTCGATGGTGGCATCGGTGCCTTCCATGGCTTCTACGGCCACACAGGCAGCCTCGGCGATCACGACCGTTTGCCCGATGTCGTATTGCGCCAAATGGCGGGCAATCGCGCGGCCGTATGCAATGTCTTTCATCTCCGCTTCGGTGGGGAGGCGCTGGGTCAAAACTCCTGGCTTGGCAAGGAGCGGTTCGAGCAGTGAGGTGGAGTTTTCCAGGACGATGCCCTCATCGCCGAGCACTTTAGCGACCGCTCCCAGCAGCGCGTCGGTATTGCGCGTCGCCAGCGTGAGCAGCAACTTGGCAAGGCGCCAGTCGGGGCGAATGCTGGAGAAAATCTGCTTGTGCCTGACTTGCCCCGCCATGATGGCGCGGGTGACGCCTTCCTTGTGAAAGACTTCGATGAGCTTGGAAAGCTCTCCGAGAGAGAGCCAGTGCACGGCGGCCGCACCGCGTTGTTCTATTTCTGGGAAAGCTTCTTCTTGGATAGCGGCGACCACGACGTCGTAACCTTGGGCGCGCGCGGCGTCGAGGACGAGAAAGGGAAAGCGGCCATTGCCAGCGATCAGGCCGAGACGTTTTGGCGGAGTGGACACCGATGAAAAGTGTAAATGAATTGAGCGACGAGAATTGGAAACGGGCACCCGGACATCAGGTTACCGGGTCTTAATCCTTATAGCATTGCCGTCTCGTGGATCATCCGGTCTTCGGCAAAGCGGGCCAGATCCAGCAGCTTCGCATCGATCAGATCCGTTTTTTGATGCAGAATCAAATCCGCCAAAATCTTTCCCGTGGCCGGCGCGTGCATTACGCCGTGGCCGCTGAAACCGTTGGCGCAGAAAAATCCCGGGATATCCGGAAGTTCTCCGAGGATGGGATGATGATCGGGCGTCATTTCATACAACCCCGCCCAGCAGCGTTTTGGATTCACCGCCAGGCTTTCAAACACCGGCACGCGATCGGCGGCCCGGCTTAAAATTTTCTCGATGAAAGATGGCTCGAAATCCGTCTTGTATCCTGGTATCTCTTCAGGGTCGTTCCACGCCAATAGAAATCCCTGCGCTTCCGGCCGGAAATGAAAGCCGTTGGACATGTCGATGATCATGGGCGCGGAGTGGGAAAACTGATCGAACGGTTCCGTGGGCACCAGCATCCGCCGCAGAGGTTCTACCGGCAAGTCAGCGCCTACCATTTTCGCGATGCTTGCCGCCCACGCGCCAGCGGCATTGACGACACGTTTGGCGCAGACCATTCCTCGTGTCGTTTCCACGTTGAATGTGCCCTCGATCGTTTCCCGGCTGCTTCGGATCGCGGTCACGGCTGTGTTCTTCCAAAGCTTGGCTCCGTGATCGGCCGCCCAGGTCATGAATCCGATCATCGCGCTGTAAGGATCGACAAAGCCATCGGACGAGCAGAAACTTCCCCCAACAATGTCGTCCGCTCGCAGTTGGGGAAACAGGCGGTGAATTTCGTCCGCGCCTACCATGCGTACGCTCTTTAGCCCCAGTGCAATCTGCCTCTCCTGATTTGCGCGGAGATAGGACAGGTGGCGGTCGCTGGTAGCGCAAAACAGGTATCCCTGGGGACGATAATCGCATGGGTATCCCAAGCGCTCTTCAAACGTCGCATAAAAGGGAATGGAATAGAGCGACATCTGGATATTCACCGCCGTGGAAAACTGCGCTCGCACGCCGCCCATGCTTTTGCCCGTTGATCCCTTGCCCTGCGCTGTCTCTCGCTCGATGACGATAACGTCCCTGCAGCCTGCTTCCAGCAAGTGGTAGGCAATGCTCGATCCAACAATCCCTCCGCCGATAATGACCACGTCCGCAGTTTGCATAAGTACGATTTGCTGAGTAGAAGATAATCCAACGATACGAAGGGTAGACAGCAGTGCTATTTTATTGTGCCGCGCTCGGAGGACTCGATGAAGCGGATTAGCATGGCAACATCTTCGCCGCCATTCGATTCAGCCTTGAGTTTTTCCAGCGCCTGGCTCGTGTTCAGTTTCGAGGCCAACAAGACCTTGTAGGCATGGTGGATCTTTTGGATACGTTCTTTGCTGAAGCCGCGGCGCTCAAGGCCGACAGCGTTGATGCCGTAGGCATGCGTATCGCGAGCGGCCGCCGTTTTGGAAAAGGGGAGCACGTCGCGCGTAATGGTGGTTCCACCGCCGATATAGGAATGGGCGCCGATGCGCACGAACTGATGCACCGGACACAGCGCGCCAACCACCGCCCACTCTTCCACGGTTACATGGCCGCCGAGCGTGGCGGCGTTGGCCAGGATCACGTGGTCTCCAATCTGGCAATCGTGGGCGACATGGGTGTAGGCCATGATTAAGATGCGGTTCCCGACGCGGGTCACGCCTCCCCCTTTTACGGTGCCGCGGTTGATGCTGACGAATTCGCGGATTTCGTTGTCGTCGCCAATCTCCAGACGCGTGGGCTCGCCTGCGTAGCCGATATCCTGCGGTGCCATGCCCAGCGAAGTGAACGGGAAAACTCCCACGTTCTTGCCAATGCGCGTGGGCCCCTCAATGTGAACGTGGGAGACGAGATCGCAGCCCTCGCCCATTTCCACGTCCGGTCCGATGATGCAATACGGACCAATCTTGCAGGATTCGGGGACGCGGGCGCGAGGATCTATGATGGCGGTGGGATGGATGGGCATCTTTAGTGATTGAAACTGGAACTGTCGAGAGCTTCCCTCAAGGGCTAAAGCCCTGATTCTTCCTAACCTTGACGGCACGGCGGAAGGCCGTGCCCCTTCAAGGCCTTTCTGGAAATCAGCTCGACCCTTGCGTCTATCCGCCTTCGGTCGCGGGTTTATCGGCTGACTTGCGCGGTACGACTACGCAAGATATGGTCGCCTCTGCCACACGCTTACTGCCGACAAAGGCCCTGCCTTCCATGCGGCCCGCTGACATGCGCCATGCCTTGACGTCGACTTCGATACGCAACTGATCTCCCGGCACGACCGGATGGCGGAAGCGCGCCTTCTCGATTCCAGCGAAAAACAGGAGTTTGGTTTCGGGGTCCGGAATGGCGGACATTAGCAGCACGCCGCCCGCCTGCGCCATGGCTTCCACGACCAGCACTCCCGGCATAATCGGGAAACCCGGAAAATGCCCAGCGAAGAAAGGCTCGTTGATAGTGACGTTCTTGAGGGCGACGATGCGTTCTTTGGGGCGGTGCTCAACGATACGGTCGATCAGCAGAAAGGGATAGCGGTGCGGCAGGACCTTCATGATGGCATTAATGTCCATCAAGGTGGCATCGGGCGCGGTGGCAGTCTTCCCCTGCGCGGTCGTTTCGTGGGCGGTCTCTAACGTCTGGGTCATTTACGTCTGGGATCGTTCGCGGTTCTTCAGTTCTTCAAAGCGAAGATTATACTGTACAGCCCGAGCCAAAGGCTGATTTCCAGCCTCTACGCCGAGGACGTCAACTCATGAAAACAGCACCCGCAGGCCGTCCCACTTCTATGTCCGCCTATATCAACTACTTCTCCGACCGGCGCGATGCCTTGGTTGACACCATTCGCCAAATGGCGGAGATGGAATCTCCCAGCAACGACAAAGCCGCCGTGGACCGCCTCGGGGCCTGGCTCGGTGCCCGGTTTGAGATGCTTGGTGGCAAGGTTCGCTTCTACCCGCGGGAACGCTTCGGCAATCACGTGCAGGTGGATTTCGCGGGGCACGAGGTTGCGGGCAAGCGGAAACCTAAGCCTATCCTGCTGCTCGGGCATTTTGATACGGTCTACGAACTGGGCACGCTGGCGCGAATGCCGTGCAAGATCAAAAAGGGCCGCCTTTATGGGCCGGGCGTGTTCGACATGAAGTCTGGGATCGCGTTCATGTTGCACGCTATTGAGGCGCTGCAAACTCTGCACGGTGAGTTACCTCACCCAATTCGCGTGTGGCTGGTCACGGATGAGGAAGTCGGCAGTGCGACTTCCCGCATCATCACGGAAAAGCTGGCGCGGCAATGCGCTGCCGTGCTGGTGCTGGAGCCGTCTGCCGGCCCCGTTGGTGCGCTCAAAACAGCGCGGAAAGGCGTGGGAGAATACACGGTGCGCGTGACCGGGCAGGCAGCTCATGCGGGGCTTGATCCCAGTAAAGGGCAGAGTGCCATCGTGGAATTGGCCCACCAGATCACCCGGATTGCCGGGTTCGGCGAGCCGCGACGGGGCCTTACCGTGAACGTGGGCGTAATTCGTGGGGGGACACGAACCAACGTTATTGCCGCCGAAGCCAGCGCTGCAGTTGATGTGCGAATCGAGAAAATTGGTGATGCCACCCGGATTGACCGCAAAATGCATGCGCTCAGGCCGGTCAATCGTAAATGCAAGCTGGAGATCACTGGCGGCATGAACCGTCCTCCTATGGAACGGGGTGCGGGGACTATCGCGCTCTACGCCAAAGCCTGCCAGCTCGCCCAAGAAATCAGGGGGAAGCTGGAGGAGACGGCAGTTGGCGGCGGTTCGGACGGAAACTTCACGTCCGCGCTGGGTATTCCCACGCTCGACGGGCTTGGCGGGGTTGGCGAAGGGGCTCACGCTGTGCACGAAAATGTCTTGATTGAAGCGCTGCCCCGGCGGGCTGCGCTTATTGCGGGGCTTCTGGCATCCGTGTGAGTAGGGTAGCTTGCACGGGGAGCGCCCGCGCCTCCACAATCTCTCTTCAGTTTTATGATCTCTACTTCTCTTTGACTCCGCGCCCGCTGGGGCCTAGAATCCAACCAGCAGCGGCTTTTCCCTCGATTTCGGCCTATGGCCAGCGGACCAGCCTGCCGCAGGAGGTCTCCCATGATCGGCAAACTTGGTATGCCAGAACTTCTGATAATTGCGTTCATTGCCTTGCTCATCTTCGGCACAGGCAAGATCGCCGACCTGGGTAAGGGCCTGGGCGAAGGCATCAAGAACTTTAAGAGCGCCATGAAAGATGGCGAAAGCAAGGACGACGAGAAGAAGTCCTAGCAAAATCAAGAGCTGGGCGAAGGCGTCTGCCTGCACTATTTCTTCTTGCCAGCATTCTCACCGAACATTCTGTGAACCAATGGTATTGGCAAACCCACCACGTTGAAATAACACCCTTCGATTTTTGGAATCCAGCGCGAGGCTAGGCCTTGGATGGCATAGGCTCCGGCCTTGTCCATCGGCTCGCCGTGGGCTACGTAGTCCGCGATTTCCTGGTCGGTGAGTGCACTCATAGTGACTCTGGTGGTTTCGTGGCGAACGTCTTCTTTAGGCGGTTGGCCGGGAGTCAACAGGCAGACCCCGGTGATGACGCGGTGCTCTCGGCCGGAGAGCAGGCGCAGCATGCGTATGGCATCGAGGGCATCGGCCGGCTTGCCTAGGATTTTGGTGCCGACGACGACAATTGTGTCTGCGCCTAGGACTTGGTTTGCAGGCTCTTGATCAAAGACTGCGCGGGCCTTGGCAGTTGCCAGACGCTGCGCACAAGCTTCGGGCGATTCCCCCGGAATAATATCCTCGGGCACGTGCGCGGGCTGCACCGCAAACTCGATGCCCGCATTGCGCAGCAGTTCCTGACGGCGGGGCGAGGCGGAGGCTAGGATGAGCATTGAGAGGGATTGTAGCAACCGCTGCCTGTTAGAATCGTAGTTTGATCCTCGTCGCGTCGATCCAGCCTCTGTTGGCTTCGCGTTTGATCTACCCTTGCATGGACCGTCAATTCATCCGAAATTTCGCGATCATTGCGCACATTGACCATGGGAAATCCACGCTGGCTGACCGGCTGCTGGAGATCACGGGGTCGCTGACGGCGCGCGAAATGCAGGCGCAGGTGCTCGACTCGATGGACCTGGAGCGCGAGCGCGGCATCACCATCAAAGCGCAGGCGGTGCGCATGATGTACCAGGCGCGGGACGGGATCACTTACCAGCTCAACTTGATTGATACGCCAGGGCACGTCGACTTCTCGTATGAAGTTTCGCGGGCGCTGGCGTCGTGCGAAGGCGCGCTGCTGGTAGTCGATGCCTCGCAGGGCGTGGAAGCGCAGACCTTGGCGAACTCGTATCTGGCGATCAACCACGGGCTGGAAATCATTCCGGTGATTAACAAGATTGATCTGCCGTCTGCGGATCTTGAGCGGACAAAAGAGATGATCGAAAATGCCGTGGGGCTGGATGCAACGGACGCAATTCCGATCAGCGCGAAGACTGGGCTGGGCGTGGAAGAAGTGCTGGAAGCCATCGTTCACCTGGTTCCGCCGCCGAAGGGGTTGCCCGAAAATCCGCTACAGGCATTGATTTTCGATTCGTGGTTCGATCCTTACCGTGGCGTGATCGTGCTGGTGCGCGTGTTTGAGGGGACGTTGCGGCGAGGACAGAAGATCCGTTTGTGGTGGAATTCCCGCGTTCTGGAAACAGAAACTCTAGGTGTGCTGACGCCGAAGCCGGTCGAAGTGGAGTCGTTGGAAGCTGGGGAAGTCGGGTTCATGATGGCGAACAGCAAAACTGTGGCCGATACCAAGATTGGCGACACAATCACGGAGGAAGCCAATCCGGCGCTGGAGCCGCTGCCGGGGTTTGAAGACATCAAGCCGATGGTGTTCGCGGGCCTGTACACAGTGGAGTCACACGAACACACGCGGCTGCGGGATGCACTGGAAAAACTGCGGTTGAACGATGCGTCGTTTTTCTTCGAGCCGGAGAGCTCGGTGGCGCTGGGGTTCGGCTTCCGCTGCGGCTTTCTGGGCTTGTTGCACATGGAAATTATTCAGGAGCGGCTGGAGCGCGAGTTCAACCTCGATCTGATTACGACCGCTCCGGGTGTGCGCTATCAGATTACGAAAACCGACGGTTCCAGGGTGGAGGTGGACAACCCCTCGCGTTGGCCGGCGCAGACCGAGATCGAAAAGATTGAAGAACCGGTGATTCTGGCGACGATATTGACGAAAGAGGAATATGTTGGCGGAATTCTGAAACTGGTGGAAGAGAAGCGCGGCAAGCAGAAAAGCTTCGAATATGTAGGAACGTCCCGCGTGAAATTGCTGTATGAATTGCCCCTGAATGAAGTAGTGCTGGATTTCTATGACCGGCTGAAATCGGTATCGCGCGGGTATGCGTCGCTGGATTATCACCTGGCGGGCTCATGGGAGTCGCCGATGGTGAAGATGGATATTCTAATTTCCGGCGATCCTGTGGATGCGTTGTCGATCATCGTGCATCGCGACTTTGCTTATGACCGGGGCCGGGCACTGGCCGCGAAGATGAAGGAATTGATTCCACGGCAGATGTTTGAAGTAGCAATTCAGGCGGCGATTGGGGCTAAGGTGATTGCGCGCGAGACCGTGGGGGCGATCCGGAAAAACGTGATTGCCAAGTGCTACGGCGGGGATATCAGCCGGAAACGCAAGCTTCTGGAAAAACAAAAAAAAGGCAAGAAGCGGATGAAGAAAATTGGGCGCGTGGAAATTCCGCAAGAGGCATTTTTAGCAGTGTTGCGTGTGGGAGAAGACGGTTGAGCCGCCGACGCCCGGAGCCAACATACATGCGGCCCGGACGCGGTGTCCAGAGTACTTTAGGACACTCCACGAAAGAGGACGCCGGGCGTGGACACCATGGACACCATGACCGGCTCACGATCGCTTATGGGTGGGGGAGGAGGGGGTGCGCTTGCCTGTGCCGTTATTTCCGCCACCCTCGGCTGCCGATGCTGAACAGGCCCGGCGCTGCTACACTGCGCTCATGAGCCGACCCCCACTTCTCTGCATTCCCACTCTGCACGCCGCCGCGTTCCTGTTTGAGGACGTGGACACGGAGGCGATGACCGACCGCATCGACAAACTGGTGAAGGACGCGCACCGCCGCGTGCGCGAGTCCTTCCCGATGGGACGCATGCTTCCCGTCGACATCGAGCTCCGGCTCGTGCAGATCGAGCTGCTGGCGCTCGTCGTGCTCGAACTGCACGCGCACCGCCGCCATCAGGCACGCAAGGTGCGCCGCAGGAAGACGGGCTGACCGCGACTTCTCCGGCCCGATTTTTCCCCGCGACGCCACACTGCCCGAGCTGCGCCCCGCAGCGGAAGTGAAGGAGGAGCGGAGACGAGCGCAGCGAGTTGAGCGGGGGACATGCAGCGAAGGGGCGCAGCTCGGGCTGCCACTTGTGTTCCCCCGCTCGACAACCGCAGCCGCGACCGCAACGATTCTCCAGAGTCAACCCTTTCTCTCCTTCTCCGGTTTGCACCCCTCTAGGCCCGGAGCGGCCCGCCCTGACACCCGGGACGCGGAGGGCCGAATCGCCGCGCGGTGCAGGGGACGCTCGCCCGCTGCACTCTTCGTTTCAAATCTGGAAGGGCGCACCCTGACGACGCACGAGCGCGTGCCGCCGCTTTTTGGCGAGCAGCGCGGCGTGCCGGGCCAGCCGCAGCGAGCGCAGCGAACGAGGCGAACGGCACGATGGGGGGAGCGCACACGCTTTTGTGCGCGGTGGGGGCGACGACCGAGCCCCCAGTAAAAACACGGGAGGGACCCACGCGCACTTGGCGTGGGAGGGGCCCGTAACCTTTTTGTTTATTGCGACGAGACTCCGCGCGCGTCTTCTGGGTTTGGAACGGAGAGTGCACCGCGTCGTTCCCCTCGCCGCCGCCAGATCATCGGGTAGCGACAGCGAGGAGACGCGACTGGGGATCCCTCGCCGCCGCCAGATCATCGGGTAGCGACAGCGAGGAGACGCGACTGGGGATCCACGAGGGGTGGACTCCTGCCGCCAGTGTGGCGCGTGTCGCGATGCGGCGTTAAGGGCTGACCGGAGCGACCCGCCGCCAGACGTGCACCGAGCGCAGATCGGCATGCGAGCCGCAGTGACGACAGACAGCGCAATTGTCGGAGTGGATAGAGCACCAGCGCGGCAACGGACGGACGGTCACCATGGAGCCGCGCTGGCAGTGCTTACAGGAGAGCCGACCGCGCACGTGGATCGGCTGTTGCGAGGGCAACGTCATTTGCCCGCCTTACGCCGCGTCGACGCGTACTCCACGATGCGCGGCTCCATTTCGGGCTCGCGCACATGCGCTTCCGACACATAGACCCCGCAGTGACGGCAACGCACGTAACTCGCGAGATCGTCCGCGCCGACATGCACGAGGACCACCCGCGAGCGTTGCGACTGCGGGAGCACGCGCGACCCGCGACCGCAGAGCGGACAGTGGAGCTGCGCATATGGCGGGGGCGGCAGGACGTGGCAATCGCGGCGAGTAGCGCCGCTACTTTTGCCCACGTGGCACCGCCTTCCCCGTACGCTCCGCACGCTTCTCTTGGCCGCGCTGCTTGCTGCGATCCGCCGTCGTGACCTCCGACGCGGCGACGGTGGGCGTGGACTCCTCCGCCTGCGTCGACGCGATCACAGGCGGTAATAGCGTCTGCCCCCAGCCTTCATTCTCCGCGATGCGGCACGCACTCACGGCGGTCTGAATTGCGAAGAGTATGGCTTTGGCGTGCGCCGTGTCGAGATAGCCGAGAGCTATACAGGACGCGATGCGCGTCGACACGTCCCGGAGCGCCGCGGACGTGGTGGCGCTGCGAACGAGCTTCGCCAATTCTTCCCGCGCCGCGCAGCGCGGGCACGCCGCTTCGTCCGGCCCGTCCCACGTCATGCCGCAGATGGAACATTCCCAGCCGCCGAAGTCAGGGTCCACGCCGCCGTCCTTGTGCGAGTCCGAACGCAGGCGCGGGCTCACGCGAGCCTCCGTCCGACAACGAGCGCCGCGCCCGGCACGCCACCCGCCCACTCTATGCGGAGGACGCCCGGCAGTTCGCCCTTCGACTCGCAATTGGAGGGAATGTCGGACACGTAGAAGCCCGAGGCGCGGAGCGACGCGTCGGCAAGCATGACGAACGTGCGCTGCTCCTGCTCGTTGAGGTGCAGCATGGAGACGCGCACGGCGAGCCCCTGCAATTGCATCACGTCGTTGGGATCTGGCGGCAGCAACGGCATGACGTTGCGCACGTCCGAGACAATCTTGTGCCACGTGGCGAGCGCCCCGACCGCCACCCAGAGCGGCGCGAGCAGCATCAGGCATTCGTTGGGTTGAGGGAGCGCGATGAGTTCCCGAGCGTAGCACTTGTTCTCTGATTGAAACTTAGCGAGATCGATCTTTTTTCCGTAGCTGACTTTGTTGCTCATAAGTAGCGCCTCCTTGCGCGGGGGGGGGTAGGGGGTTGTGGTTGCGGCGTGCATCCCGCGAGCGCATCGAGCTGCGCCTTCGTGACACGCGCCGTGTTGCGGTCGACGTACCAAAACGTGGAAGACAGGAATTCGTGGGCGAGCAGGTGCTTCACGAGCAGCAGATCCTCGGTGTGTTCATACAGGCGTAGCGCCGCCGTGCGGCGGAAGTCGTGCAGGCGAACGCTCAGACTCACTCCGCAGCGCTTCTTGAGAGCCATGAAGCGGCGCGACACTGTGGCCGGGCTCCAGCCATCTTTGCCCGTCCGTACACCCGAGAGCGCCCGCACGTAGGGCACGTCCTCGCCAAGCTGGGGAGCTTGCGCAATGAGCGCCAGCATTCTCTCTGTGAGCGGCAGTTGGGCGATGGTGCCGTACTTGGTGCGCAGGCTCAGACACACGACGCCGTCGTGACGACGCTGCACGTGGCATGGGGCAACACGACGCGCCGTGCCGCTGCGGAGCGCGAGATTACTGCACGCGAGCAGCAGGAAACGCAGCGCCGGATCGGCGCGTTCCAGCAGCAGAAGCCGCACGTCTTCCGGCACCGTGTTGGATCGAGGACGCGGCGGCGTGCAGCGCGGCACGGCGAGATCGAGACCGGTAGGAGCGCCGTACGCCACGAGTTCACGGAGGATGCGACGCAGCGCCTTGCTGGCGGTGTATTTCGAGCTAGGCTTGTAATGCCGCCAGCAGTTCGCGATCAGATCGATGACATGGCGCTGCGCCAGCCGGGCGCAGGCAAGACCACCGACCGCGACGGCGAGGTTGCGTAACGTCTGCACGCGGCTGGCGTTGTTGCTCACACTGTAGCCGTCTTCCGAGCGCCGCATCGTGGCCGCGTGCAGGCGCTGACACGCGACCCGCACTGTCACCCGCGTCTCATTGCGCACGTGTTGCGCGTCCTCGTGGCGACGCGCCTCCGCCTCTGTCGCGAACTCCCGACGCCGACGAGCGCCGCCCTCGCGCCAGTCCGCGTAGAACTTTCCGTGCTTGCGAAACATGGGCCCGCCTCGTGGACACCGCTGGGCACCGCTGGCCGCAACGGCGCGACCTACTCAGCCTCTGGGCGATGTCGCTATTCGCAAGAGGCATTTTTAGCAGTGTTGCGTGTGGGAGAAGACGGTTAAAACCCACTTCGGCGCGGTGGTATTCTTCTGGACCACTACACGGAAAGAGTCTTGACAGGGTTGTCAAGGCGTGATCCTGGTTACCTTAAATGTGCAAATCTCTCGATGCGTCTCCGGGGGCGCTGGGCTGGACTGCTCTGCAAATTCCTTTCTGGAATACAATTAACTATCGAATTATCAGCTGGTTAGAGCCGAGACCAAAAAAGATATGGCCTTTCAGAACGCCAAATATCCGTCACGCGGTTTTAGGCGTTCCACAGTATTTTCCACAGAGCGGAAGATTTGTAGTGCAGGTGGATGAGCGGTCGGACGGGGGTTACAGGCTAGCGGAGCTTCGCTCCCGCGGGACGGCCGAGGGCGGCCGTCCCACGTGAGTTCGGTAGCGCCAATCCTTTACTGCTCGTAGCCGCTTTCGGACTCGCGGGACATGTTTTCAAAGCGGGTGGAGCGCTTGATAAATGCCAGCTCGACCTTGCCGATAGGGCCGTTGCGCTGCTTGGCGATGATGAGTTCGGCTTTGCCTTCGAGGTCGGGATCGTCCTGTTTGTAGACCTCCTCGCGGAAAATGAAGGCAACCAGGTCGGCGTCCTGCTCGATGGAGCCGGACTCGCGCAGGTCGGCGAGCTGGGGACGGTGGTCGCCACCGCGGCTTTCCGGGGCGCGGCTCAACTGCGAAAGAGCGATAACGGGAACACGCAGTTCCTTCGCGATGGCTTTGAGGCCGCGCGAGATAGCGGAAACTTCTTGCGTTCTGTTTTCGTAACGGCGACCCGCAGTGGCGGTCATGAGCTGGAGGTAATCGACGATCAGCAGATCGAGCCGACCCTGCGACTGCAGCAGGCGGCGCGCTTTGGCGCGCATTTCACCGAGAGAGATGCCGGGGGTATCGTCGATGAAGAGAGGAGCGGGGCCGAGGTGATAGAGGGCGCGGGTAGACGTTTCCGAGTCTTCGCGGAAACGCGAGCCAGTGCGCACGTTGTTGAAAGAGGTGCGATGCCAGGGACATAGCG
>CAZUCC010000026.1:4333-31616 GCA_964619065.1 uncultured Acidobacteriaceae bacterium | reverse complement strand
TACGCCGACAACGTTTTGTCCGAGAATCGAGACGTTCTCCGCGATGTTCATGGCGAAGGCGGTTTTACCCATGGAGGGGCGGCCGGCAATGATGACAAGGTCGGAGGGTTGGAAGCCGCTGGTCATTTCATCGAGACGTTCATAATGAGTTTCGAGGCCGGTGATGCGCTGGCCCCGCTGGAGCAGGGCATCAACGGAACCAAAGCTGTCACGGATGATTTCCTGAATGCCCGTGAAGCCACGGCCGATGCGCTGTTCTGAGATCTGAAAAATAGCGGCTTCGGCGGAATCGAGAATTTCCGAGGCGGGATCGGCCTGCTCGGTAGCACGGGCAATGGCCGTGTTGGCTGCGTGGATAAGGTTACGCAGCATCGCCTTGTCGCGGACGATCTTGACGTAGTGCTCGATGCTGGGACGGTCGGGAATGCCGTCGAGGAGAGCGGAGAGGTAGGCAACATCGCCGATGGACTGGAGTTCGCGGTGGCGGTCAAGCTCCTCGGCGAGAGTAATGAGGTCGATGGGCCGTGAGGACTCGGCCAGCTCCATCATGCGCGAGTAAATGCGGCGGTGCGCATCGAGAGAAAAGTCCTCGGCGCGAAGGTGTTCGGCGGCCTCGTTGTAGGCGAAATTATCGAGGAGAATAGCGCCGAGGATGGAACGCTCCGCGTCGATGTTCGCGGGAAGGCTGCTGATAGGGCTGTAATCCGTTGTGGCCAAGAATTCTTCCTAAGGGTAAATGCTCTTCAGCGCCTGAAGGCGAGTCTTATAATGCAGTTTGCAGCATGTCTGAAGACATGCCTTGATACGAATCCCGCCAACGCCACGAATTGTTAACAGTATGGTCGAAGAAAAAGCGAATCGCAACCTGTTGTTAGTACACAAATGAATGCGGCCCGGGCCAGCCACCCGGGCCGCATGGAGCATGAGATGTCCCGCCGGGCCCTCCCTGCCATTCGCGGTTGCGCCGCTAGGCATTCCGCAGTTCGCTTGCGTTCCGTGAGGAGTGCGAGCGTCCGTGCGGCTGCAGGTTCGATTCCTGCTCACCGATTGGCTATCGAGCGAGTCCTCCCTTGCGGGAAAGTCTCAGCAAAAGCGTCTTTGGAATGCGGTGCATTGGAATGCATAGCAATCTCGACGCCTTTCGCAGTCACCCTCGAAGGGACTGCGGTCTCGACCACCGCGCGATGTTGTCCAAAGGGCTCAGGACATTCCACGCTTCGTCTGGAGACACTCTGACGGAAGCGCACGCGGGGCACAAGAGAGATTCGCGTCGGTCCTGTGCGAAACCTGTGGGTAGTGGAAATATGTTGTGGAAAGACGAGGAAAAGATGGAGGGAACAAGATCTTTCCCGGATTCAATCTTCAGTGGTACCATGCAGTGGTGCGCTCAAAGGGCGCCAGCGGGTTCGCGCGAAGGGCTAAGCCTACCGTCATAACTGGTCTACCGAACGGCAACTACACCGCCGTGCTGCCTGTCTGCGAACCACGGGCTTCAGCATGGAGGATGTATGATGCCACGTGAATTACCCGCCCGTCCCAATCTTGAGCAACTGAAGAAGCAAGCGAAGTCCCTGTTGCATGCGGCCCAGTCGCATGATGGGGAAGCGCTCCGCCGCTTCGCCGCCCTGCCGGCGTTTTCCGGCAAAACCATCGAAGACACTGCTGGTGTTGTTGCTTTGCATGACGCGCAATCCGTGATCGCCCGCGAGCATGGATTTCCTTCCTGGAACGCCCTGCGTGAGGAGGTGGAAGCGCGCACTCTCTCGTTTGAGGAAGCTTTAGAAGAGTTCCTCCGCTGCGCCACGGGCGATGCATCCGGCCGTGCTGAACGACTGCTCGCGCTCCATCCCAAAATCGCCTCGGCCAACTTGTACACGGAGCTGGTTCTGGGCGATGCCTCTTCGGTCGATGCACGGCTGCAAGATCAGCCTGCCCTCGCAACGCAACCCGGTGGACCGCAGAATTGGGAGCCGCTGCTCTACGTGTGCCACACGTGCCTGAAGGCGGCCGAACCGGCGCGCGTGGCTGGATTTGTGGCCATCGCGCAACAATTGTGTGGGCTCGGCGCCAACCCGAACGCCGAGTACCACTGGAACTGGCATCCGGAGTTGCCGCGGACGGCGTTGTGGGGCGCAATCTGCGCCGTCGGCCACTTGCCGCTGGCGGAAGTGCTTCTCAAGGCTGGAGCAAATCCGACCGACGGCGTCTCAGCACACATCGCCGGTGGCGGCGGCAACCTTGAGGCTCTTAATCTTTTGCACCGCTATGGCATGAACGTGGACGGCATCCCGAACGGAGTGCCTCCGCTGGTTTACATGATGCTGTGGTCCGACAATTCCGCGGGTCCTATTTGGTTCCTGGAACACGGTGCAAATCCGAATCTCGCGTGGGGTGAGGGTGGAGAAGCGCCACTGCACGTGGCCGCCAGACGTTGGGACCTGGGGCTGGTGGAACGGCTCGTGCGGCATGGGGCCGACGTATCGCTGCGCCGCGGCGATGGAGCAACCGCGCACACACTGGCGGAACTTTACGGGAATGCTGAAATCGCCGCGTGGCTGCTCGCCCATGGCGCGAAGGACGAACTGTCACCGGTCGACCGTTTTGCCGCCGCGTGCGCTCGCGGGGATCGCTCGGCAGCGGAAGGGATGCTTGCAGCCCAGCCCGGTCTGCGAGCGGACTTGCAGCCGGAGCACCACCTGATGCTTCATCGCGCGGCGGAAAACGGCAATGTTGCGGCGCTGGAAACGATGCTCGCCTGCGGGTTCGATCCGCAAATCCAGGACAAAGATCACGTAACGCCCCTGCACCGCGCAGCCATGGGAGGACACCCGGAAGCGGTGCGAGTGTTGCTCCAATACGGCGCGAACGTGAATGCCACCGACGGAATGTTTGCTGCGTCGCCGTTAATTTGGGCGGTCGAAGGCCGCCGCCACGCGAGACCTGGGTCCGACCATGTCGAAGTGGCGCGCTTGTTGATTGCGGCTCACTGTCCCCTCGGGTGGACGCCTCCGGAAGGTGCGCCCTCAGCCGAGGGAACGCTGGAAGGATTGGCGGATTTGCGGAGGGCCGCCGAACGAATTCCGGCCTGAAGAGAAAGTGTGTCGTCGGCTTTAAGCCGCGCGACTGTCGGCAAAAAAGGGCGGACACATGTCCGCCCTTAACTGCTTTTCGCGCTTCGACTTAATCCCGCGTCCCGTCCATAAACGCCCGCAACTTCCGCGAGCGCGACGGATGCCGCAGCTTGCGCAGCGCTTTGGCTTCGATCTGGCGGATGCGTTCGCGGGTGACCGCGAAGGACTGGCCGACTTCTTCCAGAGTGTGCTCGGAACCGTCTTCTAGTCCGAAGCGCATCTTGATGACGCGCTCTTCACGCGGTGTCAGCGTGCGCAGGACATGAGCCGTTTGGTCTTTGAGGTTCACATTGATGACCGCTTCGGCCGGAGACACGATGGCGCGGTCCTCGATGAAGTCGCCCAGATGGGAATCTTCCTCTTCGCCGATGGGCGTTTCGAGGGAGATAGGCTCCTGCGCGATCTTGAGAACTTTGCGGACCTTGGCTACGGGAATATCCATCCGTTTGGCGATTTCTTCGGATGTGGGTTCACGACCAAGCTCCTGCACCAGCTGGCGCGAGGTGCGGATGAGCTTGTTGATGGTTTCGATCATGTGCACCGGGATACGGATGGTGCGAGCCTGATCGGCGATAGCACGCGTGATGGCCTGGCGAATCCACCAGGTGGCGTAAGTAGAGAACTTATACCCGCGCCGGTATTCGAACTTGTCGACCGCCTTCATCAGGCCGATGTTGCCTTCCTGAATGAGATCGAGGAATTGCAGGCCTCGATTGGTGTACTTTTTCGCGATGGAAACGACGAGGCGCAGGTTGGCTTCGATCAGCTCGCGCTTCGCCTGCTCGGCGTCCATGTCGCCCTGGATGATCTCTCGCTGCGTGCGCTTGAGTTCCTGGAACGAAACGGTGGTTTCGGCCTCGTGCTTTTCGAGCTCGCCATGAAGGTGACGCGCCTGACGGCGGTACTCCTTCTTCTGTTCTTCGTTGCGGGTGGCGTCCGCCTTTTTGTCGTAATTCTGGGCCTGACGGTCGAGCGAACGCATGGACTCGACAGTCTTGCCGACGCGCTCGATGAGCCGCTTGCGTTCCACATTGGTGAAGCCCAGTTTGCGCACCGCTTTGGATACGGCAACGATGGCGCGCGCCAATTGGCGGCGGTAGCGGCGATGATCGCGGGGCTTCTTCTTCTGTGAAATGGTGCGGAACTTTTCCTCGATCTGCTGGGCCTTCTTATAGAGCTTGCCGACATCGTCGATCTTGCCGGTGAAGGCTTTCAGCCGATTCGTCAGAATCTCTTCGGTGAGTTCTTCCTCGTCGAAGGTGACAACTTCCTTGATCGAACGGACGCCTTTCTTGAGATCCTCGCCCATCGCCAGCAATTCGCGAATGACAATCGGCGAGCGGGAAAGAGCTTTTAGAACGCGGTTCTGGCCACGCTCGATGCGCTTTGCAATTTCGACTTCGCCTTCGCGCGTGAGCAGAGGAACCGTACCCATTTCGCGCAAGTACATGCGCACGGGGTCGTTCGTCTTCTCCATGGCGCCAGGCGTGAGGTCGAGTTCAACATCCTCGCTGACCTCTTCGTCGTCGAACTTGCGTTCCTTGGCCGGGGCTTCGAGAATATCGATGCCCTGCGTGCTCATGGTGGTCAATAAATCGTCGAGATCGTCGGGCGACTGCACGTCTTGAGGAATCAGGTCGTTGACTTCACTGTAAGTGAGGTAACCCTTTTCTTTCCCCACATCAATTAACTTCTTGATGTCATCAAATTTGTCTTCTAATGCCAACGGCACTCCCTTTTCTTGTCCTGGGCAGGACGAACCGATTCCGGATTGTTTGGTGGGAACTTCAGGCGGGCGGAGTCCGCCGTAGCCAAAACCCTACAAGTGTAGCATGCTTTGCGTGGCGCTGCCTACTGGTAAGCCTCGGGGCTCCGGAGCCTGTCTCACCGTATGTCTACTGCTGCTAAGAAGTTAGATGCATTCCGGGGCAATAACGGTTCAGGCCGCTCCGGCGCCCGGAAGCATGCCGGGAACGTTCAAACCCCGCTTGAGGCGGAGCTTCTCCGCGCCCAGTTCCGCGATGCGGGCGGAATCCCCTCGGCGGCTGGCTTCGACCATCTCGCGCTGGACCTCTTCCAGGCGACGGCGGGCCCAGGTGCGGCGTAGAGCCTTGATAGCGCCTTCCAGGAGTTCGGGCGTGAGTTCTTCCTCCTCGTTCATGAGCACGGACGCGAGAAGCTTGCGGTTGTTCTCCGCGAGCGGGAGATCCATGGGATGACCGCTTTCCGGGCCGGCGTCGAGTAGCGCCTGGAGCAGAGATTCCGCCGCCAAGCCTTCATGCAAACGCTCATTGCGGAGGGCAAACTGCGCCTGTCGGGCGGGATCGAATTCCTCCTCGGCTCCATCGCGAGCTGACGCATGGATTGTGTTGGCCTGGATTTCCGCAGCGGAGGCAAGGGCGCGAATTAGGATGTGCTCGGCAGGCGTGACCTGACCTTCCGGCGTGGATTTGACTGTAGCCACTGCCCGGTTCCCCGCAGCGTGACGCAGCTCTTGCCGCAAGACTGAGGAGTCGATGCCGACGCGGTGCGCGATTTCCTGAGCCAATTCGTCGCGGACAATGCGGCTGGGCACGCGCTGGATGTGCGGCAGCAGATAGTTCAGTGCCTTCACTTTGCCCTCGGCGCTGCGCACAGAAAATTGGGTGCGGGCACGCTCGATCAGGTAGTCGAAATATTTTTGCGACGTGCGCAGAGCCTCCTCATACGCGGGCTTGCCTTTGCGGCGGAGGAAGAGATCGGGGTCGAACCCGGCTTCGAGGGTGAGGACTTTGATCTGGAAATCCTCCTCGACCAGGAGGCCGAGCGTGCGCTCGGTGGCGGCGGCGCCAGCGGTATCAGGGTCGAAGTTGACAACAATGTTCTTGGTGAAGCGGCCGAGCAACTTGGCTTGCAGCTCAGTGAAAGCCGTGCCGGAGCTGGCGATTACGTTATGAAGGCCAGCCGCATAGACGGAAATGCAGTCCATTTGCCCTTCGACCAGGATGGCATAGCCGAGCTTGCGGATGGCCTCTTTGGCGAGATCGAGGTTGAAAAGGACGCGGGATTTGGAGTAGATCGCGGTTTCCGGGGAGTTCAGGTACTTGGGGCCAGCTTTTTCGTCGGTCGAAAGCCTGCGCCCTGTAAAAGCGATGACTTTGCCGTTTTCGCTGGCGATGGGAAACACAATGCGATTGCGGAATTTGGAGTAGATGGCCGCGGGGGGCTTGGCGGCTTTGGAGTCGGGCTTGCTTTCGCCAGGCTTTTGCTCGCCGGTTTTTTGCTCCTCAATCTTCCAGGAAAATAGCCCGCTTTCACGGAGCGTTTCCTCGTCGTACTTGCCCTTGAGGTAGTCCTTGAGCAGGAAACCAGAGTCGGGGGCAAAGCCGATGCGAAAACGCTGGATCATTTGGTCGTCGAGACCGCGGCCGACGAGATACTCGCGCGCTTTGGCACCCTCGGGGCGGCGCAACTGCTCGCGAAAAAACTCGCACGCCTGTTCGTGAATATCGAGTAATACGCCGCGTTGCCGGGCTTCCTGCGCCTCAGCGGGCGTGTTGTACGTGGCCTTCGGCAGCGGGATATTGAGCTTTTGCGCCACCGCACGCACTGCTTCCGGGAAGGTGATGTTCTCAATCTTCTGCACGAAGCTGAAAACATCTCCCGAGGCGTGGCAGCCAAAGCAGTGATAAAACTGTCGGGTCGCGTGAACAGAAAAAGACGGAGATTTCTCGTTATGAAACGGGCACAGTCCGGAGAAATTCTGTGCCCCGGTCTTGCGCAGTTGGATGTAGTCGCCGACGATGCGGACGATGTCCGCTTGCTGTTTGACGGTATATGCGAAATCGCCGGGGTTGGACATTTGGTTAGAGATCGGTTAGTTAGTGAACGGTACGCCTGTTCAATTGTCGGTCATGGCGGCGGCGGCTGGAAGGCTGCCGCGCGAAATTATTGTGGAGAAGCTGTGGAATAAGGGGTTGTGCGAGCTGCTCAGCGCGCAGGTCTCCCCTGCCAGGGGGCGTCAGGATCTACAGCACGACAGATTGTACCGACGACCTGCTTCATGCGTGTAGTGGAGAGCATTCGCGGTAACCGATCGATGAGGAAGTTTTTCTCCAGCACATGGATGAAATGCCCCTTGAGATACGAAGGTCCGGGCAGTCCCGTCTCGCCCGGAGGCAGTTCGATTGTAGTGGGACCGTCGGCTCCGTAACTTCCGAAGGGCACGACGAGAACACTGGATGCGCGGTCACTCAAATTCCTGCTATCCAGCGAAACAATGACGACCCAATGGCGTTTGGGAGCATCACCCAAATGCGCCGTCCAAATTTCTCCTCGCCTCGGCTTAAGGCTCGCGATCAAAATCCATGCCTCTTGTGCTGGCCGCCAATGCGGCGGCAAGTTTCGATTCTTCGGCTGCCGCTTCCGGAGAGAGCCGGTCGAAATACGCTGCCGTATCGAGTTCGAGGCGCTCGCGGCTCTCGACCGAGCGCAGGCGCTCGACCAATAGATCAATTGCATCGGCTACACTGTGAGCTTCGCCCTTCGAGATGAGCTTTTCGATATACCCGAGGGTTTCCGGCGCGATGGTGGTGGAGATCTTTGGACGAGTTTGTTTAGCGGTGGCTTTGGTTCCCATAACTTCTCCTACCCGATTATCATCTATTTATTATCTGATGTCAAGGAGATATAAATCATCCGACTAGAGGATGCATGTCGGACAGTTCAAGTCTTCAACTCCACAACCGTCGCCCCGCCGCCACCCTCGTTCAGTGGAGGCTCGGAGACGGTCGCAACCTGAGGATGTTTCTGCAGGTATTGCCGTAAAGCTTTCCGCAAAATCCCCATACCGCTGCCATGAACGATGCGTACGCGTTCCCGGCCGGCGAGAAAGGCGCGGTCGAGAAATTTCTCGACTTCCCGAGTGGCATCGTCGACGTTCTGGCCGATGACATTGATTTCCGACGGCGCGGTGGAATCCTCTCTTTCCAAAGTGACGGAAATGCCGCGAGCGCGGGCAGACTTGACTGGCGAATCGGAGGATCGCGCTAAAACTTCGGCAATATCTTCGCGGGCGATTTTCATCTTCATGGCTCCGATTTCGACTTCAAACTGGTGATCGTCGATCTTGCGCTTGACCAGCGCGGCGCGGCCCATGGACTTGAGCTTGACGGTGTCGCCTTCGGAGACCTGCTTGACGAGTTGCGGCTGAGCGTTGGGATCGCCACGATCGGCGCCGCTGGTATGTGCGACCACAGTGGAATCGAACTGCTCGCGGAATTCGCGGCGTAGTTTGGCGATGCGCCGGTCGGCGTCTTTCGAAAGCTTTTGGGCAGCGGCTTTGTCCTGGATGGCCGTCACGGCTTCTCGGGCGTGATACTCGAAATCGCGCAACACAGAGTCGAGTTTCTTTTCCAGCTCGCGAATTTTCTCGCGCTGTTCGCGCAGTCCATCCAGTTCCAGCCGGGACTTCTCTTTTGCAAGCTCTGTTTCACGTGCGCGAAGCACAACACGTTCCTCTTCCGCATGCCGCAACTCCGCGTGCAACCGGTCGAGGAAATTGGCGATATCCAGCGCTTGCGCTCCGAGCCGGGCTCGCGCCGCCCCTACGATATTTGCGTTCAGGCCGAGCCGCTGCGCAATGTTGATCCCGGCCGAAGCTCCCGGGACGCCGATACGCAGTTCGTAGGTTGGCTGGAGCGTGGTTTCGTCAAAGCCCGCTGCTGCGTTGATCACTCCAGGAGTGTTGGCCGCATACACCTTCAGCGATGTGTGATGCGTGGAGATAATTGTCATTGCGCCAATTCGCGAAAAGTGAGCCGCAATCGCCACCGCCAGTGCTGCGCCCTCCTCCGGATCCGTAGCGGAGCCCAGCTCGTCGAGCAGGACCAGAGAATTCGCCGTCGCTGTGCGTGAGATGAAATCAATATTCGTCACGTGCGCTGAGAATGTCGATAAATTCTGCTCAATCGATTGGTAATCGCCAATATCCGCCAATACAGCGTCGAATAGTGGAAACTCCGCGCGAGCCGCGGGCACGGGGATTCCCGCCAGCGCCATAAGCGCGAGCAGGCCAGCGGTCTTGAGTGTCACGGTCTTTCCGCCGGTGTTGGGGCCGGTGATGACGATCTGGCGGCGTTCCCCCTCCAACTCCAGTGTGGTGGGAACGATGTGTCCGCCTTTGAGTTTGAGGTTGCGCTCAAGCAGGGGATGCCTCGCGCCATGCAGGAGAAGCGCTCCGCCTGCAACTGACAAAACAGCCGGCACACAGTCGTAGTCCGAAGCGAATCGTGCCTTGGCGAATTGCAGTTCGAGTTCCGCCAGCACATCCGTGGCCGCAAGAATGTTGGGTGCATGCTCGCCAATCCGCCGCGTCATCTCCATCAGAATGCGGTGAATCTCCTCCATCTCATCATCCAGGAGGCGGACGAGTTCGTTGTTCTGCTCAATCGTTTCCAGAGGTTCGACATACACTGTCTGGCCGCTGGAGCTCGCACCATGCACGACTCCCTGTACCCGGCGTTTCTGTTCCACCTTCACTGGAATCACAAAGCGCTCGCCACGGATGGTGATCAGCTCGTCCTGCACGGCTCCGCCCTCCGCGAGACGGCGGAGGTAGCCCCGCAACGATTCCTGGATAGTGCGGCGCTGCTTTTCGATTTCACGGCGGATAGCGGCCAACTGCGGTGAGGCGCGGTCTTCCAGCGTGCCATCGGGCAGAATCTTGTTCCGGAAGCTGCGCAGGAACTCCGTGAAATCGGCGACGCGCTCAGAGAGCACGGCCACAGTCCGAAATTCTTTCTTCATCGCCGCGGGCGGACGCAACGCAATTTCGCGCCACTCCGCCGCGCGGTCGACCACCAGAACAATGTCGCGAATCTCCTCAGTTTCCAGCGCGGCACCGAGGATCCTCGACTTCTCAACCAACTTTGAGATTTCCAGGAGGCCGGAGAACTCGAAGCGCCCTCCGGCCCGGCGGAATTCGAGAATTTCCGAAGTGAGCTCTTGCTGCTCTTCGATCCACTCCCGGTCGATGCTGGGGTCAAGGCCGGAAATTCGTGCCCTCCCTAACGGCGACGAGGCATAACCCAGCAGCAGCTCGCGGAATTGCTCGAACTCAAGAAGCCGGGCGCTACTGTGTTGAAGGGCGGACAACATACTTTTTCATCGTATCAGCCAAGGACAATGCCATGAAGGCGGAGGGTTCGAGACGGGCGGGAAAGAACGGCACGAAAAGAGGTTGCGGAGAAAGCAATAGCGCGAGTCAGCTAACGATGTTCGCGGCAGCGGCCTGCACATGTTCCGCCGCAATGGGCAGCCGCACGGTGAATACCGCACCGCCCTCCGCGCGATTACTGCAAGAAATTTCCCCGCCGTGTTCCTGGATGATGCCATAGGCAGCACTCAGGCCCAGCCCTGTGCCACTGCCGACGGGTTTGGTGGTGTAAAACGGGTCGAATACGCGATCCGGTTCGCGAATGCCGGTGCCACTGTCCACAAACTCGAGCACAAGTTCGTTGGAGCTGCGTCGTAACCGGAGGAAGAGGGAACCACCAGCTTTCTCGTGCAACGAGTCGATCGCGTTCTCGACAATTTGCGTAAACACCTGGAAGAGCCGGTTCGCGTTGCCCCATATCCTCGGCAGGCCAGACTCGAGATCGGTTTCGATTCGAATATTCTTGCCTTCCACGTGCATGGCTTCGATTTGCACAGCACGTTGGACCAGCGAAGATACGTCCACGAGCGTGCGCTCGGAAGCGGCGGTTCGGGAAAAGCTTTGCAGGTCTGCGACCAAGCCACTGGTACGGCGTGCTTGCTGGGCAATCTTGTGCGCGGTTTGCTGCGCGGTTTCGTTGAGTGATGGATCCGTGGACAATATTTCGGAAAAGCCGAGAATTGCCGTCAGCGGATTGTTGATCTCGTGCGCAGCTCCAGCAACGAGCTGTCCCAGTGAAGCCAGTTTTTCCTTCTGGACCAGCTTGTCCTGCAGGCGTTTCAGTTGCAGGAAATTGCGCTGTTCCACTTCCACCATGCCCAACAGCGCGTGGTTCAGGAAGTGCTGTTTGATAAAGACGCACACGCCCAGGACAATCATGAAAACCATGGTCAGACCGAGGCGGAAGCGCCGGAGTTCGGGCGAACTGGTGTCCCACAGCAAGGCCCATCCGCCAAACAAAGGCAACGAAAGCACAGCCAGCATCGCCAGGTAGGGAGAGAATTCAATCCACTTTTGTGTCCGAGCATCCGGCTCGTCCTTGGTCAGATGCAGCCCTCCTCCACCGAGACCGACCCACGCAAACCAGCAAACCGCCAACGTGTACGGAACGTCATACGGACTGCCGGTGTAGTACTGCCCACGGCCAATTGCTTCGTTCAACAAGGAGGAGCTGAAGGTATAAAGAAACGCGGCGCCAAACAGATGCAAGTAGAGCTTTTGCCAGTGCCCGCGCGTCGCCGACACCGCTAACCCAAGCACGATTACCAGCAACACATTCTCGATCAAATAGAGCGCATTGAAGCGGGAGTTGTAATGGTCAAGGTTGAAGACTACGAATTCATCGGGGACCACAACGAAGGCGTAAGCATAGAGCCACCACACCGTGAGGATGACCGTGTTGAAGGTGCTGAAGTAGAGCTTGCGGCTCTCTGCTGGAAGTTGCGGAAGCAACCCGACGGCGGCCACAAAGGGAACCGCGTGCAGAAATAGCAGGGGATCGGCGAAGGTTGAATCCGGAGGCTCCTTGTGCAACCAGACCTCATACCACGTCCACATCCCTTGATTGATGAACCACAGCAAGCAGCCCAGCGCCAGGAGCCACCAAAATGCTCGAACAACACCTTCGGCTCGTCGTCCGTTGCTGAGCAAGGAGAGGAACGCTATGCCGAAGAGGAACCAGGGGACGGTATCTCCGATCACTGTTGCGGGATAGCCCTTTGGCAACACCAACGTTGCCACACCATGGAGAATTGCCACGCTGGCCAAAAACCAAAATACGTGATTGGGCTTGAAGAGCATACTTAAGCTTAAGATTCTAGAGGAAACCCGGTGCCGCAGCGGCAAACTCGGGCTCAAGAAGTTACTAAAGTTGCGGGGCCAATGGAAGGCTTGTATCCGTAGCCGCTCCTAACTTGGCATGACTGGCCAGCCTACCACGAACCCACTTTGCATCTTGCGCCCGGCCGTCAAATCCTGCCCGGGTCATATGGGTTGTAGAATTCCTGCATGGGCTTCCCGAACACCCGTCTCCGCCGCCTCCGCCAGAGTGAAGCTCTGCGTTCTCTGGTTCGCGAAACCCGGCTTGTGCCGGAATCCTTCGTCTATCCGCTGTTCATTTGCCCGGGCGAAGGTGTCCGCAAACCCATTGGCTCCATGCCGGGAGTATTCAATCTTTCGGTGGACGAGGTGGTGAAGGAGGCGCGAGAGGCTTACACGCTCGGCGTGAAGGCTCTAATCTTGTTCGGCTTGCCGGAGAAAAAGGATGATGTCGCAACCGGCGCGTGGGCCGACGACGGCATCGTGCAGCGAGCCGCACGAGCGCTGAAGCGCGAAGTACCTGGGTTGCTTCTCATCGGCGATGTTTGCCTGTGCGAATACATGTCGCACGGCCACTGCGGAATTGTGCAGCAGCAATCGGGCAGCACCAACTACGAGATTCTCAATGATCCCTCGCTGGGGGTGCTGGCGCGAACAGCCGTTTCGTTGACCCGCGCCGGAATCGACATCATTGCCCCCTCCGATATGATGGATGGCCGCGTTGCCGCTATCCGTAAGGCCCTCGACGAGGTGGGATTCGCCAACACTCCAATCCTTTCCTACGCCGCCAAATTTGCCTCCGGATTCTATGGCCCCTTCCGCGAAGCCGCCGATTCCGCGCCCCAATTTGGCGACCGCCGCTCCTACCAAATGGACCCAGCAAATTTTCGCGAGGCTATGCGGGAGATCGCTCTCGATGTGGAAGAAGGCGCCGACATGGTTCTGGTCAAGCCCGCGCTGCCCTACCTCGACGTAATCGCCGCCGCTCGCGAGCGCTTCGATCTGCCCTTGGCCGCTTATCAAGTCTCCGGCGAGTTCGCCATGATCGAGGCCGCCGCCCGCAATGGCTGGATCGAACGCGAGCGCGTCATTCTGGAGTCGCTCACCTCCATCCGCCGCGCCGGAGCCAGCATCATCCTCACCTACTACGCCAAGGAAGCCGCCAAGCTGCTGGGATAGGGCCCAATGCCGACCGCACAAGATCTGATTGTCACTGCGATTCAGCAACATCTAATCGTCACCGCTATCTATCAAGATAAGAAACGGATCATGTGCCCGCATATGATCGGACACAAGGATGGAAGGCTCAACGTTCTGTTCTTTCAGTTCGGGGGAGAAAGCACAAGAGGGCTGCCACCCGGCGGCCAATGGCGCTGTATTCATCTAGATGAACTGTCGAGCGTGAGTATTGCGCCTGGCAAGTGGCACACAGCACCAGATTACGGGCGTCCGCAAACTTGTGTGGTTCAGATCATCGCAAAGGTCCCCTGAGGCTTTCCCTTCGCGTCCAGTGCACAGGTGGTCTAGAATCCTTAGTTCGCCATTTTCATCTGTTTAACGGTAGGGAACAGGAGCATTCTTTTGCCTTCATCCATTTATGACGTCGCCATTATCGGAAGCGGCCCCGGTGGATACACCGCCGCCATTCGCGCCGGCCAGTTTGGCCTAAAAACCGCCCTTATTGAGAAAGACAGCGTCCTCGGCGGCACTTGCCTTCATGTAGGCTGCATCCCGACCAAGTCCATGCTTTTCAACGCCGAGCTTTGGGATCATCTCAAAGATGCCAAAGAGTACGGCATCGAACTTACGGGCGCGCCGGGCCTGAACTGGAAATCGGTACTCGACCGCAAAACCAAGATCGTCACCAAGCACACCAAGGGCCTCGACTTCCTCATGCGCAAGAACAAAGTCGAAGTCATTTCCGGCTGGGGCAAACTCACCGGCCCCGCCAAAGACGGTATCCACTCCGTCGCGGTCTCCACCAAGCCCGACGGCAGCGACGCCAAAATTCTGCAAACGAAAAATGTGATCGTGGCCACCGGTTCCGAAGCCCGCATGATTCCCGGCCTCGAAGCTGATTCCCAAATTCTCACCAATATCGAAATCCTCAGCTTGCCCGCGGTTCCGAAGTCGCTGATCGTCGTTGGCGCGGGCGCGGTGGGAGTCGAGTTCGCATCGATCTTCCGCTCGTTCGGCACTGAGGTCACCATCCTCGAGATGCTGCCCCGCTTGGTGCCCGTCGAAGACGAAGATGTTTCGAAAGAACTGGGCCGCGTCTATCGCAAGCGTGGCATCACCTGCCACACCAGCGCCAAGATGGACAAGGTCGAAAAAACGAAGGACGGTGTTTTCGTCACATTTACAGTCGATGGCAAGCAACAAAAGATCGACGCCGAAAAAATCCTGATCGCCGTCGGCCGAAAGCCCCGCACCGACAACGTGGGATTGGAAAAGACAAAGATCAAACCCGACCGCGGATTCATCAAGGTTAATCAGTGGTTGCAGACGGACGAGCCGGGCGTTTATGCCATCGGCGACATCGTGCTGGGCACGCCGCAGCTCGCGCACGTGGCTGGCATGGAGGGCCTGGTGGCGGTTGGCAAGATCGCGGGCAAGACTGTGAAGCCCATCGATCCGAACCGCATTCCCAATGCCACCTACTGCCATCCCGAGATCGGCAGCGTCGGCCTTACGGAAGCCAAAGCCCGCGAAGCCGGACACGAACTGAAGATCGGAAAATTTCCGTTCTCGGCGAACTCACGCGCCTCCATCGTGGGCCAGCACGATGGCTTCGTGAAAATAGTGGCCGACGCGAAACACGGCGAAATTCTCGGCGTACACATCATCGGCCCGCAGGCGACGGAACTGATTGCCGAATCCGTTGCAGCCATGGAACTCGAGGCCACGGTGGAGGACTTGATGTTCACCATCCACGCACACCCCACGCTGGCCGAGGCCATGCTGGACGCCAGCAACAGCGTGTACGGGCTAGCGATCAACGCGTAGAGCTCGCGTGGGGGCAGGTACTTCCTGCCCTCGTGTAGCCAGGCTCTTTTATGCTTGAAGAAGCTCATGCTGAAGAGCACGGCTGATCTGCGGCTAGACGCTGAGGTAAGGTTCGTATAAGGGCACGGCTTTGGCCCTTGAAGCACAACTGTGATCTCCGTTCTCCAACTCGGCACCGTCGACTATGCCACCGCTCTAAAGCTGCAAATCAAGCTCGTCGAGCTGCGTAAGACAAATCAAATTGGTGATGTCCTGCTCCTGCTGGAACACACCCCAGTCATCACTCTCGGACGCAATGCCCAAACCGCCAACATCCTCGCCTCGCCAGAACTTCTCGTGCAGCGCGGCGTCGAAGTCTTCGAGTGCGACCGCGGTGGCGACGTTACCTTTCACGGCCCGGGCCAACTCGTCGGCTACCCCATATTCGACCTACGTGCGTTCACCACGCCGGACGGCCAGCGCAAAACGCTGGGCGCCATCGAATTCGTTCGCAAAATGGAAGAAGCCCTGATCCGTACTTGCGCCGATTTTCGTATCCCCACAACACGCATCCCGAAACTCACCGGTGTCTGGACCGCCGAAGTACCCTCCGCCAAGATCGCCGCCATCGGCATCCACATTTCTCGCGCCGTCACTTCGCACGGTTTCGCCCTCAACGTGAATACCGACCTCAGCTCTTTCGAACTCATCATCCCTTGCGGCCTCGCTGCGAAACCCGTTACTTCCATGGCGCAGGAACTCGGAGCCCCTGTGAGCCTCGACCGCGTGGCGGAATCCATTACGCGCAACTTCGGCCACATCTACGGCCGCCAAATCTTGTGGGTGGAAACGCTGGACGCTCTTCTCGGAAACACCGTTGGCGTCCCCGCCAGGCCGCCCGCGAATCTCCGCAAACTGCGTGGCGAAGACGAAACATTTTGGGCATAACGCAAGCCGCGTAACAGCAACCTTCTGCTAGACTGCTACACGTCGCCGCATCTCATCCCCCAAGGTGCTTGCATGAAGAAATTTATTTTTGGCGGAATTTCGACCGTCGTCCTGTTGGCTCTCTGCGGTCTCGCCTTTGCCTTGCTCGGCCTGGTCAATACCGATGCCGACCGCACCCCTAGCCGAGCCGAAGCCTGGCTCGCCAACCAAGCCATGGATGCGTCCATGGAGCGCCACGCCCCGCATGCCAGCAATCCCGTGCCCGCGACTGATGCCAACCTTATCGATGGCATGAAGCTATACGTCATGAACTGCGCCGGCTGCCACGGTGGCCTCGACAAAAAAGCAAGCCAGTTCGGCGCGAACTTTTACCCTCCAGTGCCGCAGCTCATCCTCGATCCGCCCGACGATCCCGAGTGGCACATTTTTTACGCCATCCGCCATGGTGTTCGCAATACCGGCATGCCCTCGTGGAAAGGCACAATCACCGAGGAAGAAATGTGGAAGGTCACCGCGTTCCTCAGCCGCATCGAGAAGCTGCCCCCCGCCGTCCAGGAGCAGTGGAAAAAATCCGTCGGCCCGTAGGAAACGACGGAGGAGGCACGGGCGCCCTCGCCCGTGCGCGCGAGTCGTCCCCGCCTCCACCTAGCTATATAATTAAGCTTTTGCCCCAGCTTCCTTATTCCTAAGGCTGGGCGGAAGGATCCATATGCCAACCGACATCATCATGCCCCAAATGGGCGAATCTATTTTTGAAGGCACCATCACCAAGTGGCTGAAGAAACCCGGCGAGAAGGTGCAGCGCGACGAACCCCTTTTTGAGATCTCCACTGACAAGGTAGACGCGGAAATTCCCGCGCCCGCCAGCGGCATTCTGGGTGAGATCAAAGTCGCCGAAGGTGCCACCGTTCAAGTCAACAGCGTGGTTGGCGTCATCACGGATGGAGATGGCGCTGCTGCGAAGCCATCTGCTGCCGCGCCCGCAAAGGCCGCAGTACCGGCCAAGCAAGAAGCACCCGCTCCGGTGGCCCCTCCAGCCGCACCCGCCGCAGCTGCCAACGGAGCCTCTTTTGAAGATGCTGACGATGTTCGTTCCTCGCCTCTGGTTCGCAAGCTCGCGAAGGAACATAACGTCGATCTGGCCCACGTTCAGGGAACCGGTCTCGGAGGGCGCGTCACCAAACAGGACATTTTGTCCTTCGTCGAAAAGGGTGGCGAGACCGCCGCCACTCCGGCAGCGTCCCCCGCTCCATCGACTTCGGCAGCATCGCGTCCCGCACCAGCTCCGGTGCCTACTCCCGCTCCCATCCCCGGCGAACTCGTGCCGCTCACCAAGATGCGCAGCATCATCGCGCAACGCATGATCGAGTCCCGCCGCACCAGCGCCCACGTGCACTGCATGTTTGAAGTGGACCTGACGCGCATCGCCACTATCCGCAACAAACAGAAATCCGGATTCGAGCAGCGTAACGGCGCGCGTCTTACCTTCATGCCATTTTTCGTGCGTGGAACTATCATTGCACTGCAGCAATTTCCCATCATCAATGCATCGCTCGAAGGCGATAGCATCCGCTACCACCGCAATATCAACGTGGGAATTGCGGTCGCGCTCGACTGGGGCTTGATCGTTCCCGTCCTCAAGAATGCCGACGAAAAGAATTTCCTCGGATTGCAGCGCGGAATTACCGACCTCGGCGAACGCGCGCGCGGCAAGAAGCTCTTGCCCGCCGACATCGAAGGTTCCACCTTCACCATCACGAATCCGGGTCAGTTCGGCGCTGTGTTCGGCCTGCCCATCATCAATCAGCCAAACTCCGCCATCCTCGGCATCGGCGGTATCTCCAAGCAACCTTTGGTCCTGACCGATGAAAACGGCAGCGACTCCATCGCCATCCGCTCGGTTGTTCACTTGACGCTAGGCTACGACCACCGCCTGATCGACGGCGCAGTCGCCGACCAGTTTATGGCCTATCTGAAGAAGGTCCTGGAAAACTGGAGCGAAGACATCGGGTAAGGAAGGTCGGTCGTGGTGCAGTTTCGTAATACACTCCTCTGGCTTTGTCATTCCGAGCCAGGTCTATCGGCGAGGAATCTGCTCCTGGCAGTACAAGAGCAGATTCCTCGCGCGCTACTGCCGCGCTTCGGAATGACAACTTTGTAGAAATATCCAAACTGCACCACTACCGGAAGGTCTCATTGATAGCTTTGTGAAAGAACTGCCGTATAGCGGTAAGTCACGGGAGTCCTAGTGCAGTCGTGGCCTGATCCAGGGGCGCATACCCGGTGGGCGCCTTCAACACCGTCTTGTAAGCTTTTTTGAACTCCTTGGCGTCAAGCGCCTTCAGCGTTCCACGCGCGAAAGTAGTCTTGCCTTGTGCCGTGGCCACTAGCGCTTCGATGGATCGGATTTCCGCTTCTACCAACCCAACAATTGCCGTCACCTTCGCCTGCGTTTGAGGGTTGGTGATGTGCAGAGCTGGGAGGAGTGTTCCCAGATCGCTACTCACAACTTGAAGCGCATCGTTGAGCTTATTGAGAAAGCCGGGCTTGTCCGCCGCTGCAGCGGTGTTGTACTGGGTGAGCAAGTTTTGCACGATGGCGAGATCCGCTGAGACCGCGGCAGCCCACTTCTGCGCTAACGCAATATCCTCTGAGCTGGTGCCCGACCCTCGCATGGACGTGACAAGTTGAATCACATTCACGGCCACCGGCAGCAAAGCGTTGGTGATTGCGATGGCTTCGCTCACCCAAGAAGTCGCACAGGCAGTGGCGAACATGGCAAGCGCTAAAAGTATCGCAAGAATCGATTTGTTGAGCTTCATATTCAAGCTTTCTCCTATTTGTTTGGGTGTGAGGATCTGGTTGTGAAGCCTGGCAGCCCTGGATGCAAGCGGGGTTCGTATCAGGGCATGCCTGCAGGCGCGCCGCAAGGGCCGCGTTCTACGGGCGCCTTAGGCGCTGCAGAGTATTGGGCAGGGCAAGTTTCTATGTTCTATTTCCAGTACACTCAGAACGGATAATCAATATGCAGCAGCGCCGAATGCCGCGAATACAGCGGGGGAACAGACGCGTCAAACAAACGTAGGAAGTAGTCCTGCCTCTTCGCCAGCCGCGGCACGACGAAGCCCTGTGTCGCAAATCGTCCAACCAGATTGCGGTCGTTATCCGGCCCCCAGCCAGAGTCTGTCCGGCGCACTTCAACCCCATATCCTGCGGGTACGCCTTGGCCTGCATCGATGGTCGTCGTCGTAGAAGACACTTGCGTGATTTCCGCGGCGACCAAGTCTGTGGGCAGAGTTACCGTTACGCCTTGGGCTACGGCGATTGTGTTCGGAAGGGCGTGTTGTGCGTTCGACTCGAATTGAAATGCCAATGGCTCTGCCGCTTCATTGGCAAAGCGGATCTTGTACTTCCCAAGGTCGTTCACCAGGTCGATGATCTCCACCAGTACTTCGCGAACCACCGCGGTGAACTGCGCACCCTGCGACGGCACATTCACTTGCAAGCCGTCTCCCGGGAAAATATCCTGCGCACCACCCGGCAGGAAGCTGCTCCAGGTGTTATACTCGCCCGCCCAGCCTGTTTGCGTCCTATCATCCAGAAGAGCACTCGCCGCATTCAAGCAGTCCGTGGAAGTCCGCGGCACCGGCAACTTCAGCGTAACCACGGTCCCACGCGTTCCATCGTCACTGCCGTTTTGCAACGACGCAATGCTTGCAGGATTGATAACCCGAACCACGGCCCGCCCTGTGCTGCGATAGCTCGCTACAATCTGCTCATTCGGAGCCGGACCATACGCGGCAAAAAACTGCAATGCGCCCGCCGTCGAAATCGAGCACTCCGCGCCGTCAATCTGCGATCCGGTTAGCCGCGTGCGATACCCTGACCCCGGCAGCGCGCTACGCACCAGCACGTCACTGATCCGTAAAATTCTCGTGAACGCAATCGAGCAGTGCATCGAGGCGGAGTTCACTAGCGCATAGGTGCAGGCCTCCGGCACATTGCTGAGCAATCCATCGAACAGCACCACCGAGGGCGCAACCAGCGATCCAGCATTCGCCGTGTCCCCTGACAGGCTCAGCGGTCCACTCATCACATCCCCTGCCCGGGCCACGAAGGAACCCGCGCCCACAGTGGAGACCGCTTGATCTACATACGCCTTGTTCGCGGCATCCGCCGCTTGTTGCGGAGCAGGAACGCTCGGTGGGGTCGCGAATTGTTTTGTCCCCGCAATCGTTTCTGGCCCGGCAATATGCACCACCCCAGCGTCCGATGCCTTCGCAGCGACTGCATTGTCTACGTACTGCCGCGACGCCACTTGTAACGCTACGCTCGACGGCACTACCGTCGCGCGCACTGCCGCAATCGTGACCGGCGATGGGGACGACGGAATCACCCAGGTCTCCGTTTCCGTCGTTCCGTCATCGAGTTTTAAAACCACTTTGTAGAACGTCCCGTCTGGATTCGCTCCCGCGTTCGGCGCCAACGCAACAGAAATTGCGCCGCCCGGTCCAACAGCCACGCTAAGCGTTCCCGCCGCCACCGGTTTGGCATCCGCCGTCGTGAATGCCGGCCATGAGATGAGCATCGTTCCCGATGCCGCGCTGCCGTCCGCACGGTACACCGTGTCGCTCACCGTCGTCCTCGCTGGCTGTTGCGCATAGCCTGCCGTTACGAGCAGCATCGCTGCCAGCGCAGCCCAAACCAGTCGCAGCGGAGTTCCCGGTTTCCACATGCCGCCCCCCTGTTTCATGGAGCTCCGGCCCTGTCGCAGAGCTGCCCACCGACACTGATTCATCGAATCTCCCTGCATTGTTGCGAAAAAATGAGCCGCAGCCTGGGAGCCAATGGATGGCCTCCCAGCTTCTGAGCTTTTAAACTTTAGGAATGTTTGCCTGGCCGAGCACGGCGAAGTATTCCGCTTCCACAAGGACAGTGCGAACGCACGGCTTCAAAAGCCGCGGAGAGTCCACAGTTCTTCGCATTCGTGAAGCGGCGCTTTCAAACCGCAGGATTAGTGGAAAACTTGGGAAAGGCCTGACTCGGAGAGACTCTCCGTGCTACCCCACTTCGGGCGCGAAACTGGGCCTGGAGGCACGGGACACCGCTGCATTGCCCTGTCGCGCCAGAAAATTCTTCACGCTATCGACGTACACATCGGGAAAATCCACCACTGGGCGGCGCGATTCGATCAGAGCCATCGCGTCGGGTAATTTCCAGCCCAGACTACACAGGAGCGCCATCGCCATCATGGGCGCACGATGAACACCCGCCGCACAGTGAATCAAAAGCTTGCTTCCCGTCTGATCCAGGGCGGCTCGCGCAAAATCAACGCCCTGGCGGAAAACCTCCGCCGGCTTCGGCTGGAAATCGTCGTCAATCGGATTCCACAAAACCTGAATGCCCAGCGGCTCCCCCAACGGCCGATCGTCAAACTCGAGTTGCATGTCGATGATGTGCGTGATCCCTGCGCGCGACACCTCCGCCATATTCGGGGCGTTCCATATTCCGCCGCCTACCGCGATCCGGCCCGTAATCCAACTGAACTCCATGCTGCCCCCGAGGCGAAGCGTATCTCACCGCCTACCCCAGCTAAGATTTTACGGGAGCTTGCGTTGCGGAAGCCAGATCGGCACCATTTTCTAATACTTCCGTAACCTGGCCGACCCCCGCTGGTAGCTGCCATTGCTTCAACAAGAGACCAGCCAGCGATTCGCGCTCCGCGACATCTTCCGTTTCCTCGCCCTTCACAGCGCATAAGCCCACGGTTTCAAAGAGGAACCTCGCACACAGATACTTTCCGTCCAGCGCCTCGCGAATCACCGCCCGCGTCATCGCCACCGAATCCAAACACACCAGCCGTAGTATTTCCCGCCGTGCCTCTTCCAGGGTCGCTGGTTTCTTTGCGGTGGGGAGGGGAGTCCGCCGCTTCTTCTTGGGAGCCGTTTTTTTTGCCGCCGTCGTTGTTGTCGTCATGATGATCCGGAGCAAAAAAGTAGGGGCGCGTCGAAGACGCACCCCTTGTTTTTTCTACTCTTATGTTCAGGATATCAGAATGTTGGGTGCAATCCCGCCAACTTCGCGAACTATTTATTCGTCATCTTTCCAAGGGCTTGGGAGGAAATAACCGTTCTTGCCCCCTTGACACGGTCTTGGACTGATCTTGGAACGTGATAGTATCCCGCGATACAACAAAGTTTTCGTCATTTCATCGAGTGCTTCGGGCAGTCTGCGCTCAATGCTGCGCACGCCACATTGCAGCATGCGAGCCGCTTCCTCCGGCGTATACTCCTGCAAAATCACACGCGCCAGCAACTCCTGCGAAAAGCCATCCTGTTCCCGCAGACAGCGCTCGACATCGAGTACGAAAATCACCGCATCCTCAAACGTTTTCAGAGGGTAGGAACTTACGCGCGCCCGAAAATGCAGATTTCCGAGGAGGGAGGGCAAGCGGCCCGTCTCCATGGAGAGCCTAAGATACCGCCTCAAGATATTCACGGTACGCCCGCGGTAAAGACAGAGCTCCGAATCGTCCACCTCGGGCGGCGGGCACGGCGGATCCACCGCGTAAGCTTGGAGCTCAAGATTCCACGTGCTGGCGCTTGTCATGCGCGCACTTCCAAGACAGGTGAATCCAATTGCTGAGCAGCACATCCCTGCAAGTCCGGGACTAGGCCACGGGGAAGGCGCGGACGGCGTCGCGCCCGCCGTGGGGGCTGCGCCAGAGGAGTCCGTTCATCCGCTTGTCTCGTTTCGCAGCGTAGACAATAGACGAGACCCGACCCCACGGGACGAACTTGGAGCCCTCCACAGCCCTCGCAATACTTCAGTTCTAATCGCTGGTTCGGCTCTTTTGGATCTGGCTCCACAGACTGTACCATGAGTTTTTTCTCCACAAAAAGTGTCTTGGGCCCAAGACAAAGCCCCGCTCCGTATTTCTGGAGCAGGGCTCGTTTCTGTTACGAAGACCTGCTGGGCTATGTTGTTGTAGTTTCTCGGCGCCCCGGGATACGCGTGTGTTGCGGGGGCCTGTTCCGGATTAGGCTGCTGGGCTGCCGGGGCTGGAGGGCTCCGAACAGAAATGGGGGCTCCGCTCGCGCTGGGTGAAGTATCCCTCTTCATAGCCAGATTTGAGCACTCGACCGTTCTGCACCACGACGCTCAGCCTCCCCGTGAACTGGAGGGCGCGGAGCAAACGTTCAATCGCTGATGACAGAATCTCCGCCGAGCGCACCTTACGGCGAAACTCGACGAAGCTTTTTTCATCGGCGAGCATTTCCGGATTCACGTTTGGGCTGGTCATATATTCTCTTCCAAGTTTGTCGAAAGCTATAACTTGCGCTCAGGCTATAGCTCGTAGGGTTCTAAGTCAAGAACTTTGTAAATTTCGAAAGATAAGTGACACGATGGAGTTATAGCGGTGAGTTATAGCGGGTGCTATACTGCTGCGGATGAAATTCCGGAATCTCCATGAAAATTTGCGCAAAGCATTGGTGGAGCGCATTGATGATGGCCAATTGACTGGCCTGCGTTTGGCGCAACTGACGGGATTTAAGCAGGCCCATATTTCGAATTTCCTCAACCGGAAACGCTCTTTGAGCCTCGAGGGCATGGACAAGGTGCTGACCACGCAACGCATGTCGGTGCTCGATCTGCTCGACCCCGCCGAAATCAACAAGCGCGCCAGTGTTTTGCCGCCCAGCTTGGATGAGTTCGAGTATGTAGCGCTGACCGAGCGCGCGACCGCCGCCGACCCTCTTATCGTCAACGTCAAGATCAAGCAGATCCTCAAGTTCCGCCGCAGTTTTCTCAAACGACTGCGCCCCGAGCCCGAGGGGGGACGCGAGCGCTGGGAGCGTTTTATCGCCCTCCGCGTTTGCGCTCACGATGGCGCGAGCATGTATCCACGCCTACAGACGGGCGCCACCGTGCTAGTCGACCGGCACTACAACTCCCTCAAACCGTACCGCAAGGGAGAAGCTAACATCTACGCCGTCCGCTATGCCAAGAGTTGTGTCCTCACTTATGCCGAAATGGTCGACGGGCAAATCGTGTTGCGCCCTCACAACCGGACCTTTCCGGTTGAAGTTCTGACTCTGGAAGACGGCAGGCCGTCATCCGACTATATTCTGGGGCGGGTTTGTTATGTAGAAACGGAACAGTAGCTCGGAGCAGCCAGCCTTAATGCAGCCTGTTTTCGACGAGGAATAGATACCCGGCCAGAGCCATACCGAGCAACGTCGCCAGGATGGCCGCCAGATCGATCACCCAGCCCGCAGGTTCAAACGTTCCTTGATCCAGCTGCACGCGCGTGATGCGGTAGCGCACCAGTCCGACGATCGCCATCACGACTCCAGTTACGATGGATACGAGACCAAACCAAACTGACATGCCCGTGCTTTTCGGGGCCTTCCCTCCCTGGATAGCGAAGAATTGCTGCAAGGCCAGACCAAAGCGACCGAGTGCGAAGCCAAAAACAATGATGGCAAGGCCAGTGCGAACCCAGGCGAGAAACGTGCGTTCGTTCGCCAGATGATCGCGGGCGCGGTTGGAATTGTCATTTCTAAGAATTTCCGGCATGGGAGTTGAGCAATGGGTGATTAGAACGGAAACTGGACGTGGACGCAAGCCTCACGCTCTGCGCGGCGCCTCGTTTGCTATCATCGCTGGGAGACAAAGCAGGTTCCTTGGGGCTGAAAGCTCTTCGGAATGGCACATGGAAAATTGACGGTCTTTCAACACGTCCTTATAGGAGGCATTCATGGAAGAAACACTGGGCAAAGACATGGCAGCGGGAGCTGGCGGGCGTCGCAACGAAGATATCGCGCTGGATCTGATGAAATTTGTCGCCCTGACCGCAGGCTATGGCAAGGCAGCGGCAGTGAGCGGCGCTGGCTTTCAGGGCGGCGGAGTAAGCAGTAAGCCGGAAGAGTATACGGCGCAGTTGCTTGATCTCTACCGGAAATGTTTGGACACAGTGCGGACGAAGTAAGCCAAAAGGGGATAATGCAAAGCGCGGACACGAAAGTCCGCGCTTCGTGAAATTCTGAATTTGCTACTTCCAGGCAAGCTTCCCCAGCCTGTCAACAAGACGTCTGAACCTAGCTTTTCTTAGCGCTTGCGGCTCTTTTTCTTCGCGGCGCGCTTCTTAGGCGCGGACTTTTTCTTACCCTTTTTTTGGATGGGCTTCTTGGGTTTGCGAATGACCTTATAACCCTTCCCAGCTTTTTTCTTGGAGGCTTTTTTCGCAGGCTTTTTGGCCGCCTTCTTCTTGGCAGCTTTTTTTGCTGCTTTCTTGGGAGCAGCTTTCTTCGGAGCGGCAGGCTTGGGTGCGGTCACTTCCTTCATAGGAAACGGCGCATCCTTCGTGACGACGGGCTTGGCGGATCCCAGTTCTTCTTCGTCCTCGCTCATAGCAACATCGGACTCTTCTTCCTCTTCTTCGAAATCCTCTTCGACCGGATCGCCGTAGGCGCCAGTATCGCCAAACTCATCCATTTCGTCATCGCGCATATAATACTTCCTCTCGTCGAACATCGCGGCTTCTCCTTAAAAACGCTGGGCCACTTCGGCCCAATTGGGAAAGATGCTGGGAAAGCTTCTCCCAGAGCAGAATGACCCAGAGCAGAATAACGACGATTTCAGCAGGAGAAATTTTCTCCTGTGCCAACGGTTGGCGAGTATAGCAATTCGGAAGGGACTTCAACAAGGACAAAAGAGCTGTAGAAGGAATGGCGTTAAAAATCTAAAGAAGACGGGTGGGAAAGGGTATTTACCGGGACTGTACGACCAGCGTTTCGCCGGAGTGCAGAAGGGCGGAATCCCGGCCGTTGTCCCGCTTCAGAGCGGAAACGGTGGTGTGGTAGTCACTGGCGATGCTGGAAAGGGTCTCGCCACGGCGCACCTTATGCAGGACCTTACCCTTCCCGGCCGCCTGTTGCACCCTGCCGGTGCGGCGGTGTTTAGAAGCCGTTTTTGCCCCGATGCTCTCTTCCCGGCCAGCCACAAGGGGCAGGTAAATACGAACCGTGCGACCGGATCGCAGGCTGTTGCCTCGGATGTGGTTCCAGGCACGCACTTTCTCCGGGGGGACACCAAAATTCTGGGCCACCGAAATGATCGTATCGCCGCGGCGGGCACGGTAGCGGACGGCATGTTTGGAGTAAAGGTCGCCGGTTTCCCCAACCACCACTTTTCCCGCCGCGATTGGGATGATGAGCTTGGCGTCGGGCTGAATCTCGTCTCCCGGCAGAGCGTTGGCTTCGGCGATGGAGGCAGCAGGTGTGCGGTAAGTGCGCGACAGGCTTGCCAGCGTCTCCCCGGGAGCTACGCGGTGGTAACGCCACCAGACACGCATGCCTTCGGGGATGGCTGCAATGGCAGTTTCATAACTGTCCTTGGCGCCCAGGGGCAGGTGCAACTCGAATTCCGCGTCCTTGGGAGTGGTGGTGCGAAGGAGGCTGGGGTTTAGATCCTGCAGCGAGCTTACGGGGATGTCAACGCACTCCGCGACGAGACGCAAATCCACCGGGTAGTCGATCTTCACCGTATCGAAGGCCAAAGGCGGCTCGGAAACGATGTGGTCGAGTCCATAATGCGCCCGGTTCTTGGCTAGGATGGTCACGGCGACAATGATGGGAACGTAGTTTTTGGTTTCGCGGGGGAGCACATTGCGGCGGTAGAGTTCCCAGAAATCGGCGAACCCGGTGCGGCGGACGGCTTGCTGCACGTTGCCAGGGCCGGAGTTATAAGCTGCCATGGCGAGGTACCAGTCGCCGAACTGGTTGTAGAGATCGTGCAAATGGCGGGCGGCGGCGCGAGTGGACTTCTCGGGGTCGAGGCGCTCATCCAGCCACCAGTTGCGGGCGAGGCCGTAGCCGGTCGCACGGCTGCTGATGAACTGCCACATACCGCGGGCTCCAGCACGGGAAAGCGCCTGCTCGTGGAAGCCGGACTCAGCTTGCGCCAAATAGATCAAATCTTGCGGGACGCCTTCTTCCCTGAGCACGCGGCGAATCATGTCTTCATAGCGGCCAGCCCGGATGAGCCCTCGCTCCAGCGTGCCTTTGCCATTCTTCGTAAAGTAGTTGAGGTAAGAGACGACGGGATCGGTGATCATGAGTGGCAGATCGGATTGTGTCGCCTGGATTTCCGCTTCAACCTGCGCCTTCACGATTTCGATTTCTGCATTTGCTAAATCCGCCCT
>CAZUCC010000026.1:0-4323 GCA_964619065.1 uncultured Acidobacteriaceae bacterium | reverse complement strand
CGTCGATGGGCGCGGGCTCGGGTTTCTGCGCAGCGAAGCCATCGCCTTGTTCGAGCGCTGTCATTTCCAGGCTGGAAGCACTGTTTACGATACGGTCGAACTCGTGCTGCAGGCGGTCATCGGAGTGCAGATCGTAGGAGCTCTCGAGCAACAAATTAAAAGCGTGGTCGAAATTGAGCCGGGCGGCCACCAAGTGGCCAGCTTGATAATTTTCCTGGCCTGCCTTGAATTCTTTTTCGGCCTGGTCGATCAAGGAGGCAATGGGATCGGTCTGTGGGGAGGATGTGGAAGTATCCGTAAAAGTGTTGTCAGCAGGAGTTCCGGATGCTGGAGCCTGGGCCAACGCCGCCAAAGGTGTAAGCACCGTGGCGAGCGCACAAACCCGAAACCAGCTCATGGAACTGCTCATCAATCCGTTAACGCTCCTAGGAGGCTGTGGGATTCCTGTGAAATGCTACTATTCGGCCCGGGGTAGGTCAACCGACAACGGTACAAGGTACCGTTGGGTATGTTGCTGATTTTCTATGAGTTACTGGTTCCTAGAGAGCGTTGGGGAACGCTGGCAAAATGAAGGGCTCTACAAAAACGAAGCAAGAGCTGAGAAGCAGAGTTCGATTGCTGGGCGTACCCTGGGATGCCAACTCGTCCTATCTACGTGGTCCGGCGCAAGCACCGCCAAAGATTCGCGAGGCCCTGCGCTGCGACGCATCGAATTCCTGGGCAGAGACGGGCATCGATACGGGCCTGCCGGAGATCTTCGGCGACGCCGGAGACTTAGAGTTCGGCGCGAATGCGGACTGGTTCGCGCAAACCGAATCCGCGGCGACTCGGCTGGTAGGCGAGTGCAAGCCTCTATTCCTCGGGGGAGATCATTCGGTCACGTATCCGCTGGTGCGCGGCGTGGCTCAGAAGTGGCCACGACTGACGATTGTTCACTTCGATGCCCACCCCGATCTCTATGCCAATTACGAAAATAACCGCTTCTCCCACGCCAGCCCGTTTGCGCGCATTATGGAAAAAAAGTTCGCTGTGCGGCTGATTCAGATCGGCATTCGGACGATCAACGCGCATCAACGGGAGCAGGCCGCGAAATTTGGCGTGGAAGTATTTGGGATGGAGCACAAGGTGAATCTAGCGGAGATGAAGATTGAAGGGCCGATTTACGTTTCCTTCGACCTCGACGCGCTCGACCCGGCGTTTGCGCCCGGAGTGTCGCACCGCGAGCCGGGAGGGATGTCGGTGCGGGAGGCGATTGCACATTTGCATTCCCTGCCCGCCTCGATTGTGGCGGCGGATCTGGTGGAGCTGAATCCGACACAGGATGTTGCGGGAGTCAGCGCGACGGTCTGTGCGAAGCTGGTGAAGGAGCTGGTGGGAGTGATGGTGAGGGATTAGCGGCGACTTCACTGGAAATGCGGACGATCCTACATGGGTGGTCTACGTGGACGCATTGCCAATGCAAGCTTTTCGCGGGCGAGGCGCCCGCGCCACATTATTTCCGGGTGTAATTCTTGACGTAGTCTGGAACTTTGAGCTTCGGGTCTAGTCTTTCATCGGGAACAGCTTGGCCTGGTATTATCGACAGCGGCAGTACACCGGCCCACGTTGGGTAGGACATGTCTTCGGCGTCATCCACCACCGGGCCCTGGCGCACTTTGGCGGAGAATTCTTCGATGGGCAAGCGCAGGACGGTTGTCGCCTTGAGCTCGCGCTCGTTGGGAAAGCGGGAATCCTTCCATCGACCCGGAAGAATGTGCTCGGACAGCAAGCGTAAGGCTTCGAGCTTCTCGGCGGGATCCTCCACCATCGTGGCCTGACCCAGGATCACGACTGAGCGGTAGTTCATGGAGTGGTTGAAAATCGAGCGGGCCAGCACAAGTCCGTCCAGCAACGTGACGGTGACACAGACGGGGACGCTCTTCCGTACCTCTCTGAGCATGCGGCTGGCCGCCGAGCCGTGGATGTAGAGCACATCGCCATTGCGGCCGTATCCCGTGGGAATGACAAACGGTTGGCCCTCCTGCACAAAGCCCACGTGGCAGAGGAAGCCCGCGTCGAGAATCCGGTAGACCGCCTCGCGGTCGTAGAGGGCGCGATCGCTTTCCCGGATCAAACGGGTGCGCTGGCTTGTGGGTTGGGACATTTGGGAGATCTCCAGGGAATCGTCAAGAGTGAACGGCGGGTAAGATGATTTTAGCAGTGATTGTGTGGCGCGGACACTCTTGTCCGCGTGCTGAGAATAACGGCAGGCTTGAACGCTAGCATGCGAGAAGAATGTATCGCTAGCGCCAGTAACGAAAAATCGAAAGGCCCGGTAGAGTCTCCTTTTATAAGTAGCGCAAGAGTAACTTCCACCGGGAGACGCGGACAGGAGTGTCCGCGCCACATTGAATCCTAACTCTTACCACTTTAGGCGCAGGGCGAACTGGAACTGCCTTGGGTCGGAGGCGGCAGTGGCCTGCCCGGCCTGCGTGAAGAGCGGGTTGACGTCGGCTACGTTGAAGCGGTTGACAACGTTGAACAGGTCCATGATGCCTTCGAGTTTGAAACGTTCTCCGAGGGAGAATGTCCGCGCTACACGCATGTCGTTGAACAACGTCCATGGGCGAATTCCCTTGTTGCGGCCGAGATTGCCCGCCAGGCCGCCGTCGATGAAGCAGGCCTGCTGCAGGAAGCCCGTCGGCGAAAATTTGGAGGGAACCACGGGATCCTGGCAAGAGGTTGTAGCGGTTCCCGCCGGCACGGCGTTGGGACGCGCACCCGCCGAGTGAAACTGGAACGTGGTATCGGTCGGCGTGATGATATTGAACGGACGCCCCGAAGCCACATCCACGATGGTGGAGAAACTCCAATCGCTGAACAGCCTGCTGGTAAAACCGCCGCCTGCCAGCTTGCCGACCTCGTAGCCACCGCTGAAGACGAAACGATGACGCTGGTCGAACGTGGAGTTTGCGCGCTCGGCTCTGGGATTATGGTCATCCTGCGGCGACAGGGGCGACTGCAAATCCGTCGAATCGTCGATGGCATGCGACCACGTGTACGACGCGAGGAAATTGTAGTGCTGGCTGAAGCGCTTGCGCAGATTGACGGAAAGCCCGTGATACACGGAACTGCCGTTCGAGAAGTTCGCAGCCATATCGCTAAACGGGACGCAACCTGTGAGATCGCCGGCGTGGGCGAAGGGATCGCAATTGGTGTTGAACTTTTTGCCGCTGGCGGCGAGAAGTGCGTTCGCCAAGGTCACGCAGCCTCCTGCGCCTTGTGAAATCAAAGCGTTCGCAATGGACGGATTAACGCCTCCGGGCCGGAAGAAGCTGACGAGCCCCGCCGAGACCCAGGTTGGATCCAGAGGATCGCAGGGCACGTTGCCGCTGCCGACTGCCAACGGGCTGGTGGTTAGCGTTACTCCGGAACTCGGATCGGCCAGAGCTGCTCTCCAGTTAGCCACCGTAAGATCTCCGTAAGCAGCGTTGGCTCCGATGGGGCGATTCAGATGACGGCCGCCATTGAAGTTGTAGGCGAAGCTAATCCCGAAACCGTTGCCGAAATCGTGCTCGACCGTTAGGTTCGCTTGGTTGGAGTAGGCAAAGACAAAGTTCTTCGCCTGCGGGTAACCAAACGGTTGCGAGATTAGGGGCAACCCAGCGGCGAGAAAACCCTGGTTGGTAAACAGCGTAGTGGGATCGAAAGAATCGAAACGTTGCTCCGACGGCAGGTACCCGAGAGCCGGACCGGCGGCGGGGAAACAGGTTGCCAAACCCAGCGTCCCCTGGAAAATATTCGATGCATTCAGATTGAAGGGGCTGCCGGGCGCCGAACCATCGCATGGGGCGCCGGGAAAGAATTCCAGTTGTCCAGTTTTCGATCCATCGGATGCGTCTCCGAGAAAGTACAAGCCCAGCAGCGGATGGTCATAGAAGATGCCATAAGAACCGCGAAGGACGGTTTTGCCGTCGCCCTTGGGGTCCCATGCCAATCCGACGCGTGGCGCGAAGTTATTGGTGTCGTTCTCGACGCCTTTCTGAACTCCGAGTGTGTTGTATGCTGCGCCGGCGAGGCCCTGGAAGCCGGTCGGCGGTGCGAATTTCGGGCCGAACTCCACGTCGTAGCGAATTCCGTAGTTCAATGTCAGGTTGGAGCGAGGCTTCCAGGAATCCTGCCAGAAGAATCCGAGCGGCTTATTGCTGAAAGCATCGTGAGGATTGCCAATCCCTTGCACATAGATGGAAGGAAGGCCAAGGCCCAGAGCCTGCGCGCCGGAGAACGGCTGGAAAGTGGCTGGGAAACCCAGTTTGGTGAGGTCCGGAAAGCCGAGCTGGGACG